>NZ_JBPKBH010000030.1:64949-75603 GCF_051388915.1 Yinghuangia sp. YIM S09857 | reverse complement strand
CCCCCCCCCCGCGGCGGCTCGCGGGCGGTGGACAACCGAAGGGGCCCCGGGGCCGGACGTCCTGGGCGCGCCGCCGACATCCGAGGCCCGCAGCCTTCCGGCCGGGTCGCGCGACGGGTCGGATCCGGCGGCCAGGCCCTGGGGCGGAGAGGCGCCTTGCGGCCGTCATCCCCGTGAACGAGGCGATGTCCGCCTGTGTGCTCACGAGCGCAAAGCCGTCGGCGCCCTACCCTCGGAAGGTCAGAAATCTCGCGACAATTCGCCCGGACGATCTGGCATCACCGCGGATCGGACCGGGCATTCGCCTGCATTCGCCCGTTCCGAGGAGCCCACCCCCATGTACCGTGCCCAGCCTCGCGTCCGGACCGCCCGCCCGGCGGTGGACGGGTGAGCGGAAACGGCAAGGCGGCGAGCGAGGCGCCGACGCGGCGGGAACGCGTCCAACACGCCTCCGCCCGGCTCCTCGTCTGGTACCTGCGGCTCGTCGGCGTGTTCGACCTGCTTGCCGCGCTGATGGTGCCGCTCCGCACCCGCGTGCGTCGGCACGACACCGGCGAGTACTTCACGCCGTTCCTGCTGACCGCGAGCTTCACGATCGCCGCCCTGGCGATCTTCCTGGCCGTCATGCTCAACCGCCGCAAGCGGGCCGCGTGGGTGTTCACCGCGATCCTGCTGCTCCCCACCTTCGCGCTGTACGTACTGGCGCTGTTCTTCCACGACTTCCGGCAGCACCCGTTCAACTGGGTCTCCACGGCCGTCACTCTGGTGCCGTTCGCCGCGCTGTGGCTCGGGCGCGCGGAGTTCTACGCCAAGGGCGAGCGCGGCAACGTGGCCAAGGCCGGCGCAGTGCTGCTCGGCGGGCTCTCGCTCGTGATCATGCTGGGCGCCACGCTGGTGGCGCTGACCGACCGCCTCGACGAGGCGACCATGGCCGAGCGCGTGAAGTACACGATGCTGCGCATGTTCACGCTGGCCCGCGAGAGCGCGTACGACGACATCTCGGTGCCGCGCGCGACCGACATCGTCATCAACATCGCGGCCGTCGTGCTCTTCCTGCTCATCCTGTACGTGCTGTTCCGCGCCCCCAAAGGCCGCGAACTGTTGTGCCCCGACGACGAGGTCAAGCTCCGCGAACTGCTCGGCAAGTGGGGCGACCGCGACTCGCTCGGCTACTTCGCGCTGCGCCGCGACAAGGCCGTCATGTGGTCGCCGAGCGGCAAGTCCGCGATCGCGTACCGCGTGGTGGGCGGCGTCTCGCTGGCGGCCGGCGACCCGATCGGCGACCCCGAGGCGTGGCCGGGAGCGATCGAGCCGTGGTTGGAGGAGGCGCGCGAGAACGCCTGGGTCCCGGCGGTCATGGGCGCGAGCGAGGAGGCCGGGACGATCTATGCGCGGCACGGCCTCGACGCGCTCGAACTGGGTGACGAAGCCATCGTCGAGGTCGCGGAGTTCACGCTCGAAGGCCGTGCGATGCGGGTGGTGCGGCAGGCGTACAACCGCGTCAGGCGTGCCGGGTACACCACGCGCATAAGGCGGCATGAGGACATCCCGACGGCCGAGATGAGCGCGCTGCTCGACCTCGCGGACGCGTGGCGCGACGGCGAGACCGAGCGCGGCTTCTCGATGGCGCTCGGCCGCCTGGGCGACCCCGACGACGGCCGCTGCATGATGGTCGAGTGCACCGATGCGGACGGTCGGCTCCGCGCGCTGCTGAGCTTCGTGCCGTGGGGGCCGAAGGGCATCTCGCTCGACCTGATGCGGCGCGACCGCGAGTCGGAGAACGGCCTGCTGGAGTTCATGATCCTGGACGTCATCGGGCAGGCGAAGGACCACGGCATCGAGCAGATCTCGCTCAACTTCGCGATGTTCCGGTCCGTCTTCGAGCGAGGCTCGAAGCTCGGCGCGGGGCCGGTGCTGCGGCTGTGGAAGGCGGTCCTGACGTTCTTCTCGCGGTGGTGGCAGATCGAGTCGCTGTACCGGGCGAACGCGAAGTACCGGCCCATCTGGGAGCCGCGCTACCTGGTGTTCCGCAAGGCGAGCGAACTCCCGCGCATCGGGCTGGCGTCCGCCCGCGCGGAAGGGTTCCTGGCGGCGCCGAGCCTGCCGTCGCTGTTCGGCCGCCGGCACGCGGAGGGCGTCGCGCAGATGGCCGAGTCGCAGCGCGCCGCGGCGGCGGCCAAGGCCCAGGCGGCGGAGGGGCGGAAGCAGCCCGCGAAGTCCGGGAGCAGGGACGGTTCCGGCTGACCCGCGGGAACGGCGGACATGCGGTTCCGACCGACCTGCGGTACAGCGGACATGCGGAACTTGCGGTACAGCTGAAATAGGAAGGGCCCGGCGGAGCCGGGCCCTTCGCTTGTTCGTCCGGTCAGCGGTCGAGCTGGGCCGCACGACCGTCACCGGGTCGCGAACCGGCCGCGACTCGGGCTCAGACGAGGCGCTTGATCTCCCCGTGCGCGCGGTAGAAGCCGCCCTGGGCGGACTCGCGTACGCCCTCGACGACGTACCGTGCGCCCGGGACGCGCATGTTCTTGGGGAACTGCACGTTCCACCCGGCCTCGTAGCCCGCCGAGACGACGTGCACGCGCAGGCGCGAGTTGACGCTGACGCACTCCACGATGACGCCGTCGCCCGCGTCCGAGGTGGTCTCGACCTCGGCGGTCGGCACGACCGCGTCGAGGGTGGCGAGCTTGACGTCGCGGACCGCCGGCACGGTCCCGGCCTCGGCGGCGTGGATGGCCGCCTCGCTCACGTCGATGCACGCGAGCTGGCCGCCGGTGGTGACGATGTACAGGCGCTCGTCGTGGTACTGCATCGAGTACGCCGAGCCGCAGCCGGTGCCGAGCTTCCACAGCCGCGTGCCGTCGGCCTTGAAGCAGTAGACGGACGACGAGCTGTCGCCCGCGAACACGTACTCGCCGTCGCGGGCGGTCGCGCAACTGAAGACCGAGCCGTTGCAGTCGTAGGTGGCGAGCATCTTGCCGTCGGACTTGCGGATGCGGTGCACCTTGTTGCCGGAGGTTCCGGCGTACACGTCGTCCTTCTCCTGCCAGCCGAAGAGCACGGAGCCCTTGGTTGGCTGGTGCCACAGCCGTTCACCGGTGGACTTCGAGAAGCCCTCGACGCCCGCGGAGTGGCCGTGGTAGACGGCGTCGCCGTCCACCCGGACCATCCACGCGCCGGTGCCCTTGCCGCGCTCGGCCCACAGGGACTCGTCCTCGTGGTCGATCGAGGTGATGCCGCCCCCCGCGTCGGACACACCGAGCGTGCCGTCGTGGATGTCGACCCAGTAGATGTCGATGTCCTCGGCGATCTCGTACGCCAGGCGCGGCGCCTTGCCGCCGATGTCGTAGACGTTGCCGTCGTCGCAGCCCGCGTAGATCCACGACTCGTCGCCGACGATGCACTTGACGCCGTCTGGGAGCTGGTAGCGGTTGGTGACCTCGCCCTCGTGGCTCAGCGTCCACACGTCGCCGCGCTCGTTGCCGACCATGGCCCGCTCGCTGTCGACGAAGACGCCGAACGCGGCCGCGCCCGAGTTGTACTTCCACAGCACCGGCGCGCGCTTGACGTTGGACGGCGTGCGCGAGGCCGAGGTGCCCTGCGAGGGGATGGACCGGCGGGTGACCGAGCGGCGCTTGCGCACGCCGCGCACCGCGTCCTCGTAGCCCTTGCGCTTCTTCTCGCCGATCTTCTTCGCGGCGGCCGCGGCGGCCTTCTCGGCGGTCGGGTAGGGCGTGGTGGTCGCCTTGCCCGGGTCGCCGATGCGCCCGTAGGTGATCGTGACATCGGTGCCGGACACGACGACCTCGTAGAACTTGTGCGAGCCGCCGCCGTCCTCGGACAGCTCCAGGTACGACGTCGAGTCGGTCATGGCCGGTCACCCCTTGGCATGGTTTGAGATGTCTTGTGCGCCGCGCGCGTCGGGAAAAGTCGCCGACCGCACAGGAGTTGGGACCGCACCCCGGGATCCGGCGACACCCTGAGCCTATGGGGAACCGCCGACACCCCGCTGAGGTCGGGGGCGGGTGCCCGTCCGGTACGCGGCACGGGCCCCGCCGACCAACCCGTTCACTCACCCGGCGCACTCCCCGGGAAGGCCCGCGCGGCTACTCCCGCCGGAGCACCGGTCCACGCCCGGGCCCTCCCGGCGAACGACGTTTCAGGCCCGGCGTGGGGGTTAGTCTCCCCTCACCCGGCCTCGTCCCGATCATCGTCCGATCATCGGCGGCGGCGGGTGCCGCGGCCGGTCCCCGCACCGACCGCCGCCGGAGTCCTGCGTGGTTTGGAGTCTGAGTGACCGGGCAAGCCTTCGCGCCCCAATGGCCCGCCGCGCTGGGCGCCCGCCCCGCGGGCGAGCGCCTGGCGCGCGTCCGCCGTTCTCCGCACTTCGTCGACGGCGCCTTCCGCAACCCCGTGCCCACCCGGCGCATGTCCGACGGTGCGATGCGGCTGATGCTGCGCCAGCAGCGCGCCGCCGCGGGCCTGCGGCGGCCGACCGGCCCGATCCCGCTGACCGCGCGCCGGGCCGCGGACTACGCCGTGCCTCCGGAGAGCGGCCTGCGCGCGACCTGGCTCGGGCACGCCACCGTCCTGGTGGAGATCGACGGCCGCCGGGTCCTGTTCGACCCCGTGTGGAGTACACGCTGCTCGCCGTCCGCCGCCTTCGGCCCGGCCCGCATGCACCCGGTCCCGCTCCCCTGGGCCGAACTGCCGCCGCTGGACGCCGTGGTGGTCTCGCACGACCACTACGACCACCTGGACATGGCGACGGTCAAGGCGCTGGCCCGGCGCGACACGCGGTTCGCGGTGCCGCTGGGGCTGGGCGCGCACCTGGAGCGCTGGGGCGTGCCGCCGGACCGGATCCTCGAACTCGACTGGCACGAATCGGCGGACATCGCGGGCCTGTCGTTCACCGCGACCCCGGCACGGCACTACTGCAATCGGGGGGCGCGGGTCCTGGGCACGGTCCTGTGGGCGTCGTGGGTCGTCACCGGGCCCGGGCACCGGGTGTTCCACAGCGGGGACACCGGGTACTTCCCCGGATTCGTCGACCTGGGGGACGCGTACGGGCCGTTCGACCTCACGATGATCCAGACCGGGGCGTACGGCGACGCCTGGCCGGAGGTGCACCTCAACCCGGAGGAGGCCGTCCAGGCGCACGTCGACCTGGCCGGCGACGTGCTGCTGCCGATCCACTGGGGCACCTTCGACCTCGCCCCGCACGCGTGGCACGAGCCGGTCGAGCGTGCCGCGGCGGAGGCGGAGCGCCGGGGCGTACGGCTGGCCGTGCCGCGCCCCGGCGACTTCCTGGAACCGGCCCTGAAGTGGGACGCCGAGCCCTGGTGGCGCCCGGTCGCCCCCGAGGGCACCATCCGCGTCGTGGCCGACCCGGCGCACCCGGCCCCGGACGATCGTCCGCGGGCGGCGGGCACCCCGGCACCGGCCGCCGCTCCGGGGAGCCCGGGCGAACCGCCGGTCGAGGCGCCGGTCGCCGGCTGATCAGCGCCAGACGTCCAGCCGCGCCCCTCGGGGGAAGACCACGACCGGGACCTCCGCCGACCGGATGATCTTGGACGACACGTCGCCGACGAAGACCCGGGTCAGGGGCCCGACGTCGCTGACCGAGCAGACGAGGAGTTCGTCGGTCCAGTCCACCGCCGCGAGGGCGGAGGGGATGTCGTCGCCCTCCGCGAGTTCGACGTCGGCGGACACGCGCGGGCCCATGCTCTCGGCCGCCTCGTCCAGGTCGGCGAGCATCTGGTCGCGGGCCACCTGGAACATCTGCTCCTCGACGCCCGCGTGCTGGAGTCCGCCGAAGAACCGCTTCGGGCGGGCCAGCACGGTGACGAGGCGGAGCCCGGTGCCCAGGCGGTTGCTCAGCAGCGATCCGCACATCAGCGTGGCCGCTGAGCGGGCGGAGCGGTGGAAGGCCAGGGTGGTGCGCGAGAGCCGCGACGGCACCGCCGCCGAGTAGCCCCACGGCGCGAGCGCGACGGGGACCGGCGACCCGTGCAGGAGCTGGTCCGCGGTGCTGCCCACCGCGACGCGCCCGTGGTGCCCCTCGGGTGCGGAGCCGACGACGACCAGTGCCGCGCCCCGGCGTTCGGCCAGTTCGCCGAGGCCGCGGCCGCTGCCGCGGTGGGCGTGCACGGCGCGCCGGTAGGGGACATCGGGGGCGACGACCTGGAGGCGGCGCACCGCGCCGTCCAGGATCTGGTCGGCCTCGGCGCGCAGGAACGCGGCCCATTCGGCGTCGACCGCGCCGACCGGGGTGCCCGGCCAGGACTCCGGCTGGATGTACGCGAGCGTGACGCCCCAGCCCAGTTGCCGGGCCAGGACGCCGGCGAGGGCGACCGCGTCGTCGCCGCGGTCGTCGGGCATGCAGCCGACCACGATGCTCGGCTCGGCGGAGGCGCTCACCGCCGCGGCTCCCGTACTCCGCCCGGACCCGCTTCCCAGGTCTGGTCGCGCCATCGGGAGTGCCGGTAGCCGTAGAGCCAGTAGACCAGCAGTCCGGCGGCGAGCCAGCCGGCGAAGACCGCCCAGGTCTTGGAGTCGAGTTCGGAGATCAGGTAGGCGCAGAAGCCGACGCCCGCGATCGGGGTGAGTGGGAACAGCGGCGTACGGAAGCTGCGCGGCAGGTCGGGCCGGGTGCGGCGGAGCACGATGACGCCGACGTTGACGATGGCGAAGGCGAACAGCGTGCCGATGCTGGTCGCCTCGGCGAGGTACTTGAGCGGGAAGATCGCCGCGATGACGGCCACGAACAGGCCGGTGATCAGCGTGTTGGCGACCGGCGTCTGGGTGCGGCGGTCAATCTTGGCGAAGACCGGCGGCATCAGGCCGTCGCGGGACATCGCGAACAGGATGCGGGTCTGGCCGTAGAGCACGGTGAGCACGACGCTCGCGATGGAGATGATGGCGCCCGCGGACAGGATGGTCGCGGCCCAGGAGCCGCCGGTGACGTCGCTGACGATCTTCGCGAGGGTGGCCTCGGCGTCCTCGAACTCGCCCCAGGGCATGGCGCCGAGCGCGGCGAGGGCCACCACGACGTACACGATCGTGACGATGAGCAGGGAGAACAGGATCGCGAGCGGCAGGTCGCGGCGCGGGTTCTTGGCCTCCTCGCCGGCCGTGGAGGCGGCGTCGAAGCCGATGTAGGAGAAGAACACCTGGGACGCGCCCGCGCTGATGCCCGCGACGCCGAGGGGCGCGAAGGGGCTGAGGTTGCCGTCCTCGAAGGCGGTGAAGGCGATCGCGCAGAAGAAGGCCAGGGTCAGCAGCTTGATGAAGACCATGACGGTGTTGGCCCGGGCGCTCTCCGACACGCCGCGCACCAGGAGGATGGTGGCGAGGGCCACGACCACGACGGCCGGGATGTTGATCATGCCGCCGCTCTCGCCGGGCGGGTTGGCGATGGCGGCGGGGAGGGTCACCCCGAAGGCGGAGTCGAGGAGTTCGTTGACGTACTGGCCCCAGCCGACCGCGACGGCGGAGATGGACACGCCGTATTCGAGGAGGAGGCACCAGCCGCAGACCCAGGCGATGCCCTCGCCGAGGGTGGCGTAAGCGTAGGAGTAGGAGGAGCCGGAGACCGGGATGGTGCCGGCGAGTTCCGCGTACGACAGGGCGGAGAAGAGCGCGGTGATCGCCGCGAGTACGAACGACAGCATGACGGCGGGCCCGGCCTTGGGCACCGCCTCGCTGAGCACCACGAAGATGCCGGTGCCGAGGGTGGCGCCGACGCTGAAGAAGGTCAGGGTCAGCAGGCCCATGGTCCGCTTCAGGCCGGTGCCTTCGGAACCGTCCACGCCGCCGTGGCCGCTCTCCGCGAGGATCGCGTCCACCGGTTTCGTGCGCAACACCCCGAAGCGGGGCGCACGGTGTTGCACGGACAAGTCCGACCTCCCCGGAGGAGCCAGGACGGCGGACGCGCCGGGACGGGTGTCGCTGCCCCGGCCGCGGTCGGCCGTCGGGGCTCTGGGAAGCCCCGAAGGGAAATCATTGCCCGATTTCTGTGCTTTTTCACAAAAGACAGACCATTAGATGGGATATTTCCCTCAGGAAGGAGGGAGGCGGCCGGTCCCGACGGGCCATATCCGCCGAACTCGCCGGGAATGGCTGAGGAACCGTGTGCGAACTACATCTGTGCGGCGCGGATCAGGCGTAGCATCGGGCCCGTCACCAAGCCTGCCGCCACAGGTCCGTCCGTCCCGACCATCCGCCCGCCGCCCGGCCCGGGCGCGCCGAACGCCTTCGGCACACCGACGCCCGGCACGAGAACGCACCGGTACACACCTGAGGAGGCCCTGGTGACCACGGGCTCCAACCCGCCCCTGTTCACGGTGCGGGTCACCGTCCCCGCACCCGACCGCGCACGCGTGCACGTGGGCGGCGAGATCGACATGGACAGCGGACCGCGCATCGAGGACCTGATGGTCCGGCAGATCGCGGGCGGGCGCGTGCGGATCGAGGTCGACCTCGGATCCGTCGAGTTCATGGACTCCAGCGGCATCCACATGCTCTTACGGGTACGCCGCCACGCCCAGGAGGCCGGCGGCGGCCTCGACCTGCTGGCGGCCGGACCGCGCGTGGTCCGCCTCCTGGAGGTCACCGGGCTCACCGAGATCCTGCCGGTGCCGCGCCGCGTCGTCCCGGCCCTGGACGCCGACACCGGCACGGCGACCGGCTCCTACACCTGGAACCTGCGTACGGACGCGTGGTGGTGGTCGCCCGAGACCTACCGCATCCTCGGCCTCGCGCCGGACAGCGTGCGGCCCAGCACCGACCTGGTCCTCGGGCTGCGCCATCCGGAGGACACCGCGGACGGCGGGGCCGCCGAGGCCCGGCCCGAGGTCTTCACCGGAGCCCGGCTGGACGGCGAGCCCTTCACCTCGCGCCACCGCCTCCTCCTCGCCGACGGCACGGTGCGCACCGTGGCCGTGGTGGGCGAGATCACCCTGGACGCGGCAGGCGAACCCGTGCAGATGACCGGGTTCTTCGTGGACGTCAGCGACGAGGCGGAGGATCGGCCCGGCGGCGCACCCGGCGCACCCTGAGCGGGCCCGCCTGCCACAGACTGGACCCGTCGCGCCCAACGCGCGGCGGCACCGGAGAAGGAGTGGCAGGCGTGGACGTCGAACGGTTCGCCATGCTCGTCGGCGAGCGGCTGCGGCGGCCCCGCCGCAACGAGCGCCGGTCGCGTGGCGAGCGGCTGGCCGACGCGCTGGCCTCACTGGTCCGTTCGGGCGATCTCCTGGCCGACACCCGGCTGCCCTCCGAACGCGCGCTCGGTGCGGCCCTCGGCATGAGCCGCGGCACCGTCGCGTCCGCCCTCGACCAATTGGCGGCGGACGGGTTGGTGGAGCGGCGGCACGGCAGCGGGACGTACGTGCGCTCCGATGCGGTCGGCGGATCCCCCACGGGCTCCTCCGCGTCGGACGACGCCCCGGCCGTCGCCCCGAGCGGCGGTTCGACCGGCGGTTCGACCGGCGGGTCCAGCGACGCCGCGGCCGGCGCTCCCGAGCCGATCTTCAGCCGCTGGATCCGCGAGGGCACGGTCGTCGTCGACCTCGCGAAGTCCGTGGTGCCGGACGCTTCGCTGCTGCCGCGCCTGGACCTCACCGTCGAGGACCTGCTCGACGTGCACCCCGCCGACGGCTACGGCCTGCTCGGCGAGACCCGGCTGCGCGAACTCCTGGCCGAGGGCACCGCCCCGCCCGGTTACGGGCCCGATCGGCTGCTCGTCGTCGCCGGCGCGCAGCAGGCGCTTCACCTGACCGCGGACACGCTGCTCGCCCCGGGCGACCGGGTGCTGGTCGAACAGGTGACGTACCCCGGACTGCTCGCGGCGGTCGAGCGGTTCGGCGGCGTGCCGGTGATCGTGCCCGGGGACCGCTACGGCTGGTCCCCCGACGCCTTCGCCGATGCGGTCGAACGGCACCGCCCGGCCTACGCGTTCACCATGCCCGTACACAACCCGACCGGCACGGTGGCCGCGGACCGGCGGGTGCGCGCGGTGGCCGCGGTCGCCCGGGAGACCGGCACCCTCCTGGTCGAGGACCGCTCGCTGGCCGACCTGGTGCTCACCGAAGGACCGCCGCCGCATGTCCCGTCGGCGGCGGCCTATGCCCCCGAGCACACGGTGTGCCTGGGCTCGCTGTCCAAGTCGATCTGGGGCGGCCTGCGGGTGGGGTGGATCGCCGCCCACGAGCCGGTGTTCGCGCGCTTCGTGCAGGCGAAGCGGCGTACCGACCTCGCCACCTCGGCCCTCGACCAGCGGCTGGCCGTCGCGCTGCTCGCCGACCCGGGCGCGGCCGCGCGACGCGACGCCTGGCGACGAGACCTGCGGGTGCGCCGCGACCACCTGTCCGCGCGGCTCGCCGCCGAACTGCCGGACTGGTCCTGGTCCCGGCCCGCCGGCGGCATGTCGCTGTGGGTACGCCTCCCGGGCGCCGACGGCGAGGCCTTCGCCGACACCGCGCGGCGGCACGGCGTGGCGGTGTCCCCGGGCGCGGTGTTCGGCCCACCGGGCGGCACCGCCGCCGCGGACCGGATCCGGCTCAGCTTCGGCTGGCCGGAGCCGGTCCTGTCGGAGGGCGTCGACATGCTCGCCACGGCCTGGGCCGAACACCGCGCCAGGCGGCGCTGACGC
>NZ_JBPKBH010000030.1:43476-64805 GCF_051388915.1 Yinghuangia sp. YIM S09857 | reverse complement strand
GGTCCGGCGGCCGTCCCGGTCACGGCACTCGGCACATGCTCCTCAATCGTGCTCAGTCGTGCTCAGTCGTGCTCAGCCCCAGTCCCACTGCCCGAGCACAGGGCGCTCACCGGTCCGCGCCGACCGGCACACGCACCGGCTCGACGGGCTTGTCCGGCGGGTCCACGGCCAGGTGCGGCAGACGGCGGTCGAGCCACTTGGGCAGCCACCAGTTCGCACTGCCGAACAGGTGCATGACCGCGGGCACCAGGACCATGCGCAGCAGGAAGGCGTCCAGCGCGACCGCCCCAGCGAGCCCGAGCCCCGCCATCATGCCCTCGCGGTCCCCGCTCAGCACGAACGAGCTGAACACGAAGATCATGATGAGCGCCGCGCAGTTGATGACGCGTCCGGTCGCCGCCTGGCCGGTGCGCACCGCACGGGAGTTGTCGCGCGTGTGCACCCACTCCTCGTGCATGCGGCTGACCAGGAACACCTGGTAGTCCATCGACAGCCCGAACAGCAGCGGCAGCATGATCACCGGCAGGAAGGACACGATCGGCCCCTCCTTGCCGAGGCCCAGCAGGTCCATGCCCCAGCCCCACTGGAACACCATCACCAGCAGGCCGAACGACGCTCCCGCGGCGAGCAGGTTCATCACCGCGGAGGTCAGCGGGACCAGCAGGCTGCGGAACGCGACCAGCATCAGCAGCGCGCCCAGCCCGATGATCAGCGCGATGAAGGCCGGGAGGCGGTCTCCGATCACCGCCGCGAAGTCCTTCTGCACCGCGGTGTCCCCGCCGATGTGCACCTTCAGGGTGGTGCCCTCGGCGGCGTCCGGAACGGTGTGGTCGCGGAGCCGGTCGATCAGCCTGTCGGTGGCCTCGGCCTGCGGCGAGGTCGTCGGCACGACCTCGATCACCCGGGTCGACGCGGCGAGCCCGGACAGGTCGGCGGGAACCGGCATTTCGACGGCGCGGACCACGCCGGGGGTGCGGCGCACGTCCTCGACCAGGGTGTCCAGCGCCTGCCGGTCGCCCTCGCCGTTGAGCTCCGCCACCATCAGCAGCGGTCCGTTGAAGCCCGGACCGAAGCCGTCCGCGAGCAGATCGTAGGCCTGCCGCACGGTCTGCGAAGTGGGCTGGTTCCCCTGGTCGTTGGCGCCGAGGCGCAGCGAGAAGACCGGGATCGTGAGCGCCGCCATCACCGCGACGGCCACCGCGCCCAGCAGACGCGGGCGGCGTTGGATCCAGCCGGCCCACCGCACCGCGCGACGTCCCGCCTCCTCGTCGCCCGGCTTCGGCGCCTCACCGGCGGCGATCGTCGCGGCGAGCTCCCGGCGTTCGCGGCGGCTGAGGGTGCGCGGCCCGAGGAAGCCGAGCACGGCGGGCAGCAGCGTCGCGGCGGCGAGCACGCTCAGCAGGACGATCAGCGTGGTGGCGATGGCGATGCCGTTGAGGAACCCGATGTCCACCGCGAACAACGAGAGCAGCGCCGCGCATACGGTGCCGCCCGCGAAGAGGACCGCGCGGCCCGAGGTGTCGAGTGCGCGTACCGCGGCCTCCTCGGGGGTGAGGCCGGCCTTGAGGCCGTTGCGGTGCCGCGTCACGATGAACAGCGCGTAGTCGATCGCGACGCCGAGGCCGATCAGACTGCCGAGCAGCGACGCCACGTCGGGAATGTCGACGACGTGGCTGAGCAGCATGATCCCGGCGAAGCCGGTGCCGACCGCGAACACGCCGTTGAGCAGCGGGAGAAGCATCGCGAACAGCGAGCCGAACGCGAAGAACAGGATCACCCCGGCGGCCAGGAACCCGACCACCTCGGCCAGTCCGGTCGGCGGCTGCTGGGCGAACGCGATGGCCTGGCCGCCGAGTTCGACCTTGAGCCCGTCGGTGCGCGCGTCCTCGGCGCGGTCGATGACCTTCTCGGTGTTGTGCGCGTCGAGTTCGTACACCTGGTGGATGAACGTCACCTGGGCGTAGGCGATGCGGCCGTCCGCGCTGACCTGTGTGGCGCCGTCGGGCTCGTACGGGCCAACCACCCGGCCCACATCGGGCATGCGGGAGATGTCGGCGAGGGCGGCCGACATGCGTTCGCGCACCGCGGGGTCGTGGACCGAGCGGCCCTCGTCGACCTGCCACACGATGGTGTCGACGTCGCCCGAGCGGTCCGGGAAGGCCTCGCTCATCCGGTCGTACGCCGCCGACGAGCCGGTGCCGGGCAGGCTGAAGACGTTCGAGTACGCGCTGCCCGCCACCACGCTCGCCCCGACCGTGCCGAACAGGGCGGCCACCCAGAGCAGCACCACCGCCCACCGGTGCCGGAGGCACCACCGCGCCCACGCCGCCATGTCGTTCCCCTTCCGCAGTACACCTGTCGTGGGCCCACCGTCCGCCGTCGGGCGGGGGCGGTTCGCGGGGCGGGGGCAGACTCACAGGAAGCTCACAGGCGTTCCCGGGCAGTTCCGCAAACTGCCGCCCGATACTGGGTCAATGACCACCAGTCGGGCACAGGCGGGGGCAACGGTCCTCATCGTCGAGGACGAACCGAGCATCGCAGACGTCCTGGCGATCACCTTGCGGTTCCACGGCTTCGAGGTGGCGACCGCGGACACCGTGCGGTCGGCGCTGGAGCAGGCGCGCGCGGTGCGTCCGGACGCGGTGCTGCTGGACATCGCGCTGCCGGACGGCGACGGCCGCCAGGTCTGCCGGGTCCTGCGCGAGGAACGACCGGACGTCGCCGTCGTGTTCCTCACCGCCCGGGACGCACCTGCCGACGTGGTCAAGGGGTTGACGCTGGGCGGTGACGACTACATCACCAAGCCCTTCAACGTGGACGAACTGGTCGCCCGCACCCGGGCGGTGCTGCGGCGCACCCGGCAAGTCGCCGACCCGGCCGCGCCACCCGCCCCGCGCCCGCCCGTACTCCGGCACGGCGGGCTGGAGTTGGACGAGGCGACGTACACCGCGCGGCGCGGCGGGCGGGACGCCGACCTGACGCCGACCGAGTTCGCGCTGCTGCGGCACCTGATGCGGCACGGGGACCGCATCGTGCCGAAGGAGCAGTTGCTGCGCGAGGTGTGGCGGTACGAGCACGCCCCGGACTCGACGGTGGTCGAGACGTACATCAGTTATCTGCGCCGCAAGCTGGACCCGTTGGCGCCAAACGAGCCGCCCCTCATCGTGACGCGGCGCGGGGTGGGGTACGGGCTGCGCCCGGTGGCTCCGGCGTGAGGCGGCGGCGCGGGGAACGGCGGCGACCGTTCCCGCACGCCATCCCGATGGTCGCGAAACTGGCGATCAGCAGCACGGTGGTCCTGACCATGGGCCTGGTCGTGTTGATCTGCTTCAGCGTCATGGGGATCCGGCACTACCTGACGTCCGGCATCGACGACGACCTGGACATGGGGCGCGACGGCATCGAGCAGTCGCCGATGACGGCCGAGGGAATCTCGATGCTGTTGCAGGACACCGCCCTGCTGCGCGCGGGCATGCAGTCGGTGATCCTGCACGGCAACGTCTTCACCCTCGTCGACGCGAACGGCACGGTGATCCCGTTCGGTTCGGGCGAGCCGGAGCCGGTGCAGCGCGCCCTGGCGGCGGCGGTCCGCGGGTCCCAGGACCTGGCGACGGACCGGGGGCCGCGCGACATCACACTCGGCGGCGAGGGCTATCGGACGGTCACCGCCGCGCTCGACGACGGCAACTTCCTCGTGCTCGCCCAG
The DNA here is from genome assembly GCF_051388915.1 of Yinghuangia sp. YIM S09857. Taxonomy (NCBI): domain Bacteria; kingdom Bacillati; phylum Actinomycetota; class Actinomycetes; order Kitasatosporales; family Streptomycetaceae; genus Yinghuangia; species Yinghuangia sp. YIM S09857. The sequence goes on along the minus strand of NZ_JBPKBH010000030.1, from coordinate 61,099 downwards.
CCCACCGACGAGGTCGACGACGTGGTGCTCAAGGTCGTGCACCTCGAACTCGTGGTCGGCGGCGTGCTGGTGGTGCTGCTCGGCACGTTCATCTACTTCGGGGCGCGCTGGCGGCTGCGGCCGCTGGAGGACATGGTCGAGACGGCGTCCGGCATCGCGGAGGGCGGTCCGGACCGACCCAACCTGTCGCGGCGGGTGGCCCCGCGACAGAAGACGTTCCGCGAGGTGGAGCAACTGCGGACCGCGCTGAACGCGATGCTCCAGCAGGTGGAGTCGGCGTTCGAGACGCGCGAGCACGCGGCGGTGCACCTCAAGCGGTTCGTCGCCGACGCGTCGCACGAACTGCGCACCCCGCTCGCGGCGATTCGCGGCTACCTCCAGTTGTACGAGCGGGGCATGCTCGCCGACGAGGACGAACGCACGCGGGCGCTCACCCGGATGAGCGCGGAGACCGAGCGCATGGCGAGGCTCGTGGACGAACTGCTGGCGCTGGCAAGGCTCGACCAGCGGCCGCAGCTCCGGCCGCGGGCTGTGGACCTGACGCGCGTGGTCCGTGAGGCCGCGGCGGATCTGCGGGCGCAGCAACCGGGCCGGCGGGTGCTGCTGGAGGTAGCGGAGCGCTGCGACGTGCTCGCGGACGAGGCGCTGCTGCGGCAGATCGTGGGCAATCTGCTGACGAACGTGCGGGTGCACACTCCGGAGTCGGCGGGTGTGTGGGTGTCGGTCTCGGAAGCAGCGGTGCCCGCGGCTGGTGTGTCCGGGGCGGCCATATCCGGGGCGGCCGTGTCCGGGGTTGATGTTTCCGGGGTTGCCGCGTCCGGAGCCGCGCCGGAGTCGCCGGCCGGTGCCGTTGGGGGCCGCCGGGCCGTGCTCACGGTGCGCGACGACGGGCCCGGCATGCGTACCGAGGACGCCGACCGCATCTTCGACCGCTTCTTCCGCGCCGCGCAGGAGACTTCCGGCGCGGCCGGCGGAGGGAAGCCGGGCAGCGGGCTCGGGATGGCCGTGGTGAGCGCGGCGGTCGCGGCGCACGGGGGCGAGGTACGCGTCGAGACCGAGCCCGGCAAGGGTCTGGCCGTCGTCGTGGAACTGCCGCTCGCCTGCGCGGACCTGGTCGGCACGGAGGAACCGGCCGTGGGTTCGGCGGTCCGGGCGTCCCATTCTGCGGAATCCCTCTAGTGGATCAGTGAGAACACATCTAATGTGCCACTTCATAAGTGGCACATTAGGCGTGCCTTTATTGATCCACTTCGGATGACGCGTGGAGGCGATGGTGGCACTGCCCGAGGCGGACTGGATCTGGATGGACGGCGGGCTCGTGCCCTGGGGCGACGCCAAGGTCCATGTGCTCACGCACGGCCTGCACTACGGCACGGGCGTCCTGGAGGGCACCCGCGCCTACCCGACACCGCAGGGCCCCGCTGTGTTCCGGCTCGACGACCATCTCAAGCGGCTGGCGGCGAGCGCGCGGATCCTGGGCATGCGCATCCCGTACGACACCTCCGTGCTGCGCGCCGCGACGCTGGAGCTCGTGCGCGCGAACGGCCTGGACTCCTGCTACCTGCGGCACCTCGCCCACCTCGGATACGGCGACATGGGCCCGCTGATCCGCCCCGACTCGCCGGTGAGCGTGTCGATCGCGGCCTGGCAGTGGGGCGCGTACCTCGGCGAGGACGCGGCGACGCGCGGCATCCGCCTCAAGACCTGCTCGTGGCGCCGCAACGACCCCAACGCGCTTCCGCCCGCGGCGAAGGCCACCGCCGGATACCTCAACGCGACCCTCGCCAAGACCGAGGCCGTCACGGCCGGATACGACGAGGGCGTGCTGCTCTCGGCCGACGGCTTCGTCAGCGAGTGCAGCGCCGCCAACGTCTTCGCGGTGCGGGACGGGGTGCTCTGCACGCCGCCCGCGTACGCCGGGGCGCTGCGCGGCCTGACCATGGACACCGTGCTGACCCTCGCGGCCGACCTGGGCCTGGAGACGCGCGTGGAGAACCTGCTGCGCAGCGACCTCTACACGGCGGACGAGCTGTTCCTGTGCGGGACCGCGTCGGAGGTCGTGCCGGTGCGGGAGATGGACGACCGCGAGATCGGGGTCGGGCCGGTGGCGACGAAGATCCAGGCGGCGTACCTGGCAGCGGTCACGGGGACGGACGAGCGGTACGCGCACTGGCTGACGCCGGTCGGGGACTGACGGTCGAGCGGCTCGGCGGGTCCAGGCAGGCCGCCGAGCCCCTCTGCCAATCGGTGGCGGACAGTCAAGCGGCCGGACCGACGGACGGCCGCCGGTACGTGACGGACCCCCTACCCGGGTAGGGGGTCCGTCGCGTACCCGGGTGTGACGCCCGGTCCGGCCGCGGCCCGTAGCGTGGGGCAGATGCACGTCCGGGACATCAGAGACAGCGTCATGGCCCAGGTCGGGCGCGTGCTGCGCCCCCTGGTGGCGGCGCTGTGGCGCGGTACGGCCGACCCGTGGGAGCCGCGCGGCTGGTCGCCGGGCCTGCGCCGGAGGTGGCCGTTCCGCCGGGTGTCCTCGCGGACCGCGAGCCTCGCCCTGGACGTGCTGACCGCGCTGATCGTACTCGCGAGCACGTCGACGTACCTGATCGACAACGTGCCCAAGTATTCGCCCAACTTCCTGATCCTGACCGCGGCGGCCCTGTCGGTGCCGCTGATCCTGCGGCACTGGCACCCCCTGGGTGCGTGGCGCATGTCCATACTGGCGACGCTGTGGACCGCGGACCGGAACTGGGAGGGCAACCAGTACCTCGCGGGCGGCGTGATCGTGCTGCTGGCGATCCTCTACACGGTCGCGGTGCGCTGTGAGCGGCACATCACCATCGGCGTCGCCGTGGTGACGATCGCCCCGGCCTGGGGCATCGACCAGCAGTCGGGCTTCGTCGCGGCGATCCTCGTGCTGGTGCCGCTGCTGGCCGGGTACAACGTACGGGTGCGCCGCTCGGGCGCGCGCGAGCTGGAGCAGCGCGAGGAGATGCACCGCGAGGAGCGGGCGGTGCTGGCGGAGCGGCAGCGCATCGCACGCGAGATGCACGACGTCGTGGCGCACCACATGTCGGTGATCGCGATCCAGGCGGAGGCGGCGCCGTACCGCGTGCCGGACCCGGATCCGGTGCTGGCCAAGAGCTTCGCGGACATCCGGGCCAACGCCCTCGCGGGCCTGGCCGACCTGCGGCGCATCCTGGGCGTGCTGCGCGAGGAGTCGTCCGCACCGCTCACGGCCCCGCAGCCGGACCTGGACCGCATCGCGGAACTGGTCGACAACGCGTGCGGCACCGGGACGGACGTGACCGCGGAGGTGGACCGGCCGGACCGCGACCTCCCGCCCGCCGTGGGCCTGGCGGCGTACCGGATCGTGCAGGAGGCGCTGAGCAACGCCCTGAAGCACGCGCCGGGGGCGGCAGTTCGCGTATCGGTCGCGCCGACGGACGACGAACTGCGGGTTGTCGTACGCAACGACGCCCCGCCGGCGGGCGCACCCGCGTCGGACGACGCCGCCGGCACCGGCGGCGGCCACGGGCTGCCCGGCATGCGAGAACGCGCCACTTCCCTCGGCGGCACCTTCACGGCCGCCCCCGAACCCGACGGCGGCTTCGCGGTGCACGCGTCGCTGCCCCTCACGGAGGACACATGAGCGACGAGCGGATCATCGGGGGGCTGCGTCGCACGCACGCGGCCGCCGGGCGCGGCGAGGTGGGGGCATGAACATCACGGTCCTGCTCGCCGACGACCAGGCCATGGTGCGGGAGGGGTTCGGCGTCCTGTTGGGCGCGCAGCCGGACATCGAGGTCGTCGGGACGGCGGAGAACGGCGAGGTCGCGGTGCACCGGGCGGCCGAACTGGCGCCGGATGTGGTCCTGATGGACGTACGCATGCCCGTCCTCGACGGCCTGGCGGCGACGCGGCGGATCACCGCGGCGTCGAGCGCGACGAAGGTGCTGGTGCTGACCACGTTCGACCTCGACGACTACGTCTACGAGGCATTGCGCGCGGGCGCGAGCGGATTCCTGCTCAAGGACGCCTCGGCGGGCGAACTGGCCGAAGCGGTACGGGTGGTCGCGGCCGGGGACGCGCTGATCTCGCCCGGCATCACGCGCCGCCTGATCGCCGAGTTCGCCCGCCTGGGCGGCCCGCGCGCCCCGCAGCGCGAGCGCGTCGAGGGGCTGACCGACCGCGAGACCGAGGTGCTGACGCTCGTGGCGCGCGGCCGGTCCAACACGGAGATCGCGCAGGAGCTGATCGTCGCGGAGCAGACGGTGAAGACGCATGTCAGCCGCATCCTGATGAAGCTGGGCGTGCGGGACCGGGCGCAGGCGGTCGTCTACGCGTACGAGACGGGGCTCGTGCGGCCCGGGGAGTGACGCCGCGTCGTGGCCGCCCGCGCCGTCGCCCGCCGCGCCGTGGCCGACGGTGCCGTCACCCGCCGCGCCGTCGTCGGCCACGCGATGTCGTCGACGGTCAGGAACGGCTCGTCGACGACCGCCGCCGGGGTCGCCCCGGTGAAGCCCATGACGTCGCGGTGCAGGTGGGACTGGTCGAAGTAGCCGCTCTCCGCGGCAACTTCGGCCGCGCGCTCGCCGGCGACCAGGCGGTGCGCGGCGCGATCGAAGCGGACCAGCTTCGCGGCGCTCTTGGGAGACATGCCGATCTGCGCGGTGAACCGGGACCACAACCGCTTGCGGCTCCAACCGAGTTCGGACGCCAGATCCTCGACTCGGAGGAGGCCGTCGGCGGCCGTCGTCCGGCGCCAGGCCCAGGCGACCTCCGGGTCCACCCGCCCGGGTACCGAGCTCCGTTGCGTGAGCGCGGAATCCAGCAGCGCGAACCGTTCCGCCCACGACTTGGCCTCGTCCAACCGCTCACTGATGCGGGCCGCTTCCCGCCCCCACAGGTCACCGAGCGGCAACACCGCAGCACCGGCCAAATCGGCGGCGGAGATGCCGAGAACCGCGTGGGCGACGGTCGGCGACAGGCGTACCTGCACACACGAGACGTCCCCGCCCCACGCACGCACGTTGCCCCCGAGGCCGAGCCCCGGTCCGGCGAGGGCGCTGCCCCGGCGGCGGCGTCCGGTGCCGTCGTCCAGGACGTAGGCGCCGGCACCGAACTCCACGATCAGGGTCACGGCCGGATGCGGGATTATGCGCAGGCCGTCCGCCGGGGTGAACGGGATGCGGAACCCGGCCATGTCGACACCGGCGAGCCGACTGGGCCGCGACGGCCGCGCGACCTCCCAGGCCGCCGATCGATCCGGTGCGCTGGCGGTTGACCGCATACTCCGATGCTACGCGGCTCCGCCCGGGGAACATTTGTCCAATCCACACCCCACCCGCGGCGCACAGGCTGAGCACATGACTCCCTCCACCGAACACACGATCCTGCCGCTGGACGCCGGCGACATCCACATCTGCCAGGACGGCCCGTGCGACGCCCCCGCCCTGCTGCTCATCCACGGCTCGGCGGCGTCGACCACCTCGTGGGACCTCCTGGTCCCGCTGCTCACCGCGTCCCACCACGTGATCCGCATCGACCTGCTGGGCCACGGGCGCTCGGCCAAGCCGGCGGACCGGCAGGGGTACGCCGTACCGCGGCAAGGCCGCACCGTCGCCGCCGCTCTCGACCGCCTCGGCATCACCCGGGTCACCGCCGTCGGCCACTCCAGCGGCGGCTACACCGCCACCGCCCTCACCGAGCACCGCCCCGACCTCGTCGGCGGCCTCGCCCTCGTCAACACGGGCCCGGGCCTGCACGCCTACACCGCGCCGGACGCCCTCGCCATCGACCCGGCGCAGTGGCCCCCGACCGACGCCCAAATCCGCCAACTCGCCGCCACCGGCTTCACCGAGGGCTACGAACTCCCCCGGCACATGGTCGACGAGGTCCGCGAGACCCCGCTGCACGCCTTCGCCGGAACACTCCAGGCGTCGACCGCTTACCTCGCCGAAGGCCCCGTCCCGGACCGCCTGAAGCACCTCGGAAAGCCCCTGCACGTCATCTATGGCGACCTGGACCGCCGCTGGAGCCCCGCCTCCTTCGAGGACTACCGGGCAGTCCCCGACGCGGCGATCACCGCCATCCCCGACACCGGCCACTCTCCCATCCTCGAAGTCCCGGACCGGACCGCGGAATTGCTCCTGGCATTCACGAAGCTTCACGTGTGACACCCATGACGGGCGGTTGCCCCAGGGCATCGACGAGTGCCTGAGGGCGACCGCCTGCACGCGCGGCTCAGCAACTCGGCCGTCGAACCGGAATGCGCTCGCCACCGCCATCCACCGGGCACGCCTGCTGCCCCGGACCGTCGGCCCTGAGGCCGAACCGGCCACACCGTGTCGAGGCGAACTGCGCGTGCTTCAAGGTCACTTGTATCGGCGTGTTCCACCATCCCGTGGTCGGGCGTGGAAGGGCATGTCCCTTCTCACCCCCGTCATACCGCGGTACTACGTGGGTGGACGGCTCCTTGGGGCGATTCAGGCTACAGAGTGCGGTCCATAGCTTCCTGATCAGCAGTCACCACAACGCTGAACAGGGAGGATTCGTATGCGGCGGGCACGTCGGCGGGTTCGTACCGCGTTGGCCGCGGCCTTGGCGGCGGCGGCCGTCGCGCTGACGACGGCCGCGGCGCCGGCGGGTGATCCGTACGCCGCACCACGCGCGGTTCCGTTCGGAGTCGACCTGAGCGCGCGGTACGGCGCGGTGCGGGAGGACATCGGTCGGGCGTACGACACCGCTCGGCGTGCGCACGACCGCGACATGCGCGAGTCGCTGGGCCAACTGCTGGCCCCTGGGCGGCAGTTCCTGGCCTTTGACGCGCGCGGGTCGGGGCGGGTTGTCGAGGTGCTCGGGGATCTGGCCCGCGCCGATCGGATCGCGGTGGTGGTGCCGGGAGCCGACGGGCGTGTGACGAACTTCGACTCGCGGAAGTTCGCGGGAGGCTCGGCATCGGCGTTGGCCGAGCAGATGCGGGCCGAGGCGCCCGACGTACGGGTGGCCGTCGTCGCGTGGCTCGGATACGCCGCCCCCGCCTCGCTGAGCACCGCCATCCTCACGGACGACCGTGCCGTCGGCGGTGCGCGCCGCCTCGAAGGGCTGGTCGCGGAGCTCCGCACGCTGAATCCCTCCGCGCCGATCGGCCTGCTCTGCCACAGCTACGGGTCCGTTGTGTGCGCGAAGGCAGCGGACGGGCCGTCGGTGGACGACATCGTGTTCTTCGGCAGCCCTGGGACGGGGGTCGACGACGTCGGGGACCTCCACACCTCGGCCCGGGCCTGGGCCGGACGCGGCTCCCGCGACTGGATCCAACTCGTCCCGCACGCCCGCCTGTTGGGGTTCGGATTCGGCGCCGATCCGGTGTCCCGGGGCTACGGGGCGCGCATCTTCGACGCGGGATCGGTCGGCCACAGCGACTACTTCAAACCGGGCACCGCCGCGCTGCGGAACCTCGCCCTGATCGCACTCGGGCGGGAAGCGGAGGTCGGTCGTGCCGGGCATCGTTGAGAAAGGCCGTGCCGTCAAAGAGAGTTGGTCGGAACGGACGCGTCGGGTCGACGCGGTCACCCCGCCGCACCGCGACCGGGCAGCCGACGCTCTGCGCGCGATGGCCATCGTCGGCGTCGTGCTCGGGCACTGGCTCGTGACCGCGTTCGTCGACACCGGGGACGGCCTGGGCGTGCGCAGTCCCCTCTCCGAGCAGCCCGCCCTCACCCCGGTGAGCTGGGTGTTGCAGACGCTAGCGGTGTTCTTCCTGGTCGGCGGCTACTCCGGGGCAATCGGCCTGCGCGGCTCGAAGGTCCCGTACGGCACCTGGCTGCGCACCCGCTTGGCCCGCCTGTTCAGACCGGCGGTCGTGCTGCTCGGCGTCTGGGCGGCCGCGGTCAGCGTCCTGACCTGGGCAGGGCTGGACCTCGGGACCCTGCGCAGCATGGTCAAGCTGGTCTTCAGCCCCTTGTGGTTCCTGGTCGTGTACGCCGCACTCACAGCGCTCACCCCCGCGGTCGCCGCGCTCTGGCGGCGCACCCGCTGGTACGGACTCGCTCTGCTCGTCGGCCTCGTCGCGGCCGTGGACGCGGGCCGCTTCGCGGGCGACGGCCCGTCGTGGCTCGGGTGGACCAACATTCTGGTCGGCTGGCTGGTGCCGTACTACCTCGGAGTCGCGTGGGCGCACGGCGCGTTCGCGCGGCGGAGTACCGCGTACGGCCTGCTCGGAGGCGGCGCGGTGGCAACTGTCGTGCTCGTCCTGACCGCGGGCTATCCCGCGAGCATGGTCGGCGTGCCCGGGGTCGCGGTGTCCAACCTCAACCCGCCGACGCTCGCGGCGGTCTGCTTCGGACTCGCCCAGGTCGGCGCCGCGATGCTCGTCCGTGAACCGCTCGCCCGCGTCATGCGGCGGCGCCCCGGGCTGTGGGCGGTGGTCGCGCTCGCGAACCTGTCCGCGATGACGGTGTTCCTGTGGCACCAGACGGCGATGATGACCGTCACGGTCTCCCTGCGCGCCGCGGGTGCCCTCCCCGGGCTGCACACCGCGCCCGATCATGCGGTCTGGGTGCTCCAACGTGTCGTATGGATTCCGGTATTCGCCGTGACAGCGGCAGCCCTTTGGATGGTTTTCCATAGATTCGAGAGGGTTACCGGCGCGCGAAGGCGAACGGGCACGGCCGTACGATCCGGGTGACCGAACGCGTGTCGGCCCAACCGTGCCGATGTGCCGACGCATGGCGGCTGCGTCCACGACGCGGTCCGCGGGAGGATCGCATCGGGCCCAAGGCTCCCCCTCTGCCTTGGGCCGCTCCCACCCCCCCCCGGCGGGCAAACCCTCCGACGGGCTTCCCTCCCAGCAGTCGAGGTGACACATGGCGTACGCCCTGGACCCCGAGGTCGCCGCCGCGGTGGCGATGATGCCCGGTACCCCGCTGACCGACCTCGTCGCGATGCGCGGCATGGAATCGATGCTCACCGAATTCTTCGGCGAGTCCGACACGACCGGCGTCGACGTCCTGGACACCACGGTTCCCGGTCCGGAGGGCGCACCCGACGTGCCGGTGCGGCTGTATACCCCGCAGAACCGCGAACGCGGGCCGGTCCCGCTGGTGTTCAACGTGCACGGCGGCGGGTTCGTCATCGGCTCGGTGGAACTCGACCACCCCGGCTGCCTGGAGTTGTGCCGCGCACTGGGCGTGGTGGTCGCGTCGGTCGAATACCGGCTCGCCCCCGAGAACCCCTACCCCGCGGGTCTGGAGGACTGCTACGCCGCACTGACCGCCGTCGTCGCCGCGAGCGGCGAACTCGGCATCGACCCGCACCGCGTCGCCCTGCACGGCGCGAGCGCGGGCGGCGGACTGGCCGCGGCCCTCGCCCTGCTGTGCCGCGACCGCGGCGGACCGGCGCTGTGCTTCCAGTACCTCGGCATCCCGGAGCTGGACGACCGCCTCGAAACGCCCAGCATGGTCGCCTTCGTCGACACCCCGGGCTGGAACCGGCCCAACGCCGAGATCAGTTGGGACGCGTACCTCGGCCCCGGACGGCGCGGCGGCGACGACGTACCGGTGTACGCGGCCCCGGCCCGGGCCACCGACCTGTCCGGGCTGCCGCCCGCGTACATATCGGTCATGCAGTTCGACCCGCTGCGCGACGAGGGCATCGCCTACGCCCAGGCGCTGCTCGCCGCCGGCGTGAACGTCGAACTCCACCTCTTCCCCGGCACCTTCCACGCGTCCCGCCTCGCCCGCCAGGCCGAGGTGTCGCGGCGCGAGGGAGCCGAGGAGATCGCCGTGCTGCGCCGGGCCCTGTTCGGCTGATCGGCGCCCGGCCACCCCCACCGGCGGAGAGGCGGTGGCCGGGCACCTCAGACCGAACCGAGCCCACGGGGGAGGGCCGTCCTCAACCAGGCGGCACGAAGGCGGGACCGGCAATCGTCGTGGTGTCAGCCGGTCCCGCCGCTCCGGCCCTGTGCCTGTTCACGGACAAGGCAGTCAGTGCAACCAGTGCCGCGTCGTGATCCCTCTGTCATGCGGATCCTCGGGCCAGATCCGCTTCGCCCGGGCGCGCAACGCGACCTGATAGAACGGCAAATCCCGTTCCTCCTCAACCACTTCGACCGGGTATGCGAATCCGCCGGCACCGCCGAGGCCCGCCATCCGGGACCGAATCCCGACCACGTCCGCCCTCGGATCGGTCACCACGACGTACACCCACGTGTGCGTCCCCGGCGAGTGGTGCTGCGCACGCGAGCGCCACGCCCTCCCTACCAGGCGTACGTCGGGCAGAGCGGCTGCTGCCTCCGCAATCGCGTTGTCGAGGCCGCCGCGTGTGATCGCGGCCTCGTGCGACGCCTCGGACCACGGGTCGAAGTAGTACAGGACATCGACGTCGTCCTGGTCCAGGGAGTATTCCGCGTCCGATGAGAACCCCGCCGGATCGGCGGAGATGTCGCCGAGCAGGTTGGTCTCCGCCGTGGTGAGCCGCACATCCTGGACGGCGATCGCGGCGGTCAGCAGCGGCGCGGCCACGGCGGGACCGCCTTCGGCGAGTGCCTGCCATGCCGCCGCTTCGGCGGAGTCGGACAGCCGACCGGAGAAGCGGCGGAGCAGGAGGACTACGGCCTCTTGGATGGAGAGCACCACGGGAACGACGCGATTTGGACGTCGGGCGACGTGTTCCGAATACTTGGCCTCGACGGCCCGGCATCCGTTGTCGAACTCGGCCCGCTGGAGCGGGCCGACCTCCGTCGGGTCGAAATCCAGTGCGTACCGCACGCGGAATTCGTCGATCCAGGCGGTGAGTTCGCGGGACCGGGCGACGACCTTCGGGTGGATGTCCGGTTCCGGACTACCGGTCACAGGAATTTCACCCCTCGCCAGCCAACCCCGGGAAGGCTGAGGAAACGCTTTCCGAACTCCGTGCCCCCGTCGATCGCGGCGATTTCCGAGGGCCAGGGGCAGCCCTCCCCTTGGTACTTCGATTCTCTCGCCCGCTTCAGCAGATCCATGACGGCGTCATACTCCACCCGGGTGGGCGGCGGATTCATCGTTTTGAGCGCCCTGCTCAAGTCCCGAAATACCCCCTCGGCCTGCCCCGAGTTCTCGAAGTTGTACCCGGCCTTCGCCCAGGTGTAGCCGCCGTTCACGGATCCCGTCTGCAGTTCGATCCGCTGGACGCCCGAGCTCCGGTACCAGTTCTCCAAATGCAGGCTGAACTCCGTTCCGAACCCCTTGCCGCGGAATTTCTCCTTGAGCCACAGGGTGTCGTGCTTCACGAACATCTTGTCGTTGCGTTCGAGATGGAAGTCCCTGACCATGTGCCCGATGTTGGCGCCGTTGCGGTCGAGGATCTCGGCACGCCATGTGACCGTGTTGCCGGTGGACCTGGCTGTGGTGACCCTGACGGTGTACTCCCCGGAACCGAAAGTGCCGTCGACGCCGCGCTGGATCTCCGGAATCAGGTGGGCGGGGCTCAGGTCCTTGCCCATCAGGTCGCGGATCTGCGGCGGATCCGGCAGGGCCGGTCCCGGCGGTGTGGGGCGCGTGGGCGGCGGCGGCGGTGGGCCGTCTCCGCCGCCGGTCGGGAGGTCGTCGCCTAGGTGCCCCGGGTCATCCGGTATGCCGTTGCCGTCGAGGGCCGTCGGCAACCGGCCGTCCGGCAGGTCGTGCCCGCCTGGCGGATCGGTGTGACCGCTCGGACCGTCGAACCATCCTCCGGGCCTCGGAACGTCCGCCGGCCCCCCGCCGGGACTGTCGAACTGCGTTCCCGGCCGCGGCCAAGGCTGCGGAGTGGGTCCGAAAGGCGAGGTGTCGACCGGTCCGGCCGGCGTGGCTCCGCCGGGGACCCGCGGCGTGCCCGTGCCCGGCAACGCCGCGCTCGGCGGCAGGTCGCCGAGGTTGTCCCCGGTGCTGTACGGCGCCTGGTCCGCACCGACGGCCACGAGTGGCGGTGTGTCGGCCGGGACATGGACGGGCGGCGTGCCGTCCGGGAGATCGGCGAGGTCGCCGTCGTCTGCCTCGGAGGTCTCGTCCAGGGGGCGCAAGTCGTCCCCGGACATCTCGGCCGGCACCTCGTCGTCCGGTTGCTTGGCGCCCTCGGGGAACTCCAGTGTCCCGTCGGGGTGCAGGAGCGAGCCGTCCGGCAGTTTGACGGTGCCGTCCGGAGGGAGCTCCGGAACGAGGGTCGTGCCGTCCGGGAGGACGAAGCCGCCGTTCGGCAGCTCGATGCCCTTGAAGGCGTCGAAGTCAGTGAGCTTGACGGTGAGTTCACCGATGCTCCCGATTCCCCGCAGGCCCGCGCCGATGCCCTTGCCGACGTAGGTCATCGGGTCGACGATCTCCCCGATCTTGGCGAGCGTGGAAACCGCTCGGGCGGTGAGCCCGGCCCCTTCGGCCGCGGTCCCGCCGCCGAACGAGGCGAGCGCGGTCACCACATTGAAGGTGACGACCCCGGCGGCCTTCCCGGGGTTCTCGCTCCAGTCGTCCCAGGCGATCAGTGATTTTCCGAACTCCCCGGTGATGACGAGGCTTTCGTCCATGTAGTCCTTGAGCGGGCCGTCCGGCATGGTGGTGACCTTCGCCAGCAATCCCGGCGTCCACAGGATGCACAGGCCGACCGCCAGCTTCCCGACGCCTTCCCAGGCCGCGCCGCAGTCGTCGTCCAGCGGGTTGGCGAGCGTGGCGAGCCCGGTCAGCGTGCCCCAGAGGCCCTCGACGACGATGCCGTCCCAGAAGAAACTCTTGAGGTGGTAGCCGAATTCGTCCCAGTAGTGGTCCTCGGTGACCGTCTTACCCCAGGGCGTCTCCTGGGCCTGGGCCATGTCCTCGGGTTTGAACCCGTACATGGAGTCGGCGCCGCTGCCGTCGTCCGCGGTCCACTGCTTGCAGGAGAACAGCGCGAGGATCTTGTTGGCCGCGTTGCGCTCGGCCTCCCAGAACTGCCCGACCACGGTGGCGATGTCGGCGATGTACGCGTTGTTCTCGGCGACCTTGGCCTCGTCGTACGTCCACTCGTCGTCGTCGCTGATCGCCGACACGAACGCCTCGGCGTCCGCCCGCAGTTGGTTGAGCCTCGTGACCAACGGCCGGATCGCCTCGAAATACTCGGACAGCGTGCCGCCGACCGTAGCCAACTCGTCGGCGAAGGAGTCGGCGCGGGTCATGACGGTCTCGGTGGTGGCGAACAATTGCTCGGCCTCGGGGGCCTTGTAGCAGGACGCCAGCCCTTGGAACCGGGTGTGCACGGATTCGCCGATGCCGCGAAACGCCTCGGCGTCCCCGGTCAGCGCGGCGTGGTCAAGCTCCAATTGCCCCAAGTACCCGGTGTACGTGGGGATTCCGGTGGGATCGACGCGATCGGGGACCTCTCCCACGCCTCACCCCCCGTCCACGGTGCCGTGCTCGGCACCGTCGTCGGGGTCCGGGTTCAGGTCGATCTCCGGGGTTTCCAGGGCCTTGCCCTGGGCCTCCGCGGCCATCTCCAGGTCGCCTTCGAGATAGGCGACCGTCGCGTCGTAGGCACCTTGCAGCGACGCCCCCGCGCGGGCTGCGACGTATGCGACGTCCTCTTGCGTGATCCCGGCCCATTCCGCCAATGCCGCCCCCACCAACCCGACTTCGGGCACCTCTTGGCCGGCGAACGCCAGTGTTCCGGCGGACCGTATGGCGCTCTCCAGGTTGCCGCCGTAGCCCTCGCCCCACGGCTCGATCTCCTCGGCGGCCTCGATCGTGGTGTTCAGCACCCCCTGGACGCCGATCGCGTCGATCTCCCAGCCTGACATCTCCCTCTCCCCCTGCCCGCGCTGTCGACCTGCTGCCGTCGACGTGCCTGGCGCCGACTTGAATGCTCCGGAACTCCCCCGTCAACGGTTCGGTGCCGGTACGGCAGTTCAGCCGATGCCGTCCACCGCCGCCTTCGCCCGCCCAAGGGCGGTCTGTGCCGTTATGTCGTTGTTCTCCAGGGTCGTGCGCAACAGGCCGATGATGGCCTGGACTTCGGCCGCGGCGTTGGTCCAGCGCTGTTCGACGGCGTGGTATTGCTCGGACACGCCGTCCGCTTGGAAATCCGCCATCGCGGACTTGACCTGGCCGTCCCGTGCGGCGATCACCTGCTCCAACTGCGTGATGACGCCTTGCAGGTTCGCCTGCGCCTCACCCGACGCGCCGATGTCGTATCCGCGCCGATCGGCATTTGCCGCCATGACTGGTATCCCCTGTCGTCGGTTCAGCGGGCCCCGAAGCGGGCCGCGTCGAAATTGGCCGCGGCCATGGACTGGTTGGCATTGTCCGCGGATTCCTGTTCACCGCCCTGGAAGGCCTGATCCATTCCCGCCTGGCCTCCTAGAATTGCGGACAACGCGCTGTTCAAAGACCCCGTGATCTCGTCCGAACGCGCCTTGAATCCGTCGTAGGCGGCCTTTCCGGCACCGGTGAACTTTCCCTCCAACGGCTCCGCGGCCATCAGCAACTGCCGGATCAGCGTCCCGAGATCGTTACTCGATCCCTGCGACTGACGGGCGAGCGTGGTGAGCGTCTGGTTTCCCATGTCAAACTTCACAGCGATTTCATCCCCTTCTGACGGAACATGATCTCCGCCCGGCCCGACACCGCGGGAACCGAATCCGGAAAGGCTTCGTCCGACCTGAGTATGTCCGACGTGACGACCTGGCACCCGGTTCCCTGATACCGGCCGACGCCGCTTGAGAATGAGGGATTGCCCTCAATGGGCGGCCGCTTCGTGTGGGTCGTCCGGTCCGAGGGAAAGGAGGCGGGCGTGGCCCGCGACTACGACAGTCAGTTGCTGGAATCGGTGGCCGTACGGCGCCGGCGGCTGCGCGACGCGCTGCTGTTCGGGTCCCTGCGGATCCGGCGCAGCCATGAGGAAGGCCTGGGCAAGGTGTTCGGCGGAGTCGCGCTCGCGATGGTGCTTGGCGCGGGGTGTGTCGGCTGGTCGTTCGTGGCTGACCAGCGCGCCGACAAGCGGAACGGGACGCCGTCCCCGAGCGCACCACCGGGCAATGGGCTTCGGGAAGTTGCGCCTGGGACCGGCGCTGTCTCGCCGCCGCCGCAGTTCGTTCCGCAGTTCCCACTCCCCCAGTCGCCTCCGAACATCCCGCCGACAACCCGGACTTCCTCGCCGCTTGGAGTGCCCTCGTGACCACGACCATGCGTTCCACCGACGTCCGCCTGAGCCGAGTCACCGTGGTCGGCGAGCGGCGGCGCATCGATTTGCTGCTGCCGTCCCGCGAGCCGGTCGGCGCGCTGCTGCCCGACCTGATCCGCATGCTTGAGGAACCGAGCGCCCCGACACCGGAGTTGCGCCGCCTGGTCACCGGACGCGGCGTGGTGCTGGCGCCGGACGACAGCCTCGCGTCGGCGGACGTGGCCGACGGCGCGGTTCTGCGCCTGGTACACCGCCGCGAGACCCCCGCGGCCCCTGTGGTGCACGACGTCACCGACGAGGCGGCCGACGACCTGGACCGCCGTCAGTGGCGCTGGAACGACGGCGTCCGCGACTGGACGGCGGGCACGGCCACGATCGTCCTCGCCCTGGTCACCGCCTTCTTGGCCCGCGACTGG
Organism: Yinghuangia sp. YIM S09857; assembly: GCF_051388915.1. Lineage (NCBI taxonomy): Bacteria > Bacillati > Actinomycetota > Actinomycetes > Kitasatosporales > Streptomycetaceae > Yinghuangia > Yinghuangia sp. YIM S09857. The sequence goes on along the minus strand of NZ_JBPKBH010000030.1, from coordinate 45,527 downwards.
CTGGGCACCGAGAAGGTCGCCGGATGGCTGGTCGGCGTCGCCGTCGGTACTGCGGCGCTGGGTGCGACCGCCGCGCGGTGGGGCAACCGTCCACTCGGCGGCGTCCTGGTCCTGCTCGGCGGCGCGACGGGTGCCGTAGGCGCGTGGTCGATGACGACGGACTCCGACCGGATGCGGCTGGCCGCCCTGGGTTTGACCGCAGTTGCGGTCTGCTTGCTGGCGGCCGTGTGCACCCCGATCGGCCGCGGAGGCTTGGTCGGCGGGGGTGTCGTCGCCGCCTTGGTCGGCGGCTGGGAGCTGGGCCTCGCGCTCACCGACCACCCGCACCGGGCAGCCGTGGCCGTGGGCACCCTGTCCGTCGTGGCACTCGGCGTCCTGCCGCGGTACGCGCTGATGGCGGCCGGGCTGACGCGCCTGGACGACCGCCGGTCGGGCGACTTCGCGGTGAGCCGCCACCAGGTCGACAGCGCGCTGACCGCGACTCACCGCGGGCTCGCGCTCGCCACCGTGGCCATGTCCGCAAGCGTCGGCGTCGCAGGGTGGATAGCGCTGACCGACGTGAACCGGTGGACTGTTGCGACGGCGGTGCTGCTGACGGTCGTCGTGCTGTGCCGGTCCCGGGCGTACCCGCTCGCCGTCGAGGTCGCCGCGATGCTGGCCGCGGGGGCCGTGCTCGCGGTCCGGCTCGTCGTGTTGTGGGCCGACCAGCCGGACGAGCCCGCGGTCCGGCCGCTCGCGGCGCTGTGCGTCCTGACGCTGCTGCCACTGGCCGCGTTCGTCGTACGTCCGCCGGACCACGTGCGGGTCCGGCTGCGCCGCGTCCTCGATGCCGTCGAATCCGTCGGCGTCATCGCCCTGATCCCCGTCTGTTTCGGCGCCTTCGGAGTGTACGGGCGCCTTCTGGACACGTTCTGACGATCTTCGGATGAGGAGGGCCCCGATCATGTCCGCACCCGGCAACTGGCAGCAGGACGTCTTCCGCGACATCACCGCCGCCTTGGAGCCCCCCGCGTCCGGCCCCGCGGAACCCCCGGGTCCGCGAGCGGCCTTCCCGTCCGGAGCGAACTCGGCGGCTCCGGCAGCACTGACCCGACCGGTACCTCCGAAGGAGGCCGAGCCCGCGGTCCTGCCGTCTCGCCGCAGCCCCGCGCCCGTGCCCGTCACGGCCCCCGAGTTCGACAGCATGCGGGGGCCCGTCCGGCGCGGCGACCCCCGCGCGCGGCGGGCCGTCCACCTGCTGCGGCGTGGCCTGGCCTCGTCCCCGTCCGCCGAGGCGGCATCCCTGGCCGACGTGGTGCGCCGAATCCAGCAGCCCATCACGACCGGACGCCAGATCGCGGTCTCCGGAGTGCGGGGCGGCGCGGGCAAGTCCACGGTGGCCGCACTTCTCGCGCTGACGCTCGGGCACTATCGCACCGACTCCGTCCTGGCCGTGGAGGCGGACGGCGCGCTCGGTACCCTTCCCGTCCGGCTCGGCGCCACCGAGGTCCAGTGGTCGTGCGCCGACCTCGCGGAGGCGGTCGACGCGTCCACGCCGCTGGAGGAGGTCACCCGATACCTGCTCCCCTTCTCCGGCGGCCGACTGCTGCCCGGGAGCAGGGGACTGGTAACCCGCAGCCGTCTGGCGCCGAAGACGTATTGGATGGCCATGGCCGCGCTGCGCCGCCACTTCGCCGCCACGGTGGTCGACTGCGAGAGCCTGCCCGCGGAGGTCGCGCGGCTCGCGATCTGCGCCGCCCAGTCCCGCGTCCTGGTGTCACCGACAACGGTGGAGGGCATCCGTACGACCAGACTGGTGCTGGACTGGCTCGACACCGTGGACCCGGTCATGCTGCCGACAACCGTCGTGGCCCTGGTGCAGGGCTCCCCCGACGCGGCCGTCGACGCGAAACGCGCCGCGTCGCAATTGGCGGTGCGCGGCATCGCGATGGTCGAAGTGCCCTACGACCGCAGCCTCGCGGTCGGAGGTGTCATCGACACGGGACGGCTGGCCCGGGCCACGCGCGACGCTGCGGCGCGGCTCGCCGCGGAGGCGATGGACCGGGCGGTCG
>NZ_JBPKBH010000030.1:25696-43358 GCF_051388915.1 Yinghuangia sp. YIM S09857 | reverse complement strand
CCCGCGGCCGCTCGACGGATACGTCCGTCACGACCACGTGGTCAGCGAAGTCCGCGCACGGCGGCGCGCGCTCCCGGAGCCCCCGGTGAGCACCCGCCGGATCCACCGTCCGGCGCGCAGCACGCGGCCGCTGCCCGAGCCCGCCGAGCAGGTCATCGAGCCGCCGCCCAATCTCCCCGAGGGCAAAACCGGTTCGCCGATCACCCAACTGCTGCCGATGGCCGGGGTGTTGGGCTCGGTGGTGATGATGACCGTCATGCGCGGCAGCCAGTTCGCGGTGATCGGCGCCCTGGTCCTGGTCACCGCGCTGCTCGGCGGAGCCGCCCTGGTGTTCTCGCAGCGCGGCAAGGCGCAGCGCACGCGCCGCCTCCAGCGTGAGCGCTACCTCGAATACCTGGAGGAGCTGCGGCACGAGCTCGGCGCCGAGGACCGCGAGCGCCGCGAGGCTGCCCGGCTGCTCCACCCGCCGCCCGAGGCGCTCTACGACATCGTCGACGACACCGCACGCCTGTGGGAACGACGGCGCCACGACTCGGACTTCCTCCAGGTCCGCATCGGCACCGGCGCGATGCCGGTGCGCGTCCTGTCGCTCCAGGCGCAGAGCGGCAGCGTCCTGACGCCGCCGGACCGGTTCATGCGCAACGAGGCCGCGGGGCTGCGCGAACGCTTCGGCGCCACCCCCGACATGCCGCTCACCGTCCCGCTGGACCGGGTGGGCGACATCAGCGTGATCGGCACGCGTGACGAAGTCCTGCGCATCGCCCGCACCCTGGTGGTCCAGGCCGCCGCGACGCACGCTCCGGACGACGCCGCCTTCGCACTCGCCTGCCCGGCGGAACGCGCCGCCGACTGGGCGTGGTTCAAGTGGCTCCCGCACGCCCTGGACCCCGACCGCTGGGACGGTCCCGTCCCGGCCCGTCGGATCGCCCCCGATCTGTCCGAGCTGAGCCGGGAATCCGCCGACGACCTCGGCCGACGTGCCGCCTTCGCCGCCGAGTTGCGCCGCGGCCTCGCCCGGCGCGACGCCCTCGACCTCGTCCAGCGACTGCTGGTGGTGCACGACGGCCACGGCCGGGAGGCCACCGAACTGCCCAGGCCCGACGCCGCTGTTCCGCTCGGCGACATGGGCGTGACCGTGCTGCACCTGCTTGCCGACCGCACCCACGAGCCGGACCACGTGGCGGTACGCATCACGCTCGGTGGGCCTGACGGCGACACGGTGTGCGTCGAGGACCTACGCGGTGCCGAACCCATGTGTACGGAAGGCTCGTTCGACGAGGTCACCGCGGCCGGGGCCGAGGGTTTGGCGCGTATGATCGCGCCGCTTCGGCTGTCGCCGGAGTCCGCCGCGGCCGACGCTCCGCTGTCCGGGCCGGTGGACTTCTGCGCACAACTCGGCATCGAGGACGCCGCCCTGATCGACCCCGAGCACCTGTGGACGCCGCGCCGCGGAACCCAGGGCTTTCTGCGCGTCCCCATTGGCCTCGACGGCGACCACGCGCCAGTACTGCTGGACCTCAAGGAGTCAGCGGAGCTGGGCATGGGGCCGCACGGGCTCTGCGTCGGGGCGACCGGCTCGGGCAAGAGCGAGCTGCTGCGCACACTCGTCCTGGCTCTGGTGGCCACGCATTCCCCCGAGGACCTGGCCCTGGTGCTGGTCGACTACAAGGGCGGCGCCACCTTCGCCCCCTTCGCGTCGCTGCCGCACGTCGCCGGGGTGATCACCAACCTGGAGAACAAGGCCGGACTCGTCGAGCGCGTGCACGCCAGCCTCGCCGGAGAGGTGCAGCGCCGCCAACAGGTTCTCAAGGATGCGGGAAACGTGGCGGACATCTCGACGTACGCCGCCCTGCGCGCCGAGCGCCCCGATCTCGCACCGCTCCCCCATCTCTTCGTGGTCATCGACGAGTTCGGCGAACTCTTGGCCGCCAAGCCGGACTTCATCGACCTGTTCCTGTCGGTGGGACGCATCGGCCGGTCGATCGGCATTCACCTGTTGCTGTCCAGCCAGCGCATCGAGGGCGGTCGGCTCAAGGGGCTGGACACCTACCTGTCCTACCGGCTGGGACTGCGCACCTTCTCACCCGAGGAGTCGCGCACGGTCCTGGACACGGCCGACGCCTTCCACCTCCCGCCGATCCCGGGGTTCGGCTACCTCAAGGTCGACACCAGCATCTACCAGCGGTTCAAGGCGTCGTACGTCTCCGGCCGCCCGACCGGGCCCGAGCGGCGGAAAACGCCGCGAGACGAGCGGCCTGCCGTCCTGCCCTATCCCGCGTACAACACGCTCCAGGAGCCGGAACCGGACGACGCGCCGCGGCAGCGCGTACCCACGCGGCGCGCCGCGGGCCCCACACTGCTGTCCACGGTCGTCGGCCAACTGACGAACGCCGCACCGCCGGTGCCGCGCATCTGGCTGCCGCCGCTGCCGGCGCACCTGCCGCTGGACGCGGTCGACCGGATCACCGCGGGCCGCCGCGGCATGCAGTTCGCGCACCGGGCGTCCGGGCGCGGCGGTTCCGCCGACGCAATGCGTGTACCGCTCGGACTGCTCGACGATCCGGCCCGGCAGTGGCAGGGCCGCTGGGAGGTCGAGCTGACGCGCGCGGGCGGGCACATGGCGGTGATCGGCGGGCCGCAGACGGGCAAGACGACGCTGCTGCGCACGCTGGTGCTGTCCCTGGCGTTGACCCACACGCCCGAAGAGGTCGCCGTCTACGGACTGGACCTGGTCGGCGGCGGACTCCAGTCGTTGTCCCGGCTTCCGCACGTCGGCGGCATCGCGGGCCGGACGGACCGGGAGCGGGCCTCCCGCACCGTGGAAGAGGTGCGCGGCATGCTGACCGCACGTCAGGACGCGTTCCGCGCGCACGGAATCGACTCGATCGAACACCTGCGGCGCCTGCGCGCCGAGGGGCGGCTGCCTGCCCTGGGACCGCCGGACATCGTCCTCGTGATCGACGGATTCGGCGGGCTGCGCGAGGACTTCGAGAAGCTCGACGAAGCGGTCGGCGACCTGCTCAAGCACGGCGGCGGCTACGGCATTCACGTGGTCGCCGGGATGCTGCGCTGGAACGACGTGCGCATCGCCGCGCAGTCCAACTTCGGCACCCGCGTCGAACTCCGGCTCAACGACCCGGCGGACAGCGGTATCGACCGGCGGCTCGCGCAGACCGTCGCACCCGAGGAGCGCGGACGGGCGCTCACCGACGGCAAGTTGTTCGCGCAGGTCGCCTTGCCGCGCATCGACTCCCGGGCGACCGACGCGGATCTGGGCGATGCGCTGGACAGTGCGGTACGTGCCGTGCGCGGGTCCTGGTCCGGTGTCACCGCGCCGCCCGTACGCGTCCTCCCGGCCCGCCTCCCGCTCACCGGTCTCCCCAATGCCCGCACCGAACCCGACCGGGTCGCCATCGGCCTCGACCAGGCCGCGATGCAGCCGGTGAAGCTCGACCTCTTCGGGCGCGACCAGCATCTGATCGTGTTCGGCGACAGCGAATGCGGCAAGACCAACCTGCTCAAGCTGGTCGCGCGCGGCCTGATGGAACGCCACTCCGACCAGGAACTGGTCTTCGCCGTCATGGATCCCCGGCGCGGCCTGCACAGCCTGGTCCCCGAGCCCTACCGCGGCGGCTACGCGCACAACACCCGCCTGGCCGCGGCGCTGTCCGCCGCGGTCGCCACCGAGTTGGACAAGCGCATGCCGGACGACACCCCGGCGCCGGAGGTCTTCGCGGGACCGATCGACCTCAAGGGGCCGAGGATCGTGGTGCTGGTCGACGACTACGACATGCTCGCCGGCGCCGGGCAGCAGCCGCTGGGTGCGTTCGTCCCCTACCTCCCGTCGGCCGCGGATCTCGGCCTGCACTTCGTGGTGGCGCGGCGGGTCTCGGGCGCGTCCCGGGCCATGTACGAGCCGTTCCTGACGACGTTGCGGGAGAGCGGCACCGCGGCCCTGGTCATGACGGGCCACCGCGCCGAGGGGCAGTTGTTGCCGGGTGTGTACCCGGCGCCGCGGCCGCCCGGGCGTGGCACGTACATCAGCCGTGGGTCCGCCAACCGCCTGATCCAGACCGGGATTTGCCCGGAGTACGAGGACGCATGACCACCGATCTCATCGCCCTGACCGAACGCATGCCCGACCGGTGGAGCCTCGTGGCGGGCCTCATGGCCGGCGGCCCCGACAACCTGGTCGGCGTCGAGGGCGAGGGCGCGCTGATCCGGCTCGCCGACGCAGAAGGGCGGCCCCTCGTCTTCGTCGAGGCCCCCTTACCGGTCCACACTCCGGGCGAGGTCGAACGCCTGCTCGGCGTCGCCGTCGACGGCCCGGTGTGGTGGACGGAGGTACGCGCCGCCACCGCGGCCCCTGACGCGGAGTTGCTGGCGCGCACGGTCACGACCCGGCTCGTCGCGCTGCTGGGCGGGTCGGTGTGGCCGCCCGGATCCGAGGCCGCTGACCGGGGCGCCGCCGCCGTCGCGGGAGTCGGGACGGCGTCCGTGCGGGCCGCTGCGCAACCGGCGGTGGACGTCCTGACCGGCAAGGTGGCGGCGGTCATCCAGGACCGGCCGTTGGTGGCGATGACCACATGGCTCTCCGACGCCCTGCGGGCCGCGGCGCTCAGTGGCCGAGCCGTCCAGATCGTCACGCCGCCTCATTCGCGGCTCACACTCCCCACCCGGACGGTCCTGGGCAGACTGCCCAATCGCTGGGTCGTACAGGACGGCCTGGGCGGGTACCACGACGGGATGTCCGGGACCGAACTCCGCTGGCACAACGGGGCTTTCGAGTCGGCAGAGCGGATCGCCGAGCCGTTCGCAGAGGCCACCGAGCGTGCCGAGCGCGCGACGGAAGCCGACGTCCGGGCCCGCGGCACGCCCGAACGGCAGCTCTTGATCACGGTTGTGACGCGTCGTCCGGCGGCACACGAACTACTGCTCGGTGGCGGGGCCGAGGCGGTGTGGCGGCGCATCGCCGGGGCCGCGCCCGGCGGTTGGGGCACCGCCGAACCGGCGAACCTGCGCTGGTCACGCGAGGAACTGACCGGCGTGGCACGGTCGCGGGCGCCGGAGCCCTCGTGGTTCGTCATCGTCGGCCCGTCGGGCCGCGCGTCAATCGGCGCCTTGCGGGTGGTGCGTACGAGGAGCGGGGTCGAGGAGCACCTGACCTTCGCGCTCGGTTGCCCGGCCGGAGTCGAGCCACCGGTCGGGCAACTGGTGGATCTCGCGGACGAACTCGCCGCCGACCACGGACTGGTGTCGATGCTGGCGCAGAGCCGCCTTGCGCGGGCGGATCTGACCGTACCGGCACACCTCGAACCGGCGCCCGAACCTGAGGCGTTCGCGGTGGGCGCGGAGGGGGCCGACGGTCTGAAGTCGGCGCTGGCGGCGGGGTCCGCGCGACGGATGCGGGTCTTGGACATCGGACAGGGACCGCGCCGCGGGGTGTTCTGCCCGTTGCGGGAGATCGGCTGGCAGGGATTCCAGGAGCTTATGCGAGGCGCGAAAAGTGCTGATCAGGCCCGACTGACCTGGGGTTGACGGTGTGTCAGTCGCGGGCGAGGCGTCGCAGGGTGAGGGCCACCATGGCCCGGAAGCGGTCCGCCGGGTCGCCGAGGTCCCATCCGAGCGCGTCGCCGGCGCGAGCCACCCGGTCGGCGACCGAACTGTGGTGCAGGTGGAGCCGGGTCGCCGCGCCGCGCAGGGAGCCGGAGCGGCAGAAGGCGGCGAGCGCCGCCAAGTCCGCCTCGCCGCCGGGGCGTCGGGCGTACGCCTCAACAACCGCCAGCTCGGGGCGGCTCCGCAGGGTCTGGGCCGGGAGTTCGGCCAGCATCGCCAGGCTGCCCAGGGCGTCGTACCGGACGACCGGCGCCGTGTCGGGTTCCGCGAAGCGCAGGGCCACGCGGGCCTGTTCCCAGGAACGACGCGCGTGCTCGGCGTCTGCGGCGCCGCCGACGCCGACCGTCGTGCCGCGGTCCGGTGACAGGCCGGCGTACGCGGCCTCGGCCGAGGACTGGATCAGCACCGCCGTGACGCCGTCGACCACCGCACGGGCGGCTCCGCACCGTGCCAGGGGCGCCGACGCGGGTCCGGACGGTACGCCCCGCACCGCGGCCACCCGCAGTGGCCGCCCGGGCGCGAGCCCGAGCAGGCGCAACGCCCGGACCCGGCTCTCCGGTTCGGCCTCGGCGGACAGGACGAGTTCGACCAGCGCGGGGTCGGCGGGCCCGGCCGGTTCGCGCCGCGAGGCGCCCTGCCGGCACACCGTGGAGGCGGCGACCGCCATGCGCTCCAGTACGAGGGGGTCGAGCGGGGCCGGCTCGCCGGTCCGCTCCAGCCAGACCGTGCCGCCGCCGGAGACGGCCGCGCTCGCGGGCGGGGAGGGCGGCAGGCCGCCGAGCCGTTCGAGCGGGGAGCCGTCCGGGGCGTACCGCACCGACGTACCGTCGCCGAGCACCCAGCCCGCCGGACACTCGGCAAGCGCCGCGGTCGCGCGGACGACCGCGTGCGCGGAGGCCCCGTGGGTCACCAGCGCGTCGAAGTACGCGATCACCCGGACCGCGGCCTCCGCATCAGGGTCGAGCGCGGACAGTCTGAGCAGCAACCCCTCCACGAGAGGCGACTCTACGCGTCCTCACCGGCAGGTAGGAGGGGCCTTCGCCCCGGGCCCCGCCGAGCGCGGCGGAGCGCCGACCGCGGCGGCCCGTAGAGAGCGGCGGCCCGTAGAGAGCGGCACGTCGAGAGCGGTGGCGCGTCGAGCGCGGCGTCAGGCAACACCGTACGCGCGGGCCAAGGCCAGGCTGTCTTCGTACGGGATGTAGCGAGTGATGCGGCCGTCCTCGACCGTGAGGTGGAACGCGAACGGCGTCTCGAAAAGGCCGCCCGAGTGCCGGACGCGCTGCTTCATGTGGCCCATGGCGACCGCGTGCGACCCGTCGACGAGGATGCGGTCGATGGCGAAGGCCTCGGGGGCAAGATGTCCGGGCAGGTCACGGAAGAACGCCGCGGCCTCGGCACCCGTGGTGCGGCGTCCCGTCCAGGGGACTTCCGGCGCGCCGAAGATGTGCCAGTCGACGTGGTCCGCGAACATCGCGCCCGCACGGTCCATTTCGCCCGCCGCCGTCCTGCGGAAGAACTCCTCGACGACGTCCCTGGTCTCGCTCATGGGTCCCTTTCCGGTGGTGCCGATGGCCGTCGGCCGGGCGGCGGGGTGCGTCGGCCCCGTCCGCCCGGCCGACCTGCCGATGCGTCAGAGTCGTTCGATGATCGTCACGTTCGCCATCCCGCCGCCCTCGCACATCGTCTGGAGGCCGTACCGACCACCGCTGCGCTCCAGTTCGTTGAGGAGGGTGGCGAACAGCTTGGTGCCGCTGGCGCCCAGCGGGTGCCCGAGGGCGATGGCGCCGCCGTTGACGTTGACCTTGGCGAGGTCGGCGCCGGTCTCGCGCTGCCAGGCCAACACCACCGACGCGAACGCCTCGTTGATCTCGACCCGGTCGATGTCGTCCATGGTCAGCCCGGTGCGCTCCAGCGCACGGGCGGTGGCCGGGATGGGCCCCGTGAGCATGAAGACCGGGTCGTCGCCGAGCACGGTGAGATGGTGGATGCGAGCACGCGGCGTGAGCCCGTGTACGCGCAGGGCCCGCTCCGAGACCACGAGGGTCGCGGAGGCGCCGTCCGAGATCTGGCTCGCCAGGGCGGCGGTGATGCGGCCGTCCGGGCGGAGCGTCGGCAACGAGCGGATCTTGTCCCGGTCCGGCGCACGCGGGCCCTCGTCGCGGACCACGTCGCCGTACGCCACCAACTCGCCCGCGAACCGCCCCTCCTGGTCGGCCTGGATGGCCCGCTCGTGCGACGCGACCGCGAACTCCTCCATCTCCTCGCGGGTGATCCCCCACTTCTCGGCGATGAGCTCGGCCGCGCGGAACTGGGTGATCTCCTGGTCGCCGTAGCGCTTCCGCCAGCCGAGCGCCCCCGCGTACGGGCTGTCGAACCCGAACTCGCGCCCCGCCCGCAGCGATGCCGAGATCGGGATCATGCTCATGTTCTGTACGCCGCCCGCCACCACGACATCGGCGGTGCCGCTCATCACGGCCTGCGCCGCAAAGTGCACGGCCTGCTGCGAGGATCCGCACTGGCGGTCGATGGTCGTGCCCGGCACGGACGCCGGGAGCCCGGCGGAGAGCCAGGACGTGCGCGCGATGTTCCCGGCTTGCGGGCCGATCACGTCGAGGCATCCGAAGACCACGTCGTCGACGGCGGCCGGGTCCACTCCGGTCCGCTCCACGAGGTTGGCCAGGATGTGCGCGCCGAGATCGGCGGGGTGTGCGGACGCGAGTCCGCCGTTGCGCTTGCCGACGGGGGTGCGGATGGCGTCGACGATGTACGCCTCGGTCATGGTGTGCCGCCTTTCGGACGGTGATGACGCCCCTGATCGGCGAGCGGACCTTCCCAAGGTTGGAAAATCCAACTCGCCACTCACGAAAGTAGCGCCGGTCAGTTGGAAATGGCAACCTTGTCCGCATGGAAACTCCGCGCATCGCCCGCCCCCGAACGGTCGGCCGCCCCTGCTCGGTGGCCTCCGCACTCGCCCTCGTCGGCGAGAAGTGGGCCCTGCTCGCGGTACGCGAAATCCTGCTCGGCAACCGCCGCTTCGACGCCATCGCCCGCAACACCGGCGCCCCGCGCGACATCCTGACCACGCGCCTGCGCGCCCTGGAGGCGGCCGGGATCCTGGAGCGGCGCCCGTACCAGGACCGCCCGCCGCGCTTCGAGTACCACCTCACCCCGCCCGGCCGCGCGCTCCAACCGGTCCTCCAGACCCTCGCCGCCTGGGGCGACCGCTGGGTGGAGGCCCCGCCGCCCGTCGTCTTCCGGCACGAGGACCACGCGCTGGACGCCGTCCTCATCTGCCGCGAATGCGGCGAGGAGGTCGCTCCCGGCAGCGTCCGTCCCCACCGTCACGCCCCCGGCTGGTCCGCCGCGGGACCGCTGGCGCAATAACCGGACGGCCCCGAAAGAACTGTCGCCGCGGCGGAGACCCGTCTGCCGGACGACCCCGCGCAGGGTGAGCCAAAGACAGGTGAGCCAAAGACAGGTGAGCCAAAGACGGGTGAGCCAACAGCGGGGGCGGCAAGGCGGGGGCGGCAAGCACGCGGCGCAACCGGCCCCGCCCCGTCGCCGCGCACCACGCCCGGTTTGTCGGGAGGTGTGCCTACGCTGGGGCCATGTGCCGGAACATCACCACGCTCAGGGGCCTGGAGCCCGCCGCGACGCCTGAGGAGATCGAGGCCGCGGCCCGTCAATTCGTCCGCAAGATCAGCGGCGTGCAGTCGGTCAGCGCGAGCACCGAGGAGGCGTTCGAACGCGCCGTCCGCGCCGTCACCGAGGCCGCGACCGCCCTGCTCGACGAGCTCCCGCCGCGCCGCCAACCCCCCAAGACCGAACCGCCTCTCCGCCGCATCGCCGCCGCCCGCAAGTAGGCCTCCGGCACTCCCGAGCCGGACCTACCAGGGGTTCCCCGCCGCGGACGGGTCGGCCGCGGGCCGCTCCGCCTTCACCGCCGCGACGAGCGCGGCCACCGCGTCCCGCAGCCCCTCGCGTACCCGGGGATCCGCCACCGTGCCGGCCTCCGTGTCGATCGCGTCCCGCCGCACCGGCAGGCGTACGCACGCCTCCTCGACAACGCGCGCACCGGTGTAGCCCAGGACCACGCGCAGCGCCGCATAAGCGCCTTCCGCCCGTCCCGGCGCGGCCGGATTCAGCCAGGCTGTCGGCTTGTCCACGATCTCGTTGCCGCCCACGCTCCAGTCGAGCAGGTTCTTGAAGGAGCCCGGCAGGCCACCGGCGTACTCCGGCGTGCTGAACAACAGCGCGTCGGCACCCGCGATCAACCCGCGCAGTTCCGCGACCGCCGGGTCCAGCGGCTCGAAGTCGTCGTCCGGATTGAAGTGCGGCAGTGCCCCCATGCCGAAGTACACGCGGGCCGTGACCACTTCGGGTTCGACCACCTCCGCGACGGTCCGGAGCAGCGCGGTGCTCCCCGAATCCGCCCGCAGGCTCCCGCTTATGAGGGCAATTCGCACGGCTTCCGACATGGAGCCGATGCTACGCGCCCGATCATCCGGGTCGGTGCGCGACCTTGGGCTCCCAACTGACCGAATGTGTGCCCCGCACCGCACCAAACCTCGTCGCAGGTCCCGCCGGAAGATGCGCCGCAGACGGAGTGGTCTGCGGCGCATCTCGGTCGTACTCAGTTCCGGTTCGCGCCGACCGGGGTACGGGCCTCGCGGCGTACGGGAGCCTCGGTCTCCGGGACGGCGGCGGGCTCGGGGGCCGCAACCGCCGGGCGGAGGAGGCGGAAGACCGTGACAGCGGCGAGGGCGACCAGCGCGGCGACGGTCAGCAGGATGATCCGCCAGGCGTCGGTGAGTGCGTCGGCGAGCGGGGCGCCGGCCGGGCCGTCCGGGATGTCGCCGGTGGCGACGCGGGCCGCGGACGGAGCCGAGCCGAGGCTGCGTTCGAGAAGCGTGATCAGCGCGGATCCGAACAGCGCCATGGTCAGCGCCTGGGTGCTGCCGCGCACGGTGTTGAGCAACCCGGCTGCCATGCCCGTGCGTTCGGGCGCCACCGCGCTCATCGCCTGGGCGTCGATGACGCCCGCGACCAGCCCCTGGCCCGAGCCGATCATCACCAGCGGCCCGGCCAGCCCGGCGGCGCCGATGCCGGGGTGCAGCACGGTCAGCCACAGGTTCCCGGTGGCCGCCAGCAGCAGGGCGAAGGCGACCAGCGCACGCGGCGGCACGCCCTTGGTGACCAGCCGGCCGCCGATCGCGGGGAGGATCAGGATCGGCAACGTCGGCATGAGCATGACCAGACCCGCGTCGCCCGACGAGAGCCCGTTCGCGCCCTGGAGGTAGGTCGGCAGGTTGGCCAGCATGCCGCCGAACGAGACGCCCCCGGCCATCGCCGCGAGCAGCCACCCGCCGAACCGGCGGTTGGCGACCAGCGACAGGTCGAGCAGGGGCCGTTCGCCGCGCCGTGCGACGCGCCGTTCCACGACGACGAACGCACCGAGCAGCACGATCCCCGCGATTCCCGGGGCCAGCACCTGCGAGCTGCCCCAACCCGCCTGCGCGCCCTGGGTGATCGCGAACATGGCCAGCGCCAGGCCCGTGATGAACAGCACGATCCCGGACCGGTCCAGCCGCGGCTTGGCTTCGGCACGCGACTCGGTGAGCGCCCACGCCCCGGCGAACAGCGCCAGGCCCGCGGCCCCGAACAGGCCGAACATCGCGCGCCAGCCCAGCGATTCGACCAGCCACCCGGCCGCCGTCGGGCCGACCGCCAGGCCGACCCCGGCCATGCTGCCCATGGCCGCAAAGGCTTTGGTACGTGCGGGGCCCGTGAACGTGGTCGCGAGGATCGCCCCGCCTCCCGCCATGACGCCCGCGGCGCCGATGCCGGTCAGCGTGCGCGTGGCGTCCAGCAGAAGGATGTTCGGGGCGAACACGGCGCCGAGGTTTCCCGCCCCGTAGACGACCGCCCCCAGCCGGTAGACGCGGCGGCGGCCGTAGAGGTCGCCCAGTGAGCCGGTGACCAGCATGAAGGAGGAGGCGGCGAGGAAGTAGCCGGTCACGACCCATTGCAGGGACGCGCCGGACGCGCCGAGGTCGGTGCCGATGCGGCGGACCGCGACAGTGGCGCCGGACATCGACATCGGCAGTACGAGGTAGCCGAACAGGACGACGGCGAGTGTCACCGCGAACCCGGCACGGCTCGTGGCGGTGGTGGAAGAGGACTTGGGTTCAAGGGAGTTGGCGGCGCGGCGCATGGCAGGGCTCCTCGGCGGCGGGCGGGCGCGGGGGCGCTCGGGACACGTGGGCAAGCGGGTTCGCGTCGATTCCGACCGGCTCAGACGTCGTACGGGCGGGCCGCACGGGCTTCGAGGAGCGTCCGGCTCCACCACTCCAACTGCGCGAGCATGCCCTTGGCCGCGGACGCGCAGCCCTCGGCGTCGACCGGGCGGCCCTCCTCGTCGAACCGCTCCCAGGCCATGTGGAAGCTGATGCTGTCGCGCATGCCGACCGCGTGCAGTTCGGCGAAGACCAGGCGCAACTGCTCGACGGCCCGCAGCCCGCCGCCCATGCCGCCGTACGACACGAACCCGACCGGCTTGGCCCGCCACTCATCGCGGAACAGGTCGATCATGTGCTTGAGAGCGGCCGGGAAACTGTGGTTGTACTCGGGAGTGACGACGACGAAGGCGTCGGCCGCCGCCAGGCGTGCGCCCAGCTCCGCCACCTCGCGCGCCTCCGACATGCCCGGCACTTCGATGGCGGACGGAAGGGGGGTGGTGGCGACGTCTATCACGTCGACCTCCCATGCGCCGTATGCGCGGGCCTCGCGCACGGCCCAGTCGGCGACGACGGGTGCGAAGCGTCCGTCGCGGTTGCTGCCGACGATCACCGCGAGGCGCATCGGGGTGCGGACGAGCGGCGCGGCGGCGGTGGCGGCAGTGGTGGTGACCGGCATGGCTTGTCTCCTTGGGTTCCTGTGTCGGTGCCTTGTGTCGGGTGGCGCTGCCGGATGGCTCGGCGGAGGTCGCCGCACGCTGCTTGTCACAAAACACGGGGTTTTGCCGGTTTCCGCTCCCACAAGCGACCCGACACAGGTAAAGTACAACGTGCATTGCACGAATTACAACGACCATTGCAACTTTCTTCGAGGGAGAGCGCGCATGACCGGTATCGACGAGGCCGCGGCACGCCCCCGGCGCGGGCTGCTGGAGAAGCGCCAGGCGGTGCTGCGCGGGGCGCTGACGGTCTTCGCGCGGGAGGGCTACACGCGCGGCAGCATCGGCGAGATCGCCAAGGAGGCCGGGGTCTCGACGCGCACCATCTACAACCACTTCGCGGACAAGGACGAGCTGTTCCGCACGCTCATCAGGGAAAGCGCGTCCCGCGTCCGCGACGCGCACATCGCGCAGATCGACCGGCACTTCGCCAAGATCACCGACCTGGCCGCGGACCTGCGCGCCTTCGCCCGCGAGTACGCGACCGCCGGCACCGCGTTCTCCGAGCACTTCGCGCTGGTACGCCAGATCCAGGCCGAGGCGGGGCACCTCCCCCGCGAAGTGCTGGAGGCCTGGCAGGACGCCGGTCCCCGCCCCGTCAACGCCGCGCTGGCCGGGCGGTTCGCGGAACTCGGCGAGAAGGGGCTGCTGGAGATCACCGACCCGCGGCGTGCGGCCATGCACTTCGTGCTGCTGACCGGCACGGAGGTGTCGACCCGGACCTTCCTGGGCGCGGTGCCGATTCCGGACGCCGACATCGACCACATCGTGGACGCCGGCCTGGAGGTGTTCCTGCGCGCCTACCTCCCGAAACCGTGACCGGCCGAACCGCGGCCGGACGCAACCTCGACCGGCCGCAGTGCCCGCCCGCAATGCCCGCTCAGTCCGCGCACTCCGTGCGAAACCGCCTGTCGAACACAGGTTTGCCGGCGGCGTCGTGGTGCAGGTGGTGGGTGAACCAGCGTCGAGTTCGCCGCGACGTGGTACGCCCGTTCAGTCCGCCGCCGCGTCCCCCGGCCGCACCAAGCCCGACTCGTAGGCCGTGACGACGAGTTGCGGCCGGTCGCGGATGCCCAGCTTGCCGAGTATTCGGCTCACGTGCGTCTTCACCGTCAGGGGGCTCAGCCCCAGCACGCCGCCGATCTCGGCGTTGTTCATCCCGCGGCCCACGAGCGCCAGCACCTCGCGCTCGCGCGCCGACAGTTCCGCGACCAGCGCGGACCCCGCCGCCAGCGGCGGGGCGACCGTCTCCGGCAGCCGGACGACCCGCGCCACCAGGCGTGCCGTGGGCCCGGGCGACAGCAGCGCGTCGCCGGCCGCCACCACCCTGATGGCGTCCAGGAGTTCGGCGGGCCGGGTGTCCTTGACGAGGAACCCCGCGGCCCCCGCGCGCAGCGCCGCCAGCACGCTTTCGTCGTCGTCGAACGTCGTCAGCACCAGCACCCGGACCTCACCGAGCTCCGGGTCGTCCGCGATGCGCCGGGTGGCCTCGATCCCGTCGAGCCCCGGCATGCGGATGTCCATGACGACCACGTCCGGCCGCAGCTCGCGGGTGAGTTCGAGGGCCCGGTGGCCGTCTTCGGCCTGGCCCGCGACGGCCATGTCCGGGGCCGAGTCGACCAGCATGGAGAACGCCGCCCGCACCAGGTGCTGGTCGTCGGCGAGCAGGACGCGCAGGGTGGTCACGATGCCTCCGGTGTGACGGGAGCGGGCACGGTCGCGGCGGGCAGCGGCAGAACCGCACGTACGGTGAATCCGCCGGTGTCCCCCGGCTCGGCGGTCAGCGTGCCGCCCACGCTGCGGGCCCGCTCGGCCATGCCGAGGATGCCGAAGCCGCCCGAGCCGTCCGCCGGTTCGGTCGCCGCGGCGGCTGCGCCGCGGCCGTCGTCGGCGACGGTCAGGCGCAGGACGCCGTCCTCGCGCACCGCGTCCACCGTGACGCGCGACGCCGCCGCGTGCCGCACCACGTTGGTGAGCGCCTCCTGCACGATCCGGTACGCCGCGACGCCCACCGCAGGCGCCTCCTCGTCGGCCTCCGCGTCGGCGTCCACCCGTACGACGACGTCGACCCCGGCGCCGCGCACCGACTCCGCCAGGTCCCCCACCCCGGCCAGCCCCGGCACCGCGCCCTGGTCCGGCGCCTCGCCCGGCTCGCGCAGCACGGTCAGGGTCGAGCGCACCTCCGCCCGCGCCGCCCGGCAACCGTCCGCGATGGTCTCCAGCGCCGCGGCCAGGACCTCGCCGTCCGGCTCCGGCTGCCGGGCCAGGTGGGCCGCGACCCCGGCCTGCACGCCGATGAGCGTGATGCTGTGCGCGAGCAGGTCGTGCAGGTCCCGGGCGATGCGCACGCGCTCCTCGGCGACCCGGCGGCGGGCCTCCTCCTCGCGGCTGCGCTCGGCGCGTTCGGCCCGGTCGATGATCGACGCGACGTAGGCCGCGTGCCAGCGCCACGCCTGGCCCGCGACCGCGGAGAAGAACACCCAGCCGACGGCGCCCAGGTGGTCGCCGCTGATCTCGCCGTCCTGGACCACGCCCATGATGACCAGCACGAGCACGACCACGACGAGTCCGCCGACCAGCGCCTTCGTACGGGCCACACTCGCCGAGAAGGTCGCCAGCGCGACCAGCGCGATCGGCGAGGCGGCCTCGTGCCGGTAGTCCATCATGTGGAACGGCACGGTCAGCACCACCACGAGCAGCAGCACCAGGCCGGGCCGTTGGCGGCGCCACGGCAGGGTCGCGCTCGCGGCCAGCAGCAGCACCATCGCGAGCGGATCGGTCGGGCGGCTGCCGGGCGCGGCGACCGCGACCGCCGCGCAGAGCACCGCGACGGCCACGGCGAGCAGGGTGTCCGTCCGGTTCGGGACGGACACCCCGCTCGGTTTCCGAGGTTGCCGGTTCATCCGGCCATCATCGGCGATGTGTCCTCGCGCCCGCCCGGCCCGGTGGCCCCGGGGCCGCCGGAGCGCCCGGAACCGTCCCCGTCGGCCGGGTCCGCGGGCGGCGCGGCGTCCGCCTTCGCCAGCGCGCCCGGCCACCACACGCGCCGACCGAGCACCGCGCTCGCGGAGGTGACGAGGAACGTCCGCACCACGAAGGTGTCCAGGAGCACGCCGACCGCGACCACGAAGCCCAGTTCGACCAGGATCACCAGCGGCAGCACGGTCAGCACCGAGAACGTCGCGGCCAGCACGAACCCGGCGGAGGCGATGACCCCGCCCGTGGCGGTCAGCGCGGGCACGACGGTCCGGTCCGAGGGCGTGCCCGAGAGGGCCTCCTCGCGCATGCGGTGCAGCAGGAAGATGCCGTAGTCGACGCCCAGCGCGACCAGGAACACGAAGCTCAGCAGCGGCAGCCCCGGGTCCGCGCCCTCGAAGCCGAAGACCGGCTCGAAGACCAGGGCGCCGATGCCCAGCGACGCGGCCCACACCAGCGCGACGGCGGCCACCAGCATCAGCGGCGCGACCAGGCCGCGCAGCAGCAGGATCAGGATCAGCAGGACCGCCGCGAGCACGAGCGGCACGACGACCTTCTGGTCGCGCGAGGTCGCGGTGTGCTTGTCCATGCCCTCGGCCGTCGGCCCGCCGACCGCGGCCTCCGCGCCGCCGATCCCGCCGAGCGCGCCGCGCAGCCGCTCGATCGTGGCCTCCTCGCCCGCGGACTCGGGCCGGTCGGTGGCGAAGACGGAGAATTCCGTCCAGCCGTCCGCGGAACGCCCGCGCGCCACGTCGGCCACGCCCTGGGCGCCCTCCGCGACCCGCTGCGCCTCGTCGGCGCGGTCGGTGCGGGCGACCACCGCGATCGGCTGGCTGGCACGCTCCGGGAACGCCTCGGCGAGCGTCTGCGCCGCGACGACCGAGTCCGGCTTCTCGGTGAAGCTGTCGGCCATGTGCAGGTCGCCGGGCAGCTTCATGGTGCCGAGCGCGAGCGCGCCGAGCAGCACGGTGCCGAGCACAAGTATGCCGACCGGGCGCCGCACGACCTGCGCGCCGATGCGGGCGTACGCGCTGCGCTTGGCCCGCGGAGCGCTGCCGAACGCCGGGATCAGCGGCCAGAACACCCGCCGCCCCAGCAGCACCAGCAGAGCGGGCAGCAGCGTCGTCATCACCGCGAGCGCGCACACGACGGCCACCGCGCCGACCGGGCCGAGCCCGCGCAGGTTGTTCATGTCCGCCGCGAGCAGGCACAGCAGGCCCGCGACGACGGTCCCGGCCGAAGCGAGCAGCGCCGGCCCGCAGCCGCGCAGCGACTTCACCATGGCATCGAACGGCCGCTCGGTGCGCCGCAGTTCGTCCCGGTAGCGGGCGATCAGCAGCAGCGCGTAGTCGGTCCCGGCGCCGAACACCAGCACCGTCATGATGCCGCCGCTCTGCCCCGTCACCGTAAGGTCGCCCACCTCGACCAGCAGGTACACCACCGCGCGCGTGGCGACCTCCGCGACGCCGACGCACACGAGCGGGACCAGCCACAGGAAGGGGCTGCGGTACGTGAGGATCAGCAGCACCGTCACGACCAGCAGCGTCGCGATCATCAGCGTGCCGTCGATCGAGGAGAAGACCTCGTCCATGTCCGCGTCGGTACCGCCCGGGCCGCCCACCAGCACGTCCAGGCCCGCCGCATGACGGTCCGTCACCTCGCGGATGTCGGGCACGACCTCGCCCGGC
Organism: Yinghuangia sp. YIM S09857; assembly: GCF_051388915.1. Taxonomy (NCBI): domain Bacteria; kingdom Bacillati; phylum Actinomycetota; class Actinomycetes; order Kitasatosporales; family Streptomycetaceae; genus Yinghuangia; species Yinghuangia sp. YIM S09857. The sequence goes on along the minus strand of NZ_JBPKBH010000030.1, from coordinate 26,123 downwards.
TCGCCGGCCGACTCGGCGATCTGGAACGCGTAGACGAGAGTCTGCCCGTCGGCCGACGCGGCGGGCGCCCCGACACCGCCGATCGTCTCGAACCGCGCGGCGATCTCGCCCGCCTGCGCGGCGGCCGCGGCCCGGTCGTCGGCGGTCAGGCCGCCGTCGCGGTGGTAGACCACCGAAATGTCGGTGGTGTCGCCGCCGGGCATGTCCGCCACCACGCGGGCCACGTCCGTGGACTGCGCGCTGTCCGGCAGGTACGAGACGACCTCGTCCTTCTGCACGTCCCCGAGCTTGCCGGCGAGCGGCACCAGCGCGGCGGCCAGGACCACCCACAGTGTCAGCACGCCCCAGACCCACGGCCGGGGTCCCGAGCGCCGCCTACCCGTGCCCGGCGGCGCCGCCCCCGGCCCCGTCCTCGTACCGGTACCGG
>NZ_JBPKBH010000030.1:14767-25584 GCF_051388915.1 Yinghuangia sp. YIM S09857 | reverse complement strand
TCCCCCTCCCCCCCCCCTCCCCCCCCCCGCCGCCCGTGCCGGTGCCCGTCCCTGCGTCCATGCCGCCCCGCCTCCCGCGATCGCCGTCGATTCCCGGTCTCCAGGCTTCCGGCGGACCGCGCGCGGATCGTCGGGCCCGGGGCGGAGAAGCGCGTTACTGCCGCCGGTGCCCCAAAGGGGCCCTTACTCCTGCGGGAGTAAGGGCCACGCGGGCGGGTTCGTCCGCAGGGAGGCGAGACCCGGCACACGGGGTTACGGTCGAGGAAGGCGCGTCTCCGGACGCCCGGAGCACCTGGAACCACCTATGACCAGCCCGCACACCGCATCCGCGCACGCGGCCCCCGCCTCCGAAGGCGGCGGCCGCAAGGGCATAGCGCTGCTCGTCATCGCGTCGTGCCAGTTGATGGTGGTCCTCGACATCACCATCGTGAACATCGCGCTGCCGCACATCCAGACGTCGCTCGACTTCTCGACCACCAGCCTGTCGTGGGTGATCAACGCCTACACGCTGACCTTCGGCGGCCTGCTGCTGCTCGGCGGCCGGGCGGGCGACATCCTCGGACGGCGCAGGGTCTTCATCTTCGGTGTCCTGCTCTTCGTCGTGGCCTCCCTCCTCGGCGGATTCGCCCAGGAGTCCTGGCAGTTGCTCGCCGCCCGCTCCCTGCAAGGGATCGGCGGCGCCATCGCGTCGCCCACGTCGCTGGCCCTCATCACCACGACGTTCACCGAAGGTCCCGAGCGCAACCGCGCGTTCGGGGTCTTCGCCGCGGTGTCCGCGGGCGGCGGCGCGATCGGCCTGCTGGCCGGCGGCATGCTCGTCGAATGGCTCGACTGGCGCTGGATCTTCTTCGTCAACGTGCCGATCGGGCTCGCCATCGCGCTGGCCACACCGCGCTCGATCCGCGAATCCGAACGACGACCCGGGCAGTTCGACCTGGCCGGCGCACTCGCGTCGACATTGGGTGTCGGGCTGCTCGTGTACGGCTTCATCCGGGCCGCCCAGGACGGCTGGCGGGACGGCCTGACCATCGCGTCGTTCGCGGGCGCGGTCGTCATGCTGGCGGTGTTCGTCACCATCGAGCGCCGGACACGCCAACCCATCACGCCGCTGCACATGTTCGCCGACCGCAACCGGTCCGGCTCGTACGCCATCATGCTGTGCCTCGCCGCGGCGATCTTCGGCATGTTCTTCTTCCTCACCCTGTGGGTGCAGGACGTCCTCGGCTTCAGCCCGCTGCGCGCCGGGCTCGCGTTCCTCCCGGTGAGCGCGGTGATCGCGGTCGGTGCGGGCCTCGCGTCCCAACTGCTGCCCACATACGGTCCGAAGCCGTTCATGGTCACGGGCGCGCTGCTGGCCGCCGGCGGGCTCGCGTGGCTGACGCAAATCGAGGTCGACAGCACCTACCTCGGCAGCGTCCTCGGCCCGATCCTCGTGTTCGGGCTGGGCATGGGCATGCAGTTCGTGTCGCTGACGCTGATGGCGGTGTCCAACGTCGCGGAGCAGGAGACCGGCGCGGCCTCGGGCATGCTCAACGCCACGCAGCAGGTGGGCGGTTCGCTCGGCCTGTCGATCCTGGTGACGGTGTACGGCACCGCGAGCCGGAACGCGGCGGACGACCAGGTCGCGGCGTTCATGCGGCAGGCGACCCCGGAACAGCGCGCCGAGTTCGACCGCACCGGACAGTTGCCCGCGTCGTACACCCACCATGTGCTCACCGACGGGATCACCGCGGCCTTCGTCACCGCCGCCGCCTTCGCCGTCGTCGCCGCGGTGGTCGCCGCGCTGGTCATCCAGGTGCGCGAGGCGGACCTGGAGCGGCTGAAGGGGAACAGCGTGGGGGCGCCGCCGGGTTGAGCCGGCCGGGGCCTCCGTCCGGTTGGCGATTCGCCCCGCACATGACCGAAATCGTGCCCCGTGCTGGATATGGACATTCGGGCCGTGCTCCCGGAAACTCTTCCGGCACATGCCGTTTCCCTCGGCCCGCTCTCTCCCCTTAGGGACACGATGAGATCCCCCCGCCGGGCGCTGACCGGGCTCGACCGGCAGCGGCGCCGTTCCTCCATACGCACGCTGCTCGTCGTCCTCGCGATCGTGCCGTCGCTCGCCCTGGTCGGCCTGTGGGGCTTCACGGCGCAGTACCTGTGGTCGAAGACGTCGGAGCTGAAGGACCAGAACACCATCGCGACGGAGGCGGGCCTGCCCGCCTACACGGTGATGGCGCAGTTGCAGCAGGAGCGGAGCCTGAGCGCGGCGTGGCTCGCGGCGCCGTCCGACCAGGTCCGCACCGCGCTTCAGGAGGTACGCGGGCGCACCGACGCGGCGCTGGGCGAGTTCGCCGAGGTGCTCGGCGGACTCGCGGACAGCGACACCGACGTGCTGGACCGGGCGCACGCGATCCGCGAGGACCGCGACCGGCTGCCGGAGGTCCGCACGGCCGTCGACCGGCGCCAGGGGACACGTGCCGACCTGCTGAGGCCGTACACCGCGGCGGTCGAGAAGCAGATGCTCACGTTCGCCGCGCTCTCCCACATCGACGCGGACGGGCACCTGACGGCGCGCGCCGAAACGCTCGTCGACATGTTCCGTGCCACCGAGATGATCGCGCGCGAGGACGCGGTGCTGACGTACGCGGCGGTCTCCGGCAGGCTCGGCGCCTCCGAGTTCACCGAGTTCGCGGAGTCGGCCGGAGCCCGCCGTTCGCTCTACGCCGAGGAGATCCGGCCGAGCCTGGAGCCGGAGTTCCAGGAGGCGTTCCGGCTGCTCGTGGAAAGCCCGCAGTGGCGTTCGCTGGTCGCGGTCGAGGACGCCGTGCTCGGCTCGGCGGTACGCGCCCCCTCGGCCGGCCCCGGCGTCCCCCTTCCGCCCGAGGCCGCGAATTGGCGGGCCAACCTGGACGCCCTGAACCCGCAGCTCACCACCCTCAACACCACGCGCGCCGGGGCGATCGTGCAGGACTCCCGGGAGCGTGTGGACGACCTGGAGCTGACCGTCTGGCTCATCACCGCCCTCGGCCTGCTGGTGGTGGTCGCGGTCAGCCTGCTGTGCTGGGCCGTCGCCAGGTCGCTGCGCCGTCGCCTGCTCGGCCTGCACGCGGCCACCGTCGACGTCGCCCGGAAGCGCCTGCCGGACGCCATCGACCGGTTGAGCCGCGGCGAGGACGTGGACACCGCGGCGGAACTCCCCGAACTCCCGCACGGCAGGGACGAGATCGGGCAGGTCGCGGAGGCCTTCACGGCGGCCCAGCGGGCCGCCCTCGACGGCGCCGCCCGCCTGGCGCGCGAACGCGCCGGCCACGCCAAGGTGTTCCACAACGTGGCGCTGCGCACCCAGTCCCTGGTCGGCCGCCAACTTCGGGCGCTGGACGCGATGGAGAACCGGCACCAGGACCCGGAGGTCCTGGAGGACCTGTTCATGCTCGACCACCTGGCGACGCGCCTGCGCCGCTACGAGGAGAACCTGGTCATCCTCAGCGGCCACCACCCGGGGCGCCGCTGGAGCAGGCCGGTGCGCGTCGTGGACGTGGTGCGCAGCGCGGTCGGCGAGGTCGAGGACTACAGCCGCATCGACGTCCACGTGGCCTCCGATCTCGCGCTGTCCGGCGCCGCGGTCGGTCCGGTGATCCACCTGCTGGCCGAACTGCTGGAGAACGCCGCGCAGTTCTCGCCGCCCGAGACGCCCGTCGAGGTGCGCGGGATGGCGGTGGCCAAGGGCCTCGTGGTGGAGATCGAGGACCGCGGCCTGGGCATGGGCGAGGACGAGTACGCGGCACTGAACGCCGAGTTGGCGGCGCCGAAGCCGTTCGACATGGTGGCGCTGGCCGACGACGTGCGGCTCGGGCTGTTCGTCGTCGCGCAACTGGCGGACCGGCACGGCATCAGCGTCACGCTGCGGCCGTCGCCGTACGGGGGGACCCTCGCGATCGTGTTCCTACCCAGGGAACTGATCGTCGGCCGGACCGGGGAGCCGGCCCCGGACACTCCCGAGGAGCAGGAATTGCCTTCCGCGGAAACGCCGGATGCGTCGGATGCGCCGCACACGCTGGGCGCACCACACGGGTCGGACACGACCGACGCCCCGGACACGCCCGAGCCGGACGGCGCACCGGTCCCCCTCCTGGTGCCGTCCCGCGCCGCCGACGGAGAGCCGGACCGTACCCGCGACCCCGGCGCATCCGGCCGCGAACCGGACGGCCGTACCCGGCAGTTGCCCCGTCGGGTGCGCCAGGCGAGTCTGGCCGCCCCGCTGCGCGCGCAGCCCGAGGCGTCCGTGAACGGCGGCGACGCGAACGGGGACGGGAGCGGGGAAGGGGACCCTGCGGACGCCCCCAGGCGTCCGACACCGCAGCAGGCCGCCGCCACGATCTCCGCGTTCCAGCGCGCCTCCGAGCGGGCCAGGGCCGCCGAGCACACCAGCGAACCACCGAAGAGGGACCGCCCATGACCCAGCCCACCACCGCCACCGACAGCCGGCTCGACTGGCTGCTGACCGACCTGGTCAGGAGGGTGCCCGGCACCCGCCACGCGGTCGTGTTGTCGCAGGACGGGCTGGTCATGAGCCATTCGGAGACCTTCGACCGGGACCAGGCCGAGCAGTTGGCCGCCGCGGCGTCGGGGTTGTCGAGTCTGGCGCGCAGCGTCGGCCGCTCGTTCCAGGGTGGCCCGGTGCGCCAGACGCTCATCGAGATGGAGGACGCCTTCCTGTTCCTGACCGCGGCCGGGCGCGGCGCGCACATGGCCGTGCTCACCGACCAGCGCGCCGACGTCGGCGTGGTCGCGTTCGAGATGAACACGCTCGTCAAGCAGGTGGGCGAATACCTGGGCACCACACCGAGATTCGACACGGACGCGGCATCGCCCGCATGATCCGGAGAAGCGAGGCTCGCACATGAGTGAGCGCAGCGAGGTGGCGGCATGAGTCCGTACAGATGGGACGAGGAAGCCGGACCGCTCGTCCGGCCGTACACGCTGACCCGCGGACGCACCCGGCCCGCCGACGACCTGACGCTCATCACGCTGGTCACCACGGTGGACCCGGCGCCGGAGGGGCGCGACGGCGCGCTGCACCCGGAGCACCGGGAGATCCTGGAGCTGTGCCGGGCCCCGCAGGCGGTCGCGGAGATCGCCGCGCTCATCCGGCTCCCGGTCAGCATCGCCAAGATCCTGATCGGCGACCTGGTGGCCCAGGGCCGCGTCACCGTGCGGGCGCCGCTGTCCATGGCCCGCACCCCGGATGCCGAACTGCTGAGAAAGGTGCGGGATGGCCTCGGTCGGCTCTAGTGCCGTGACCCCTGGAACCGCCGGACCGTCCGGTGCCGGGGCCCGGGCGGGCTCGTTGGCGGTGCCGGTCCCGGCGTCCGCGATGGCCGTGAAGATCCTGGTGGCGGGCGGGTTCGGGGTCGGCAAGACCACGCTGGTCGGATCGGTCAGCGAGGTTCCGCCGCTGCGCACCGAGGAGGTCATGACGGTCGCCGGGGTGGGCGTCGACGACCTGGACGGCCTGGCGGACAAGGACACCACCACGGTCGCCCTCGACTTCGGGCGCATCACCCTCGACGAGGACGTGGTGCTCTACCTGTTCGGCACGCCCGGCCAGGAGCGGTTCTGGTCGATGTGGGACGACCTGGCGACCGGCGCCCTGGGCGCCGTGGTGCTGGTGGACACGCGCCGCCTGGACGCGAGCTTCGGCAGCATCGACTTCTTCGAGCGGCGCGGCGTGCCGTTCGTCGTCGGCATCAACGTCTTCGACGGGGTCCTGGAGCACACCGAGGACGAGATCCGCAGTGCTCTCGACCTGGACCCGCACGTGCCGACGGTGATGTGCGACGTACGCGAACGGGCGTCCTGCCGCTCGGTGTTGCTCGCCCTCATCGATCTGCTGGCGGCGGCTCCGGCGAGCTGAGCGCGGGGTGGGGCCGGTCCGGGGCCGGTCCGGGGCCTGTTGGGGGCTGTTGGGGCCTGTTGGGGGTCTACTTCGCGGGGAACAGCCCGTGGAGCGCGCGGCTCAGCCGGGTGTCCGGGTCGGCCAGGTCCAGGACGACGTCGAAGTGGTCGCGGTCCGGGACGACCAGGGGGTCCCCCTCGCCTGTCCACAGGCTGTGGAAGATGTCGGACTGTTCGTGGAAGCCGGACGACTCGCGCTCGGCCACCGCGACCACCGCGGGGCAGCGCCGGTCGGTCCCGGCGGCCAGCAGGAAGGGGCTCAGCGCCGCGGCCCGCGGTTCGTCGAGGCCCAGCCAGTCGTTGATGTGGGTGCGGACCAGCGGGCGGATGTCGAACAGGCCGCTGATCGGGAAGCCGCCCGCGATCACGTCCTGCGGCAGCCCGAAGTCCTCCTGCCAGCCGTGCACCATCGTCATCGCGGCCAGGTGCCCGCCCGCCGAGCTGCCGCCGACCACGATGTGCGCGGGGTCGAGGCCGTACCCGGCGCCCTCGCGGTGCACCCAGGCCACCGCGGCACGCACCTGCCGGACGATCTCCTCCAGCGTCGCGGCCGGTGCGAGCGTGTAGTCGGGGACGACGGTGGCGATGCCGTGCGCGTCCAGCGCCCGGGCCATGAACGCCGAGTCGTGCCGGGACAGCGCCCGCCAGTAGCCGCCGTGCAGGAAGACGAACACCGGGCGGGGCGAGTCGCCGGTCCCCCACACGTCCAGCAACTCGCCGCTTGCGTCGTCGTAGGCGATGCCGGGCGTCCCGCCGAGGCCCGCTACCGCGCCGGACGACTCGTCGCGGTAGCGCGCCATCAAGGTCGCGAAGCGCTCGGGGGAGACGACGGCGCGGGCCGTGTAGGCGGCGTCGGCCGCGGGATCGATGCTGGGCACCCGATGCACGCTACCGACGCCCCGCGTCCTGCGACAGAAGCACGTCTTTCGGCAGAGGCCGGGCGGCGTGTCGTCGGGTAACGTCCGGGAGATGATCGACCAGAACGACCGGATGGGGCGGATAGCGCGGATAGAACGGATAGGCCGGGTCGACCGCATTGGCCGGATCCTTCGGGGCGACCGGGAAATCCGTCTCTGGAGCCGCCGTCCGGTCCTGGCCGACATCGCGCTGTGGGTTTTCACCACGGCGTTCTGCCTGTCCGTCAACTCCCCGACGCCGTTTCTGTCCGGCCGCCTCGCGGTCGCGCTCGGCGTCGTCGCGGTCGCGGGGGCGTTCTCCCGGCGGCTTCCGTCGGTCTCGCTCGCGATCGGCATCGGACTCGCGCAGTGGGACGGCCGCTACTACGGCATCGTCGCGCTGGTGGCCTTCCTGGCGGCGCTGCGGACCGGGCGGCTGCGTCCGCTGGCCTGGGCGCCCGCCCTCGCGGTCCCCGCGTTGTTCGTGGGCGGTGTGGCGGCCGGGATGCGGCCGCTCGGCGCGCTGACCGCGGAACTGCTGTTCAGCGTCGCGGTGCCCTGGCTGGTCGGCCGCAACCTGCGGCAGCGCCGCGCGCTCGCGGCGGCGGGCTGGGAGCGCGCGCGGCACCTGGAGCACGAGCGGGAGATGCACGCCGATCGGGCCCGCATGCGCGAGCGCGCGCGCATCGCCCAGGACATGCACGACTCCCTCGGCCACGACCTGAGCCTGTTGGCACTGCGGGCGGCCGTCCTCGAAGTCGATCCCGCGCTGCCGGAGGCGCAGCGGGCGGCGGCCGCCGACCTGCGCGCGGGCGCGGCGGCGGCGACCGACCGCCTGCACGAGATCATCGGCGTGCTCCAGACCGACAACCGGGCCGCCCCGACCGAGCCGGTGCACGAGTCGATCGAGGACCTGGTGGCCCGCTCGCGCGAGTCCGGGATGTCGGTGGTGTTGGAACGCACCGGCCGGGCCCCGGAGTCGCCCGCCCTCGCGCTCGCCGTGCACCGCGTCGTCCGCGAGTCGCTGACCAACGCGGCCAAGCACGCGCCCGGTGCGAAGGTCCGGGTCACGCTCGCCTACCGCGACGACAGCGCGGAGGTACGCGTCAGCAACGGCGAGCCGCCGGCCGGGTCCGCCCTCGCCGACCGCGGTCCGGCTCCCGGCAGCCGCAGCGGGCTGATCGCGCTCCGGGAGCGGGTCCGGCTCGCCGGAGGCACCTTCACGGCGGCCCCGCGCGCCGCGGGGTTCGAGGTGACCGCCCGCTTGCCGGCGGCGCGTTCGGACGAGGGACGGCCGGACCCCGGACCGCCGGGCTCCGGACAACGGAGCTCCGGACAACGGAGCTCCGGACAACCGGACTCCGGACAACCAGGCTCCCGGGCTGCGGTGGGGAGTACGTCCGACGGGTTGCTTGCGTCCGGTTCGCCGCAACGGTCGACGGGCCGGCCGGTGGAACCGTCCGCGGAACAGTCGGTGGAGCGGTCGACGGAACAGTCGGTGGAACGGGAAGTCGCCTGGTGAGCAAGCTTGTTCGCGTCCTCCTCGCCGAGGACGAGCCGTTGATCCGGGCCGGGGTGCGGGCAATCCTCGCGAGTGACCCCGGAATCGAGGTGGTGGCCGAGGCCGAGGACGGCGCCGAGGCGGTCGAACTCGCCCGGCGTCACCGGCCGGACGTCGCCGTCCTGGACATCCGCATGCCCCGCCTGGACGGCCTCGCCGCGACCGCGGAGATCCGCCGACTGCTGCCGGAGGTGGCGGTGGTGATCCTGACGACGTTCGGCGAGGACGCGTACATCGCCGAGGCGATCGACGCGGGGGCCACGGGCTTCCTGCTCAAGTCCGGCGACCCCCGCGAACTCACGGCCGGGATCCGGGCGGCGGCCGAGGGGGCCGCGTACCTCTCGCCCCGCGTCGCCAAACGGGTCATCGACACCATGGGCAGATCAGTGCGCACCGCGCAGGCCGCCGACCGGGTCGCGGTGCTGACGCCGCGTGAGCGCGAGGTGCTGGCGCTGATCGGCGAGGGCATCTCGAACGCGGAGATCGGCCGCCGCCTCAACCTCGTGGAGGGCACGGTCAAGACGCACGTGAGCGCGATCCTGACCCGGCTCCGCGTGCGGAACCGGGTCCAGGCCGCCATCGTCGCGTACGAGGCCGGGATGGTGGAGTGAGCGGATGCTCCTCTGGATGTCTGAGCGTGGATGTCTGAGTGTGGATGTCCGGGTGCGGGCAACCCGGTGCGGGTAACCCGGTGTGGACACCCAGGTATGGATGTCACACGTCGCGGCGGCGCAGTGCAGCGTAGCCCGCGAGTTGTGCGGCCAGCGTCCAGCCGGCGAACAGCACCGCGGCGGTGAGCCGCGAGTACGGCGGGTCCTCGCCGCCCAGCAGGTTGATGCCCGCGCCGCCGGGCAGGTAGGCGGAACGGTCCGCGCCGAGGGTGACGGGTAGTGCGAGGAGCAGCACGATCACCGCGCTGAGCGTGCCGACCGAGTTGCGCAGCAGCGCCCCCACGCCGACGGTGAACACCGCGGCCAGGGCGAGATAGACGGTGATCGCCGCGACGTCTTCGGCGACGCCGCCGCCGGTGCCGTACTCGCCGAGCGTGGCGTCCCCGGCGGCGAGGCCGAGCAGCGCCAGGACGAGCGCGAGCGGCACCGCCACCGCGCTCACCGCCAGGGTCTTCGCGAGCAGCACCCGGCCGCGCCGGGGGTCGGCGCACAGCGTGCCGCGGATCGCCCCGGTGCCGAACTCGCCGGTGACGGCGAGCATCGCGAAGGCGATGAGGCCGAACTGCGCGAGCATCGCGGCGTCCACTGCGGGTTCCGCGATGCCCATCGAAGTGCCGTCGGTGGTCTCGCCGTTCTCGACGTCCCCGGCGAAGTCGCCGCCCATGATGGCGGCGCACCCGGCCATCAGGAGGACGGCAGCGGACAGCGCCCACCAGGTCGAGCGCACGGTCCACAGCTTGATCCACTCGGATCCGAGGGAACGCCGCAGGGCGGCCAGTCGCAGCGCGGTCATCGGGTGCCTCCGTACTCCACGGCGTCGGCCGTCAGTTCCATGTACGCCTGTTCGAGCGAGACCTGACGCGGGCTCAGTTCGTGGAGCAGGACGCCGAGGCGATGTGCGGCGCGACCCACGTCCTCCAGCGAGGCGCCGCCCACCGAGAGCCGGTCGCCGTCGTCCCGCACGCTGGCTCCGGCGGCGGCCAGGTCACGGGCCAGTTCCGCGAGTTCGGGGCCGCGTACGGTGACACCGGCCGTCGGTGCCCCGGCCAGCACCTCGGCGAGCGGGGCGTCCGCGAGCAGCCTCCCGCGTCCGATCACCACCAACTGGTCGGCGGTGAGCTCCATTTCGCTCATCAGGTGGCTGGAGACGAAGACCGTGCGGCCCTCGGCGGCGAGCGAGCGGATCAGGCCGCGGATCCACACCACGCCGTCCGGGTCGAGGCCGTTGACCGGCTCGTCGAACATCAGCGTCGCGGGGTCGCCGAGCAGCGCGGCGGCGATGCCGAGACGCTGGCCCATGCCGAGCGAGAACGTCCCGGCGCGACGCCCCGCCACGTCGGACAGGCCCACCACGCCGAGGACTTCGTCGACGCGTGCCCGCGGGATGTCGTGCGTGCGGGCCAGCGCACGGAGGTGGTCGCGGGCCGAACGCCCCGGGTGCAGGGCCTTCGCGTCGAGCAGCGCGCCCACCTCGCGGAGGGGTTCGGCCAGTTCGGCGTACGGACGGCCGCCGACCAGCGCGCGGCCCGACGTGGGCCGGTCGAGGCCGAGGACCATGCGCATCGTGGTGGACTTCCCCGCACCGTTCGGCCCGAGGAACCCGGTGACGCGGCCGGGGCGGACCACGAGGCTGAGGTCGTCGACCGCGGTGGCGTCCCCGTACCGCTTGGTGAGGCGTTCCAGAGTGATCATGGGGACGACGCTATGAAGCCGACGGGGGGCCGGACATCGGCCGAAGGAAAGGGCGCG
>NZ_JBPKBH010000030.1:0-14656 GCF_051388915.1 Yinghuangia sp. YIM S09857 | reverse complement strand
TGTCTTTCGACAGAGGCGCGCCCTGCGTGTGTGGGCCGCGGCGGGCCTCACTCTCCGGCGAACGCCTTGCGCAGCGTGTCGAGGTCGATCTTCGACATCTTCATCATGGCCTCGGTGGCGCGGCGGGCCTTGTCCGGGTCGGCATCGGTGATCATGTCGACGAGCTCGGACGGGAAGACCTGCCAGGACAGGCCGAACTTGTCCTTGAGCCAGCCGCACGGGCCCTTCTCGCCGCCTTCGGAGAGCTTGTCCCAGTAATAGTCGACCTCGGCCTGGTCCGCACACGGGATCTGGAACGAGATGGCCTCGTTGAACTTGAACTGCGGGCCGCCGTTGAGGCCGACGAACTTGTGGCCGTTGACCTCGAACTCGATCTCCATGACGTCGCCGGGCTTGCCCATCGTGCCCTCGGGGTAGTCGCCCTCGGGGTAGCGGGTGGCGCGGCCGATGGAGCCGTTCTTGAAGATCGACAGGTAGTGCGCCGCGGCCTCCTCGGCCTGGCCGTCGAACCAGAGGCACGTGGTGAATCCGCTGCCGGTCATGGGGAGCCTCCTGCTGGGTGTGGTGCGCGAAAGTGCCGTCTTTCTATGGACTCACCCACGTCCGGGAACTCATCGGTGCCGCGCGGACTTTTTGCGCGGACGCCGGGAGACGTACCCCGTGTGGCTCAGCTCGTGGCTTGTCCTCGACTCAAGCCCGTGGCGCGGCGGCGCTGGGCGCGCGGCGCCGGCAGAGGCCGAGAGTGGCCTCCACGGCACTTCGGAGACCTCAGCTCAACGCACCCGCACCCGCGCGTAGCGGTCCGCCAGGCCGTACAGCAGCGCCTCCAGGCCCGCCTCGAACGCGTTCTCGTTGATCTCGCGCTGCGCGTCCGCGAGCAGATGGGCCTGGTCCAGGTGCGGGTACTCCCCCGCGTACAGTGCGGCGTCGTCCGGGAACCCTCCCGCGAACGAGCCGAGCGCGGAACCGGTGACGAAGTAGCGCATCAGCACCCCGACGCGCGTGGCCTGGGCGCGCGGCCAGCCGGAGACGACGAGCGCCCCGAACACCGCGTCGGCCATGCGCAGCGCGTTCGGCCGACGCGCCGGACCGGGGGCGAGCGCGGGCACGAGGTTGGGGTGCGCGCCCAGCACGGCGTGGTACGAGCGGGCCCACACGCGCAGCGCCTCGTCCCAGGTCATCGAGTCGTCCCGGTCCGCGCGGGCCGGCACCTTCGCGAACACGCTGATGTCCACCTCGCCGAGGACGGTGTCGACCACCGCGTCGATGAGCTCGTCCTTGGTCGCGAAGTGGTTGTACAGCGCGGGGCCGCTGACCCCCAGCTCGGCGGCCAGGCGCCGGGTCGAGACGACGTCCAGCCCCTCCGCGTCCACGAGGGCCAGGGCGGTGTCGACGATGCGGTCGCGGCTGAGCAGCGGTTGGCGGGGCCGGCCCACGATGCGTGCCTCCTGGGGTGTGCGCCGCATTGTCTCAGTCGGCGTCTCGGACGTGCCTCGGTCGTGCCTCCGGTCCGAGTCGGGGCCGATGCGCGGCGGCGGCTCTTCCCTGGTGGGGCGAGCAAGTCTATAGTCCAAAATTAGCACTGCTAACTATGTGAACGTACCTTGTCGATCACGGGGAACGGAGCACCGCAGATGGCCATGTTGTCCCTCGCCGCCGTGCTGGCGGAGCCGGCCTGGCGCCGTCCGGAGCACACCGCCCTCGTGGAGGGCGCACAACGGATCGGTTTCGCGGAGTTGTGGCGGCAGGCGCGCGGGCAGGCGGCCGCGCTCGAACGCCTGGGCGTACGTCCCGGCGACCGGGTGGCGCTCATGGCCCCCAACACCAGCGAATTCCCCCGCGCCTACTACGCGGTGCTGGCTGCGGGCGGCGTCGTCGTCCCGGTCCACCTGCTGCTGACCGTGGACGAGGCCGAGCACGTGCTGCGCGACAGCGGCGCGTCCCTGCTGCTGTGCCACGTGGCGCAGGCCGAGACCGGCGCCGCGGCGGCGGCCCGGGTCGGGGTCCGGATGATCACGCTCGGCCCCGACGTCCCGGTGCCGGGGGCGGACGGGCGGCTGGAGGACCTGGCCGCGGATGTCGAGCCGCTTCCGACGTACGTGACGCGCGATTCCGAGGATCCGGCGGTGGTCTTCTACACCAGCGGTACCACGGGAGTTCCGAAGGGCGCGGTGCTGAGTCATCTCAACATGGTGATGAACGCGACGGTCAACGCCTTCGACACCAACGACGTGCGCGCCGACGACGTAGCGCTCGGCGCGCTGCCGCTGTTCCACTCGTTCGGGCAGACGGTCAGCATGAACTCCACCTGGCGGGCGGGCGCGACGCTCGTGCTGCTGCCGAGGTTCACCGCGGCCGACGCGGTGAAGCTGATGGCGGACGAGGGCGTCACGTCCTTCCACGGCGTCCCGACGATGTACGTCGCGCTCATCGAGGCCGCGCGGCACGCCGAGCGTTTGCCGAAGCTGCGGTTCTGCATCTCCGGGGGCGCCGCGCTCCCGACGTCGGTGCTGGAGGACTTCGAAAAGGTGTACGGCGCCCCGGTGTTCGAGGGCTACGGGCTGTCCGAGACGTCGCCGGGCACCACCGTCAACCAGCCGGCCTTCGGTGCCCGGGCGGGCACAGTCGGCCACCCGCTGTGGGGCGTCGAGGTCGAGATAGCCCGCGCGGACCTCGACGAACGCATCGAACTCCTACCGCACGACACGCTCGGCGAGGTCGTCATCCGCGGCCACAACGTCTTCAGCGGCTACCTCGGCCGTCCCGAGGCCACCCAAGAGGCCTTGGTGGACGGCTGGTTCCGCACCGGCGACCTGGGCACCAAGGACACCGACGGCTTCCTGCGGATCGTGGACCGGAAGAAGGACATCGTGATCCGCGGCGGCTTCAACGTCTACCCGTTGGAGGTCGAGGACGTGCTGATGCGGCACCCCGCGATCACCCAGGTCGCGGTGATCGGCCTGCCCGACCCGGTGCACGGCGAGGAAGTCTGCGCCGTCGTCGTCGCGGACACCGCGGCCGACGCGAAGCCGTCCGAGGACGACATCGTCGCGTGGGCGCGGGAGCGCCTGGGCCGCCACAAGTACCCGCGCCGCATCGAGTTCGTCGACGAGATGCCGCTCGGCCCGTCGCACAAGATCCTCAAGCGCGAACTGCGCCGGCGCTATTCGGAGTAGGCCGGAACGAGTGCGCGGGGCGGACGCGCGGCGCGGGGCAGGTGCGCGTGGCCGGGCGGACGCGCGGCGCGGGGCAGGTGCGCGTGGCCGGGCGGACGCGCGGCGCGGGGCAGGTGCGCGTGGCCGGGCGGACGCGCGGCGCGGGGCAGGTGCGCGTGGCCGGGCGGACGCGCGGCGCGGGGCAGGTGCGCGTGGCCGGGCGGACGCGCGGCGCGGGGCAGGTGCGCGTGGCCGGGCGGACGCGCGGCGCGGGGCAGGTGCGCGTGGCCGGGCGGACGCGCGGCGCGGGGCAGGTGCGCGTGGCCGGGCGGACGCGCGGCGCGGGGCAGGTGCGCGTGGCCGGGCGGACGCGCGGCGCGGGGCAGGTGCGCGTGGCCGGGCGGACGCGCGGCGCGGGGCAGGTGCGCGTGGCCGGGCGGACGCGCGGCGCGGGGCAGGTGCGCGTGGCCGGGCGGACGCGCGGCGCGGGGCAGGTGCGCGTGGCCGGGCGGACGCGCGGCGCGGGGCAGGTGCGCGTGGCCGGGCGGACGCGCGGCGCGGGGCAGGTGCGCGTGGCCGGGCGGACGCGCGGCGCGGGGCAGGTGCGCGTGGCCGGGCGGACGCGCGGCGCGGGGCAGGTGCGCGTGGCCGGGCGGACGCGCGGCGCGGGGCAGGTGCGCGTGGCCGGGCGGACGCGCGGCGCGGGGCAGGTGCGCGTGGCCGGGCGGACGCGCGGCGCGGGGCAGGTGCGCGTGGCCGGGCGGACGCGCGGCGCGGGGCAGGTGCGCGTGGCCGGGCGGACGCGCGGCGCGGGGCAGGTGCGCGTGGCCGGGCGGACGCGCGGCGCGGGGCAGGTGCGCGTGGCCGGGCGGACGCGCGGCGCGGGGCAGGTGCGCGGGAGCGGGGCGGACGTGCGGAGTTGCGGGTGCCCGCCCCCCCTGCTCCCCGTCCATCTCCCGCTCAATCCGCCACGGCGAGCACGATCTTCCCCGTGGTGCGCCCGCTCTCCGCGCTCTCGTGGGCCTGTGCGGCCAGTTCGAGCGGCAGCACGGCCTCGATGCGCGGACGCAGCCGGCCGCTCTCGGCGAGGGCCGCGATCGCGCGCATGCCCGCGTGATCGGCCTCGACCGCCATGAACGCCGCGCGCAGGCCCAGCGGTTCGGCCTCCTCCGAGAGGCGCGCCTCGGCGGGCGAGGCGAGGGAGACGACGATGCCGCCGGGGCGGAGGGTACGCAACGAGCGCGGGCCGTACTCGCCGCCTATCGCGTCGAGGACGACGTCCACGTCCCGCACCGCCTCGGCGAAGTCGACCTGCGTGTAGTCCACGGCCTCGTCGGCACCGAGCTCGCGCAGGAACCCGTGCTTGGCCTCGCGCGCGGTCCCGATGACGTACGCCCCGCGCGCCTTCGCGATCTGCACCGCAAGGTGCCCGACCCCACCCGCCGCCGCGTGCACAAGGACCCGCTGCCCCTCGCGGACCCCGGCCACGTCGACCAGCGCCTGCCACCCGGTCAGCGCGGCGAGCGGCAGGGCGGCGGCCTCGGCGTGCGAGAGCGCGGCCGGCTTGAGGGCCAGGTGGCGGGCCGGGGAGGTGACGTACTCCGCATATGTCCCGGCCGGAGCCGGGTGGCGCGGCATACCGAACACCTCGTCGCCGGGCCGGAAGAGCGTCACGCCGAGGCCGACCGCCTCCACCACTCCGGACACGTCCCACCCAAGTCGGATCGGCGCCGCACCGCCCGCGAGCCCGCCGGTCGCGCGGTGCCACGAGTCGGTCGGATTGACCCCCGCCGCGTGCACCCGCACCAACACCTCCGCGGGTCCCGGCTCCGGCCGCTCGACCTCGACCACCTTGAGCACCTCAGGACCGCCGAACCCGTCCTGGCCAATCGCCCTCATCTTCATCTCGATCTCCTCGGTTGCCTCGTGGCCGATCGCCATCCGATCGCCCGCAAACCAACCCTGCCGCCCGACGCCGCCCGCGACGAGTGGCCGGACAGCCACCATTCGCAAGGATCAGGCCACGCCTTGCCCTCCCCCACCAGCCGCGAAGTCCCCGATCCCGACCTGCCAGGATGACCACCACACGCACCGTCGAACCGACCGGGGGATCCACCGTGACCGTCTCCGATCCCGAGGTCATCGGCATATCCCCGCTGACGCCGCGAATCGGCGCGATCATCGGCGGCGTACGCCTGTCCGGCGACCTCGGCCCGCACAACGTGGAAGCGATCCGCACCGCGCTGCACCGCCACAAGGTGGTCTTCTTCCGCGGGCAGCAGCACCTGACGGACGCGGCGCAAGTGGCGTTCACGAGCCGGCTCGGACCGCCGGTCGGGCACCCTTTGGTCGACCAGGAAGGCCTGTTCGTCCATCCGATCACCAGCGAGTACGGCGGCCTCGCCGACCAGTGGCACACGGACCTCACGTTCATGGCGGACTTCCCGTCCGCGTCCGTGCTGCGCGCGATCGTGCTCCCGGAGACCGGCGGCGACACGATATGGGCCGACACCGCTTCGGCGTACGAGGATCTGACACCCGCGTTGCAGGAACTCGCGGTTCGGCTTCGGGTGGTGCACAGCAACGCGTACGACTATGCCGCGTTGGCACGGGACCGTGAGTCAGAGGCGTACGCCTGGTACCGCGAGATGGCCGCCGCGGCGCCCATGGAGGCCGAACACCCGCTTGTGTGCGTGCATCCGGTCAGCGGTGAACGCACGTTGCTATTGGGTGACTTCGCGCAGCGCATCGTGGGGCATACGCGCGACCAGTCCGACCTTCTGATGCGGCTCTTCCAGACCCACATAACACGCGTCGAGAACACCGTGCGTTGGTCGTGGCGGCCTGGGGACGTGGCCATCTGGGACAACCGAGCCACACAGCATCGGGCGGTTGCGGACTTCGGTGACGTGCGGCGCATCCTGCATCGGACGACGGTTGCGGGTGAGGTGGCACGGGGTGCCGACGGGCGGCTGAGTGTGCGAATTGCGGCTGTGGGTGGGGATGTTGCGGGCGCAGGACGCGGAACGGCCCCGGGGTGATGGTCCCGGGGCCGTTCTGGGGGTCGCAGTGCGGTGTCTGCGCGGGGGTTCCGTCACCGAGTGATCCGGTCGAGGCGCTTGGCGACGACCGGGACGACGGCGGCCGCGACCACCAGGTGCGAGATGACCAGCACGACGCGCGTGTCGCCGTCCATGTACGGGGGCAGGAAGGGCAGCGCCAGCGAGGCGGCCACGACGGCCCAGGCGGTGACCGCGTACGTGCGGCCCGGGCGCTTCGCCCAACGTGCCAGCGCCAGGGCGAACAGGATCCCGGCCACCGCGAACATCACGGTGAACCCGACGAAGCCGCCGGCCGGAACGGGCTTGGAGTCGGCCGCCGAGGCACCCATGTCGAACGAGACGCCCGCCGCGCGCACGATCGCCTCGTAGATCCCGGCGACCGCCAGGCCGCCCAGTGACGCAAGGCTCGCGACCTTCCAGACCGGTCCGACCGCCGTCTGCGTCCGCGTTCCGGCATCCGTGCCCGCCGTCGCCGTGATGCGGCGCGAAGTGCCGACTGCTGCCTGCGTGTTCACCGTGGTGGCCATGTCACCCTCCGAGGTATCCGCGGTATCCGCGAGTTGTTCGCTGCTGTCGAAGGGTTAGACCGGAGGCGTCATCGAGACTCATCGCTACTCGGCGGATTTTTTTCGCGGACGCCTGAGGCGCCGAGGCCGGCGATGTCCAACTCTCCGTTTGCGACCGCGGCTTCCTCGACGAGTCGGCGGGCCGCGGCGGTCACCGGCAGGGCGTCTCCGCACTGGCCGACGGCCAACGCGAGGTCCTTCGCCAGCGCACCGAGCGTGAAGTCCGCCCCCGTGTAGTCCTCGTCGTCCAGCCTCGTTCGCTTCCCCTCGACCAGGCGTCCGAGGACGCCGCGTTGCACGACGTCCAGGACGTCGGCGCGTCGCAGACCCAGGTGTTCGCCCAGCCGTACCGCGTCGTGGAGGCCCGCCACAGCGGCGCCGAGGGTGAGGTTCGCGGCCAGCTTGAGCGCGGACGCGGAGCCGACCGGTCCGACGTGGCGGCGCGTACCGGCGTACGACCAGGCGTGCAGCACCGGTTCGGCCGCCGCCACGTCCTGCTCGGTGCCGCCGAGGAGTACTTGCACGGTGCCGGAGCGCACGGCCGGGACCGAGCCGAGGACGGGCGCCTCGACGTAACGTGCCCCCGCGCGGGCCGCTCCGGCCGCGAGCGCTCGGGACTCGTCGGGGCTCAGCGTCGTCGCGTTCACCACGAGGGCGCCCGGCGCGAGCGCGCCTCCGGACAGCACGCCCTCAAGGCCCGACAGGACCGATTCGGCCGCCGGTCCGTCGAACACCATCACGACGACGGCCTCGGCACCGCGCACCGCCTCGGCGGCCGTCGCGGCGGTACGGACGCCCTCGACGGCACGCGGCGTACGGTTCCACCCCGTCACGTCGTGGCCGTCCGCAACCAGCGCCCCCGCGAACGCCCGGCCCATGCGCCCGAGTCCGCACACCGCCACCCTCACCGGACACGCTCCGCATCGTCGGGGAGCAGCACCAGGGCCTCGATCTCGACGATCAGCTCCGGGTCGAAGAGGCGTACCACCTGGACGGCGGAACTCGCGGGCGGCCGATGGGTGTTCACGTGCTCGTCGCGCACCGTGCGCACGATGCCGATGTGCTCGAAGTCCGTCACGAAGTGCGTGAACTTGACGACGTGGTCGAAAGTCGCACCGACGGCGGCCAAGCAGCGGCGCAGGTTCTCGAACACCTGGCGGGTCTGCGCCTCCGGGTCGCCGCGCCCGACGAGCTTGCCGTTCTCGTCGTAAGCCACCTGCCCGGAGATGACGGCGAGCCGCCCGGACCCGACGACGACGTGCGTATATCCGGTGCCGGGCGCGACGCCTTCCGGCTCGGTGATGTGGGTGAGCTGCGGGGATGTCATACGGCCATGGTGGTCGGCCGGCCGTCATTTCACCAGCGCATGTCTTGCATGCTTGATATGTGTCTGACGCATATCTCTGTTCTAGACTCGCGCCATGGACATCAGCGGCCTCCGGGCCTTCTGCGCGGTCTGCCGCGACGGCTCGATCAGCGCGGCCGCGCTGCGCCTGGGCTACAGCCAGTCCGCGCTGTCCCGCCAGATCGCCGGCCTGGAGGCGGAGCTGAAGACCGCGCTCCTGGAGCGGCACGCCCGCGGCGTACGCCCCACCCCGGCCGGTGAGGCCCTGCACGACCACGCCGTCCTCATCCTGCGCCGCCTCGAACGCGCCGAACGCGACGTCGCCGCCTCGCGCACACACGCGATCACCCGTCTCCACGTCGGCGCGGTGCCCTCGGTCGCCGCCGGACTGCTGCCGAGTGCGCTGACCGCTTTCGCCGCCGAACACCCGCACGTGCGCGTCGCGTTCGCCGAGGACGTCACCCCGAAGCTGCTGCCGCGACTGCTGGACGGCGACCTCGACGTGGCCGTCATCACCGACTACCCGCCGGGCGTACCCGCGCACGACGGGGTCGCGATGACGCACCTCGCGGACGACGACCTCTTCTGCCTGCTGCCGTCCGACCATCCGCTCGTCGGGCGCGACACCGTCGACCTCGCCGAACTCGCCGACGACACCTGGGTGGAGGACTACGCGGGCGCCGCGTCGGTGCTCACCGCCGCGTGCGCCCGCGCCGGATTCGCGCCGCGCATCGACATCGAGTGCGGAAGCTGGCTGGGCAAGCAGGCGTTCGTCGCGGCCGGGCACGGCGTGGCCCTCGCGCCCGGTCTTCTGGTCCCGTCGCTCCGCCCGGACTTGGTCGTACGGCCACTTGTGGATCCACCGGTGCGCAACGTGTACGTCGCGCTGCGGACCGGCCAAGTTCCGGAATCAGCCCGGGACTTCGTCGACGCCTTGGCCGCCTGCGCGGCGTCCTGAGTGCTGTTCGCTCGGAGCTGCGTCCGCGGCGCAGCCCGGAGTTGCATCGGCGGCTCGGCTCGGAGTTGCGTCCGCGGCGAGGTTCGGCGCCGCGCGGTTCGGGCGCAGGTGCGTGAGCTTCGCGGGAGTAACGACCGTGCGGATGCGGTCGATGCGTCCGTCCAGAACATCCAGGACCATGACCGCGAGGACGCCGCCCTGGGCGTCGAGCACGAGCGCGCCCGACTGGCCGTTGACCTCGCGCCGTTCGACCTTCGCACCCGCTGCGATCCATCCGGGCGCGGTCGCGGTGAGCATGCGCGTGACCTTCTCGGCGCCGAAGACGCCGCCGGGGACCTGCGGGAGCGTGCCATCGGTGTCCCAGGTCATCCGCACGTCGGCGGCGAGGAGTCCGCGCAGCCCTGCCACATCGCCGTCGCGCAGCGCGTCGAAGAACCGCGCGGACAACTCCTCACGCTCCTTACGATCCGCCGAGAACCGCGGCCTGCCGTCGTCCATGTGCCTGCGGGCGCGTACCGCCAACTGCCGGCACGCGGCCTCGGACCGGTCCACGACCTCGGCGATCTCCTGGAAACCGAAGCCGAAGACCTCGCGCAGCACGAAGACCGCACGCTCCAGCGGGGTCAGCCGCTCCAGGAGCAGCAGCGCCGCCATCGACACCGAGTCGGCGAGCTCCGCCGAGCGCTCCGGGTCCTGGTACGGGTCGTCGAGCAGCGGCTCGGGCAGCCACTGTCCGACGTACGCCTCCCGCCGGACGCGCGCCGAGGCCAGCACGTTGAGGCTGACCCGGGTGACGGCCGCCGACAGAAAGGCCTTCACCGACACGGGCCGCGTCTCGGTGCGCGCGTAGCGCAGCCAGGTCTCCTGGACGGCGTCCTCCGCCTCGACGACGCTGCCGAGGAGGCGGTACGCGATGGCGAACAGCAGGGGGCGCAGCTCCTGGAACTCCTCGGCCTTCCCCGTCATGCCAGCGCCTCCCGGAACCCCTGGCGCCACGACGGATACCGCGGCACCCACCCCAGTTCGCGCTTCGCCTTCGCGTTGGAGAAGCCGCGTCCCTCCGTCATCATCGTGACCGCGACCTTGCCGGCCAGCAGGCGCGCCAGCCACACCGGGACGCGCATCGGACGCTTGCCTCCGGCGCACTCGGCGAGATACGGCAACCACGCGTTCGCCGGGGCCGGTTCGTCGTCCACGATGTTGTAGACGCCCCGCGCCCGCTGCTCCACGGCGAGCACGGTCGCGCTCGCGGCGTCGTCGAGGTGCAGCCACGAGCAGTGTCCCTCGCCCGATCCGACCAGCGGGAACTGCCGTTTCCGGACCAGCTCCACCTGGTCGTCCGTGGCGCCGGGGCCGTAGAGGGCGCCGTACCGCAGCACCGCGCCGCCCGCTCCCAGGACCGCTTCCTCCAGGTACCGGATCGCCGCCATGCCCGGTTGCGCCTTCGTTCCCTCGATCAGATCCAACGGGTCCTCCTCGGACTTCACCCAGCCGCCCTGCCGGATCCCGTTCCAACTCGCGTAGCTCTGCGCCACAAAGTGCTCCGCGCCGGCCGCCTCCGCGGCGGCGAGCAGGTTGTCGGTGCCCTCGGTCCGCAGCCGGGTCGTCAGCGCGAACCACTTGTCGAAGTTCTTGATGTCCGGCTTGCCGGAATGCGCGGGGCCGATCGCCGTCATCTGGTGGACGACCACCTCCGGCCGCGCCGCGGCGACCGCCTCACCGACCGACAGCGGATCCAGGCCGTCCATCACGACTCCGTCGGCCCCGAGGCGCGCCAGCTCGTCCAGCCGCGCCGCCGAGGTCGTCGTCGCCGTCACCTGGTGCCCGCCGGCGACCAGACGCGAAACCAGGCGCCGTCCCAGCACTCCCGTACCACCCGCCACGAACACTCGCATGGTGATCCCCTTCCTCTCGGTTCGTTCCAAGCCCGGCGACCCGTGTCTCCCACGCGGTCCGGCGAATTCCCCGTCACTTCTCGGGACCGGACAGCAGGTTCGGCTGTGACACCGGCGCGGCCCAAGACCGTCCGAATCAATGTGACCTGCATCACATCGACGACTTGTCACGTCCGGACGGAGCCGTCTGTCCCATAGGCGTCACCGGCACCGAGGCCGGTGCCCGAACTGGGGAGGACGAGATGAACACCAGCCACCACGTCGTCGTTGTCGGTGCCGGCTACACGGGCATGTTCACCGCGATCCGGCTGGCCCACCGCACCCGCCGGACGGACGTCCGGATCACGCTGGTCAACCCGTCCGAACGCTTCGTCGAGCGCCTGCGGATGCACCAGATCGCCGCCGGGCAGGAGCTGGCGTATCACCGGATCCCCGAGATCCTGGACGGGACCGGCGTCACGTTCGTGCAGGGCTACGCGACCGCGATCGACCCCGAGGCCAGGCGGGTCACCGTGGACGACACCGAAGTGCTCGCGTACGACACACTCGTGTACGCGCTGGGCAGCTCGACCGACACCGGCAGGGTCCCCGGTGCCGACACCCACGCGTTCACCCTCAACAGCCCGGAGACCGCGGGACGGTTCGCCGCGCGGCTCGCCGAGGTCGCGGCGTCCGGCGGCACGGTCGTGGTCGGCGGCGGCGGGCCGACCGGGATCGAGGCGGCCACCGAGATCGCCGAGAGCCACCCCGGCCTGCACGTCACCCTGGTCAGCACGAACGAGCCCGGCGGCATGCTGGGCCCGAAGGCCCGCGCGTACCTGCACCGCGCGATGGACCGCCTCGGCATCACCGTCGTCACCGGCGCCCGCATCACCAAGGTGCTGCCCGACGCCGTCGAACTCGCCGACGGCCGGACGCTCCCCTCGGACGCCACCCTGTGGACGACCGGCGTCAAGGTGTCCCCGCTGGCCGCCGCCTCCGGGATCGCCACCGACGACCGCGGCCTGATCACCGTCGACGCCACGCTGCGGTCGGTGTCCCACCCGCAGATCCACGCCGTCGGCGACGCCGCAGCCGTGCAGATGGACTTCGGGCAGCTCCACGGCACCTGCCAGAGCGGCCTGCCCACGGCCCAGTACACCGCCGACACGATCGCCCGGCTGATCCGCGGCAAGGCCGCCAAGCCGTTCCGCTTCGGCTACTTCCACGAGCCGCTGAGCCTCGGCCGCCGCGACGCGGTCATCCAGTTCACCAAGGCCGACGAGACCCCGCGCCGCATGCGCCTCACCGGCCGAACCGCCGTCATGTACAAGGAGTTCGTCAGCGGCAGCCCGATCAAGACCTTCGGCTGGAGCAAGCGCGTGAACGCCACCACCATCGTCTCCAAGGGCGGCCGCGCCACCCACCAGCCGGCCGCATGAGGAACCGCCCTGCGAAGCACCCGGCAACGGTCATGTCGGCAGCCACTGTGTGGGAGCGGCTGCCGACGTGGCCGACCGCTGTGCGGTCCCGCCCATGGCCGACCGCTGTGCGGTCCCGCCGCACCTGAACCGCAAACGACGAGCCCGAGGCGGTCTCTTGAGGGAACGCCCCCTCACCGCTTCGCCATCGCCTCACGCCGAATCCACTGAAGCATCGTGGGATTGTCCGCAGTGGTGACCACGCTGACCGTGCCGCCGACATAACGATCGTCATCCACCAGAGCCAGCATGCATGCGGCCAGGTCCACACGAGCCGTGAACCGCGCGTCGGCGTGCCCCTCGACCACGGTGTACTCAGTGGCCGCGGGCAGGTGGTACAGCCCGCTCGGCCGAACGATCGTCCAGTCCAACCCACTGTCCCGGACGAGCGCCTCCATGCGGCGCATGTCGTCGTACATCGTCTTGCCCAACACCCGCGTGACATAAGGCAGCAGCAGCCGGTTGAACAGGAACCCGCCATCGCTGTAAGGCTGCGGATCCACGCCACTGGAACTCACCACCGCCAGCCGCCGCACCCCATGCCGCTTCATCGCGTCCACGATGTTCGCGACCCCGCGCGAGTACGTATCAATCGGCTTCTTCCCCGCGGGAACCCCAAGCGTCGACAACACCGCATCGCACCCGGTCACAACCCCGTCCACGGCCTCCGCACTCAACACGTCGGCCCCCGCGACCTCCAACCCCTCACGCCGCACCGGGAACCCCTCCGGCTGCCGCGTCACCGCAACCACCTCATGCCCGGCATCCACCGCCTGAGCCACAAGCAAACGCCCCGTCGGGCCATTAGCCCCAAATACCGCAACACGCATGATCATCGTCCTAGGTCGCCGTACGCCCGCCGGTCACGGCCGGTCAGGCCCAGAGGAGGCCACCCCCGGGCCGCAGCCGCACGCCTCCGTTCCCGAGACAGCCCAGTCCACCGGTCTGTGACATCGACGCCTTCACCCGGGTTGCCGGCGTCCCTCCCCTTTGGCCCACCGCCCGTGAGGTGTCCTTCGGACGAACGCGGAAGCGACGCCACGCTTGCCCCTGACCCGCGCGTCAGGGTTTAGCGTCGCCGCGGCGCCACGGCCGGACGTCGGGGTGGCGCGGCACCGCACTCGTCCCGAGGAGTCCACCCCCATGAGCCTGCCCGCGGTCCCCCGTACATCTCGCGAGGTCCAACTCGTCGCGCAGCCACGCGGCCTGCCCGCCGACAGCGACCTCCTGGTGGCCGAGATGCCGCTGCGCGCGCCGGGCCCCGGGGAAGTGGTCGTCAGAAACCGCTACTTCCTCGTATTTCCCGGGCTGCGCACCTTGATGGGGGACGAGACCGACGGTGTCCCTCTGCCGCCGCTGCGTTCCGGCGACACGTTGTTCGGCCCGGCGTTGGGCGAGGTGGTCGCGGTGGGCGAGGGCGTCGGACTGCGGCCGGGCGACGAGGTCGTACACCTGGACGGCTGGCGGGAGTTCGCCGTGCTTGCGGCCGACCACTGCTCTACGGCGAGCGGGGCGTTCCCGGATCCGGTGGCACACCTGTCGACGGGCTCGGCGGCGTACGGGGCACTCACCCGCCTGGCACCGGTCCGAACGGGCGACACCGTATTCGTCAGCGGAGCGGCAGGGGCAACCGGCGTGCTGGCAGGGCAGATCGCCCGACTGCTCGGTGCCGGGCGCGTGATCGGGAGCACCCGTTCCGCGGCCAAGGCCGCGCGGCTGCGCGACGAGTTCGCCTTCGATGCGGTTGTCGTACCCGGGTCGGCACCTTTCGCGGACCTGCTGGTCGGGGCCGCGCCGGACGGGCTGGACGTGGTTGTGGACACCGTGGGTGGCGACCAGTTGACCGCTGCCGTCACCGTCGCGCGTTCCAACGCCCGCATCGCGCTGATCGGCGCGTTGTCGGGCCAGCTGTCCGGGGACCGCGCGGGCGGAAGTTCCCCGGCATCGGTGGACAGCTATCGACTGATCGTCCAGGGCATCGCACTACGCGGCTACCGCGGCGCCGACCACCCCGATGTCCCGGCCGAATGGGACGAGCAGTTCGCACGCTGGCTGCACACGGAACAGATCCGGTTCCCCTATGCCACCGTCCAGGGCATCGACCACGCGCCCGCGGCGTTGCAGGAGTTGATCGAAGGACGCCACCTAGTGCTGTGACCGGAAACGTTGACCGGGTTGCCGGTTGGCTTCGGGGTGCCTGACGCCGGTTGGATGT
>NZ_JBPKBH010000029.1:90067-112443 GCF_051388915.1 Yinghuangia sp. YIM S09857 | reverse complement strand
CAGCATCTCCTTCGGCGTCGCCTTCGTCGCGGGCAGGAACCGCGTCCCCAGCCCCGCCGCCGGGACGACGGCCTTGGTGATGCCACGCTTGGGTCGGGGTGCGGTCGCCGAGTTCATGCTCGAAGACTTTAATCGCGCGATCTGAACATCACGTGAGAAGACCCCCGATTGTCCGAAAGCCACGCTCCCGGCGCAGTGGGGGTGGCGCTCGGGAAGTGTTCGGGGAGGTGGGGCGGGGTCCGCGAGCCGCGCGCGGGGGCGGCGTAGTGCGACGGACCGCCTGTGGTGCGCCCCGGCTCGGCTGTCGTACGGATCCAGAGTCACGGACCTAAAGTCGGGGCATGTCCGCACTCCCGCCCGAGCCCGACGCCGCGATGTCCGACACCGCGACTTCCGACGCCGTGATGTCCGAAGCCGCTCTGCCCGACGCCGGGGCCGCGCTGATCGCGGCGAAGGCCGCCCTGCGGACCCGGCTGATCGCCGCCCGCACGCGCCGGGACGCGGCTGAACGGGCGTACGCGGCACGCGCGCTGGGGGCGGCTCTCGGCGCCCTGCCGGAACTGGCTGCGGCGCGCACGGTCGCGGCGTACGTCCCGGTCGGCTCCGAGCCCGGTCCCGCCGATCTGGCGGCGGTGCTCGCGGGCTCGGGACGCCGGGTGCTCCTGCCCGTGCTGCTGCCGGACAACGACCTCGACTGGGCGACGTACGACGGCCCCGACTCGCTGACCGCCGGCGCCCGCGGGCTGCGCGAACCGGGCGGGCGGTGGCTCGGCCCGGGCGCAATTGCGGACGCCGACATGGTGGTGGTGCCGGGGCTCGCAGTTGACCGGCACGGCATGCGCCTTGGGCGCGGCGGGGGTTCGTACGACAGGGCCCTCGCCCGGCTGGCTCCCGGCGCGTTCACCGCGGTCCTGCTCTACGACGGCGAACTCCTCGACGCGGTCCCGGCCGAGCCGCACGACCGACCCGTACGCGCGGCGCTGCTGCCGGGCCGGACGGTGCGGTTCGGACCGACCGCACCGCCCGGCTCGGGCTGAGACCCGCGCGCCGCGCTGCCCGCTACCGGTTCCCGGACGACGTCGCCGAGGACGTCCCGGTAGGCGTCCCGGATGAGGCGCCTGACGACGCCCCCGTGGCCGCGCCCGACGGTGTCCCCGAGGGCCCTCCGGCGGGCGGCAGAGCGGGTTGCTGCCCCGGCGCCGGGCCCGACGCCGGCGGGGCCTGCCCGGGCGCGCCCGGCACCGCTCCGTCCGGTTCGAGCCGCAGCGTGTGTTCGGCCGACGCCTCGACCGCGGGCCGGGTGAAGGCCCACGGAAGCGATCTGCCCTGCTTCCACAAGTCCGTCTGGTCCGTGTAGTTGTCGTGCCACACGTGGCCGGACGCGCCGGTGAGGTTGATCCAGCGCGAGGCGTCCAGGTCGGACAGGTCGACGACCATGCGCATCGACGGGACTGTGGTCACCTCATACCCGCGCGCCGCGTTCCACCCGGTCGCGTTCACCAGGCCTTCGCCGCCGCCCAGTTTGTAGTCGCCGCGGTTGAGCATCCACTTGACGGCCCCGGGGCCGTCGGTGCCGAGGGTTTGGTTCCGCAGCTCCAGCGTGTGCAGGCGGCCCCAACTCCACGTGTCGATGTCCTTGCCCATCTTGGCCGTCAGCTCCTTGCGGGCCGCCGTCATGGCCTTGAGCAGCAGGGCGTCGCGCGTGGTGATCTTGCCGGGGTCGTCGGAGATGTTCCACCACGGGCTCTCGGCGTCCGGCAGCAGATTGCGGACCACCTCGAACCACCGGTCGCCGCCGTCCGGTTGCGCGGTCGCGTCGTCGCGTTCGCCGCAATGCGTCTTGCCGGTGGTGTTGTCCAGTTGGCAGTCGTCGGTGTCGCGCACCGAGAACGGCATCTTGTCGCCGAAGGCCAGCAGCAGCATCTGCCGCCACACGCCGTTGAAGTACGCGGCGGCCTTCGAGTCCGACTGCTGGCGGAAATCCCAACCCTTGAGCAGGTTCTGCGCCTCGCGGATCCACGGGTCGTCGACCTCGACGTCGAGGAGGTACGGCACCAGGGTCTCGGCGATCGGGTTGCGGTCGTCCAGCTGCATGCGCGACATCGCCTGCGGGTCGATCTTCGGCTGGGCGTTGATCATGTCGATGATGCGCTGGCTGCGCGAGCCGTACCCCCAGTCGGTGGTGAGCGAGTAGGGGTAAGTCGGCGGCGTCACGGCGTTGTTGGCGGTGACGATGTAGCCCTCGGGCGGGTTGTAGCGGAAGGGCAGCGAGTCGAACGGGATCATGTTGTCCCAGTCGAAGTCGGTGTCCCACCCGTACGCGGGCCAACGCCCGTCGCCGCCGCGCCGGATCGGGATGCGGCCGGGGGCCTGGTAGCCGATGTTGCCCTCGACGTCCGCGTACAGGACGTTCTGCGACGGCACGTCGAAGCCGCGCAGCGCCTCGCGGAAGGAGTTCCAGTCGGTCGCCCGGTTGAGCTGGAAGACGGACTCCATGGTGGTGCCGGGGTCGAGTGCGGTCCAGCGCAGCGCGACGGCGAAGCCGTCCTCGCGCTGCGGACCCGGGTCGGGGATCGGCGCGTCCTTGCCGACCTCCTCCAGCTCGTCGGACGCCTCCGACAGGATCGGCCCGTGCCGTGTGGAGCGGACCGTAATGGTGCGGTCCTCGCCGCCGGACACCTTGATGACCTCGGTACGCACGTCCTCGAACGGCAGCGTCTCGTTGTTGTACAGGTAGCCCGTGTCGGTGATCTTTTCGAGGTACAGGTCGGTGACGTCGGCCCCGAGGTTGGTCAGGCCCCAGGAGATCTTCTGGTTGTGGCCGATGACGACGCCGGGCATGCCCGCAAAGGTGAAGCCGGAGACGTCGTACGCACACGCGGGGCTGACCGTGCGGCAGTGCAGGCCCATCTGGTACCACGCGGACGGCAGCGAGGCCGACAGGTGCGGGTCGTTCGCCATGAGCGGCTTGCCGGTCGTGGTGCGGCTGCCCGCGACGACCCAGGAGTTCGAACCGACGCCGGCCGTGCGGTCGGTGAAGATCGGCGGCAGGGACTCCAGCGTTTCCGACAGTTCGGTCAGCGCCCTGGAGGCGCTCCGCGAGGGCACGGGCGCGGCGGCGTCCGGCTTGAACGCCTCCGCCGCGGGGTCGTTGGGGTTCTTCTCGACGGCGCCCGAGGGCACGATCGGCTGGTTGCGCTCGTAGGGGTACGGCGGATACAGCTCGTCGATCTGGTTGGCCGTCAGCTTCTCGGACAGCAGCGCGCGGTCGATCTCGTCCTGGAGGTTGGCGCGCAGGTCCCACGCCATGGCCTTGAGCCACGCGACGGAGTCGACGGCGGTCCAGGGCTCGGGCTCGTAGTCGTCGCGGACGAAGCCGAGCAGGGCGTACTCGAAGGAGAGTTCGTCGGAGTCGCGGTTCGCGATGTAGCTGTTCACCCCGGCGGCGTAAGCCTCGACATAGGCGCGCGCCTCGGGCGTCAGTTTGCCGAGTTCCTCTTCTGCGATGCGGTGCCAGCCGAGGGTGCGCAGGAAGATGTCGTTGTCGACCTGCGAGGAGCCGAACATCTCGGAGAGGCGCCCTGAGGTCATGTGGCGGCGTACGTCCATCTCCCAGAAGCGGTCCTGTGCCTGGACGTATCCCTGGGCGCGGAACAGGTCTTCGGGGGTGTCGGCGTAGATCTGCGGGATGCCGTTCTTGTCGCGCAGCACCTCGACGCTCGCGGACATGCCGGGGACCTTGACGGCTCCGTCGAGGTCGGGGAACGAGCGGCGGCTGAGCTCCCAGCCGTACCAGCCGAGCGCGCCGGCCACGACGGCGAGCAGCACCACGAGCGCGATGGACGCGTTGCGCAGGCGGCGGATGCGGCGGCGCTTGGGGCGCGGTGCGCGGCCCCGGGCGGGGCGCTCGGCGACGTGCTGGACGCCTGGCGGGGGCGCCGTTCCGGGGTCGGGCGCGGTCCCGGTCGCGGGGGCGGTTCCGGGCGCCGTGGCGGTCGCCTGGGCGGGTGCCTGGCCGGGTGCGTGGGCGGGCGCCTGGCCCGGCGTTTGTGCGGGTGTCTGGCCGGGCGCCTGGGCGGTCGCGGGGATCGGGTCGGCGGCCGGGATCCGGTCGGTCGCGGGGACGGAGCCTGAAACGTCCCTATGATCCGATACGGACGACTCGGGCGACTCCGGGCCGGGCGTGTTCGAGGCGGGCATCAAGATCCTTCACGATCGGTGCGGCAAGGGACACCTTAGAGCGGAGGGGCGCACGCCACCGACGCAGTGGTTCGGGAGCGCGTTCCGCGGGGTATAGGGCCGCCTCCGATCCGATCCTTCACTTTGGTAAAATATTCGCCAGGCGAAGGTAATGCCCCGTCAGGAACCTTTCGCGGATTGTTCGGTGGGCATCCGGGTGGGTCCGGACGTACCGCGAGAATGCCCGCCAAAGTCCTTGCCGTGCAGGCGGATTGCGGGGCACTTGCGATCGGACGCCGAGGTCGTCTCGGCTGTCCTGCGGTGCGTCTCGGACGCGCCTCCGCAGGCGCGGGTCCAAGGGTGGGGCCCGGGGAGCGCGTGTGGGGACGCGGTCATATGGGGGCACGCACGGCGCGACCTGACCCGCGCGGATCCCGACGTACGCAAGACTCCTGCTCTGAACCCGAGCAAGGTGCTCCGCACCTGAGCAAGGCCAGAACCAGGCAGCAAGCAAGACCTGAACCGAGCAACAAACCCGAAAAGATGACGACGCGTCCGATCGTCGATGGTGGCCGGACCGACGACCGCCGGAGGTGCCGTTCGTGTCCGTGGACGAGCTGAACAACGTTCTCGCCCTCGGTGCACTGGTCATGCTGGTCGCGGTGATCGCGGTCCGGCTCGCGACGCGCACGGGCATGCCGAGCCTTCTGATCTACCTCGGCATAGGGGTGCTGATCGGCGGCGACGTCCTCGGCCTCTCGTTCAACAACGCCGAGCTCACGCAGACCCTGAGTTATGCCGCGCTCGTGCTGATCCTGACCGAGGGCGGGATCAGCACCAATTGGCAGCAGATCAAACCGGCCGTGCCGGCGGCGGCCGTCCTGTCGACGGTCGGCGTCGGGGTGAGCGTCGGAATCGTGGCGTTCGCGGCGAAGTTCGTGCTGGACGTCAACTGGTCGACCGCCATCCTGATGGGCGCGATCGTGTCGTCCACGGACGCGGCGGCGGTGTTCTCGGTGCTGCGTACGCTGCCCCTGCCCAAGCGGCTCACCGGGCTGCTGGAGGCCGAATCGGGCTTCAACGACGCACCGGTGGTCATCCTCGTGGTGACCTTCGCGCACGCCGGATCGCACCCGTGGTACCAGGTGGTCGCCGAGATCATCCTCGAACTGGCGATCGGCTTCGCGATCGGCATCGCGATCGGGAAGATCGGCGCATGGGGGCTGCGGCACATCGCCCTGCCGGCGTCCGGCCTGTATCCGATCGCAGTCATCGCCCTGTGCGTACTGGCATATGCGGCGGGTGCGCTGGCACACGGCAGCGGCTTCCTGGCGTGCTACCTCGCGGCCCTTGTGCTGGGCAACTCGGCACTGCCGCACAAGGCGGCCACGCGCGGGTTCGCGGAGGGCGTGGGCTGGATCGCGCAGATCGGACTCTTCGTCCTGCTGGGCTTGTTGGTGAACCCGCACGAACTGGGCGGTGCCGTGGTGCCCGCTCTGGTGATCGGGACGGTCCTGCTGCTGCTCGCGAGGCCCATGTCGGTCATCGTCTCCACGCTGCCGTTCCGGGTGCCGTGGCGCGAGCAGATCATCTTGTCGTGGGCGGGCCTGCGCGGAGCCGTGCCGATTGTGCTCGCCACGATCCCCATCGTCGAGGGAGTCACGGACGCGCGGCGGTTGTTCAACATCACCTTTGTGCTGGTGGTGGTGTTCACCATCGTGCAGGGGCCGACACTGCCGTGGATCGCGCACCGGGTCGGCTTCGGCGGCAAGCCGCAGGCGGAGGACCTGGGTGTGGAATCCGCGCCGCTGGACAAGTTGCGCGGGCACCTGTTGTCGGTCCACGTGCCGCAGGGTTCGCGCATACACGGTGTGGAGATCAACGAACTGCGGCTGCCGCGGGGGGCGGCGGTGACATTGGTCGTACGCGGGGACGAGAGCTTCGTGCCCGGGCCGACGACGGTGTTGCAGCGCGAGGACGAGCTGCTGGTGGTGACGACCGAGGACGTGCGCGACGCGGCGGAACGGCGGCTGCGGGCGGTCAGCCGGGGCGGCAAGCTGGCGGGGTGGTTCGGCGAGCACGGGCACTGAGTGGGAACGCTGTACTATTTAGCAGTAAACAGCAGTGCCACCGACCAACTCTGCCTGACGCAGGGCTGGCGTGACCGCTCGGCGGCCGTTGCCCCCGTGACCTGGTTCTCGCAGGTCGGGGCCGGTATCTACCCCGGTCGACGCGTTGAGGACAGCTCTCGGCGCACCGGGGCGGACCCCCTGTGCGCTACCAGGCGGCAGGAAGCAGAAAAGCCGTGCCGATCAGTCGGCCCGTTCCGCGCGACGACCGGCCCTTCGGGGGTCGGTGCGCGTGATATCGACGTACACGACGCTGCTGCGGACACCGTCCGCGTGGCGTTTCCTCACCCCCGGCCTTGTCGCGCGTCTGCCGTACGCGATGCTCGGCCTCGGGATTGTGCTGCTGGTCAAGGACACAACCGGGTCGTACGGCATCGCGGGTGCCGTGTCCGCGGCTATGGCGGTCGCGCTGTCGGTGGTCGGCCCGCAGACGGGACGGCTCGCGGACCGGTACGGCCAGGCCGCCGTACTCGTGCCCGGCGCGCTGCTGCACGGCATGTCGGTCGCCGCGCTGATCGCCTGTGCGAAGGCTGACACCCCCACGTGGACCCTGTTCGTCACCGCTATTGCGGCCGGTGCATCTGTGCCGCAGATCGGCTCGATGGTCCGGGCCCGCTGGGTGGCCAAGTTGGAGGGGCAGCCTCTGCTGCCGACCGCGTTTGCCTTCGAGTCGGTCACCGACGAGTTCACCTTCGTCGTCGGCCCGGTCGTCGCGACCTTCCTGGCCACCGGCGTCGACCCGGGATTCGGACTGGCCGTCGAGGCCGTACTGACCGTGGTGGGCTCGCTGGCCTTCGCGGCGCAGCGCTCCACGGCGCCCGCGCCGAGGCGGCGTACCGCCGAGGACGCCCCGCATTCCTCCGCCATCCGCGTCGCGGGAGTAAAGGTGCTGGTCGGCGCGTTTGTGTGCATCGGGGCGGTGTTCGGGAGCACGCAGGTCGCGATCACCGCCTTCGCGGAGGAGTCGGGACGTGCCGGGCTGGCCGGCGCCCTGTACGCGGTGTTCGCGGGCGGCAGTTTGATCGCCGGTGCGGCGTACGGGGCCATGGCGTGGCGCGGGACGGCCGAGCGGCGCCTGACGGCGACGTTCGCGGCACTTGCGGTCGGTACGGCGCCGTTGTGGGCGGTACCGAACATCGCAGTCATGGTGCCGGTCGCACTCGTCTGCGGACTGGCTCTGGCACCGACGATCATCACCGGCTACACGCTGGTGGAGGGCCTGGTGCCGGCGGACGCCAAAACCGAGGCGTTCACCTGGCTGACCGGCGCGATCGGCCTCGGGCTGGCGTTCGGCTCGACATTTGCGGGAATTGTGACGGACGGGTTCGGGGCGAGCCCCGCCTTCGTGCTGACCTTCGGTTCCGCAGCTGTCGGGCTGCTCGTGGTGACGCTCGGAAGGCGCGCTTTGCTGCCCGCCAAGCGGACCGTGGTGGACGTAACTCCGGTGGATGCTGCACCATTGGCACTCGGCAGGTGAGAGTGCCAGCACCTGTCTTGCGAAGGAGGACCTGACCGTGCCGACGTACCAATACCAGTGCACCGCTTGTGGCGAGGGCCTTGAGGCCGTCCAGAAGTTCACGGACGACGCGCTCACCGAGTGCCCCGCCTGCCAGGGGCGGTTGCGCAAGGTGTTCTCGGCCGTGGGCGTGGTGTTCAAGGGCTCCGGCTTCTACCGGACCGACAGCCGCGGCGGCTCCAGCTCGTCTACGGTTCCCGCGGCGAACGCGTCCACCGCCTCGGCGTCGTCCTCGTCCGAGGGCTCGTCGTCTTCGTCGTCCTCGACATCGGGGACGTCTTCGTCGTCTTCGTCGTCCTCGTCGGGGGCGTCCTCGACGCCGTCCGCGGCCGCCGCCTCCTGACGGCGCGGTGACGACGTGACGACTGCCGAGACTCCGTCCGCTGCCTCGCCCGCTGCCTCGTCCGCGTCCCAGGGGGTGCTTCCCGAGGGTGTCGCCCCCGCCGAGATCGGCGTGATCGGCGGCTCCGGGTTCTACGCGTTCCTGGACGACGTCACCGAGGTGCGCGTCGACACGCCCTACGGTGCGCCGAGCGACTCGCTGTTCATCGGCGAGATCAGCGGCCGCCGCGTGGCGTTCCTGCCGCGTCACGGACGGGACCACGCGATCCCCCCGCACCGCATCAACTACCGGGCCAACCTGTGGGCGCTGCGCGCGGCCGGGGTGACCCAGGTGCTGGCGCCGTGTGCGACGGGCGGGCTCCAGGCCGAGTTGGGCCCGGGCACGCTGGTGGTGCCGGACCAGATGGTGGACCGTACGTCCGGGCGCGTGCAGACGTACTTCGACGGCCTCCCCGCACCGGTGGTGCACACGTCGTTCGCCGACCCGTACTGCCCGTCCGGGCGTGAGGTCGCGGTGTCCACGGCCCGCGCGGCCGACTGGGACCCGGTGGACGGCGGCACCCTCGTCGTCATCGAGGGCCCGCGCTTCTCGACCCGCGCCGAATCGCGCTGGTACGGCGCGCAGGGCTGGTCGATCGTCGGCATGACCGGCCACCCCGAAGCCGTCCTGGCGCGTGAGCTCGGCCTGTGCTTCACGGCGATCGCCCTGGTCACCGACCTGGACGCGGGCGTCGAGGCGGGCGAGGGCGTGACGCACGCGGAGGTCCTGGAGGTCTTCGCGAAGAACGTCGGACGCCTGCGGACGCTGCTGTTCGACGTCGTCACGGCGATGCCGGTCACGCGCACCTGCGCGTGCGGGGCGGACGACGTACCGCGACCGGAGTAGGCGGCGGGGGCGCGTTCCGAGCGGTTCGGTCCGGGACGTACGCCTCGGCGGCTTCGCGGCACGCGGTTCGGTCCGGGACGCACGCCTCGATGGCTTCGCGGCGCGCGCATCCGAAGTCCCCGGGCACTTGAGCTTCTCGCTCCCGGTCCCGGTCCCGGCTCTACAGGCGCATACATAGGCGCATAAGCCCACACATCATCGTCATGTGAACGCCTCGGACGGTCCTTGCGGATCGCCCGGGGCGTTCGTGTTCCGCTGCCTTCTCACGGCAGATTCACACCCGCGCCGTCGCCGCCATCCCCCGTTCGAGCGAAAGCGCTGTCCACAGGCACCGGGTTATCCACAGATTCCGCCCGATGGTCCGGCGACCCTCCCGACCTCCCGCACCGTAGAAGCACGAGGCAGCGCACCGCCCGCGCTCCTCCCTTCGAGCCATGGGAGTTCGCGATGTTCCGCTCCGCTGCCGGGCCGCCCCGCCCGACAACCCAGCCGCTGCCACCGTCCCAGCGCCAACCATTCCGAAAGCGCCTGCGCGCGCTCCGCATGTTCGTCGCGCGACGTCGGCGCCCCCTGGCCGCGCTCGCCGCCGCCCTTTCGGTGGCCGCCGGCGTCGCCGTGGCCCGTCCACCCGCCCCGCCGTCCGTCCCGGTCCTGGTCGCGGCGCGCGACCTCGACACGGGGCTCGTGCTCGGGCCACGGGACGTCCGTACCGCACGGCTGCCGCCCGACGCCGTCCCCGACCATGCGTTGCGCCGCCTCGCCGACGCGCGCGGGCGCCCGCTCGCCGCGGCAGTACGGCGGGGCGAGCCGCTGACCGATGTCCGGCTCGTGGGGCCGCAGTTGCGTGGTTTGCCGGGCACCGTCGCCCTGCCGGTCCGCTTTGCCGACCCCGACGCGGCGCGCCTCCTGCGCCCCGGCGACCGCATCGACGTCCTGGCCGCGCGGACATCCGACGGGCCGTCAGTTACCTTGCCGGCCACCGGTGGTCCCGCCCCGCCGCAAGCCCGTGTCGTGGCAGGCGCCGCCGCTGTGCTGGCCCGCCCGGACACGGGCGAGGACCGTACCGGGGGCCTGTTGATCCTGTCCGTCAGCCCTGAGGCCGCCGCGGCGATCGCGGGCGCCGCGGCAGCCGGCCCGCTCACGTACACAATTCGGACCACGCAGAGTGGCGCGGTTGCGACAGAGAGCAACTAACGCCAGAATCCTTCGGGTTGTTCCACATGAGAAATTGGAACCATTTGCTCCAATAGTCCGATTGGGCAAAAGTCGGACCGCCCCTCGGCCCGGCCAAGGCCGCTGGGGCAGCGTCCACACCACAACCCGATGGAGGGGACCCGCCGATGGGTGGCTTCAAGAAGTTCCTGATGCGCGGCAACGTCATCGACCTGGCCGTTGCCGTGGTCATCGGCGCGGCGTTCACGACCGTCGTCAACGCGTTCGTCCGGGGCGTCATCAACCCCCTGGTCGGAGCCATCGGCACCCAGGCGCTCGACAACTACAAGTCCTGCCTGAAGGGCCCCTGCACCACCGACGACTCCGGCAACGTCACCGAAGGCGTCTACATCCTCTGGGGCCAGGTCCTCGGGGCGCTGCTGACCTTCGTCATCACCGCTGCGGTCGTCTACTTCTGCTTCGTCATGCCGCTCAACCACTGGATGGACCGCCGCGCCCGGGCACTCGGCCAGGCCAGGAAGGAGAAGCTCACCGACAACGAGCTCCTCACCGAGATCCGCGACCTCCTGGCCGCCCAGCGCACGGCCGCCGGCGACGGCAACGACGACTCCGACGGCGGTTCCGGCGGCAGCAGCCGCAACAACCCGCGGCCCAGCACCTCCTGACCCCGCAGCCGGACATGCTCAAGGGCCGCAGACCAGAAGATCTGCGGCCCTACCCATCCGTGGGAACCACTCACCGGTCACAAATGATGCGGCGGCTTCTCATCCAAGAAGCGCCTCAGGTCATCAGCACCATCCGAGGAGGCGCCGCCCGCACCGCGCTCGTCGCCCCAGCCCCCGTCCCGCTCGTCCGCGGTCGCATCAGGCAACAGGTCACGTCCCTCGAACCCAAAGAGATCCCGCCCGAAGAGATCCCGCCCAGTCCTCGGACGCCCGCCCTCGGGAGCACTGGCCCCTGAAGGCCCGCCCGCCTCACCGGCCCCCGCTACCTCCCGCTCCGCCACAGCCCACCCGCCACCTTTCCTCGACTCCGCGGCCGTACGCCCGCCACACACTTAAGCAGCCCACTTCAGCCTGCCGTACGACCGCAACCGCTCCATCGCTCACACACACCGCGGCCCCGGGAGGCTCGGGGCCGGTCCCGGGGTCGTGGTCGTAGTCGTGGAAAGCGGCTCCACGCAGGGACCCTCAGGCCGCCAGCCCCTGCTCGGTCGCCAGGTGGCGGAGTTCGACCAGCGCCTGCTTCTCGATCTGGCGGATGCGCTCACGCGTCAGGCCGAGCTGCTTGCCGACCTCGGTCAGCGTGTGCTGCTTGCCGTCGAGCATGCCGTACCGGGCCTTCATGATCGTCGCCGTACGCCCGTCGAGCCGTCCGACCAGCTCGGCGATCTGGCGGCGCTCCATCGCCTCCAGCGCGACGTCCTCCGGAGTCACCGGGTCCGTGTCCTGGACCAGCTCGCCCAACTCCGTCTCGCCGTCGTCGCCCACCGGGCTGTCGAGGCTGATCGGGTCGCGCGCCCAGCCCAGCACGTCCGCGATCCGCTCCGGGGTCGAGCCCAGCGTCTCCGCGATCTCCGCGAAGTCCGGCTCATGCCCGTGGTCGCGGGCGAACTCGCGCTGCACACGGCGGATCTTGCCCAGCTCCTCGACCAGGTGGACGGGCAGCCGCACGGTACGCGCCTGGTCCGCCATCGCGCGGGTGATCGCCTGACGGATCCACCACGTCGCGTATGTCGAGAACTTGAACCCCTTCAGGTAGTCAAACTTCTCGACCGCCCGCACGAGGCCGACGTTCCCTTCCTGCACCAGGTCCAGGAACGGCATGCCGCTCCGCGGGTAGCGCCGTGCCACGGACACCACCAGCCGCAGGTTCGCGCGGATGAACTCGTCCTTCGCCTTGTGCCCGTCCGCAACGAGCGCCCGCAACTCCTCCTCGGTCACGCCCTTGGGGAACTCCCCGTCGCGCAAAAGGTGTTCGGCGAACAGCCCGGCCTCTATGGCCTGCGACAGCTCGACCTCGCGCGCCGCGTCCAGCAGCTTCGTCCGGCTGATCTCGTCCAGGTACACACCGACTGTGTCGCGCTCCGCATCCGCGGCCTTCCGCGTACGCGAGGCGGCGACCCGATCGGCTCCCTGACGGGCAACGCCCCGTGTCGTCGGCATTCCTGACCCTCGCTTTCCTTCGCGTTCGTCGTAATTGCCCAACAAGCGGGGGTCCTGTGATATTCCGTCCACAGGTGTACTCTCGAAAGGTTGGCCCCTGGGCCACCACCTCAACACCGTCGCCTCAGCCCCGGCCGCAATGGCCCCCAGGCACTCCGGCGACCGCCCGCCGCCCGCGGCGATCACTGCCCGGGTAACGGTCGAGAGCCCCGTTGTGTTCCGCGCCCCCGACCCACCGCCGTCGGCGCGCCGCCCACAAACGACACAGCGCCCACTCACCCTCGTCCGCTACCCTGTGCGCGGGGCCAGATTCGTCTTCCACCCGGCCGCACCTCGGCACGACCCGCGCCCGGGCCCCGAATCCCCACCCCAGCCGTGGGCACCCTGCCGCGAACCCCACCCCGGGTCCTCTGCAAGGATTCCCCACACCCCCGCCTCAGTAGCTCAGGGGATAGAGCACCGCTCTCCTAAAGCGGGTGTCGCAGGTTCGAATCCTGCCTGGGGCACATGCGAAAACGCCCCGAGCCGATCAAGGCCCGGGGCGTCTGACATCAGGTTCTGACATCACCGCTTGCGTTTAAGCATGCGATCCATGTGGCTGATCGCCTCGCGCTGTGTGTCCTGCACGACATGGGTGTACACGTCCATCGTGATGCTGATCTGGCTGTGGCCCAGAATCTCCATCACCACACGCGGGGGCACCCCGGCCGCCGTGAGCAGCGTGGCGCACCCGTGCCGGGCATCGTGGAGCCGGATCACCCGCAGGCCAGCATCCGAGGCCACCCGCGTGAACGCCCGGTACAGGTTCCGAGGCTCGATCGGCCGGCCGGTCCGCGTCGTGAAGACGTAGCCGTTCTCCTGCCACCCCGGGCCGCTCTTGTCCGCAGTCGCCCGTCGCCGGGCCTCAGCCTGCTTCATACGCTGCCAACGGAGCGGGGCGACGCACATTGCAGGCAGCGGGACGGTACGGCGCCGACGTCCCTTGGGGTCGTCGTCGTACAGAACGCCGCGCCGCCGTTGTGTCTGACTGCTCACGCACAGTGCGCGGTTGTCCAGGTCGATCTGGTCCCACTTCAGTCCCACGATCTCGCCGCGCCGGAGGCCCATGGTGATGGCCAGGACGAACGCGGCGTACAACGACTCACCGCGCGCCGCTTCCAGGAACTCCAGAGTCTCCGCCAGCGACCACGGCCTGATTTCGTGCGTCTCCGGATGCGGCGCCTCCACGAGCGACACCACGTTCCGACTGATCAACTCGTCTCGACAGGCAGCCGTGAGGGCCGTCCGCAGGACGCGGTGCGCCTCCTTCGCCGTGGCCGCCGTCGTGCGCTTCTCAAGACCAGCCAGGAACCGCCGCACATGCTGAACGCTCAGCGTTTCCAAGCGCCTTGTCCCGAGACCCGGGATCAGGTGAAGCCGTACCTGCGCCTCGTACTTGTCGTACGTCGACAGCTTCCGACGCGGCTTGACGATGTTGTCCAGCCAGTACGGCAGCCACTCAGAGAGCTTCGCCGAACGCGTCGGTGTCGGGACGCCGCGCCGATCCTTCGCGATCAGCTCCTGCCGCTTCTCATCGCACTCGGTCCACGTGTGCCCGTAGGCGTACTTGCGGGCGCGAGTCCCGTCCGGCTGGAGCACGTAGACCGCAGCCTGATACCGGCCGTCCTTCCGCTTGGTGATGGTGCCGGCGCCGTTCGGATTCCGCTTCGCCATCAGGCCACCTCTTCCAGGAGGCCGGCAACGAACGACGTGACTGCCGGGGCGGGGATGCGACGGCAACCGTCGATCTTCACCGACGCGAGCCGGTGACTGCGGATCAGGTCATACACCTTGGATCGGCCGACCTTGAGTCGGGCCATCACGTCGGGCACGGTGAGCAGTTCATCTTGCATGGTCATTCCTCCTCTTCCAGGTCGGCGAGTGCTTGGCGTGCGGTGGCGCGGTTGAGTTGCTTGTTGCGGGCCAGGCTTGAGGCGATGAGGGATTCGCCTGCGGATAGGCCGGTTCCTGCGTAGGTCCAGTGAGCGAGGACGAGGGTGGTGTCCGGGTCGGGCAGTTCGTGGCCGGCGGCTTGTGCGGCGTTGCGGCGTTGGACTTCCCGCCAGTCGGCGCGGGCGGCACGCAGTGCACCGAGAGTGGTGGAGTAACGGCGGGATTTGCTGGAGAAGTGGCCGCGAAAGCCGAGCATGTGGGCCCACTTGCGCAGCCGCAGATCGGCCAGCGTCGGGCGGGCCCCAAGGTGCCAGCAGGTCTCAATCAGCCGCCGGGCGTGGCCGGTCAGGTCGTGCGCCTCCAGGTCCGCGAGTCGGCCGATCGGCCGGTCAAGGGTGCCGGTGGCGGTCTCGGCGCCTTTGGTGGCGTACTTGGCGATGTAGCCGGCCACGGCCCGATCTGTCAGGTCCCCGTCCGCGAGGTCCCGCCCGAGGATCGGGCGTACGTCGACCTGTGTGCCGAACCGGAATTCGGCAGGCAGGTCCACAGCCCCCGGCCCGGGGAGACGCGCGCGGCGTGCGGCGGTACGGATGGCGCGGTCGAGGACGCCGGGCAGGTTCGGCGACAGCCAGTTCTCGGGGGCAGTGATTCGGTCGCCGTACGACCGGCCCGCGTCCAGGCGGATCACGGCGTGGAAGTGCACGGCCCCGCGCCGTTGGTATTCGGCGACTTTGGCGAACGAGGGGCGCAGGACTTCCGCGGTGTCGCGTTGGGTCATGCC
Organism: Yinghuangia sp. YIM S09857; assembly: GCF_051388915.1. Lineage (NCBI taxonomy): Bacteria > Bacillati > Actinomycetota > Actinomycetes > Kitasatosporales > Streptomycetaceae > Yinghuangia > Yinghuangia sp. YIM S09857. The sequence continues at coordinate 97,340 of NZ_JBPKBH010000029.1, read as the reverse complement.
GAGCGCGGCAGCAAGGGCCCGGCGCAGTTCGATCGTGAAGCGGGCCCACAGCGGACCTGCGTGGGCGTTCCACAGGACCGCGCCGGTGTAGTCGTAGGTGTCCGGGTCGATCGGGGTGCCGAGCGCCGAGTCATCGGCCGAGTGGCGGATACCGCAGCGGCAGGGTCCGGTGTCGGGCCGGTTGTGGACGGCCCCGAAGCCGGGTGCGGTGAGGGTGACGAACACCCGGGGATGGGTGGCGACTTCATCGGGGACGCCTTTGCCGCCGGCAAGTCCGGCGGTGATCAGGTGGTAGGTGTCGCGGCGGTAGGTCTCAGAGCAGGCGGGGCAGCGGGTGGTGCGGCGGTTGTTGCAGCGCACGAGCAGGGAGCCCGCGGGCAGTTCATGGCCGGCGACTGTGCGCAGAACTTCGCCAGTGGCGTTGTCGACGTCCAGGCGGTTGCCGTCGAGGCGGATCGGTTCGGTGCAGCCGCCGAGGTGGGCGAGTTGCCGGTAGAGGCCGGGGGTGGTGCCGTGGCGGGCGGCGCGGGCCAGGTCGGCGAGCGCCACGCCATCCACGGGCGGGGTGAGGGTTGCGGTCAAGTGCGGTGTCCTTCCCATGAGGTCAGCCGAGTTGGAGATGTGCGGCGATCTGCGCGCCGAGCGGTTTTGGCACGCCCAGACGGGTCCGCAGTGCGTCGGGAGTGATCGGTGCGCCGGTGGTGCGGTGGTGCTGGTCGGCGATCCGGCGCGCGTGGTCGAGCAACGCGGGTGGCACCGTCGCGGCGGGTGTGGGCGGGGTGGGCGGTGGTGCGGGCAGAGCCGGGGGTTCGTCGGGGACGTCGGCGAACACCTCGACCGACACCGGACGCTCAGGCGCCGAGGCCGAGACGGGGCCGGGCGTGGGGGTAGGTCGGTGGACGAGGAGCGTCCCGCCGAGGAACGCCAGCGCAGGCCATCCGGCGACAGTCAGCCGGAGCCATGCGGGCGGGTGGTCCAGGTCGAGGAGGCCGGCGGTGGCGACGTTGGCGCCCAGCGATGCGGCGAGTGCGACGAGGAACCACAGCCACGGCCCGAACTGCGGGCCGCCGCAGCCGCGGGCGACCATGAGGCGCCGCCACGCAGCCACTAACAGCAGATCGACCGAGACCGGGTAGGCCCACGCCTGCCAGCCGGTCTGTCCGGCCGCTTGGGCGATGTCGTGCAGGTGCGAGAACGACAGCGCGCCGGCGATGGCAGCCTGAACCAACAGGGGATCGAGGCGAACACGACGACGCAGGCCGGTCACGGTGCACCGCCGGGCGGGGTGTCGCCGTTCAGGTACAGGTCGAGGTACAGCCGGTAGCCGTCGCCGCGCCGGTTCGGGTACGGGGCGGAAACCGGGCCCGTCTCGCCGACTTCGGCGAGCAGGGTTACAGCGTCGGTCAGGGTGTCGGGGTCGGTGCCGAGGAGCCGGACGCGGATGTGGCGTGCGGCGCGGTCGGTCGCGGGCATGGGTGCACTCCGTTGGTTCGTGGGTGGGGCGGGTCCGGCCCCGGGGCAGCGCGCCGACCGGTGCCGTACCAGGAAGGTGGGGCTCAGGTGCGCCAGTGCGGGCCAGTGACCGGCGCCTGCGGGTGGTCGTCGTACCACTGCTCGGCGCACGCCTTGTGGCACGCGATCCCGCGATCGGAGACGTGGAACGTCAACTCGCCGCACATCACGCACGGTTCGTGTGCGCCGCCGCCCCAGTGCCGGGAATCGGACCAGTCCAGACGGACGGCCTCAGGACACCGCCGGGAAGCCGTGGCCGGGCGGCGGGTACCGGTGGGGGTCGATGGTGCCGTTCGGCAGCAGGGGCGGCGTCAGGCCGTCGTGCAGCACGCGGCAGAACGCGCGGTCGTGGCCGGGCAACGTGTCGTAGAAGTCGGCGTTGCCCGTCAGCCAGTCGCTGCGTCGGGCGTCCACGATCTCGCCGATGTACGGGTCGCCCGTGTCGAAGGCGGTCATCGGATCACCGCCACCGCAGCCGTGATGAAACGCGCACCCTGGCAGGTGCGGCACGGCTTGAGCTTCAGCCGGATCACACCGGCGGTGCGGGTGCCGGTGCCGGAGCAGGCCGGGCACATGGCCGGGGCGGTGTAGGGCTGCGAGATGGGGTGGTTCACTGGAGGTCTCCTCCTCCTTGATGGGTGGATGGGGGCCCGGCCGGACGCGGATACTTGGCGGTAGAGGCGTCCGGCCGGGGCGGAGCTAGAGCAGGTGCCGGGGCGTCACGTCGAGGAAGTCCGGGCAGTGCGTTTGCCACGGCTGGGCGCCGCACTGCGGGCACATCCACGCGGCGCGTTCCTCGACCGCGTCGAATGCGGTCTGTTCTGCCGGGGTCAGTTCGTCACCGAAGGACTCCGGGTCGCAGAGATCGGCCTGTCGATGCCCGGGAGCTGGGATACGTTCGGACATCAGTTGCGTCCCGCCGTGGGCGCGGTGGCGCACGCGGGGCAGCGCTCGGTGCCGTGGGTGGTGACCACGACGGGGAAGCCGTCGCAGTACACGCAGGTGCGGTCCATGGCTCAGTTCCTCTCTCCCGCCGGAGCGGGCGTCACAGGTTGCGGTTCGGGCAGTCCGGTGCGGTGCAGCACGGCGTGGCTGGACCGGGCAGTGCGGTGGGCGCGGCAGTGGCGAGGTAGCCGGCGCAGTCGGTGGTCAGGCCATCGCCGCGCAGCAGGTCACGAGCGCCGTCCCACAGCCATCCGCCCAGCGTCTGGAGCTTCGGTTCGGTGCGGTCATCGCGGGTGCGGTTCATCGGAGTTGCCTCCTCTCAGATCTCGGTCGGGTTGGTGGGTTCGGTCGGGTCGGTGCGGTCGGGTTCCTCGCCGGTGCCGAAGCAGCGCAGGCAGAACCCGTCTTGAGTGCCGACCAGGCGACGGGACCGGCCCACGTGCACCGGGGCGGCCACGGTCTGCATGCCGGAGCACGCCTGGCACGGGACCGGTTCTGGTGTCGCTGCGGCGGTTCGCCGGCGGGTCACCGGATGCGGCCGTTCACGCGGTCGGCTTGCCGGCGGGCGTGTTCGGCGACGTCGGCGAACTCGGCGTCGCCGGGGTGCGCGTCGGCGATGCGTTCCAGCAGGTCGGCTTTGGTGTCCATGAGTTCGGCGAACTCGCTGGCCAGCGGGTCGCGTTCGCGCAGCGCGCGCAGCTCCCCCAGGAAAGCGCCGATCTCGGCGGCACTCGGACGTTCGGACATTGGGTTCCTCTCCTCTCGGCGGGTCGTTTCGGGCATGGGTCGGGTAGGAACGTGGCGTGAAGCGGTCACGCCGGCCGTGGGATGCGGGGTGCGGTGGCGGTCAGGCCGCCGATTCGGCGCCGGCGCCGTCCTCGGTGTCGAGGTCGGGCACGGCCGCCAGGTGCGCGGTGCCGTAGACGCGGCACGCCAGGTCGAACAGGTCGCGCGGATCCGAAGCCAAGTACCGGTGTGCGTGGGTGCGTTCGGCGACCGCGTGTTCGTCCACGGTCGGGATACGGACCCGGGTGAAGCCCTTGGCGCCGTCCCGGGCCACGGTGGCGACGCCGATGTACTTGGGGTCTTGCAGGAACATCGGGTGCGCGTCCGGGTACATCCGGATCGCCTGCCCCAGGCCGGCGTCCGCCGCTTCCATCGTGGCGACGGCGAACGCGACCTTCAGCGAGCACACGTCCCGGATCTGCGTCGGGATGGCATCCCCGGTGCCCTTCTGGGTGAGCAGGATCGTGAAGAACCCGACGTTGCGACCCTTCTTGACCAACTGCTCGATCAGCCGCACGAGTTCGTGTGCGGCGTTGACTTCGTCTCGGGTGGCGCCTTTGCCGGTGTAGAAGAAGGTGTGTGCCTCGTCGATGACCAGCACGATCAGCGGCCACATCTGGGACGGCCCGACGTGCCACAGGTTCTTGACGCCGAGGTGGTCGCGCAGCGCGCGTTGCCGGTCCTGCATCAGCGCGTACAGGGATCGCGCCAGTTCCAACGCCTCAAGCACGTTGTCGCCGAGGTGCACGAACGCGCGGTCGGCAACGTCGTCGTAGTCCGGGCCGCCCTTGCCGTCCAGGAACGCGAACTGCACGTACGGGCACGACGCCAGCTCCCCCACCAAGTGCAGGATGAGCTGCGTCTTCCCGTATCCGGGCAGGCCCACCACGGTCATCCCGGGAACCCCGGCAAGCCGCAGCCACGCCAACTCCCGCGCCTCGTCGCGCCCCAGCAGCACCCGGGTCAGGCCCATGACTTGCCCCGCTCCGGCCGGAACGGCAGCGTCAGCGGATCCGTGACCAGCGCCCGCACCCGGATCACGCCGGGCCGGTCCTGCTCCACGGTCACCCGCTCGGCCCTCCACGCGTTGCGCAGGTGCTCGGAGACCTTCTGGAACTCGACCAGCCCGACACCCGGCAGCGTGCCGACGTCCGCGACGAACCCGCCCCGAATCGGCCGCGCCGAGAACGACGGAACCCGAACCTTGGGGACCTTGCCGTGCGGCAGGCGCGGGTCGTTCATCCACGCGAACTCGCTACGGCCGGCCGTCGGCTCCTCCCAGTGCAGATTCAGGCTCTGGGACAGCACGACCCAGCCCCGCTCCGCACGACGCAGCAGCCGCAGCCCCTCGCGCTCCTCCTCGTCCAGCCCGAGCCAGTACCGCACCCGCCACGCGCCATAAGCCAGCAACGGCGACGACAGGCCCAGCAGTTCGAGTCCGACCACCACATCCGACGCCATCAGCCGGCCCTACTTCCCCGCCGGCGCCAGCGGCGTGACCGCCACCGCGCGGAACGAGATGCCGTGCTGCTTACGACCGTTGAACTCCGTCTCCCACGGCCGCGCCACGAGACCCGTCAGCGCCACCAGCGTGCCCGGGGTGAAGCCCTCGCCCACACCGGTCGCCGGCACCGCCACGGTCAGCAGGTCGACGTCGGTCCCCAGGATGAAGTTCACCGACACGGTCATCATCTGCGCACCGGTCTCGTGATCGATCGCGATCTCACCCGTGCGCTTGTCCTTGATCTTCGGCGTGGGCGGGACCGCGAGCATCACCATCGCCGCCGACGTGTCCACCGGAATCGAACGCATGTCTTGCTCCCAAGGTCACGCGGCAACGCGCAGTCACCGCTTGTTCCTTCGTTCTGCGAAGGCCGGTTGGCCTCGCACAACAAAGGTCCAGCCCGCGCACGAACCAGCGCAGATGCCGATCAGATGACTGAGGTCAGTGAGGAGAGTCACCCTCAGGTATCGGCCACCAATTGGCCCCTTCGGCTTGCCGGTTGTCGGTGCGAGGCGCCAGTGTGGTTGGACAGCACGAGGCCGCCCGTATCGGGGAGCGGAGATGACGCCTCTTCAGCAAGAACGCAAGCGCCGCAGCTGGACCAAGATTGAACTGGCGCGCGAGATCGAGCGCTTAGCGGCGCAGTGGGGCGTCGGCATTGCGACGCGAAACAGTCTGCTGCGGATGATCGCGCAGTACGAGAACGGGTACCGCATCCCGGACGAGCCCTATCGCGGGCTGCTGTGCGCCTTGTACGGACGCAGTGTCAATGAACTCGGTCTGCTGCCGAAGGATCAGCACGAGCATGATCCGACCCTGCTGAAGTACCACAGTTCTCTGAGTGAAGCCGTGGCAGCGCTGCTCAACATCGCACGCCTGGACGTCGACCGGTCGCCAGCTCTCCTCAAGACGCTGCACGCGCCCGATGCCTTGGAATCCGCTTGTCTCGACTGGCTGTTCGGTACACCCGCCAACGAGCTTGAGACCAGCGGCGCACCCATCGAACCGCATCACGTCGAAGAGTTGCGCGCGATGACTCAGACGTTCGATGCCCTCGACCGCCAGTTCGGCGGCGACCACTCACGCGAACTTGCCGCCCGCTTCCTTCACGACCGGGTAGCCCCGCGCCTTCGCGGTCACGGCGTTCCCGCCGTTCGCGCCGAGTACTTCCAGGCCGCATCCGTTCTCGCCGAACTCATCGGCTGGATGGCGTACGACAGCGATCGGCACGGGGTGGGCCAACGGTACTTCGTACAGGCTCTCCGGCTTGCCGAAGCCGCCGGCGACCGTGCATACGGCGGCTATGTGCTCACCAGCATGAGTGACCAGGCTCTCTACCTGCGTCAGCCTCAGCAGGCTCTACGCCTGGCCCAAGCGGCGTACCGCGGGGTCGCACAGTCGTCCGCTCCGGCCGTGGCGACGGAGGCAGCACTTCTAGAAGCTCGATCTCATGCGGCGCTCGGCAACACGAGCGAGGCTCAGGATGCGCTCAGCCGCGCCGACCGGGCGTACGCCCAGCTGGACAGCCTCACCGGGCCGACATGGGCGGTCTCCTTCGGCGAGATCGTGTTTGCAAGCCACGTCGGCACTTGCTGGGCCGACCTCGGCAACGCGTCCGAGGCCGCCGCAGCCATCGATGTCGCGACCGCAGGCGTGGCGCCGGGACAGTCACGGCGTCGAGTCTTTGGCCTTATTCAGCGAGCGAACGTCGCCCTCCTGCGAAACGACGTCGACGCCGCGACGACCTACGGCACCGAAGCGGCGAACATCACGGCCGAACTCCACTCGGCACGCTCGCGCCGTCACGTACACGATCTCGTCAGCCGGATGCGCCCGTGGGGAACCAATGATGCGGTGCGCCAGTTCGAGGCCCATGCGCGCGCCCTACTGCCGTTGTCGGCGTAGGTCGGCCCGAGTCAGTACGGTACTGACGTGACGCTTGAAGATGACCTCCGAGCAGACGGCGAACCCGAGAAGGAGTTTCATCCCGGGGTCGCGCAGCGCATGCCCCGCAAGCGGACCGCCGGCGGTGCGTTGCTCCGCAACTCCCGCGGGGAAGTCCTGTTCGTCGTGCCGATCTACAAACCGACGCTCGACATCCCCGGGGGTGTCACCGACGTGGACGAGTCGCCGCGCACAGCCTGCCAACGGGAGATCCGGGAAGAACTCGGCATCGACCTGCCGCTCGGGCGCCTACTCGTCGTTGACTGGCTACCGCCCCAAGGTGTCTGGGGTGACGGCCTGATGTTCATCTTCGACGGAGGCGTGATCTCCGAGGACATCGAAGCCACAGCCGCACTGCCGGCCGACGAACTTTCGGGTGTGCGCTTCCTGCCTCTCGACAAGGCCGCAGACCAGATGCGCCCGTCGTTCGTCCGCAGACTGCGCCACGCCCTGGAAGCCGTCGAGGACGGCTCAACCAGGTATCTCGACTTCGGGCGCACCCCCGAGGAACGCGCATCCGCCTGACGCGGTGCGTTCAAAGTTTCCCTACGTGTTCAAGGGCGGCGCGCACGCGCGCCGGGG
>NZ_JBPKBH010000029.1:49414-89958 GCF_051388915.1 Yinghuangia sp. YIM S09857 | reverse complement strand
CCCCCCCCCCCCCCCCCCCCCCCCCCCCCCGCCGCCAGGACTCGGACGCCGGGCGTGCGGCGCAAGCGCCGGTCCCGGCGCCGGCCCTGGCGGCGGCGCAAGCATCACCCGCTCATCACTTTGCGATCAACGATGTTGACGATGCGTCAGCAGGCTTCCAGACTCGACATATGCCAACTGAGCAGACAGCGCACGGGATTCGTGTCGAGTTCAACGACTTCGTCCTGGACCCGCACGACCCGGACCACATGTTCCGTGCTCTCGACGTGAAGGCAGATCGTGTCACGTTCGAAGATGGCGAAGCGGTGTTCTGGCTTCGTGGCGTCGAGGACTGCCGGTTCCCGATCTCTGCAATCAGCGGGATCGCTCCGTTCCCCACGCCGGAGCTGCGCGCGCTGGCCCTTGAGGAGCTCCGCAAGATGCACCCGCGGGCGTACGACCGCTGGAGTGCCGAAGAGGAGGCGCGGCTGACCGAAGGGTTCAAATGCGGAGAGACGCAAGCGGAACTGGCACGCCAACACCAGCGACAGCCGGGGGCCATCCGGTCGCGGCTGATCAAACTGGGGCTCATTGACGAAGCAGCGAAGAGCCAGCCCATCCCCGAACAAGCACAGTCACCGGAAGCGAGTCCAACGGCACCCGAGCCCTACCGGTTCTGACCGAAGACCTTGGGGCTCTGCCCCAAACCCCGGCCCTCTCTCGGAGGGGCGGCAAGATCTCGAACGAGGGGTTCTCGGGTGGTTGGGTCCGGGGTGGTTCCCTCCTCGGTCGGTCACCGGAGGCGTACCCGGAACCCCGGAGGGGCGCAACGGCGAGCGCGAAGCGTCACGTTGTGACCGTTGCGCCCCTCCGGGAACCCGGGTCCGTGCAGGCATGCCCGACCGAGGAGGGAACCACCCCTCAGCCCCGATGTGACGTGCGTCAGCCCATGTCCACTCCATTTGACCTGCGGTTTTATCGCTACAGAGAAATCGGATGCCGAAATTCGTTATCCGATTTGGACATCAGTATGCGAGAGTGGGGCTCCCCGGCGTACGCCGGGCCGAACTCGGGAGGCCACCATGAGCGAGACCACATCTGCGCCCCAGGGCTGGACGCTCCAACCGGGCGACCGCATCGAACGCAAGGCCCTGCACCAGACCTACGGCGGGCGTACGCAGGGCGGCATCGGGCCGTCGGCGAAGACGCCGAACGTCATGGTGTTCACCGATCCGGTGGCCGGCGAAAAGCACGGCTACTACGACGACTGGATGCCTGACGGCCGCTTCCACTACAGCGGCGAGGGGCAGTACGGGGATCAGCGCATGCTTTCGGGCAACGCCTCGATCCTCAACCACGCCGCCGAGGGACGCGCGCTCCGGGTCTTCAAGGGCGCCCGCGGAACCGTCAAGTACGTCGGCGAATTCGTCGTGGACCCGGAAAACCCGTGGTACGAGGCGGACGCGCCCGAGACCAACGACGGCCCCTTGCGCAAGGTCATCGTGTTCCGGCTGCTGCCGAAGGACACGGCCCCGCAGCCGCCCACAACCCGCCTGGGCCGCCTCTTCGACGAGAGGCCCAACCAGGTCAGCGAACTCCCGCTTGAACGGAACGAGACGGAGAAGACGTTCGTGAACCCGAACGCGGAACCGTACGAGGCCGAGCGCAAGGAAGCCGCACTCGTACGCAGCTTTGCCGACCACCTCCACGCCAACGGCGCGGACACGTGTCGGCACCGCATCCTGCCGCCGGGCGAGACCCGCCCGTTGTTCACCGATGTCTCCTCAAAGCACCTCGGACTGCTGATCGAAGCCAAGGGCAGCGTCACCCGCGAGAACGTCCGCATGGCCATCGGCCAGCTCGCCGACTACGGTCGCTTCATCGAGCACACGACCAAGGCGATCCTGCTGCCGTCCAAGCCTCGGACCGACTTGCTCGACCTCGCACAGGCCGAGGGGTGCGCCGTGATCTGGCCCGAAGGGAACGGGTTCGCCAGCACCCACGACGGCATCGTCCCGTAAGCGCGGGAACCGGCCTGACATCACGGGTTGACACCAACAGGCCCGGATCGAGGTGGATCGGCCCGACCCTCAGCACCCTCGCTGCCGGCCGCCGAGGGCCGATCACCTCCCGGCCGGACGAACTCCTAAAGCGGGTGTCGCAGGTTCGAATCCTGCCTGGGGCACAGGACAGCATCAGCACCACCACAGCCCGCGACCCCTTCGGTCACGGGCTGTTCTGCGTCTCCAGACACAGCCGCCCTCTCGCCGCCGCTCCTCCCGACCGGATTACGCCGATCTCGCCGAGTCGTTCGGATGACGCGGGCAGCGATCCGGGCGGCCGTGCCGCTACCCCGGAGCGCCGAACTCCTCGTGCGCGAGAGCCCCGTGGGTGGAGCGACCGACGCGCAACCGATCCCCCAGAAGGGCCACAACGCCATCTCGCCGATGTTCCAGGTGACCCTTCGCCGCGTTGTGCGAGGTGCTCGACTGCCAACCGGGCGACCTGCTGCGCTGGGAGGCCGAGGACGACACCGGAGAATGAACGGGGCCGGCACGCCTCGTCGTCGATCCGCCTCGGCCTCGACCGACGCGGCCCCGGGGCGGCGCCGGCTCGGAAAAGCGGTTGGCCGGATGGGATTGGGTTGGCATGATCCGCGGGGCCTTTGACGGGGGGGCGCTGTGGATGTGTTCCTGTGCTCGGGGTGTGAGGTGGCCCTTACGGGTCCGGTGGCTCGGGTTGCGCTGCCTCCGCATGCGCATCAGCACTACTCCTGTGTGTTGATGCCGCGGCTTATGGAGCCCGGGACGTACGCCGTTGATCCTGAGCCCTTCGGCCCTCCGTGGCGGCACTGGGAGGAGGTCGGGGCGGAACAGGCGGCCGAACAAGGTGTGTTCGCGCCGGTGTACGCCCTGTCGTTCGGACCACGGGGTGCCGTCGTCCTGGCACCTGGAGACGTCCGCGGCACCAGGCTGATCCCCGAGCGCTGCGGCGGGTACTGCGTCGGCGTCGACGGCCGCGACGGTCCCAACCTGGCCTGCGGGGAGTGTGGGCAGGCGGTGGCGACCCTGATGGACGACCACGCGTCCTGGCTGGCGGTGTGGCTCGACCCCACGGCCGTATGCCGACGGTCCGACGCCGTCGCCGCGCCTGAGCCGGAGAGTTGGGACGCGCTGATCCGCGACCGCCCCGGAATACCCCCCGTCGAGCCCGACGGATACTGGAGCCCGGTGTGGTCCGCCGCGGTCGGCGCCGCCACGGCCCATCTGCTGGTGGCCTCGCACGGCATCCCGGTGGCGGTGCCCGACGGACTCGTCGCCCAGGCGTTCCGCCGACCGCTTCGGGCGCTGCTGCCGTCGGGTCCGCCGGGGCGCAGGTTGGCGGTCGCCGGGCCGGGGGTGCCCTTGCCGGGGGGCGCGGACATCCTCCTCGTCCCCTCCCATCCGCGGTCCGGTCAACTCTGGCAGCCGCCGGCGGGCTGGTCGGATGCCGACGCCGCCTTGGTGGCGTTGCCGTTCGATGTCTGGCTGCACATGGCTTTCCGTCTCGACCGGCCTCCGCTGCCGGCTGCGGGCAGGCTCTCGGACCGCGTGCTCATCGACGACTACACCCGGCACAAGCTCCCGGCTGTGCCGTTCGGCCTGGACGTTTCGATACTCCAGAGCACGCTCGCCCGTCTGCCCGAGGTGCGTTCCCCGTGGTTGCGGGCGGTTTACGGCCGCTTGTGGGAAAGTCGTTTTTCTGCTGAATTGTGAGTAGCGTCGGACGCACGTGCAGTAGGCACCTGGGGTGGGGATTCAGGGGTTTCCCCGATGACTTGGGCGGAGTGGGATGGGACGGTCTGGGGTGTTGCGCGGGCGGGGGCGGTCGTCCGGGGCGGTAGGCGCGGTGGAGAGGGTGCGGTCCGGGTGATTGCGGGTGGTGGGGGCTTGACTCCTATAACATGATCGGACTCAAGACGACCCCTGAGCGCCGACCTTCGCCGGGAGCTTGTGTTCCCGGCGCGGAGGTCGGCTCATTTTTGCTGGAATTTAGGAAACTCGGCCCGTTGCGTTGATAGTCAAAACAGTGTCGGCCTCACCGCGAACAGGCCGCAGACGTATGGCCGCCCTGCCCCGTGGGCCGCGCGGACCTCGGGGGGCGCTGTGGGCCGGAGTGGCCGTGGCGGCGCTCGGGTTTCTGATCGCGCTCGAAGTGGCCGCACGCCATTACGGGTCGCCGGGACCGATCACCACGCAGGCGCGGGAGATGGTCTTCGCCCCCAGTTCCGGGCCGTTGCTGTACGCCGGGCTCGCGCTCACGATGGTGGTGCTCACGTGGCGGCAGCGGTTCGTCGCGTTCGGTGCCGCGGTGGGCATCGACGTCGTTTTCTGGCTGGTGCGGTTGGCGGTCGGCGCCGAGATGAACTTCGGCAACGGCGCGCTGTGGGTGATCTGGGGATGCGCGCTCCTCGCGGTGACACGGCGCACCGGCCGCGAGCGGGTGCTGCTGCTCAAGGGCGCGGGGCTGGGGATGCTGCTGGTCGCCGGGCACGAGACCGGTGATACGTGGCTGCTCATCACGTCGATGACCCGGCCGGAGGTGCTTGACCAGTACGTGGTGACCGCCGACCACGCGCTGGGCGATCCGTCGTGGGTGGTCGGACGGCTCGTCGAGGCCACCGATCCGGTGAGTTCCGCCGTGCTCGGCGCCGTGTACGGGCAACTGCCGCTGGCGGCCGCGATCGTCGGGCTCTACCAGTTGCGGAACGTGGCCGTCGAACGCCGCTTCCCCAAGCACCACCTGGTACGCACGTTCCTCGTCATCGGCCTGATCGGTCCGGCGTTCTACATGATCTTCCCGGTGGTCGGCCCCATCTACGCCTTCGGTGCGGACGGCGGGCAATGGGCGTTCGGCAATATGTGGCCCGATTCGGCGCCGCTGTTCGGCTCGCCGCAGCCCATGGGCTTCGACGAGATCACGCCGCGGAACTGCATGCCCAGCCTGCACACGGCATGGGCCACATCGCTGTTCATCCATTCCCGCGACGGATCGCGGTTCATGCGATTCGCCGGGACGTTCTGGCTCATTGCCACGCTCACCGCCACGCTCGGATTCGGTTACCACTACGGCGTCGACCTGGTCGCGGGTGTCGTGTTCGCACTGACCGTGGAGACGGCCATGCGCGCGTTCGCCCGTGGTTGGGATCGCCGGGGAATTGTGCTGGTCGGGTACGGCACGGCGGTTTTCGCCGGGCTGTTGGTTTCCTACCGCTATCTGCCGGTGATGATGGCCGATTACCCCTGGGTGTTCGGACCGCTGCTGATTGCGGCGATGCTCTCGGTGATCCACCGCTTTGTGACGACGATGAAGGCATGGGACCTGAAGGCTGTTCCGGTGGAGGTACCGGGCCAGCGGCTTGCGGTTGCGTGAGGCCGCGGGTACGCGGCGGCGGCACACGACAAGCGCACGACGAACCGCATGGCCATGAGCAAGGCCACGAGCAACGCCATGCGTATGACGAAACGCGCGAGATCGAGTGCGGAACGCGTGAAGGTGCGACGCGTTCCGGGCGCGCCCCGCGCCGCCCCGTCCGATTTTCGTTGGATCGGACGGGGCGGGGGCTCCTACAGTGGCCGGGATGTGGCGCGGGCCCGCGAGGCGCGGCGCGCGGCCACAGGTCGTCGGGAGCGCGAGGAGCGCGGGAGCGGGAGCCGGGCAGATGCGGGTGCACTATCCACGCACGGCGCACCTGCCGTGGTCGCCCGGGGCGGCCGCGGACGATGTACGGAGCGGCGACGTCTCCGGGCTCGTCGGGCGCGAGGTCGTGGTCACGGAGAAGCTCGACGGCGAGAACACCACGCTCTACGCCGACGGCATGCACGCGCGTTCGCTGGACTCGGGGCACCACCCGTCGCGCGCGTGGATCAAGGGCCTGCACGGGCGCGTGGGTCCGGGGATTCCGGACGGCTGGCGGGTGTGCGGGGAGAACCTGTACGCGCGGCATTCCATCGCCTACGACGACCTCGAAAGCTGGTTCTACGGCTTCTCGGTCTGGGCCGGAGACGAATGCCTGGACTGGGACCGCACCGCACGCTTCCTCGCGCGCCTGGGCGTTCCGGCCCCGCCCGTGCTGTGGCGCGGCGTGTTCGACGAACGGGCCCTGCGCGCACTGCGGTTGGACCTGACGCGCCAGGAGGGGTACGTCGTCAGGACCGTCGAGGGCTTCCCCCGCGAGGAGTTCGGCGCCCGCGTCGCGAAGTGGGTGCGGCCGCGGCACGTGCAGACGGACACGCACTGGATGTACGCGGCCGTTGTCGAGAACGGCCTCGGTCCGGCCGCGGCGCTGTGGAACGTACGCTCGGGCGCCGCCGCGGACATCCCGGCGCTGCTCGCCGCGGTCGGCCTGCCGGCCGACACCCCCTATCCGGCGAAGTACGGTCCGCCGCCTGCCGATATCGAGGACGTCGTCGCGGACGCCGCGGCCCGGCTGGACGTCCTGGGGCGAACGGGCAACGCACGCCTGGCGGGTGTGCTCGCCGCGCTGCTCTACGACTCGCGGCGGGCCTGGCTGGCACCGCGCCTCGCGGAGGCGCTGGGCATGCCGCTGGCACGCCGGATCGCGGATCTGGTCGGGCTGCACACCGCGCCGCACCGGCCGTATCCCGACGACGAGCGCCGAACCGGCCTCGTACGCCTGGCGCAAGCCGCCGACCTCGGCATCCTGCACGCGGTGTCGCACGCCGTGCTCGCCGGACGCCGCGACCAGGACGCGGCCGACGCCCGCGAGCAGATCGAGTGGTCGGCGCTGCACGCCGAGGACGCGGGGTTGATGGGGCCGGCCCCGTTGGAGGGATTCCGGACCGGCTTGCGGTCCGCGTTGGGCAGCGGGTTGCCGGAGCACGCAGGGATTCGACCAACAGTCGCTGCCGCAGGGCCACTTGGCATGCCCGACCACGACGCGGCCGCCGACCGCTGTTGGGCGGAGGCGCGCGAGCTGTACGCGAAGGGCCGCATCAGCACCCCGGAGGAGGCCGTCGCCGCGACCTGGCGCTGGCGTACCGGCGAATTCCCGCGCCTGGTCCACATGGTCGGGCCGTCGGGCAGCGGCAAGAGCAGCTTCGCCGAGGCCCATGCGGCAGGACTCAGGGCCGCCGGGCAGGACGTCGCGCTGATCTCCCTCGACGACTTGCGCGAGTCCCGGGGCGCCCGCTCCGAACAGCGTGACAACAACGAGGTGTTGCGCATCGCCCTCGACCGCCTCGACCAGGCGCTCGCGAGCGGCGGCACGGCGGTGTGGGACGCCACCTCGCTCAACGCGCAACAGCGTTCCCTGGTCCACGCGGTCGCCAGGCGGCGGGACGCGCTGACCACGCACGCCGTGGTGCTGGTCGACGACGCCGAGTTGTTGCGGCGCAACGCGCGGCGGGAGCACCCCGTTCCGCACGCGGTACTGGACGGGCAGGTGCAGCGGTTCGTACCGCCGTATCCCGGGCAGGCGCACCGCACGTGGTACGTCGACGGGAACGGGTCCGTCGGCGACGTGCACGGCTCCGCCGCACCCGGACCCGCGGAAGGCCTGCTCGGCGGCGCGGCGGCGGAGGCGTGATGCGGACGAGCGAGCAGATCTACCACCAAGTGCGCTGGGACCAGCGGTTCGACCCGGCGCGTTTCGTGCTGGGTGTGAACCGGCGCGGTGCCCCGCCCAAGCGCATACCGCTTGCCGACTTCGTGCCGGGTGGTGAAATCCCCTGGCATCGCGTGTTGTTCATCGAGGCCGACGACGAAGTGGTATGGGACCGGGCCGCGGGTGTGGACCGGCTGGACGCTTCGGAGGCGGGACGCGTCCGCGAACGCCGCCTGCTGCGGGCGCCCTTCTTTGCGGCGTTGACACCGCACGTATGGGATCCGGCGATGGGGTGGGTGCCGGGGGGCGACGGCTCGTCGGGAGGCGTGGGTGCGTCGTCCGGGGCGGTCGGGTCAGGATCAACCGCGGTTGCTCCCAGCACACTTCGCGTTCTGACCTGGAACACGCTGTGGGACCGGTACGACAGCGACCGCATCTCCACCGCCCGGCGACGACCCCTGCTCATCGACGAGTTGGCGGCCGGCGGCGCTGACGTCATCGCGCTGCAAGAGGTCGAACCGGCGTTGTTGCACATGCTTGCCGACACGGACTGGGTCCGCGCGCACTACACGCTGCACCTCGACCCGGTCGAGGGCGACGAGGACGTGGAAGCCAGCGGCCTCTTGGTGCTGTCGAGGCTGCCCGTACGCGAATCCGCACAGCACATGCTCGGCCCGCACAAGGCCGTGGCGGCGGTGGTGGTCGAGACGCCGGCAGGACCGCTGGTCGTCGCCTCGACCCACCTCACGAGCGACCACAGCGAGAACGGCGCCGCGCGTCGCGACATCGAACTCACGCGCATCGCCGAGGGGTTCGCCGGTCTGGACGCCGACCTCCTGCTCGTCGGCGACTTCAACGACGGCGGTGACACCCCGGCCGCCGCACTCGGCATGCGCGACGCCTGGACGGACGCCAACGGACCGGACGACCGGACCGCCACGTTCGACCCGAAGACGAACCCGCTCGCGGCCGTGTCGTCGCTCAGCGGGCGGTCGTCCCGCCTCGACCGCGTCCTCACCCGGGTCGGGCGGGCGAGGACTACCGGCGCCGTGCTGCGCGGGAATCGTCCGGATCACGAAGGGCTCTACGTTTCGGACCATTTCGGGGTCGAAGTCGGTTTCGACTTCGGGGAACCAGGCGGCGCGGACGCTGCGGTGCTGGACGTGTCGCCCACGGCACGCACCGCCCTCGCATGGCTCCCGCCGGACGAACTGCGTCCGCAAATCCAGGAGATCCGCCGCGCGCACGATCCGCAGATCGACCGCTGGCCGCCGCACGTGAACGTGCTGTTCGGCTTCGTACCCGAGTCCGACTTCGGGCGGGCCGCCCCACTGCTGGCCGAAGCGGCGCGCGAGTGCGGGCCTTTCGGGGTACTGCTGGACGGCGTGCACACCTTCGGTCACCGCGACGACGCGACGGTGTGGCTGGATCCGGCCGCCGAGGACCCGGCATCGTGGGCCGCGCTGCGCGCCGCGCTCGAACGCCGGTTCCCGCGCTGCCGGGGACGTGCCGAGGGGTACACCCCGCACCTGACACTGGGGCGGGCAACCGACCCGCGGCGGGTGGCGGCCGAGTGTGCGGCACGGTTGGGCGGGGTGCGGGCCCGCGTCGGCGAACTCGTCCTGCTGTCGCGGCGGGGGGACGAACCGATGCGCGTGCGTGCGGTGTTGGTTTTGGGTAGCGGGGAACTACGGTGGCTTCCTGAGGAGTTCGATTCCGCCGTTGCGGTCTCGGACTTCCCGGACCACCGTCCGACCCCGCAACGCGACGCAGCCGCACGCGACGTCGCGCAACTCGTCGCGGCACGTCTCGCCGGGACCGCACCGGGGTCCGTGGTCCATATCGTCGGATCCCGCCGGATGGGCGGTCATCTCGGCGACGCGGACCTCGACCTCGTCGCCGCGATCCCGGGTGGACGCGTCGCCGCGCCGGACGGCCCGGCGGCAACGGCGGCGGCAGCAGCAGCGGCAGCGGCAGGTGTAGCGATAGCGGATGCCGAGGACGAGGCGGTGGCGCGCGTCCGCGAGCAAGCAGCCGCGCTCCCGGGGGTGTCACGAATTCGGCGGGTGACGGGGGCGCGCGTTCCCGGTTTGCGCTTCACGGTCGACGGAGCCGGCGGACTCGACGTCGACCTGGTGATCGTGCCGACCGGAGCCGTCCCGCCGTCCGAATCCCTGGTCAGGCGCTCGGAGTTGGGTGATCCGGCCGCGCTCGCGCTGAGCGCCGTGAGCGACGCGGACGCGGTCCTGACGGCGGTCGGCCGACACCGGGAGGCCTTCGTACGGCTGGTCCGACCGGTGAAGGCGTGGGCGAGAGCGCGCGGGCTGGACGCGGCACCCTTCGGAGGGTTGCCCGGCATCGCCTGGTCGGTTCTCGCGGCGCGCACCGTGTTGGACGCTGCGCGGGATGCACCTGCCGACGTGACGTCAGCCTCCGATGCGAGTGCCTTGTTGCGGCAGTTCTTCGCCTTGTGGGCGGCGTGGGACTGGCGGGATCCGATCGCCCTCAACTGGCCGCATCAGCAGCAGCCTTCGGCACCGTCGGTTCATCCACTGACACTTCTCACGCCCACCGACCCGGTACGCAACTGCGCCGAGCAAGTGACCGCCGCGGGGAGGGACTTGCTGTCGCAGGAGCTTTACCGGGCTTGGGAGTTGCTGGAATCGACGGACGGCGGCCTCCAGACAGGCACCGCGTGCCGCGAGTTGTTCGCCCCTCCCCCGCTGCACCGGCGCCACGCCTCCTGGGCGGTGGTGACCGTACGCCGCCCCGACCACGGAAACAAGGCGCACGAGTTCGACGCTCTGATGGGACGCGTACGAGGACGCATGCGCGCACTCCTCACCGCCCTCGCCGAGGCCGGTGCGACCGATGCGCAGGCGTGGCCGCGTCCGTTCGACATCGACGTCGAGACCGAGGCTGAGACCGGCCCCGTACAAGCCCGCTTCGCCATCGGACTCGGCGCCACACCTCCACCCGAGCACGACTTGGCGGCCGCCGCGAAGGCGTGGACGCGCGGGCTGCCCGGCGTGGAAGTGGCGTTCAGCGCCAACGGCGGCGTGCCGACGCTCCGCTGACCGGTTGGCCGGGCGGCCGGCTCGTGGCGGCAGGCCGCAGACCGCAATCCGACGGCTCCGCACAGCCGATAGCACAGCTAATAGCACCGGCTTCCGGCCGCCCACCCGCGAACTCCCAGCGGCCACGCCGGCAACTCACTCATCCAGCCGTCACCCGCGTTGAACCCCCCGGTCGTTCTCGTACGTGTGGAAGGCATGCGCTACCACCGGCTGGCGTGGTGCGCGCACCTACGAACCCCATGGGGGGAACTGTGGACGCACTGAACTCGGACGTCGCCCGGCGGAGGATCCTCGCGGTGTCGGCCGCGGCGGTCGGCGGCGCGGCGCTGGTCGCCTGCGGGAGCGACGACGACAAGAGCGACGCGACGGAGACCCCCGGCGGGTCCGGTGCCCAGGACACCGGCCAGACCGGCGGCGGCTCCCAGCCCTCCGGCTCCGGCGGGCAGAGCGCGACGGGCGGCGCGGGCGGCGCGGCGCTGGCCAAGACCTCGGAGATCCCGGTGGGCGGTGGCAAGATCTTCGACAAGGAGAAGGTCGTGGTCACGCAACCTACGGCCGGGACGTTCAAGGCGTTCAGCTCGGCCTGCACCCACCAGGGCTGCACGGTCGCGAACGTCTCCAACGGCACCATCAACTGCACCTGCCACGGCAGCAAGTTCTCGGCGACCGACGGCTCGGTGGAGTCCGGGCCCGCGACGAAGCCGCTCCCTGCGAAGCAGATCACCACGTCCGGGGACGAGATCACCCTTCAGTAGCAGGCGTCCGGCACGTATGCCGTTTGACGCCGCTACCCTGGTCCCGGACCCGGTCCGGCGGGAGGCTCCGCCCCGGGTCGACCGGCGCAGCAACCACCTCAGGCCCGCCTCGTGTTCGTCGCCGTCATCGCGATGATCGAACGCAGCGGCGTGCCGTTCATCCACAACGCCAGCAACTCCCGGTCCACCGGGGCGATGCGCTGCGAGTGGGCGAGATCGCGCGCGGGCGCGGTGAAGCGGCAACTCGCCACGAGAATGGCCACTTCGGCGTTGTGCACGGGCCGGGCCGTACCCACGAAACGCTGCATGTCCGGGCTGCCGACGCTGCGGTCGGGCGCATACCGCTTGCACTGGATGACCATGAACCGGCCGTCGGGGAGGCGGCCGGTCACATCCGCCCCGAGGTCCCCGGCGCCGCCGTTGACCTGCACCTGCCGACACCCGTCGCGCTCGCACAGGGCGGCGACGTGACGCTCGAAGGCCGGGCCGTCCATGGCGTCGACGACGGCCAGGGACCGGGTGATGCGGCGGCGCCGGGCGGCTTCGCCGCGAGAACCGAAGCCTTCCCGAAAGCCCTTGGCGAGCCAACGCGTACCGAGCACCACGACGACGAACGCGGCGCCGGCCACGATCCCGGCGAGCACCGTCCACGCGCGCAGGTAGCCCGCGATCGCTCCGGCCACGCAGAAGGCGATGGTGGCGTATGCGTAGAAGCGTGCCGCGGCACGACGTCCGCGCGTGGGCCGCGGCGTACGGTTCGACCCGCGGCGCTGCGCCGGTACGCGCGGCCTCCGCGCCGTACGGGAGGGCCTGTTGCCGCTTCCGCCCCTGCCGCGTGTCGGCCGCCGTGCCGTGCTCACTTGCCGCACCCCCGTGTTTGCCCCGTTCCGCGCTCCGGCCTCCGGCCGCGAAACCACCAGTCACCGGCCGGACCGCCGACGCTACCCCAGCACCCCGCGCGCGGGGAGGCACACACCGCGCGATACCTGGTTGCAAACCACAGCGGACTTCGTCGTATCCTTGATCCGGTTCGGGGCGATTAGCTCAGCGGGAGAGCACTTCGTTCACACCGAAGGGGTCACTGGTTCGATCCCAGTATCGCCCACTCGAACGATGGACGACCCGTGTCCGCAGAGAGCGCGGAGCGGGTCGTTCTCGTCCCTCTTATTGCGGCTTCGCCGCGGCGGGGGCTTCGCCACCCGCACCCCCGAGGACCTTTCCCGTCCCGGGGTGGCTCGCCTTCGGCATCGCGGGTGGGGTGGGCTCGCCTTCGGCATCGCGCTCGCCTGCGGCTTCGTTCTTGGGGGCTCGCCTTCGGCTTCGCGGGGGTACTGGCCTTGGGTGGTGGTCTCCTCGGTGATCGGCTCGATCCGACTTGATGCGGCGTTGCGACTGCGGCTCGGGCGCTCGCGTTCACCGTCCCTCGGTGCCCAACTACTTGCCGAAGTCTGGTATCCGTGCGCGATCCGTGCTTCCGTACGCCGCATGGACGCCACCGCAACCAGCAGCACGCGCCCCTCGCTCGACCTTTTGGACGGCGAGTTCTACGCGCGCGACCCGTACCCCGTCTTCGCGTGGTTCCGCGACCACGAGCCGGTCGCCTGGGACGCGGGCAACGAACTGTGGGGCATCTTCCGGTACGCGGACCTCAAGGACATCGAGGCCCGCAATGAGCACTTCATCAACTCGGACCGCAACAAGGGCGGTTACCGGCCCAACCTGCCCGCCGACTCGGCGATCATCGGGCTCGACAACCCGCTCCACAACCAGCGCCGCAAGCTGGTCAGCAAGTGGTTCACACCGCGCGGGGTGCGGGAGTGGGAGGCGCACGTACGCACTGTCTGCGTCGAACTCCTCGACGCGGCCATGGCGAAGGGCACCGTCGAGGTGGTGGCGGACCTCGCCTCCGTGCTGCCCGCCAAGATGATCGGTCGTCTGCTCGGCTTCCCCGAGGACCAGTGGCCGCTGCTGCGCGACTGGTCGGAGCGGACCATCGCACTCGGCGGCGGACCGCGCTACTTCACCGAGGACGGCAAGGCCGCCGCCGTGGAGTTCGCGACCGCGGGGCTCGCGCTCTACGAGGAGAAGAAGCGCTGCCCGGCCGACGACGTGATGACCACGTGGACGAAGGCGTCGGTGGACGGCGAGCCGGTGAGCGCGGCCGACGTGGTCAGCGACTGCCTGCTGCTGCTCGACGGTGGCGCGGAGACGACGCGTACGGTCATCGCCCGCACGTTCCTCAACCTGATCGAGCACGCCGACCAGTGGGACGCGCTCGACAACGGCGCCGATCTGGCGGTGGCCACCGAGGAGTTCATCCGCTACGTCACGCCCATCCACAACATGTGCCGGGTGGCCGTGGGCGACCAGCGGGTGGGTGACACGGTGATCCCGGACGGCAACCAGGTCGTACTGATGTACGGCTCGGCCAACCGCGACCCGCGCGTCTTCACCGATCCGGAGAAGTTCGACGTCACGCGCACGCCGAACGACCACATCACGTTCGGCTTCGGCACGCATTTCTGCCTGGGCGCCCCGCTGGCGCGGCTGGAGATCAAGATCTTCTTCGAGGAACTGCTGCGCCGCGTACGAGCGATCCGGCTCACCCCGGGCACCGAGGTCGTGGACATGCCGAACGCCTTCGTGCACGGGATCCGCGAGGCGTACATCGACCTGATTCCGCGCTGAGCGGCGGGTCCTGCGACTCCGGAACGGCGGCTCCCGACAGGGTGATCCGCGACGGCACCTGAAGCACGCCGCGGATCCCCGTCGGGTGGCCCCTGGAGGAGTCCCCTTACGGCCAGGATCACGAGCGCACATATCCTGGCCGTTATCCCAACGTGAACGAGCTGTTACGCAACGCGCACGGCTTCGGTCGGGGGTTGTGCGCACGCAGGACCGGACCCGTGCGCGGTCCGGTCCGATCGGCCTCAGCCCAGCTTCATGAGTTCCACGCGCGTGCCGTCCGGGTCGGCCAGGAAGACCAGTTCCGCGCTGCTCTCGTCCGTCTTCATGCTGGTGCGCGTCTCGGGCAGGACCCGTCCCCCGAACGCGACCAGCCGCTCGGCCGCCGCGTCGACGTCGTCGACGATGAAGCTCAGGTGCGTCAGCCCGAGCTGGTTGCGCTGGGCGGACGGCACGCCGGTGGTGCCCGGCGACGCGTAGTGCAGCAGTTCGACCATCAGCGTGCCCTTGGCGATCATCTGCGACTTCAGCCGCACGTCCCCCGGCACCTCCAGGGCCGCGGCGGCCTCGTTGCCGATCTCGTACGCGATGACCGGCGCGAAGCCCAGCCCCTCGCAGTAGAAGCGCAGCGCGCGGTCGAGATCCGAGACGCACAGGCCGATGTGCGAGACGGCGTACGCGTCGCCGTTCTCCGGTGCGGACGGCGTGGCGGTGGCATCGGACATGCGTACTCCCTGGGCAGGACGTTCAGGCTGACGATCCGTCAGCTATGCGCGCACGCTAACAACGGCTGCGCGAACCTTCGAGACCCACGCGCGGGGTTGGTGCTCACCGGGATTCGGGAGGACCATCGTATTAATCGGTTGATAACCCAACAAACCGGCCGCGTGTGGGAGCGGAGCCCGCGCGGGAGGGAGGCTGCGATGAAACTCCACGACGAAATGCCGGTGGACCACCGGCTCGCCCGGGTGTACCGGTTCGGCGCCGGCGCCGTGGGGTTGTTCCTGCTGGTCTTCGGCATCCTGGGACTGGTCGACAGCATCGATTTCTTCGGCGACACCGGCGAGAACGTCGCCGGGCTGTCCACGAACGGCGCGCTGAGTGTGCTCTCGGTCGTCATCGGCCTCGTGCTTCTCGCGGGCGCGTTCCGGGGCGGCAATTTCGCATCCACGCTGAACATCGTGCTGGGCATCGGGTTCCTGCTGAGCGGCTTCGTGAACCTCGCGCTGATCGGCAAGGACGCGAACGTCCTCGGGTTCGGCATGTCGAACGTGATCTTCAGCTTCGCGGTCGGCCTGGTCCTCATGACCTTCGGCATGTACGGCCGCGTCGGCAGCGCGCTCCCGCACGACAACCCCTACTGGCGGGCCCGCAACACGCACCAGGCCGCGCTGGAGGACGCCGCTCGGCGCGCGAAGGACCGGGGGTTGCCGGGCGGGCGTGCACCGGCGCACTGACGGCGGGCGGCTCGACCACGGCCCCACGGCCTCCTGACGACGGGCACGGCCCGCGGACGGCCCGCTGACGCCCGACCGTCCCCGCAGTGGAAGATGGCCTCCGACACCGCCCCGCGCCGACCGGCGCGACGGCGACCGTACGAGGAGGCCCCATGCCCCTGCCCCTGCCCCTGGCCGGGGTGACCGTCGTCGCCCTGGAGCAGGCGGTCGCGGCCCCGTTCGCCACCCGGCAGCTCGCCGACCTCGGCGCGCGCGTCATCAAGGTGGAGCGGCCGGGCGAGGGTGACTTCGCGCGGTCGTACGACAGCGTGGTGCTGGGCCAGTCGAGCCATTTCGTGTGGCTCAACCGGGGCAAGGAGTCGATCGCCCTCGACCTCAAGGACGAGCGGGAGGGCGGCGACCGGGCGGTTCTCGACCGGCTCCTCGAACGGGCCGACGTCTTCGTGCAGAACCTCGCGCCGGGCGCGGCGGAGCGGCTCGGCCTGGGCGCCGAGGCGTTGGCGGCGCGGCACGGGCGGTTGATCGTGTGCGGCATCTCCGGATACGGCACGAGCGGGCCGTACCGCGACAAGAAGGCGTACGACCTCCTCGTCCAGTGCGAGGCCGGGCTGCCCTCGATCACCGGCGGCCCGGACGATCCCGCCAAGGCCGGGATCGCGGTCGCGGACATCGCCGCCGGGATGTACGCGTTCACCGGCGTGCTGACGGCGCTCTACGAGCGCGAACGCACCGGGCGCGGCGGGCGGTTCGAGGTCTCGATGCTGGAGGCGCTCGGCGAGTGGATGGGCTTCCCGTACTACTGGTCGCAGTACGGGGGCGTTCCGCCGATGCGCAGCGGCGCCCGGCACGCGACGATCGCGCCGTACGGCCCGTTCACCGCGGGCGACGGCGGGAGCGTGTTCCTCGCCGTGCAGAACCAGCGCGAGTGGGGCGTGCTGTGCCGCGACGTGCTGGACCGCCCCGACCTGGAGAAGGACGAGCGGTACGCGACCAACCCCGACCGCCTGGCCCACCGGGCCGCGCTCGACGAGGAAATCACCGCAGCGTTCCGGCCACTGACGGCTGACCAGGTGATCGAACGGCTGGACGGCGCGGCCATCGCCAATGCGCTGCTGCGCGACATGGCGGAGTTCGCCGCGCACCCGCAGCTCGCCGCCCGCGACCGCTGGCGCGAAGTCGACTCCCCCGGCGGGCCGTTGCGCGCGTTGCTGCCACCGGTGACGGTGCCGGGGCGGGAGCCGGCGATGGGCGCGATCCCGGCGGTGGACGAGCACGGGGCGAGGATCCGGGCCGAGTTGGGGCTGTGAACGGCCGTGGGCCCCGCGCCGGTTGGCGCGGGGCCCGGGTTTCCTCACCTGCGGCTGTCGTAACGGACTGCTGCTCCGGGCCTCCCCATTGACGGTCAGTGGCCCGAACCGCCCTCCTCCCGTGCCTTCTTCGGCATCATGAAGGCCGCGCACCAGGTGATGGCCAGGACTCCGGCCATCACCAGGAGCGAGTTGGTGATGCCGTCCGTGAAGCCGTCCTGGACGCTCGCGGCCGCGCCGCCGTCGGCGTAGTGGAAGAAGAGCGTCCCGAACGCCGCGACGCCCACCGCACCGCCGAGTTGCTGCACCGCGTTGAGCACGCCGGACGCCGAACCGGTCTCCTCGAAGGACACCCCGGCGATCGCGATGTCGAAGAACGGCGCCATGATCAGGCCGAATCCGAGGCCGGTCAGGGCGAGCGCGGGGGTCAGGCCCCAGCCCGAGACGCCGGCGGGGTCGTGGTCGATCGTGTACCAGACGGCGAGCACGCCGAGGACCTGCACGACCAGTCCGGCGTGGATGACCCGGCGGCCGAACCTCGGGGCGAGCAGGCCGCCGGAGAGGCCCGCGCCGACGGTGCAGGCCAGCGACCACGGGATGAGCGCGACCGCGGTGTCCGACGCGCTCCAGCCGTGCCCGGCTTGCAGGTACACGGTCACGATCAGCATGAACGCCACCATGGTGCTGAAGAACAGCAGGCCGACGGCGAGCGCGCTGGTGAAGGCGCGGTTCCGGAACAGGCTGAGCTCGACGAGCGTGGAGGCACCGCCCGCACGGCGCCGCCGCTCGTGCCACACGAACAGCGCGAAGACCGGGAGTGCGGCGGCCATCGACACGAACGTCCAGGAGGGCCAACCGGATTCGCGACCCTGCACGAGCGGCAGGATGACCAGGACCATCGCCGCGCTGAGCAGCACCATGCCGGCCATGTCGAGAGTGACCGTGCGCCGCGCGTCGACGCGGTCCCGCGGCAGCAGGCGCAGCCCGGCCGCGAAGGCGGCGATGCCGATGGGGATGTTGACGAAGAAGATGGCCCGCCAGTCGGTGCCGAACAGGTCGGCGTCGACCAGGAATCCGCCGATGATCGGGCCCGCGACCGCGCCCAGGCCCATGACCGGGCCGAAGATGCCGAAGGCGGCGGCCAGTTCGCCGGGCGGGAACATGTCGCGCAGCAGCCCGAGGCCCTGCGGCACCATCATCGCCGCGGCGACGCCTTGCAGGGCGCGGTACGCGATCAGCGTCTCGGGTGAGGCCGCCAGTCCGCACAGCAGCGAGGTGGCGGCGAAGGCCGCGGTGCCGATCAGGAACATCCGGCGCCGCCCGAACATGTCGCCCAGGCGCGCGCCGGTGATGAGCAGCATCGCGAACGCCAGGGTGTACGCCGCGGACATCCACTGGAGCTGGCTGTAGCTTCCGCCGAGCGCGGATTCGATGCGCGGACCCGCGACGCTGGTGATGGTGCTGTCCAGCAGGTCCATCAGCTCGGCGCCGAGGATCACGAAGAGGGCCATCCAGCGCCACTTGTACGGGGTCCCGCGCGGTGGCCCCTCGCCGTCGGCGGCGTCGGGCACCCGCGGTGCGGCGGCGGTCACGTCGGTGGTGGTCACGGAATCCCCCTGGGGAAGCGGTTTCGAGAGCCGGCTCGAACGTCGTTCGCCTGACGAACACCGTTCGTTTCTTACGAACACTGTTATAGATACGAACACCGTTCGCGTCAAGTACAGTGTTCGTGTCCAAGTCCCGGAGGTGAGTGGTGCCCGACGTTCCCGAGGTCCCGACGCCCGCGTGGCGCACGGCCCGCAAACCCGCCCGCGCGCCGCGCAGGCCGCCGGTCACCGCGGAGGCGATCGTCGACGCGGCGCTCGACATCGTGGACACCGAGGGCCTCGAAGCGCTCTCCATGCGCGGGGTCGCGCAGCGCCTCGGCACCGGCGCCGCGACGCTCTACGCCCACGTGCAGAACAAGGAGGAACTCGTCGAACTGGTCCTGGACCGGGTGAACGGCGAAGTCCGCCTGCCGGAACCGGACCCCGACCGCTGGCGGGAGCAACTGCGGGAGTCCGCACGGCAGATCAGGGACGTGTACGCCGCACACAACGACCTCGCCAAGGCCGGCTTCGGCAAGGTCCCGACCCTGCCGAACAGCCTGACCGCCATCGAGGGCATGCTGACGCTGCTCAAGGCCGGGGACCTGCCCGACAAGGTCGCGTCATGGGCCGCGGACCTCCTCGCGCTCTACACCACCTCCGCGGCCTTCGAGCAGGGGCTGTTGCGCTTGGAGGAGAAGCGCAACCCCGGGGCCACGGCGGAGTACTTCCGGCAGCTCGGCGAGTTCTTCCACGCCCTTCCGCCGGAACGATTCCCCACCCTCACCGGCATGCTGGCGTCGATGGTCGAGGGCGACAACGACGAGCGCTTCGACTTCGGCGTGGACGTCATCACCCTCGGCCTGCGGGCGTACGCGGACCGTATGCGCGCCGAAGAGGGCACCGAGTAGGGCACCGAACCGAATAGGGCACCGAAAGGGACCGAAAGGGGCACCACCGCCGGGGAGTCCGCCGGGTCGCCGCCGAACGGTCCCGGCGGCGGCGCCACCTGACCGACCGTCAACCCTCTTCCGGGGGACGGCGGTCCGCTGTTCGCCGTCGGCTATCCGCGCGAACGCACCGGCGCGGGGGCACCCCCGGCGGCCACCGCCCCGGCGCGCTTCGGCTCCGCGCGTACCGGAGTCAGCGCGGCGGCGGCGAGGGGGATGGCCGCGCAGATGCCGTACGCCGCGGCGTACCCCGGCCCGCCGATCACCATCGCGAACACCGGGGGCCCGGCCGCGGCGGTCAGGTTCTGCGCGGTGTTCTGGATGCCGAGCGCGCGCCCCGCCCAGGCACTGCCGGCCAGTTCGGCGACGGACGTGAAGGCCACGCCGTTCCAGCACACCGTCGCCACCGAGGCGACCAGCAGGGCGGCGATCGCGGGCCAGGAACTCAGCCACGCGGCCAGCGCGAGTGCGGCGACCGCGGCGGCGTTCGCCAACGAGAGCCTGCGCATGGGTATCAGACGGGATCCCATGCGGTCCGACCACGCGCCGACCACGAGCCGCGAGACCGCGGCGACGGCCTGCACCGCGGCGAGCAGGCGCCCGGCCGAGGTCGCGGTCCAACCGTGGTCCTGGACGAGGTAGTCGGCGGAGTACGAGACCACCACGAACTGCGGTATGACCAGCAGCGCGCTCGCGGCGTGGATCCGGTAGAGCACGGGACTGCCGTACGGCGAACGGGACTTCCCGGCACCGTCGGGCGCGGCGGCACGTGGCGGGTCGACGACGAACAGCGCGATCGCGAGGCCGGCGAGGACGCAGAAGACGAGGGGGAACAGCAGGGCGGCGCGGAAGCCGTACGCGGTGCCGATCGGCGGCAGGACGAGCGCCGCGGCGACCATACCGAGGGGCTGCGCCATCTGCCGTACGCCCATGGCGACTCCGCGCTGCTCCGGGCCGAACCACCCGAGGACGACGCGTCCGCTCGCGGCGTTGACCGACGCGCTGGCCGCACCGGCCGCGGCGAGCCACGCGCCCATCCACACGACCCCGTCGCCCGCGACCGCCAACCCCATGGCCCCGCCGGCCAGCAGCAGCCCGGACGCCATCACGACCCGCTCCCCGAACCGGTCCGCAGCCGCGCCCCACAGCACCAGCGTGCACATCAGCCCGATGGTCGGACAGGTGACGAGAACCCCGGCGGCGGTCAGCGACAGTCCTTCCTCGGACCGCAACACGGGGACGAGGTAGGCGAGTCCGTAGAGAAACACACAGGACGCACACTGCGCGGTCATCCCGATGCCGAGCATCAGCCACCGCCGATTGGAACCCCCGCTTCCCGACGTCATAGCGCACCCCTCCCGGACCATTCCGACGGAACAGCATGCACACTACACGCGATCTCATGATTCGAGATATGAGTCTCAAATTGTGGATCAGCCATCCTGGCCGAACAGCCCGGAAGACACCTCGCCCACTGCCACCCGGGCCATCCCTACCCGCCACGTCGCATGCTCGAAATCGCCTGGCCATTGCGCGCGTCATCCCCGCGCGCAACGCGCCCTCCGCCTGCCCGGGGCACTCACACGCCGAGGGCGGGCCGAGCCGCGACGACGGGCGCGGCGGCGGGATCGAGGAGGCGGCAGACAAGGCCAGGACGGCGCGGCCACGAACCGGAACAGGCCGCATACCGGGAGACCGTACGAGCGGCACGGGGCTCGGGAGGCAGCGGGGCCGCAAGAGCCGACCTGTGCGCGGGCAGAGCCAAGGCGGCCACGGCAGGCAGGGCAGGCAGGGCAGGCAGGGCAGTCACGGCCACGAACCCAGGTGTGGGCCGAAACGCGGGACCGCAGGCCCGGCCCGCCCATCATCCGGACTGGGCGGCGACGAGGCATGAGCGGGGCCGAGCCGTGCGCGGGCCGACGCAAGGCACGTGGTCGCCGGGCGCATGGGGGGCAGGCCGGCCGGGACGGAGTGTGAGGTAGGGCGGGGCGGGAGGTAGGGCGGGCACGGAACTGGCGGGCACGGAACTGGCGAGCACGGAACTGGGCGGGCACGGAACTGGGCGGGGGCGCACCGGGCGGGCACGGAACTGGCGGGGGCGGAACTGGGCGGGGGCGGAACTGGGCGGGGGCGGAACTGGGTGGGGGCCGACTTGGCGAGGGCCGACTTGGCGAGGCGCGCCATCGGGACCACGGACCGCCCTCGGCCGGGCCGCTCCGGGTCCGCTGCCTCCGCGTAGGGGTGTCGCTTGCGTCGCCTTGTCCCCCGTGCGGGTTCGGTGTCGCTCGTGCCCTCGGGTGCCCGACGCCTTCTCATTCAGGTGGCGGTCCTGGCTTGCGGCGGCCGGGGTCATGGCCGTCGTGCTGTTGGCGTGGGGGTGCCTTGGGGTGTCCGCGAAGGTCTGTGGGGCGTTGGGTGGGGGGAGATTGGGCACGGATTGGGGGTTGGTCGGTGTGGGGCTGTCGGGAGGTCTTGTGAGAGCGCAACTTCGTGGCCGGGGGGTGGCATGAGCGAGCTTGGGGTGCCTTATGTTCCGGTGGCTGGGGCGCGTAATGCGCTCACCGATGTCGGTGGGCTGCGGGTGGGGCATGCGGCCTATACCGGCGAAGGTGCGCTGACCGGGGTCACCGTGGTGCTCGCCGAGCCCGGCGGGGCGGTTGCGGCGGTCGATGTGCGTGGCGGTGGTCCCGGGACACGCGAGACGGACGCTCTCGACCCGCGCAACCTCGTGCCGCGGGTGGAGGCGATCGCCCTCACCGGCGGTAGCGCGTACGGACTCGACGCCGCGTCCGGGGTCGTCGCGTGGCTGGAGGACCACCAAAGGGGCTTCCCCGTCGGAGACGCCCCACACGAGGTGGTGCCGGTGGTGCCCGCGGCCGCGCTGTTCGATCTCGGCCGCGGCGGGGACTTCCGGCGACGTCCGGACGCCGCACTCGGCCGACTGGCCGCCGGGCGCGCGGCGGACTCCCCCAACGGCGCCGCGGTGCCGACCGGTTGCGTGGGCGCCGGGACGGGGGCGGTGGTCGGCGGCCTCAAGGGGGGTGTGGGGACGGCGAGTTGCGTCCTGGAGGGCGGGGTGGTCGTCGGCGCGCTCGCGGTCGTGAACGCGGCGGGTTCGGCCGTCGACCCGGCCGGAGGCCTGCCGTACGGAGTGGGGCTGGGGCTGCCCGGCGAGTTCCCGCTGTCCGTGCCCGAGCACGCCGAACACGCCGCCGCACTCGCCCGGTTCGCCGTCGACGGCCCCGTCGAGCCGCCACCTCTGAACACGACCATCGCCGTGGTGGCGACCGATGCCGCACTCACCCGCGCACAGGCCCACAAGATGGCCGGTACCGCGCACGACGGGCTCGCCCGCGCGCTGCGTCCCGTGCACACGCTCTACGACGGCGACACGGTCTTCGCGATGGCCACCGGCGCGAAGCCGCTCCCGGCCGTGTCCGCCGACACCCCGTACGGCGTGGACGCCGAGACCGCCGCGCTGGCCGCCATCCAGGCCGCGGCGGCGGATGTCCTGACGCGTGCGGTGGTCGACGGACTCCTTGCGTCGGAATCCACGGAAACGGCCGCCGGAACGGTGCCGTCCTATCGCTCTCTGTATCCGAAGGCGACCGCCCGCCACCGTCCGCGCAACTGAATTCCCCGACCAGTGCCCACCATTCCGGAGGGAAGGGACGGAATATCTCCATTCCGGAATGCGCACCACCCGTACCAGCCTGTCAAGATCAACAAAATCGGCCGGTTACCGGGCAGTGCAAAGGCACTTGCCGAGCGCTTATCATCGGCCCGCAGCGATCGCATTTCCGGTTTCCGGCCGGGCGTCTCCGACGTCCGGTTCGTCGGCCCGTGATCTGCGTGCGCGGGGGACGTAGGCACGCCGATGATCAAG
Source organism: Yinghuangia sp. YIM S09857 (assembly GCF_051388915.1). Classification (NCBI taxonomy): domain Bacteria; kingdom Bacillati; phylum Actinomycetota; class Actinomycetes; order Kitasatosporales; family Streptomycetaceae; genus Yinghuangia; species Yinghuangia sp. YIM S09857. The sequence continues at coordinate 66,670 of NZ_JBPKBH010000029.1, read as the reverse complement.
GAGGCTCGGTGAAATGGGGACGATCGACCATTTCTCCTCGGGACCCATCACGCCGGCCCTGGCATATCTCATGTCGTGCCTGGGCTCGGCCCTGGGTCTTCTGTGCACCTCCCGGGCCCGGGCGACGATCGGCTGGGCGCGCGGCCGGTGGCTGGTTCTCGCCGCACTGTCGATCGGCGGAACCGGAATCTGGGTCATGCATTTCATCGCGATGCTCGGATTCTCGGTCGACGGAACTCCCATTCGCTACGAGGTGCGTCGCACGATCATCAGTCTGATCGTCGCGGTCGTCGTCGTCGGCGTCGGGCTGACGATCGTCGGGTACGCGGGCAACCGCGTCGCGGCCCTGCTGCTCGGCGGCACGCTGACCGGTGGCGGCGTGGCGAGCATGCACTACCTGGGGATGTCCGCGATGTGGCTGCGCGGCTCCGTCGAGTACGACGCGCTGATCGTCGCACTGTCGGTGGGAATCGCGGTGGTCGCGGCGACCGCCGCATTGTGGATGGCATTCAACATCAGAGGCGCGGCGGCGACCGCGGGCGCGGCACTGATCATGGGTCTCGCGGTAAGCGGAATGCACTACACCGGAATGTCCTCGATGAGTGTGGACATGACCGCGGGGAGTTCCGCCGTGCACGGTGCCGAGCCGGTGCAGTTCCTGGCCCCGCTGATCACCGGAATCAGCCTCTTCACGTTTGTGACGCTCTTCATCGTGGCGCTCTCCCCCACCGAGGAGGAAATGCAGGAGGAGGCCGAACTCGGGGCCCGTCTGCACCGTCTGACCGAGGATCAGGTAATCCGCCGACGCACCACGATCAGGGGCTCCCGGCCGAGCCGCCACGCGGCCCGTCCGGCACCCGCACCGCCGGGGCCGGACGACACCGTCGACGATTCCGTTTGGGGCCGCCCTGGATTCACCGCGCCGAACGTACGGCGGCCGGACGGCAACGGAGGCGGAAACGGAATTCCGAATTCCAGCCCGCGCGGCGGCCGCCCGACGCCCCGCCGCTCCCGCGGCACCCGCCCGCCGGGCGAAGGCCCGGAGACCCACGAGGACTTCTTCCGCAACCCGCGCCGCTGAAGTACACGGCCCGGCCCGAGCACGCCCCCGACGGCAGCCCCCGTACGGCAAAAGCGGCGCCGCAAGCCGCCTCCTGACGATCCGTAACGCCCCGGACACGTCCGGGAGACTCACCCGCAACCCCCGCGTCGCAAGCTGTCTGCGGAACGGTCCGGGCGCGGCGGACGCCGCAACCCTCCTCGGACCGTCGCCGGACCGCGGGCCCGCCCCGGTCCGGGTCAGGAGCGGCCCGCCCGGTTCCGGCGCAGGCCCCGCAGCGGAGCCCACGGGGAGGCAGGCGCATGCCCGAACCGACGTCCGTCGTCGAGACCGTCCGTGCGCTGCGCGACGGGCGGGCCACATCCCTCGGACTCGTCGCGGCGGCGATCGAGCGTGCCGACCGGTTCGGCGAACGGCTCGGAACGTTCGCGCAACGGCGGGACGACGAAGCGCTGTCGGAGGCGGAGCGCGCCGACGCCGAGCGCGACGCCGGGAACCTCCGCGGTCCGCTGCACGGCGTCCCGGTGGGCGTGCGCGAACTCCTGGACGCCTCAACCGCCGTCGCCCGCCTCCGCGCCGCCGGGGCGATCGTGCTCGGCGCCACCGCCGCGACGGAGTTCACCGTCGGTCTGCCCGACCCCGGCCGCCCCGCCGCCGTGCCGCGCAATCCGTGGAACCCGGCCACCTGGGCGGGCGGCGGGAGTTCGGGCACCGCGAACGGTGTGGCCGCCGGGTTCTTCCCCGCCGGGGTCGGCGCGGACGGCGCGGCCGGCATCCGGATGCCCGCGGCGTTCTGCGGGGTGACCGGACTGCGCCCGACGTACGGGCGCGTGCCGAGTCCGGCGGGCCCGGGCGACGGGCGGCCGCTGGACCACATCGGCCCGGTGGCCCGCACCGCCGAGGACTGCGCCCTGCTTCTGGCGGTGATGGCCGGGTACGACGACGCCGACCACCACTGCGCGGACCGGGCCGTCCCCGACTACCCCGCGCTCCTCACCGGCGACCTCGACGGCGTGCGCATCGGCGTCGACCCGCTGCTGCGCGTCGGCCTCGACCTCGCGGACCCCGCGCTCGCGCTGCGGTTCGGCTCGGCCCTCGACGTGCTCGTCGCCGCCGGAGCGGTGATCGTGGACGTCGAACTCCCCTTCGTACACGAGCTCTACGCCGCCGACATGCTCACCCTCGCGGCCGAGGCGCTCGCCCACCACGCCGCCGAAGCCACCGCCCGTCGGGAGGAGTCGGGCCCGGTCGGGCGCACCGCGTTCGCGACCGGGGCGTTCTACACGGCGGCGGACTTCGTGCGCGCGCAAGCGGTGCGCCGCACCGGGCAGCGGGCGGTCAACTCCCTGCTCCAGCAGGTGGATCTGGTCGTGACACCGACCGCGACCGTCGGGGCGCCACGCGTGGACAGCCTCGACAGCCCGGGGTTCATGGCGGTGTTCCGGTCGGCGGTGCACACGCCGTACTGGAGTGCGGTCGGCAACCCGACGCTCTCGGTGCCGATCGGATTCGGGGACGTCGGGCTGCCGCTCGCGATGCAGATCTCCGGCCGGGCGTTCGACGAGGCGACGGTGCTGCGGGCGGGTGAGGCGTACCAGCGCAGGGCCGGCTGGCATCGCGAACTCCCTGAACTGCGCGGCAAGTTGGCGCGTAGCCCGGCCGTCGTCTGAGCGGTCCGGCACACCGTGCGCCGTTTGCGCGCCCGCGTGCGCTCTCGCCGGTCGGGGCGAACTATACGCCCGGCGGCGGACCATGCGGACGATTCCAGGCACTTTGCGGAAACACCGCATCACACGCGGTCACGCTGGTGGCCGAGAGGAGGTCCGCGGTCCCCGCGCAACGTGCGGGCACGCCGCGGCGCGAACCACCATGGAGCACTTCACGTACGGCCCGCTCACCCCCGGCCTCGCGTTCCTGATGTCCTGCACGGGCGCCTGCCTCGGCCTCCTGTGCAGCGCCCGGGCGCAGGCCACCGCGGGGGCGGTGCGTGCCCGCTGGCTCGCCCTGGCGGCCCTGTCGCTCGGCGGCACGGGCATATGGGTCATGCACTTCATCGCGATGCTCGGCTTCAGCATTCCGGGGCGCCAGGTCCGGTACGACATCCCGCTCACCCTCGCGAGCATGCTGCTGTCCGTCCTGGTGGTCGGCATCGGCCTGGCCCTCGCGATCGGGGGCGGCAGCCGCACGTCGACGCTGCTGGCGGGCGGGACGATCACCGGCACCGGCGTGGGCGGCATGCACTACCTGGGTATGGCGGCGATGAAGACCTCACAGCCGATCACGTACGAGCCGAGCATCGTGGCGCTGTCCCTGGTGGTCGCGATCATTGCGGCAACGGCCGCACTGTGGGCGGCACTTCACGTTCGCGGCCTGAAGGCGACGGTCGCGGCGGTGCCGGTGATGGGTCTGGCGGTGACCGGCATGCACTACATCGGCATGTACGCGATGCGGGTCGACACGACCGCGCCGGGCGCCCCGGTGGCGGACCACGTGCACGGCACCGAGCCGACGCAGTTCTTCGCCCCGATGATCACCGGCATCAGCCTCGTGACGCTGGTCATCCTGGTCATCGTGGCGGTCTGGCCGGACGTCGATCAGATGGCCGACGACCGGGACTTCGACCTCCGGGTGAGCCGTCTCACCGGATCGCAGCCCACCGGGTAGGCAGGCGGACGCGCGTGCGGCGGCCGTACGCCCCGCGGCCGCCGCATGTGCGAGGGTGTGCCCGCCGTCACCACCAGCCCGGCAGGCACACCCTCTTCCCGGTTCCCCGGTCAGTCGTCGGCGAGCAGCGCACCCAGGCGCTCGGTCGCCTCGACCCACTCCTGCACCATCGACAGGACGACCTCCTGGGTCGGCCGGACGCGGTCGATCGCGCCCACGATCTGGCCGACCGGCCAGCCGTTGAGCTCCTTGTTCTTGGTACGCGTGAAGCGCCTTGCGGCCTTGTTGTAGATCAGACCCTGCAACGGCATCGGCAGCGGGTCGGGGTTGTTCTCGTCCTCCCACGCCTCGGTCCACGCGGTGCGCAGCTGGCGGGCCGGCTTGCCGGTCATCGAGCGCGAACGCACCGTGTCGGCGGACGAGGCCTCCAGCAGGTTCTGCACCGAAGTCTCGTGCGTGTCGGCCTCGGTGACGGTCAGCCAGATGCTGCCGGTCCACACGCCCTGGGCGCCGAGCGCGAGCGCGGCGGCCATCTGGCGGCCGCCGCCGATGCCGCCGGCGGCGAGCACCGGGACGTCGGGGCCGACCACGTCGACGACCTGCGGGATGAGCACCATCGTGGAGATCTCGCCGCAGTGGCCGCCGGCCTCGGTGCCCTGCGCCACGACGACGTCGACGCCGGCCTCGACCTGCTTCTGCGCGTGGCGCGGGCTGCCGCACAGCGCACCGACCAGCACGCCCGCGTCGTGGCAGGCGTCGATGATGTCGGCGGGGGGCGGGCCCAGCGCGTTGACGAACATCTTGACGAGCGGGTGCTTGAGCGCGGTCTCGATCTGGGCGCGCGACTCCAGATCGACGTTCAGCCCGGCCGCCTTGGCCGCCTTGCCCTCCAACTCCGGGGGCAGCGGCGGGATGTCGTGGGCCGCGAGGAGTTCGTCGACGAACTTCCAGTGGGCTTCCGGGATCAGCTTCTCAAGGTTCTCCGGTACGGCCGCGTCGCCGCCGCCCTTGCCCAGGTACTTCATAGGGATGGCGAGGTCCACGCCGTACGGGCGCCCGTCGACGTGCTCGTCGATCCAGGCGAGCTCGATTTCGAGCTGGTCCGGGCTGAACGCGAGGGCGCCGAGGACACCGAAGCCGCCCGCGCGGCTGACCGCGGCGACGACGTCCCGGCAGTGGGAGAACGCGAAGATCGGGAACTCGATCCCGAGCTTTTCGCAGATCGGTGGCTTCATGCGAGGAGCGTAGACAGGATGCTTGACCAATACAAGGTCAGGCATCCTTACAGTTCGCCGCGTCGCGCCCCGGGCACACGAACGGGCGGACGGGCAGGCGGACAGACGGGCCGGACCGCATCCCACGCGCGGTCCGGCCCGTCTGCGCCGTGCGGATCAGCTCGACGGGAGCTCCGAGCCGACCGCCCACATCGCGAAGTACTGCGCGGCGGCACCGTACGCCTGCGCGATCGCCACACGCGCGCCGTCCACCTGGTGCTCGCCCGCGGCTCCGCGGACCTGGAGCGCCGCTTCGAGGAAGCGGAGCATGCCGGACGCGCCGATCGGGTTCGACGACAGCACGCCGCCCGACGGGTTGACCGGGAAGGAGCCGTCGAACGCGGTCTCACCGCGGTCGACCATCTTCCAGCCCTCGTTGACCGGCGCGATGTCGTGGCCCTCCAGCCACATCGGCTCGTACCACGAGAACGGCACGTACAGTTCGGCGACGTCGATGTCGTTGCGCGGGTCGGTGATCCCGGCCTGCTTGTAGACGTCCCACGCGCAGTCGATGCCCGCCTGCGGGCGGATCGGGTCGCGGCCGTTGAAGGACGACGGCTCGGAGCGCATCGAGGTGCCCAGCACCCACGCGGGCGCCCGGCCCTCGGCCGCGGCGGCGAGGCCCCCGGCCTTGTCGGTCAGCACGATCGCGCCGGCGCCGTCCGAGGACGGGCAGGACTCCAGGAAGTGCAGCGGGTCCCACATCATGGGCGACTCGCGGACCTTCTCGATGGAGATGTCCTTCAGGTGCAGGTGCGCGTACGGGTTGCGCAGCGCGTTCTGCCGGTCCTTGACCGCGACCTGCCACCCGATGTGCTCGGGCGCCCCGGACTTGCGGATGTACGCGCGGATCCACGGCGCGAACGCGCCGCCCGCGCCGATCGAACCGGACTTGCCGCCGCCGAGGCCGAACTGCGCGTTGCCCTCGGACTGCTTCTCCCACGCGACCGCGAGCACGCGCTTGTGCACGCGCGAACTCACCAGGTGCGAGGCCACGATGGCGGTCGAGCCGCCCACCGATCCGGCGGTGTGCACGCGGAACACCGGCTTCCCGGCCCCGCCGAGCGCGTCGGACAGGTACAACTCGGGCTTCATGACGCCCTCGAAGATGTCCGGCGCCTTGCCGATGACGACCGCGTCGATGTCCGACCACGTCATCTGGGCGTCGTCGAGGGCGCGTTGTGCGGCCTCGCGGACCAGCCCGGCGATCGACAGGTCGTCGCGGCGCTTCTTGTGCTTCGTCTGGCCGACGCCGACGACTGCGACAGGCTCATGCCCCATCAGTTGTCACCTTCCAGAATGCACACCAGGTTCTGCTGGAGCAGCGGACCCGAAGTGGCGTGGGCCAGCGTCCGGTTGCGGCCGTTGGAGATGATCTGCTCGGCTGCCTCGACGACGCGGACGAGGCCGGTCGACATCAGCGGGTTGCCGGTGAGCGCGCCGCCCGAAGGGTTGACGACGACGTCGCCGCCGAGTCCGAGGGCCTGCCGCAGCACGACCTCCTGCGAGGTGAACGGGGCCATCAGCTCCGCCACTTCGACACCCGCCACGCCGCCCGCGCGCTCCGCGGCCAGGCGCGTCGACGGCGAATCGGTCAGGTCGCGCAGCGCCGGGTTGTGCACCTCGCTGCGGTGGTCCAGGCCGGCGATCCAGGCCGGGCGCGCGACCAGTTGGCGGGCGCGCTTCGCGGTCGCCATCACCACGCACGACGCGCCGTCCGAGATCGGCGGCAGGTCGCTCTTGCGCAGCGGCGTGCGCAGGTACGGCTCGGCGAGCAGCTTGTCGACGTCCGTCTCCGCCGAACGCACCTGCTGCTTCGGGTTGTTCGCGGCGTCCCGGCGTGACCGCACGGCGATCTCGGCGAGTTCGCGCTCGGTGGTCTTGCCCGAGTCGATCAGTTGCCGGGCCTGGAGCGCGGCGAGCGACACCGGGTCGGGGCCGAGCGGAGCCAGGTAATAGGGGTCGAGTTCGAGCGGGTAGATCTCCGCCGGGTCGCCGGTCGACGACTTGCCGGAGCCGAGCGCCACGGCGATCTCGACGTCGCCGTGCTGCATGCGGACCCACGCCTCGTACATCGCCCAGGCGCCGTCCATCTCGACGTGCGACTCGTGGATCGGCGGCCAGGCGCCCATCGCGTCGAGGTTCGGCACGAACGAGAAGGTGCCGCCCGAGATGTAGTCGCACGAGCCCTGGCAGCTGAAGCCGACGTCCGAGCGCTTGAGCCCGACCTTGCCCAGGGCCTCGTCGACCACCGCGATGAGCATCTCCGTCTCGGTGACCTCGTTGCGGCGGACGGAGGGGAGGTACGCGGTCGAGACGACCGCGATGTCTGTGTCGTTACGCACGATGCCTGTCTCCTGAGTGGCCACGGTCAGAACACCCGGTTCAAGAACTGCTCGGCGGGCAGGTCGGGTTCGCCGGTCGGCAACCAGCCCTCGATGAAGCCGGCCACGGTTCCCCAGCCCTTGCTGGTGATCTCGGCGGCGTCGCGCTCGGCGTCCGGGAACCACTGCGCCTTGACGCGCATGCCGACCCGGATCTCGCCGACCGGGATGCCGATGATCTGCTGCTGCGCGATGACCATCTCGTCGCCGTCCAGGACCACCGAGGCGCGCGCGAACGGCTCGGTCTCCTTCTGGCCGGGGTATGGAGTCGGCGTGACGATGGTGTAGTTCGACACCGTCCCGGCGTCCGGCAGCGTCTCGTCGTGCTCGGGGCCGAGGAGCAGCGCGTCCACCGAGCAGTAACCACGGCCCAGGAAGACGCGGTTGCACTTGGGGCAGCGCTGGCCGGTGATGACGCCCGCGCGCATGCTGGCCGCGTACCGCTCCGCCGTCGGCGAGAGCACGTCGGTGTAGGTGATCGTGGAGAAGAAGTCCATCGTCTGGACGTCCTGCGCCTCGCCCGCGGCCGGACCCTCGGGGGTCTCGCCGGGGATGAACGCCACGATGTCGTCGATCCGGCCCACCGGTTCGTCGCGCCAGCGGGGCGCCACGCGCATGCCGGTCGACACCGCGTCCTCGCTGCCCGCGTCCAGCGCGTGCAGCAGGTTGGTGTCGGCGCCGTCGAGCTTGATCAGCGCGTACGCGAAGGGCCGGTCGAGCGGGTGGTGCTGCCCCGGCTCGGCGACCCAGGTCCAGGACACCACGGTCCCGGCCGGGCCGACCTCGACGTAGTCCGGCTCCAGTTGGTTGCCGGTCTCCGGGTCGTACTCCATCGGCGGCACGATGACCCGCTCGCCGCTGCGGATCCCGACGATGCGCTGCGCGGTCAGCTCCGAGAAGAACCGGCTGATCACCGGCCCGAGCGTGCGCTTGTACGGGAACTGGATGGTGCTGCTTGTCTGTGTCGACACGCGGTCGTCCTCTCGGCGCTGGGCTGATCGGCGATGCTGCTGGTCTTCGGGTCCGCCGGGCCACGGGAGCCCGGCGTTTCGGGGCTCAGGAAGCCTGCGCCGCGACGCGGGACGCCCAGGCGTAGTCGGCCTTGCCGACGTTGGTCCGGCCGATCTCCTCGGTCAGGACGACCGCCCGGGGGACTTTGTATCCGGCCAGCAACGAGCGGCAGTGCTCGGCCAGTTCGTCATAGGACGGGGTGGCGCCCGGGCGCGGCGCGACGACCCCGACCACCCGTGCGCCCCAGCGCTCGTCGGGCACGCCGACCACGATGCAGTCGAACACGTCCGGGTGCGCCTTCAACGCGGACTCGACCTCCTCCGGGTAGATCTTCTCGCCGCCGGAGTTGATGCAGACCGAGCCGCGGCCCAGCATGACGATCGCGCCGTCGGCCTCGATCATGCCGAAGTCGCCCGGCACGACGTACCGCACGCCGTCCACCACCGGGAAGGTCGCGGCGGTCTTGACCTCGTCCTTCCAGTAGCCGAGCGGGATGTGGCCGGAGCGGGCGATCTTGCCGACGACGCCGGAGCCGGGCTCGACCGGGCGCATGGACTCCAGGTCCAGCACGGTGACCTGAGGGCCCATCAGGAAGCGCGGGGCGTTGCCGGCCGCGTCGTCCTTGTCGACGGACTCCTTCTTGACGCCGCTGCCGCCGGCGCCGAGTTCGGAGCTGCCGTAGCTGTCGTTGATCATCAGGTGCGGTACGACCGCCTTCAGCTCGTCCTTGACCGCCTCGGAGAGCACCGCTCCGCCGGAGCCGACCACGTACAGCTTCGACAGGTCGAACTCCCCCGCCTTCGCCGCGTCCGCGAGGGGGCGGCCCATGGCGTCGCCGACGATCTGGATCGAGGAGACCTGCTCGCGCTCGGCGATGCCGAGGAGCTCGGCGGCGTCGTACTTGCGATCCGTGTAGAGCACGATGCGGTTGCCGGCCAGCAGGCCGCCGATGGCGAACCACTGCGCGGCGCCGTGCATGAGCGGGGCGGCGGGCATGAAGGTGAGGCGGAAGTCGCGCTCGGCGTTGCGGGTGATCTCCTCGGGGGCGGTGATGGGTGTCCCCGGCCAGCCGCCTCCGCCCATCGCGCCGAAGAAGATGTCCTCGTGGCGCCACATGGTGCCCTTGGGCATGCCGGTGGTGCCGCCGGTGTAGACGACGTACCGGTCGTCGGCGCTGCGCTCCCCGAAGCCGCGCTCCGGGGAGGCGGCGGCCAGCGCGGCCTCGTAGTCGACCGCGCCGGGGACGTCCTCGGTGCCGCCCTGGTCGTCGGCGATCGACACGAAGGTCTTCAGCGCCGGGAAGTCCCCGGCCACCGCGGCGATGCGGTCCGCGTACCCGCACTCGTACACCATCGCCACCAGGTCCGCGTCGCCCAGCAGGTAGCGGAGCTCGGCCTCGACGTAGCGGTAGTTGATGTTGACCGGGACGGCCCGGATCTTCCACGCGGCGAGCAGCGTCTCGACGAACTCGGCCCGGTTGAAGCTGTAGACGCCGATGTGGTCGCCCGGGCCCACCCCCGCCGCAGCGAGGTGGTGGGCAAGTCTGTTCGCCCGCTCGTCGAGTCGGCGGTACGTGCGTCGCTGATCGCCTGCGACAAGCACCTCGGTGTCGCCGCCCGCGTCCGCGAGCAGCTCCCAGAGGTCGGCGAGATTGAAGTCGGCCACGGCCGCACGATAGGTAAGGTTCCTTGACGACGTCAATGGTTATGGAAAACACGTAGTCGTGGCGTCCCCACCCGGTCGGGGCTGGTCGAAGGTCAGTCGAAGGTCAGTCGAACTTCAGCGGCACGACCTCGAAGGACGCGGCGTAGCGGGTGCCGAGGCGGGTGCCGGCGCCGCGGGCGAAGCCTTCGAGCCATTCGGACGCGTCGGCCATGTTCCCGGCCGAGCCGCCGAGGCCGGCGAGGTAGGCCGCGTGTGCCTCCAGCGAGGCCACACCGCGCTGGAAGGTGTCGGTGGTGTCGACGGCGTGCGCCGCGTCCGGGGAGCCGGCGGCCCAGATCTGCCGGACGCCGTTCCACGGCTCAAGCCCCTCGGCCTCGGCCAGCTCGCGGAAGATCCAGCGGTTGCCCGCGTCGCGGACGCCGTCCAGCACGGCCCGGCCGGTGGCGATGTGGTCGGCCTGGTTGGGCACCGTACCGCCGTACGTCTCCCGCCAGTTGCCGGTGATGACGATGTCCGGGCGGTGCCGGCGGACGACCCGGGCGACGTCGCGGCGCAGCGGCAGCCCGTACTCCAGCACGCCGTCCGGATAGCCGAGGAATTCCACCACGTCGACGCCGACGATTTGCGCGGACGCGATCTGCTCGGCCTCGCGCAGCGGCTTGGCCTTGTCGGGGTGCATGCCGTCGATACCGGCCTCGCCGCTGGTGACCATGACGTACACGACGGTCTTGCCCTGGTCGGTCCAGCGCGCGACGGCCGCGGCGGCGCCGTATTCCATGTCGTCCGGGTGCGCGACGATCGCCACCGCGGTCGACCAGTCCTCGACGAGCGGCGCAAAGGGCGGCGGGGGTGCGAAGTCGGTCATCGTGAACTCCTCGGCTGTGCGTGATCGGATGTGACCGGGTGTGCGCGGCCTGATCGGCCTGACGGGTCTGCTCGGTGTGAGCGGTGCCGACAGTGGGAAACGAAGCTCCGCGGGATGGTTTTCCCTACCGAGACTTTATGGGAGCCTCCGTTCGTGTGTCGGCGGTTTTGTCCACTCGGCGAGTTGCGGTTGTTCGGATACTTGGTCCGTTACGTCCCCCGGTGGCCACGACCGCGGCCCTCGGTGCGCGGTGCGTAACGGAAGACCGCATTCCTCCGGACACCAAAATGTGACGGGAAATTCCCGCACCACCGCTTTTCCGGCCGCGCGCGTCGCGTGTAATGTCTCCCGACCCACATCCCTGTCGTGCGCCCAACGCTGTCATTGCGCGGGTACGAGGAGTAGTCCCATTACCAACCACCGCCGCCCACGCGTGCGTAGATCAATACGCCACCTTCTCACCGCTTTGGCGATCGTCCTCGCCGTCACCGCGTCCGTACTCGGCTATTCGATGGCCCAGAGGAGCGAGGCCGCGCAAACACTGCCGGCCGGGTTCTCGATACGGGAAATGCCCTCGGGCCAGCAGTCGCTGCCGACGGATATCGCGTACACCCCGGACGGCGGATATATATCTGCCGCAAAGTCCGGACACCTCGCATATGTCGCCCCGACGGGTGAGGCCACCCCGCTCGGCGACCTCCCGGTGCGCGACGACCAGGACCTCGGGCTGACCGGCATAGCCGTGGACCCCGACTTCGCGAACACCGGCTTCCTGTATGTCGCCCGCACGACCGACACCGGCGTGATGCGGCTCGGCCGGTTCACCGTGCAGTTCTCGTCGGGTGCCGCGGCGCGGCCGGTCGGCCTCGGCACCGAGAAGGTGCTGCTGGAGACGCCAGCGCGCACCGCGGTGCACGGCATAAGCGGGGTCGAGGCGGCCCCCGACGGCACGCTGTGGGTCAGCATCGGCGACTCCGCCGACTTCATCCGCGTCGACCCGCTGGCGCTCGACGCGCAGAACCTGGACAGCCCGTACGGCAAGCTCCTGCACATCACCAAGGACGGCGCCGGCGTCGCCGCCAACCCGTACTACGCGGCCGCCACGCCGAACTCGTGGCGCAGCAAGGTCTACGCCAAGGGCTTCCGCAGCCCGTTCCGCTTCACCCTCGACCCGGTGACCGGCGCGCCGATCGTCGGCGACGTGGGCTGGAACTGGTGGGAAGAGATCAACATGGTCAAGGCCGGGGACAACCTCGGCTGGCCGTGCTGGGAGGGCAACGACACCACGGGCGGCTACCGCGACCTGCCCGGCTGCTTCGGGGTGACGGCGACGAAGCCGCTGCACGCGTACAGCCACAACTACAAGAACGCGAGCGTCACCGGCGGCATCGTCTACACCGGGACCTCGTACCCCGAGCAGTACCGCGGCTCGTACTTCTTCTCGGACTACGCGCTCCAGACCGTCAGCAACATGAAGCTGCGCGACGCGCAGGGCAAGCTGCTGCCGGCGCCGGTGCCGACCGTGTTCAGCCGCGAGACCACCCCGATGCAGGACGGCGGCGGCAACTGCATCGTGAAGTTCGCGGCCGCGCCCAACGGCGACATCGTGATGGTCGACATCTGCGCGAACGTCGTCAAGCGCCTGGTGTACGAGGGCGGCAACCGCGCGCCGGTCGCCAAGGCCACGACCACGGTGAACCCGGCCGAGTTGCGCGTGGAGTTCGACGCGTCCGCGTCCACCGACCTGGACGGCGACGTGCTCACGTACGCCTGGGACTTCGGCGACGGCGCGAAGGGTACCGGGGTCGCCCCGAGCCACACGTACGAGGAGGCCGGGGACTACACGGCGAAGCTGACCGTCACCGACCCGGGTGGCAAGGCCGGTACGTACAGCCTCAAGGTCGTCCCGGCGAACCACGCGCCCGTCATCGAGTGGGTCGAAGTCCCAGCTGACAACCACAAGTTCAAGGTGAACGAGCCGCTGGTCATCAAGGCCCGCGCCACCGACGCCGACGAACTCGGGCCCGACGGAACGCCGTCGGAGCTGTCGGTGCGCTGGGAATCGGTCATGTTCCACTGCTACGGGGGTGGTTGCCACTCGCACCCGAGCAAGGCGTACACCGGCCCCGAGTACAACGTGCCGTTCGAGGACCACGGCGACGACACGCACATGCAGATCACCGCGTTCGTGACGGACGCGAAGGGCGTCACGACGCAGCGCTCCTACAAGGCGTGGCCGAAGCTGATGAACCTCACCGTCCGGTCCACGACTCCGGCCGCGGTGACCATCAACTCGCGGGACACGCAGACCGTTCCGGTCACGGTCGGCTCGAAGCTGTCGCTGGTGGCGGCGGAGACCGCGATCGACGGCGTGGCGACGTTCAAGTCGTGGGGCGACGGCGGCGCGCGCGTGCACGACATGACGATGCCCGACCGCGACGTGGAGCTGACCGTCACGTACGAGACGCCGATCGACAAGCGCCTCGCGACGGACAGGCCGGCCGCCGCCAAGCTCGGCGCGCCGCTCGGCACCGAAACCGGCGACGGCGCGCTGCGCACCCGGGAGTTCCAGAACGGGCGCATGTACTGGACCCCGCGGTCCGGCGCGCACATCGTCGAAGGCGGCATCCTGACGAACTACCTGGCCAACGGCGGCCCGGCGTTCCTCGGCGCACCGACCACCGACGAACTCAGCACGCTGGACGGCGTCGGCCGCTACAACAACTTCGAGTACGGCGGCGCCATTTACTGGACGCCGCGGACCGGCGCCCACGCGGTGTACGGCGCCATCTACTCGAAGTGGCTGCTGCTCGGCCTGGAGCGCGGCCCGATGGGCTACCCGATGACCGGCGAACTGCCCACCCAGAAGGCCGGCGGTCGCTACAACGCCTTCCAGAACGGGTCCATCACGTGGTCCGGCTGGACCGGCGCGCAGGCCGTCTACGGCGGGATCATGGACAAGTACGCCCAACTCAACTGGGACCTGGGCGTCCTCGGCTTCCCGCGCACCGACGAACTGCCCACCGCCCGACCGGGCGGCCGCTTCAACGACTTCGAGGGCGGCACCATCGTCTGGTCGCCGTGGACCGGGGCCCAGTTGGTGATGGGCGCCATCCACACGAAGTGGGGCGAGTACGGCTGGGACAACGGCCGCCTCGGCTTCCCGACCACCAGCGAGACCCCCACCCCGAGGCTGTTCGGCCGCTTCAACGGCTTCCAGTACGGGATGGTCTACTGGTCGCCGAGCAGCGGGGCACACGCGATCTACGGCGCGATCCAGACGCGGTACGCGCAACTCGGGTGGGAGAACTCGTACCTCGGGTTCCCGACGAGCGAGGAGTTCGGCGTCCCGAACGGGCGGCGGCAGAACTTCCAGAAGGGCTACATGGTCTGGGACGCGCGGACCGGGAAGGTCGTGGACCGGAAGTACTGACGGCCGGAGGGACTTACGGCCGGGAGTACTGACGGCCGGGAGTACTGAGGCCGGGGATACTGACGGCCGGGAGTAGCGACAGTCGGGAGTAGCGACGGCCGTATGTGGTTGCGGCGAACCGCGAGCGGGCGGTACGGCGGGGCGTGATCCTCGTCGTACCCCCCGCTCGCGTCTGATGGCAGCATCGGGCGCATGACGTCGATCGATCTGACGAATGACACGCTGTTCGACCCCACGGTGCCCGCACCCCCGGTGGTCGACGTCGCGACCCACGGCTTCGAGGGGCGCCTGGACGCGCTGGCCGACGACTGGTCCGCGGATGCCCGCTACTGGGAGTACACCAAGGCCGCGAACCCGATCGGCGCCGGTTTCACCACCGAGGTCCCGGCCGCGGTCTTCCCGCCCGCGCTGCACGCCGACGGACCGACCCGGGCGATCCCCCTCGACCTGGCCGAGCCGCTGCGTGTCGAGGGCGGCCCGGCGACCAGCCCCGCGCTGCTCGCGAACTTCGTCCGAGTCAACCGCGGCGACCGGCTGGCGCTCACCGCCAACGCGACCTCGCAGCTCTACTACGTGATGTACGGGCGCGGCACGTCGGTGGTCGGCGGCCGCGTCGCCCGGTGGGAGAAGGGCGACTTCATCGTGCTGCCCGCGGTGGGCGAGGTCGTGCACCACGCCGACGCGGACACCGTCATGTACTGGGTGCACGACGAGCCGCTGCTGCGCTACCTCGGAGTGCGGCCCGACGGACCGAAGTTCCGTCCGACGAAGTTCTCGCGGGAGCGCGCGGTCGCCGAGTTGGACGCCATCGCCAACGCGCCGGGCGCCAACGCCAAGAACCGGGTGAGCGTCCTGCTCAACAACGCCGGGCAGGACCAGACGCTGACGGTGACCCATGTGCTGTGGGCGATGTTCGGGCTGCTGCCGGTCGGGCAGATCCAACGCCCGCACCGGCACCAGTCGGTGGCTCTGGACCTGATCCTGGACTGCCGGCCGGGCTGCTACTCGCTGCTCGGCGACCGACTGGACGCACGCGGCGAGATCGTCGACCCGGTGCGTGTGGACTGGGAGCCGGGCGGGGCGTTCGTGACGCCGCCGGGCAAGTGGCATGCGCACCACAACGAGTCGGGCGCCCCGGCGCACCTGATCCCGATCCAGGACGCGGGACTCCAGACGTACCTGCGCAGCCTGGACATCCGCTTCACGGACCGCAAGTAAGGGCTCAAGTAAGAGTCTGAGAAAGGTAGTTCTTCCGAGGAAGGAAGTTGGGCCGCGCGCCGCTCGGCGCGCGGCTGCCGTCGCGTGACAGTCGGCCGGTGTCGGACGCCGGAGGCACTGCAACGCCGCAGGCCCGCCGTGATCCCGGTACGAGGATCATGGCGGGCCTGCGGCGTACTCGGCGGATCGTGGAAACAGGGGTGTCCGCGTTCCGCCGTGGCCCCGCGTCCGGCCGTCCCCCGGCCGCGGGTGGATCTGGTGGCCCGAAGTGGGCCGTCCGGCAAGGCGGTTGCCGGGATGGCTCCCGAACGTCCGCCGGGGCGTCAGCCCGCGAGGGCCGCGTACGCCCCCTTGAAGAACAGCAACGGCGCGGCGTCACGCGGTACTTCGAGCGCGTTGACGCGGCCGATCACGATCTCGTGGTCGCCGCCGGGCAGGATGTGTTCGACGTCCGCCTCGACCCAGGCGATGCTTCCGGCGAGGCGCGGGGCGCCGTTCCCGGCCTTGTCCCACGCGACGTCCGCGAACTTGTCGCCGCCGCTGCGGCCCATCGCGCGGCAGACGTCCTGCTGGTCCTCGGCGAGCACGTTGACGACGAAGGATCCGGCCTCGCGGATGCGTGGCCAGGTGGTGGAGGTCAGCGCCGGCGCGAACGAGATGTACGCGGGCTCCAGCGACAGCGAGGTGAAGGACTGGCAGGCCATGCCCACCGGCGCCCCCTCGTGCACGGCCGTGATGACCGTGACGCCGGTCGCGAAGTGCCCCATGGCGTGGCGCATGCGCGCCGGGTCGATCGTGACGCTGGACATGGCGGCCCCAGAGCTGACGGAAGCAGAGCTTGTGGAAACGACTATGACTAATAGTCGTATAGCTTTTCGTTGCGTCTATGACACGCGATTTCTGACCCCCCGTCAAGAGGGCGTAGGCAAGGTCACGTGCGACACGCAGCCCGGGAACTTCCGGGACCCCTCCCCGCGTCCTGTGGATGTCGGTACCTTCGGTGCGGAAAACCGGACAATCGACCGGACCGTCACGATCCAGAACCTCGGAGGGATTCCCCCATGGCTGTGAGCCTCAGCAAGGGTGGCAACGTCTCGCTCACCAAGGAGGCCGCGGGCGGCACGCTGACCGCCGTCGTCGTAGGCCTGGGCTGGGACCTGCGCACGACCACCGGCGAGGACTTCGACCTCGACGCCAGCGCCATCGTCGTCAACACGTCGGGCCAGGTCGCGTCCGACCAGCACTTCGTGTTCTTCAACAACGCCTCGACCCCGGACGGCAGCGTCGTGCACACCGGCGACAACAAGACCGGCGAGGGCGAGGGCGACGACGAGCAGATCAAGGTCAACCTGGCCGCGCTGACCCCGGACATCGACAAGATCGTCTTCCCGGTGTCGGTGTACGACGCGGAGACCCGCCGCCAGTCGTTCGGGCAGGTCCGCAACGCCTTCATCCGCATCGTGAACGCCGCGGACAACACCGAGCTGGCCCGCTACGACCTCTCGGAGGACGCGTCCACCGAGACGGCGATGCTGTTCGGCGAGATCTACCGCAACGGCGAGGAGTGGAAGTTCCGCGCGCTGGGCCAGGGCTACGCCTCGGGCCTCGCGGGCATCGCGAAGGACTACGGCGTCAACGTCTGAGCACCTGTGGTGCTCGGAGGGCCCCGGCGGAAGCCGGGG
>NZ_JBPKBH010000029.1:28233-49321 GCF_051388915.1 Yinghuangia sp. YIM S09857 | reverse complement strand
GCCCCGGCGGAAGCCGGGCCCCTCCGGCGTTGTGGCGGGGGTGCGCCGACGCGGGCGGTGCGGCGACGTGGGGCGGGGTGCGGCGCGGAGCGCGGCGTGTGGACGCGTGCACGGGGTGTGGGCACGGCGCGTCGGCGAATCATGAACTTTGCAGATATTTCTGGGCATCTGGACGGGCCCGACGTCGGAATTCCCCCGTCCGGGTGCCCGGATCGAGGGAATTCCCCTCCCCTCGTACCGCTCGGCCCGACAGACTTGTTTCGCTGTGCACGGCGGGGGGCGCCGAGAGTCGACGCTGCGGGTCGCCCGCGCCATCTACGAGCGTGCGTTCCGGAGGCGTGGTCACATGGCGGTAGCGAGCAGCCGAGCGGACCGGTGGAAAAAGGCCACCCTGGTCGCCGCGGCCGCAGGCGTCCTGCTGGTGTTCTCGGCACCCGCCGCGACGGCGGCCCCGAAACGCACGATCATCCTGGTGGTCGACACCTCCGACTCGATGAACGAGGCGACCGGCGACGGCCAGGAGACCCGGCTCACCGAGGCCAAGGCCGCGCTGCGGTCGACCATCGGCTCGCTGGGCGACTCCGACCGCGTCGGCCTGCACGAGTTCTCCGGCGAGTGCGGCGACGGCGGCGACCTGCTGGTCGAGCCCGGCACCGGCAACCGGGGGCAGCTCCGGGACGAGGTCGAGGCCCTCCAGACCGGCGGACGTACCCCCACGCCGGATGCCATCCGCAAGGCCGCGAGCGAGTTCCCCGACGACTCCTCCGAGAAGATCCTCATCCTCGTCTCCGACGGCGAGAGCTCGTGCAACGAGGACCCGTGCGAGGTCGTCGTCGAGGTGCAGGAGCAGACCGGCATCAAGTTCGTCGCGCACACCGTCGGGTTCCAGACCAGCGAGCAGGCGAACACCGAACTGAGCTGCATCGCCGACACGACCGGCGGCCAGTACTTCGCGGCCGAGGACCAGCAGGGCATCACCGACAGCCTGGAGCAGGCCCTGCTGCCCGTCGTCGGCGACGACGTCTCCACCGTCCTCAACGCCCTGCCGATGCCGAGCGACGTACCGCTCGACCCGGAGAGCGTGGCCAAGACGGCGGGTCTCGCGGCCGGTCTCGTGCTGCTGATCGGCTTCCCGGCCGAATTGTTCAACCGGACCATCGAGGAGAACCAGCGGCGGATCTCGCGCTGGTGGCGACGACGGGGCGGCGGCGCGGCGGGCGCGGGCGGACCGAACCCCGCGGCGGGCGGCAGCGGCCCCTTCCCGCCGGACGGCGGCGCGGGCATGAACCCGGGTCCCGGCGGCGCGGGCGGTGGCCTCGGCGGCGGGACGACCGGGCTGCACGCCTCGGACGGGGGCGCTGCCTCGGGCGGCACGACGGGGCTGCACGCGTCGGATGCCGGGGGCATGACCGGGCAGCACGCGGGCGGCGGAGCGTACGGCCCAGGGGGCTTTGCGGGGCCGGACGCGGGTGCGGGCGGTGCCGGTGCCGCTGCCTACGGACCGGGCGGCGCGGCCGGGATGGACCCGGGTGCGGGCGGCGGCGCGGGGGCCGCGGGCGGCTTCGGCGGCGCACAGGCTTCCGGTGGCGGGGCGTATGCCTCGGGCAGCGGCGCGTACGGTGCGTCCGGCGGTGCGGGCGGCTTCGGTGCCGCGGGCGGTTCGGGGGCGTACGGTGCCTCCGGCGGAGTCGCGGGCGGGTCGGGCGCGTTCGGCACGGCCGGAGGGTCGGGGGCCTACGGCGCCGCGGCCGTTCCCGGGCGCTCGCTGTGGGCGTCGCCGTGGATCCTGCCGGTCTTCGTGGTGATCAGCGCGCTCGCGTCGACCTTCGTGGATCCGGACTCCGGGTTCAACGCCAAGTCCGGGATCCTGCTGCTGGGCTTCCTGGTCGCGGCACCGCTGGTGATCTTCGCCTACTCCTGGCCGAACGAGCAGAACGCGAAGCGCGCTTCGGGCGTCCCCGGGGCGCTCAAGACGGTGCCCGCCGCGCTCGGGCTGGCGGTCTTCTGCACGGTGTTGTCGCGTCTCTCGGACTTCGTCCCCGGCTACGTGTTCGGCCTGGTGCTCGGCTATGTGGCCCTGCGGGAACGGCGGTTGAGCCGGGCCCAGGAGGGCAAGGGCGTGCTGTTCGGCGCGATCTGCGCGCTGCTGCTGAGCGTCGGGGCCTGGGTGGGCCTGGAGTTCGTGCACGAGAAGGCCATCGCCGTGGACGCGAACGCCGGGCTGGTGATCGCCGACACGATCCTGGGCACGACGTTCATCCTGGGTGTCGAGACGGTGCTGTTCGGCCTGATCCCGCTGCGGGTGCTGGACGGCAACAAGCTGCGCAAGTGGAACACCTGGATCTGGGCGGCCACTTACACCGTCGCGATTTTGCTGTTCGTGCACGTGCTGGTGCTGAACTCGGGCCGGGGCGGCTCGGACAACGAGACGTCGCTGACCGCGGCGCTGGTGCTGTTCGCCGGATTCGCGCTGGTGTCGGGGCTGTTCTGGGCGTACTTCAAGTACGTGCCGGACCCGGCGCTGATGCCGGCCCCCGTGGGGATGCCCACGGGGATGGTGCGGGCGGTTCCGCCGCGGGTTCCGCCGCAGCCGGCTCCGCCGGTGCCGCCGATGCCGGGGTATGGGGCTCCGCCGGTGCCGCCGCCGGGTGCTGCGCCGGGGGCGACGCCTGCGCCGCCCTCCGGGGAGCCGTACGTACCGGCGCCCGGTCGGCCGCCGATGCCTCCGCCGGTACCGGCCGTACCGCCGACTCCGGCGCCGCCGACGATGCCTCCGCCGCCGAGTGGCCCGCCGACGACGGGGGCGGGGCACGTACCGCCGCCCCAGGCGCCGCCGACGCCTCCGCCGCCGACCGGACCGCCTCCGGGAACCCACTGACCCGCAGCCGTCACACGCGTACCCGGAACCGGGGAGCCTCCGCCAACATCCGTATGAGATAAGGAGAAACAGGGCAGAGGAGTCCTCGGAGAGGATTCGCTGTGACCACATTTCTGATCGTCATCGTGATCGTGGCCGTGATCGCGGGCGCCGCACTGATCGTCGGTCGCCCCATGCTGCGCAGGGAACGACTGCGTCGCCGTTTCGGTCCGGAATACGACCGTGCGCTGGGGCAGTTCGGCACGCGCAGAGATGCCGAGCGCAACCTCGCGGAACGAGAACGGGAGTTCCGCGACCTCGACATCCGCGAACTCCCGGACGAGGAGAAGCTCAAGTACGAGAACGCCTGGAGCGCGCTCCAGGAGCGCTTCGTGGAGGCGCCGGGCGACGCGCTGGCGGAGGCCGACGCGCTCATCACCCGCGTGATGCACGACCGCGGATATCCCACCGGTGCGCGGGAGAAGCGCATGGAGATCCTGTCCGTCGAGTACGGGCACTCCATCGACCGCTACCGGCAGGCCCAGGAGATCGAGCGCCTTCGCGAGGCAGGGAAGGCGTCCACCGAGGATCTGCGCCAGGCGATGCTGCACCACCGCACGTTGTTCACCGACCTGCTCGGCCGTGCTCCGGCCCCGGTGGCCCGGGGGAAGTGAGGCTGCTTCATGACTTCTTCGACGTCGTCCACGAACTCGCAGACCAAGAAGACCGCCGATGACGCGCCGGTCGTCGAGCGCGACGACCGCGACCGGGCGGCCCGCCAGGCGCGCGTGAGCGAGAAGACCGGCTCTGCGCTCAAGCCCCCCGCCACGATCCCGGCTCCGCCGGGCCCGGTTCCGACCACTCCTTCGACCTCGGCCGCGTCCGGCCGGGCCGCCGCGCGGCAGCCCGCGCACGCCGCACCGGCCAAGTCGCCCGACGTGCTGCCGACCTTGCTGAGCAAGTCGGTCGCCGACGGCTTCCGCAGGCGGCTGCGGGAGACGCTCGCCGGTTTCGTCGACAGCCCGGACGACGCCGTCGCCGGCGCCGACGACCTGTACGCCGCGGCCGTCGACCAACTCATGGAGGCGCTGGTACGCCGCCGCGAGGAACTGTCCCGCCAACGTCAGGGCAAGTCCGGCGACACCGAGGCCCTGCGCCAGGCCCTCCTGCAATACCGCACGGCGCTGGAGTCGCTCATAGCGCTCTGACCCGGAGGTCGCGGATGCCGGTGGCGTGATCGGGTAGGACACGCCACCGGCAACCGTAATTGCTGATCACCTGGGGCGCGTTGTGGCTCCCTTTGTTCCGCAACGATCGGCGGGCCACGAGAGTCACGGAGTCACCCGCAGGTGATCCCCTCGTGTCCCGCTCGACAAGGCCTGGCCGAACAACCGTCCGACAGCCACCGAATCCCGCCAACCAGTATGCCAACAGCCGGGCCCGTGTCGGCCGGACCTTTGCACTGCTCACGGCCCCTGGACACCGCGCCTCGCGGCATTGCAGGCGTAGGAGGGCCACCCGAGCCCGGCGAGCGAGTGCGAGCGAGTGCGAGCGAGTACAAGCTTCGGACCTGCGCCCGGAAAGGCCGCCAAGCCCCGGCGAGCCACCCATCAGCCGGGTCAACAACCCCGTGGGGTCAATACACCCGGTGCGGTGGTCACAAACGTTTGCCGGTTCTCATAGTTCGGTGCCGTGCATCGCTCGCCGGGCCTGGCGGCCCTCCCAAGCGCGGGCCCGAAGCTCGTACTCGGTCGTACTCGCACGCCGGGCCTGGCGGCCCTCCTTCGCCCGCAACGCCGCGAGGCGCGGTGCCGGGCGGCGAGAACCCGTGAAGGTGTGTGGTCACCGCACTAGTCGGTGGGGGCGTAGGTGAGCAGGACGACGCCCGAGTTGAGGCGTGTGGTGCCCCGCAGGGTGAGGTGCGCGGTGTCGGCTCCGTCGAGGAGGCGGTTTCCGCGTCCGGCGATGACGGGGAAGACCCAGAGGAAGTACTCGTCGACGAGTTTGTGGGCCAGGAGCACGCGGTCGATTTCGCCGGTGCCGAGCTTGAGGATGTCCTGCCCCGGTTGTTCCTTGAGGCCGGCGACCTCGGCGGCGATGTCACCGGCGATGACGGTGCCGTTCCAGGTGGCGTGCTTGAGGGTGCGCGAGACGACGTGCCTGGGGAGGCCGTCGAGGCGTGCGGCATTCCCCTCGTCGAGGCCGTTCAAGTCCGTTGCGGAGGCGGCGAGTTTCTCGTGCGTCTGCCGTCCCAGCAGCAAGGCGTCCGTGTCGTTGAGGAGGTCGCCGGCGTACTGGTGGTACTGCTCGTCCTGGTACGGCCTGCTCCACTGGGCGGGCGAACTGATGACGCCGTCCAGTGTCACGTACGTCGATTCGATGAGCCTGCGCATGCGGTGGTGGGCTCCTTCAGGGTCGGACTGGAGCGGTGCGGGGCGGTCGGCGGGGCAGCGCGGCGGTACGCCGGTCCGCGTGACTTCGAGGTGGGGCGGGTGGGTGGTGGGGGCGGCCCGACTCGTGTCCGCCGCACCCCCGCCGGGCTCATGACGCGTCGAACCGGCGCGCTACGCGACCGCCGGACGACCGTCCGCCCGATGCCGTGCCATCCAGTCGGCGGCGAACGCGACCGCGGGAATCAGCGGAACGAGCTTGGCCCGGGTGGCGCCGACAGGTCCTTCCCGGATGGCCAGGCTCTCCGTCAGCGCCGCTCCGATCAGGTCGAAGTCGGCCAGGTCCAGGAGCACGTCCTCGTACGAGCACCAGCTCGGCCGACCGAGCCAGTCGGGGACGACGCACCGGTACATCCGCGTGGCGACCTTCGGCTGGAAGTACTCCGCCAGATGGAAGGCCGTGAACGCCGAGAAGCCCGTCCCCAGCATCAGAACCTTCGCGTCCGGCAGCGAGAACAACCTTGACAGCGGCGACTGTTCGCCGAAGTGCGAGAGCGGGTTGTGGTGGCGCACGATGCCGTTCGCCAGCAGTCCCCTCGCCACGAACGACGACTGGGGGTGCGAGCTGCGGACCGCGCCCGGAGCCTGCCGGAGCACTTCCGGCAACGCCCCCATCGTGGGTGACGCCGGCGTCCAGACCGGATCGAAAGGCGGCATCTCCTGCTTGTACGCGTCGATTTCCGCGTCGCTGAGGCCGTAGGTGACGCGCTGGAAAGGCAGTGACGTGTCGGAATTCAGCTCGGTGAAGGTGGGCATCACCAGCGTGCCGCCCGGACCGACCGCCTCCGTCAGCGCGGCCAGAACGCCGCGCGGTCCGCGTTCCACCGGCCCGATGCCGCGCAGCCGGCAGTGCACCAGCAGCACGTCGTTGACCTGGACCCCGAGGTTGCGGAGTTCGCCTACCAGTTCCCGTACCGTCCTCGGCGGCTGGGCCTTCGCTGCGAACGGCGGCTCGTCAGGTCCGGGGCGGGGCGGAAGAGTTGTCACCGGTGTCAGCCGCGGGTCTACGGGCGGTTTGGCAGGGGTGCTCATGCCTGGTCCCTCAAGGACTTGGCCGCCGCGACACTGGCTGCCACGCGCCCTCTGACGTGGTCGATGAACCTGATCAAGTCCGGGCAGTAGACCGACGGTTCGCCGAATCCGACACCCGCTCGATACCGATGCGCGAAGTATCCGCCGCCGCACACCTCTCGGACTCGGCAGGAGCGGCACGTCACGCCCAGGCCGGCAACCCCCAACTGCCGTACGGCCAAGGACGGATGGCGCAGCGCGTCGTCGAAGCTGTGGGACGTGACGGACATTCCCGTGGCGGCAGCGCCGTCGTAGACCGACTTGAGGGTGTCGACCTGCTCGATCATGCCGTCGGTGTCGACGACGACCACCGTCGCCGGCCCGGGGCCGAGTTGCTCCGAGGTGCCCGAGCCGCCCAGCACCAGCGCGACCGTGTCCCGGAACAGGCGCACGCTGGTCTCGGACTCCTCGACGTCGTACCAACGGTCGAACGCCGCCGCCAGCCAGTCCCCGTACGGCGTCACCGCGGCGTCCGCATCGCGCGAAGGCGGTGGTTCGTCCCAACTGCCGTGCGGGAGAAGGAAGTCCATGGTCGGCGGGGCGTGTGCGAGCAGTGCTTCGTAGACCTCGACCGGGTCGTTCGCGAGATCGATCGTGCACAGCAGTCCGCCGTACAGCCCCGGCCGCGAGGGGTCGCGGAGCCTGGCGATCGCGGCCGCTACGTCGGCGTGACTGCCGCGCCCGTCGGCGCGGCGGCGGTGGCGGTCGTTGGCGGTCTCGTCACCGTCGAGGCTCACGCCGACGGATATGCCGAGCGCGTGCAGCGCGTCCAGGCTCGCGTCGTCCAGCAGCAGGCCGTTCGTCTGCATGGCCAGTGACACCGCGGTGTAGGAGGGGACTGCCCGGCGCACACCCTCGGCGAGACGCCGGATGAGTTGCACACCGGCAAGCATCGGCTCGCCGCCGTGCACGATCACGGTCACCGTCTCAAGGTGGCGCGCCCGCGCGTGTTCACCGATGCGGAGCGCGGTCCGGTCGGCGACCTCGGGAGACATCGCCTTGCTGGCCGCACGCCACGACTGGTCGCCCATTTCGTACAGGTAGCAGTAGTCACACGCCAGATTGCAGCGGCTGTGCACCTTGACGACGAAGTGCCGAAACGGGACCGGTCGCCACAAGGAGCCCAGCGACCGGTGTGACGGGATGTTCAGTGGCCACTCGGCATTCACCGGCGTTCGTGCCGGGGCGGACAACAACTCCACTGCGCCTCCCTTTCCCAACAGAGGGCGATCCGCCCTGGCCCGCCGACGGCGAGCGTCACCGGACCGGCCGGCTGGAGCCCGCCGGTCCGAGGTGCTTCGACGGCACTTGTGCACGGCGGGCCATGCTCCTCGGCGCCGGCAGGCTCAGCGCTGCGGGTCGGCTTCCACATGGCTGGAGAAGCCGCTCGGGGCGACGTCGGACACGTAGCTGGAGAAACCGCTCGCGGAATAGTCCGACACGTAGCTGGAGAAGCCGCTCGCCGAGTCGTCGGACGCGTAGCTGGAGAAGCCACTGCCTTCGACGTCGTCCGACACGTGGCTGGAGAAGCCGGTCGAGCCGCCCGCGCCGACCTGGGTCCGCAGCACGGTGCCGAGCGGCGAACGTGCGGGGACGGCCGGAGAGTCCATCAGATCGGTGATCTTCAGCCCGTCGAGGACCGGTGCGACGTGTGTCATCTGCGACTCCTTTGGTCGGCAAGAACCAGCGCTCGCAAGCTAGCCGTTGCCGTGCGAACAGCCCAGCGACGAACACCCCACCGCGTGTGCAGGACACCTCCCTGCGCGGCGCGGACAACGGGCCCGTTGAAAGGCCAATTCGCGCGGCGGCCCGGCCCCGGTCCCCGCGATCCCGGGGTCGAGATCCCGCAACCGAACGCGACGGCCCCGGCCCGCCGCCATCCGGCCCCTTCAGGCGCCGCTCAGGAAGTCGACCAAAATCTCCGCGACCTCGTCCGCCTTCTCGACGATCACGAGGTGCGCCGCATCGGGCACCAGCACGAGCCGCGCGCCCGGGATCCCCGCGGCCACCTCCTCCGACAGCGCGACCGGCGTCGACGGGTCGCGCTCCGCCGCGATGACGAGGGTCGGCGCGGTCACTGCGGCAAGGCGCGCTCGTGCGTCGAACGTCGCGACCGCGTCGCACGCCGCCGCGTAACCCTCCGCCGGACATGCCCGGAGCATCGCCAACGTGTCGGCGACCACGGCCGGTTCGCGCGCGGCGTACTCGGGTGTGAACCAGCGGCCGACGACCGTCTCGGCGACGGCCCCCACACCGTCACGCCGGACCAGCGCCGCCCGCTCATGCCAGCCCGCGGCCTCGCCGAGCTTCGCGCCGCTGCAACACACCACGAGCCGGTCCAGCCGCTCCGGGGCGTCGAGGGCGACGGCGAGACCGAGGGCGCCCGCGAGCGAGATGCCCGCGTACGTGAACCGCTCGATGGCGTACTGGTCCGCCAGCGCCACGACATCCTCCGCCAGGTCGGACATCGTCGGCGTGCCCGGCGGAAGTTCGGAGCCGCCGTGGCCGCGCGTGTCGAAGCGGAGCACCCGGTGCGTCGCGACGAGCGCGGGAACGATCGCGTCCCAGACGCGGCCGTCGGCACCGAGCGGCGAGCCCAGCACGATGACCGGCGCGCCCTCGGGCCCGTCGAAGCGGTGGTTGAGCGTGGCGGGCATGCGGCGGCCTTTCCCCGTGCGGAACCTTCCCGTCCTTCCCGGAGATCTTCTCAGCCATCGGCCGACCGTGCGCCCACACGCTCCCGACGCGTTGCGCATTGTGGGTCTGACGGGTCGTCAATAGCCTGAGCGGTCCATCCGCGATTCCGCCCCGCCACCTCCGGAGGCCCCGGTGAAGTACTCGCTCCGCGCCGAACCGATCGAGTTCGTGCAGACCGCACCGCGCCGCCGCACCTGGACGGCGGACCTCGCCGCGCCGCAGAAGGCGGTGTTCGCCGCGCTGACCGACGACCCGGACACCTGGAAGACGTGGTTCCCCAACTTCCGCAGCGGAAGCTGGCTCGCCGAGGCGCCCGACGGCGGCCACGGCGTGGGCGCGCGCCGCGAGGTACGCCTGGTCAAGCCGGTCGTGTTCCACGAGACGGTGATGGCGCACGAGGAGCCCACCCGCTGGGCGTACCGCATCGACGGCCTCACGGTGCCGATGTGCCACGCGCTGATCGAGGAGTGGGTGGTCGAGGAGCGCGGCACCGGGTCCCGCGTGACCTGGACGTTCGCCGCCGACCCGATGCCGCTGATCTCCTTCACGCTGCGCTTCATGCCGTGGGCCATGAGCTCGACGTTCCACCGGGCCATGAAGCGCCTCGACCGCAAACTGGCCCCGGTCGCGGCCTGAGCCGGGCGTACGGTACGCGCCGCTCACATCGCCGCACCACCTCACATCGCCGCACCTCCGCTTCCGCTGAGCAGCCCCGGGGCGGCGGGGCCTGTACGGACCACCGCAGGCCGGACGCGGCGTTGACCCACGTGCGGGCGTTCAGGCACGGCACCGACGCGGAAGCGGCACAAGGTCGAGTTCCCGGCCGAGACGCCGCCCTCGCCGAACGCCTCCCCGGTCCCGGCACCGCGCGCGACAGCGTCGCCGCCACGTGGGTCGCACCTCCCTCTCCCAACCTCTCCCTCGGGCAGAATTGTCCTTTTTGACACAGGATGAGAGCCACGTGTGTCGACAAGGGAGAAGATCGCATGGGATCCGCGAACCTGGGGGGTCTTGGCAACCTCGGCGGCCTCGGCGGCCTGCTGGGCGGCGCACTCGGGGGTTCGGGCGGCGCCGGAGCGCAGAACCCGCTGCTCAAGGCTGTACTCGGGTTGCTGCGCGGCGACGGGTCGGACGGCGGCGGGCTCGGCGGCCTGCTCGCGCAGTTGAACGCGGGCGGTCTGGGCGACCAGGCGAAGTCCTGGGTCGACAACGGGCGCAATCAGCCGGTCAGCGGGCGGGAGATCACCGACGCCCTGGGCACGGAACGCCTCGACCGCCTCGCGGGCGAGGTCGGCATGACGCGCGAGGAGACCGCAGCGGGGGTCGCCGCCGCTCTGCCGCAGGTCGTCAATGCCGTGACACCGGACGGCGAGGTGCCGCCGGAGTCGGACCTCGACCAGGCGCTGACGCAGTTCCTGGGCGAGAGCGGTCCCGAGCCCAAACCCGCACCAGCGCCTGAGCCCGAGCCCGAGCCCATGCTTGAGACCGAGACCGAGACCGAGACCGAGACCGAGACCGAGACCGAGACCGAGACCGAGCCATCGGATGCCGACTCCGAAACCCCCGAGGCCGCGCCCGCAGGCGAGTCCGAAGCGGAGCCCAAGGCGGATTCGGAGACCAAGACTGCTTCGGAAACCGACTCGGAGGAGACCGCCGAAGCGGCAGACGACGCGGAAGGCGAAGCCGCCCCCAAGCCCGGCAAGCCGTCCGAGTAACCGCGTCCGGCCCGCCGGTCCCCCGGTCCGCACGCGCACGCGACGCACGTCTGACTCCCCAGGGCCGGGCGGCACAGTCACCCGCTCGGCCCAAGCTCCACCAAGCCCCTTCCCTGCCGCCGTCCGCCCGATCGCCCGGCCCGGCTCACCGCCCAGACGTCGGCATATACGCGCACGGCATGTGCTTGACGCCGTTGATGAAGCTGGAGCGCAGTCGCTGCGGCTCGTCTGCCATGTGGATGTCCGGGAGACGGCCCAGGAGTTCGCGGAACATGATGGTGATCTCGCGGCGGGCGAGATGCGCGCCGAGGCAGAAGTGCGGGCCCGGACCGCCGTACCCCACATGGGGGTTCGGGTCGCGGGTGATGTCGAAGCGGCGTGGCTCGGGGAACACGGCGCCGTCGCGGTTCGCCGACCAGTAGAACATCAGCAGTTTGTCGCCCTCGGAGATGTCCTGTTCGGCGAGCACCGTGTCACGGGTCGCGGTACGCCGCATCCAGACCACCGGCGACGCGACGCGGACGATCTCCTCGACCGCGGTCGGCGCGTATCGCTCGAAGTCGCCGAGCCACAGGGCCCGTTGGTCGGGGTTCTCGGTGAGCAGTCGCAGGCCGTGCGAAATGGCGTTGCGGGTGGTCTCGTTGCCGGCCACCACGAGCAGGATGAAGAAGGACGCAAGCTCGTCGGCGGTGAGGCGTTCGCCGTCGACGTTGCCGTTGACGAGTGCGGAGATGACGTCGTCGACCGGGTTGTCCACCCGGTAGGTTCCCAACTCCGTGAGCAGCGCGGCCAGTTCGGCACCGGCAGTGAGGAGCACGGTGAGGTGGTCGGCGTCCTCGGGCACGTACTCCGGGTCGGCGACCCCGATGATCGTGTTGGTGCGGTCGAGGATGAAGCCGTAGTCCTTCTCCGGCACGCCCATCATGTCGCAGATGACCTTGAGCGGCAGACGGGCGGCGACCTCGGTGACGAAGTCGCAGGCGCCCAAAGCCGCGACGTCGTCGACGATGGCGGCCGCGGCGGTCTCGACGTCCTGTTCGAACTTCTTGATCATGCGCGGCGTGAACGCCCGCGAAACGATGCGCCGCAACCGGTGGTGCCGCGGGTCGTCCATCTCGATCATCGACCCGAAGAACTCCGCGAACTCCGTAGGAAAGTCCGGGACATGCGTCGCACCGCGGCCCGAGCAGAAGTCCTCGGGACGGCGGCTGACCTCCAGCAGGTCGGCGTGCCGGGTGACCGCCCAGTAGCCGGGACCGCTGGGCAGCGGGCTCGGCGGTTCCGGGTAGTACGGCAGCGGCCATTCGGTACGCAGGCGCGCGAAGCCCTCCTCGCGCGCTCCGAACGGCCCCGCCCAGAAGTCCATGTCGGACAGGTTGACCCAGTCCGGTGCGGCCTTGGGACGCCGCTGTCCAGGCTGCCCCGGCGCGGAGTCGCCCGCGCTCCCGCCGCCCTCGGTGACCGTCATGCGCGTTACCCCCGGTACGGTTCGCGTTTTGGGGCTCAGCGAACCACGAACTCCGGTGGCAAGTACAGGCCTCGTACACCGATCCGACGAACGTACGCGCCCAACAGCCGCGCACCCTCGCATTTGCAAACGCCGGTTCGCAAACGCGGGTTCATGAACGCAGGTTCACAAATGCAGGTTCGCAAACGCGGATTCACAAACGCGGGCTCGTAACGCGAGTTCGCAAACGCGGATTCACAAACGGGGGTTCACTAACGGGGGTTCACAAACGCGAGTTCGTGAACACTCATTCACAAACTCGGGTTCACGAACCCCCGCGACGCACAGCAGCGCAGAAGCCCGCGGCCCCTCAGCCCCCAACGGACCTCGGACCTCAGCCTCGCGCCCCGCCCCCACTCAGGTGGTCGGCGACCCGCCGTTCACCTGCCATGTCTGCCCGGTGATCCACTCCGCCTCGCGCGAGGCCAGGAACACACACGTGGCGCCGATGTCCTCCGGCTTGCCGAGGCGTCCGACCGGGATCGCCTTGGCCATGCCCACCGTCGCCGACGCCTGGCGGCCGCTGGCGGACGGGTCGATGAGTCCGACCGCGATCGAGTTGGCGGTGATGCCCTCGCGCGCGTGTTCGACGGCGAGGTGTCGGGTGAAGGCGATCGCGCCGCCCTTGGCCGCGCCGTACAGCGAGACGCCGATGTTGAGGCCCTGCGTCCCCGCGCCCGAGGCGATGGTGATGATGCGCCCGTAGCGCCGCGCGCACATGCCGTCGAGGACCGCGCGCGTGGCGTTCATGACGCCGAAGAGATTGATGTCGGCGAAGCGCTGCCAGTCGGCGGGGTCCGAATCGCGGAAGCGCGTGGGCCGGAAGCCCTCGGCGCCGCCGTTCCCGGCGTTGTTGACCAGGATGTCGACGGGAGCGACCATGCGTTCGAACCCGCGTACCGCGGGTGCCACGGCGCTCTGGTCGGTGACGTCGAACGGGAGCGCGTACGCCGACCCGCCCGCCTCGCGAATGCGTGCCGCGACCGCCTCCGCGCGATCGGGCACGATGTCGTTGACCGCGACCGCGGCCCCCTGACGCGCCATCAGCTCGGCGATGCCCGCCCCGACCCCCTGTCCCGCACCGGTCACCAGCGCGGTCCTGCCATGCAGTTCAAACATGCGCACCTCCGTCCCGCGCGGAGCAAACCACCGCCCGGCGACAGAGTCAATGGTGGAGTCAATCAAGTGATTGGGCCCACGGCCGACCTGCGCGGACGTGACACGGGGCGGGTCCTCGGCCGTAGACTTCGCGGCACCGGACGGCTCCGTACGGACCCGGCCGCCCAACCGACCGATCACCCCGCCCGCCCCGGCTCGGGTGGTCCCCGACCAGGACGCGGGAGTGAGCGTTCCCTTGCAGCCGGACGACCCGAAGCCGCCCGACGCCGAGACGCCGGGCATATCCGACACACCCGATACCTCCGCGACCCCGAACGGCGCCGAGACCCCGAACGACACCGCGGCCCCCCGCGGCAACACGGCGCCCGACGGCAGTACCGACGAGACGGCCACCGACGAAACGGCCACCGAAGCGACGGCCACCGACGACGCCGCCGCCGCGCTCGCCGCGCAGCGGCAGGTCCAGGGGGCCGTCGAGCGGCTGCTTCGCCTCCAGCAGAGCCGCCGCGTGCACGGCGAGCTGATGAGCGCGGCCCGCGCGCAGGTGTCCCAACCCGCCGTGATCCTGCTCTCCCGGCTCCAGGCCGACGGCGGGCTCACCATCGGCGAGTTGGCCCGGCGCACCCACATGGACATGTCGCTGGTCAGCCGCGAGCTGCGCAAGCTCGAAACCGAGGCGATGGTCACGCGGGCCACCGACGCGCGCGACGGCCGCGTCACCCGGGTCGGCCTGACGCCGAAGGGGCGCGGGATCGTGCGGCGGCTGCGCAACGTCCGCGACCGGCACATCTTCGAGGTGCTGTCGGCGTGGTCGGCGCAGGAACTGGTGTCCCTGGGCGACCTGATGACCCGCTTCGTCGACGATCTCCAGTCCGTCCGCTACCGCGACGCCGACCCCGACGCCAACGGAGGCCCGGACGCGACCAGGAGCTGAACGCGCGGTTCTGAGGCGAGCAGGCCCACGCCGACGGCGACCCGCCTCACCGCGGAGGCGGCACCCCGCACCGGCAGCGCACGAATCCCGTCGCACCCGAACAGCAACCAGCGCGCCCGGCGGGCGAGCCCGCAACCGACGGCGACAGCAACCGCGACACGGTCAAACCGTGTCGCGCAGTTGCACGGCGAGGCCGCCGACCGCCGCCTGCGCGTCCGTACCGCGGCCGCGAACGGTGACGGGTGTGCCGGCGCGGGCTCCGAGGCCCATGATCTCCAGCACGCTGGATGCTCGGGCGACGCGCCCGTCGGCGACGAGTTCGACGTGGGCGGTGTAGCGGGCGGCGGTACGCACCACGGCGCCGGCCGGACGCATGTGCAGGTCGGCACCGAGCACGACGTCCTCGGCGTACTCCGGGCCAGACGCCTCCGGGCCAGCCGCACCCGGACCAGCCGCCTCCGCCCCGAACGCCTGTGGACCAGCGGCACCCGCCCCGGACGCATCCGCCCCGATCGCCTCCGGACCGTCCGCATCCGCCCCGGCCGCCCCGGGACCAGCCGCATCCCAGCCACCCGCCGCCGGACCGTCCGTGTGCTCAGAGCTTCCGGACATCTCGCGCCTCCTCAGCCGCGGCCGCCACGGCCTCCAGGTCGGCGCCCGTCGCCGCGGTGACCGCCGCCGCGACCGCGCCCTCCACGAACGGGGCGTCCGCCAGCCGGATTCCGGGCCACGCCTCCTCGAGCAGCAGCGCCCGCACCGTCAGCACCGCGCTCCCCAGATCGGGCAGGACGACCACCCCCGCACCGCCGTCGGCCTCGCGCAGCGCCGCCGCGACCCGCTCGGGGGACGTCCCGAGCCCGCCGTCCGGGCCGCCGGCCGCGACCGCGACCGCGACCTCGCCCCCGCCGACCTGCCCCACGAGCTCCCGCAGTCCCTCCGCGAGGGTGCGGCTGTGCGATACCAGGACGAGCCCTACGAGATTGCCCACGATCGGGCATGCTACGAGAACCGTCGTGCTTCGTCACTTGTGAGGGCGTATCGCGAACGCGTACCGGCTGCCAAGGAGAGGGTTATGAAGAAGTTCCTGAACGACCCGGAGTCGGTGGTCGACGACGCGCTCGCCGGGCTGGCCGCGTCGCGGGCGGATCTGCGTGTCGATCGGGAACTGCGGGTCGTCACGCGCGCGGGTGGCCCGCGGGTCGGCAAGGTCGGGCTGGTGTCCGGTGGCGGGTCGGGGCACGAGCCTTTGCACACCGGATTCGTCGGTCCCGGCATGTTGGACGCCGCGTGTGCGGGCGAGATCTTCTCGTCCCCGACCCCGGACCGTGTGCTGGCGGCGACGCGCGCGGTGTCCGGCGGGGTCGGGGTGGTGCATATCGTCAAGAACTACACCGGCGACAACCTCAACTTCGACATGGCCGCCGAACTCGCCGCCGAAGAGGGGCTGGAGGTCGCCAAGGTCCTCGTCGACGACGACGTCGCCGTCCAGGACTCCACCTGGACCGCGGGTCGCCGCGGCACCGGGGCCACGCTCATCGTGGAGAAGGTCGCGGGCGCCCGGGCCGAGGAGGGCGCCGACCTCAAGGCCGTCGCCGACGCCGGGCGGCGCGCGAACGAGGCCTCGCGCTCGTACGCCGTCGCCCTCTCCCCCGGCACCGCGCCCGCCGCGGGGCGCCCCGGCTTCGAGCTCGGCGGCGACGAGATCGAGATGGGCGTCGGCATCCACGGCGAACCCGGCCGCCGCCGCGCCGCGCTGCGCCCCGCACGCGAACTGGTCGCCGACATGGTCGACGTGGTGCTCGCGGAACTGCCGGACACCGGGGATCCTGTCATCGCGCTGGTCAACGGACTGGGCGCGACGCCGCTCCTGGAGTTGTACGTGGTTTACGGACATGTCGCGGAGGAACTGGCCCGCAGGGGCGTCCGCATCGCGCGCAACCTGGTCGGCACGTATGTGACCAGCCTCGACATGGCCGGTGCGTCCCTCACCCTGTGCCGGGCGGACGCCGAGATGTTGCGCCTGTGGGACGCGCCGGTCGACACCGCGGCCCTGCGCTGGGGCTGACACGGGACGGCCGCCACCGACCCGCCGCCGACCACTGCCGGAGAAGGCCGGACAAGGGAGCACCGTGGGAGACCTGGACACCGCGACGACACTGGCCTGGATGCGCGCCATCGCCGCGTCGGTCGCGGAACACGAGGCGGAGCTGACCGCGCTCGACGCCGCGATCGGGGACGGCGACCACGGCGCGAACCTGCGCCGCGGTTTCTCGGCGGCGGCGGTCGCCGCGGAACGTCTCGCCGCCGAGAATGCCGAGCCGGGTCCGTTCCTGGTCGAGGTGGGCGGCGCGCTGATCACCAACGTGGGCGGCGCGGCGGGGCCGCTGTACGGTACGGCGCTGCGCACCACCGGCAAGGCCGTCACCGGCCCGTCCGCCGACACGGCGGGCCTGGCGGCGGCGTTGCGCACCGGGCTCGACGCGCTGTGCCGCCTGGGCGGCGCGGTCCCGGGCGACAAGACGATGGTGGACGCCTTCGACCCCGCTGTCGCGGCCCTGCTGGCGGCGTCGGACGCTCCGCTGCCGCAGGCTGCGCTGCTCGCGGCGGACGCCGCCGAGGAGGGCATGCGGGCGACCACACCGATGCGCGCCCGGAAGGGCCGCGCGTCGTATCTGGGCGAACGCAGCGTCGGCCACCAGGACCCCGGGGCGACGTCCACGGCTCTGATGTTCCGGGCACTGGCCCACGTCCTCGCGCCGACCGCATGACGGGCAGCACGTGGGAGGACAACTCACGGTCGCTGGTCGGGGATTCCGGACCGGGCCGCACAAGCGGCTCCCAACCCGGCGACGCGGTCCCGGAGGGTCCCGCCGACGGCCACGGGACCGTGTTGCGCGGCGTGTCCGGATCTGGCGGAGTGGCCGTCGGGCGGGTGGTGAGTGTCGATGACGGACCGACCGGCGCCGGACACGGGAGCGTTGCCGATGCGCTGGCCGCCGCGGCGGCGGAGTTGACCGGATTGGCAGACGCGCTGCGGAGCGAGGGGCGGGCCGAGCAGGCCGACATCATCGACGTCGGCGCCCTCATCGCGGAGGACCCCGCATTGCGGGCGCTCGCCGAGGAGTTGGCCGGTGCGGGGCTCACCGCCGTGGAGGCGGTCGTGGCGGCGACCAACCGGCACGCCGACGCCCTCACCGCACTCGGCGACCCCGTCTTCGCCGACCGCGCCACCGACATCCGGCAGATCGGACGCCGGGCGGCGGCCTGGCTGCGCGACGCCTCCCGCGAACACCCCCGCGAGGCACCTCGGTCCACGTCTCAACCTGCGTCTCAAGCCGCGCCTCAACCTGAGTCTCAACCCGCTTCTCAACCCGCTTCTCAACCCGCGTCTCAATCCGCCTCTCAATCCGCCTCCCAATCCGCCTCCCAAGCCATCTCCCGACCGGCCTCACAGGCCACCCCGCAACCCACCGCGCACGGCCCCGACATCGTCCTCGTCGGTGACGAACTCGCCGCCGCCGACGTGCTCATGCCTGGCCGCGGCCCGGTCGCCGCGGTGTCCGGGCGCGGTGGTCCGACCGGCCATCTGGCGGTGGTGGCAAGGGCGTTGGGCATCCCGCTGGTCCTCGGCGCGGACGTCCGGGCGCTCCGCGGGACGGCTGCCCACCGCGTGCTGGTGGACGGCGACCGCGGTCTGGTCGTGGTCGATCCGCAAGTCGGCGACCTGGTGCCGGATTTCGTACTGGCCGGGACGTCCGGGAGCAGCACCGGAACCTTTCGAGGTTCCGACCCCGCCGCCGCGTCCGGCCACCCCCCGTCCGAGGATCCCGTACGCCCCACCACGACCCGCGACGGCCGTCGCATCCGGGTCCGCGCCAACGTCGGCAGCTACCGCGAGGCCGTCGCCGCACGCGCGAACGCCGCCGAGGGCGTCGGCCTGCTGCGCACCGAGCTGCCGTTCCTGGCCGCCGACCACTGGCCGGACGCCGACGAGCACACCGCGTCCCTCATACCGCTGCTGCGCGACGGCCCGGAGGGCACGTTCGTGGTCCGCACGCTGGACTTCGCGGGCGACAAGCGGCCGGTGTTCCTGGGCGGCGAGCCCGGTGTGGAGCGTTCGGACGCGATGCTGCGCGCGCAGTTCCGCGGCATCCTCGCCGCCGCCGCGACCACCGGGCGCGCCGTGCGGATCCTGGTGCCGATGGTCGAGGGGGCCGCCGACTTCGTACGCTGCCGACACCTGCTGGCGGACGTGTGCCGCCTGTCCGGCGTCACGCGCCGCCCGCCGCTGGGCGCGATGGTCGAGCTCCCGGAGGCGGTGGACGAGGCCGAAGACCTCGCCGCGGCAGCGGACTTCCTCGCCCTCGGCACGAACGACCTGACGGCGCTGCTGCTGGGCCTGGACCGGGACGACCCGGGGCTGACGCCCGTCCGCACCGCCGATCCGGTCGTGCTGGCCGCGGTTCGGCGCGTGGCGGGGTACGCGCACGCCTTCGGCCGGCCGGTGTCGGTGTGCGGGGACGCCGCCGCGGATCCGCGCGTACTGCCGCTGCTCCTCGGGCTCGGCGTCGACGCGTTGTCGGTCGCGCCGCCGGTTCTGGAGGCGGTACGCGAGCAGGTGCGCGCACTGGACTCGACGCACTGTGCCGAGCTGGTACGCGAACGCCTTGCCCGCACGGGCAATTGACGCCCGATCAACTCCCGCCGCTCAGCGGCTCGGGTCGAAGAGCACCTTCAGGCAGCCCTCGCTCCGGTCCGCGAACACCTGGTACCCGCGGGCCGCTTCGCTCAGCGGGAGGCGGTGGGTGAACACGTCCACCGGGATGAGGCGGCCGTACCGGATCAGCGGGATGAGCTCGGCCCAGGTGGCCGCCACGGGCGCGGTGGTGAAGCGCAGCGTGACGTTGCGAATCAGCAGCAGCGGGGCGGCGATCGGGAACGTGAAGTTGGCGTTGACGCCCACCACGGAGACGGTGTGGGACGTGCGCACCGCGTTGATCGCCGCGGTGAGGGTGGCGTCGTGGCCCACCGCCTCGATGACCGAGTCCGCGCCGAGCCCGCCGGTGGCGGCCAGGATCTGCTGGGCGATGTCGCCCGCGGACGCGTCGATCGGCTCGGCGCCCAGGGCCCCGGCCGTCGCCAGGCGCTCGGGCACCCGGTCCACCGCCAGCACCCGGCCCGCACCGAGTACCTGAGCCGACTGGAGCGCGTACAGCCCGACGGGCCCGAGGCCGATGACCGCGACGGTGGCCCCCGGCCGGATGTCGGCACGGCGCGCGGCCGTCCAGCCGGTGGGCAGCGCGTCGGTGAGCAGCACCGCGTTGTCGACCGAGATGTCGTCGGGGATCGGTAGCAGCGCCATGTCGGCGACGGGGATCTCGACCGCCTCGGCGTGCCCGCCCGGCAGGTCCGGGCCGCTGCCCAGCACGCGCAGGCCGCCGCCGGTGCAGTCGATGCCGTTCCCGGCCGCGCAGCCGGCGCACTTGCCGCAGCCGAACACCGGCGAGACCAGGACGCGGTCGCCGGCCCGCACGCGGCCGACCGCGCTGCCGGTCTCCAGCACCGTGCCGACCACCTCGTGCCCGGGCCGCAGGCCGCTGACCGCGAAGTCGCCTTCGTAGAAGTGCAGGTCCGAGCCGCACAGCGCGCTGGCGGTGACCTGGACGATCGCCCCGTCCGGGCCGCTGAGCACCGGGTCGTCGACCTTCTCGACGGTGACGTCGCGGGTTCCGTTGATGACGACGGCGCGCATGGGCTGCTCCGGGGAGAGTGTCAGTAACACTGTTACAGGCGCGAATCTAGCCGACGCGCGGTACCGATGGCAGTACGCCCGGCGACCAACTCCGGTACGCCCCGCCCGGACGGCGTGACCTTCGTCCCACCGCCCGCCGCGCGCCGAGTCGATCTCGCTAGCGTGGGCGCCATGTCGATGGCCCAAGCCCTGCGCGCACACGGCCGCCGGGCCGTTTCGCGCACCCTGCACCGCGGCTGGGACGCGGTGCGCAAAGCCGGTGCGATCACCGCCGAGCGGCCCGGCCTGCTTTCGTTCGGCGCGCTCGGCCCCGGGTCGAAGTTCGCGTTCCCGACCGGCACGATCTTCGGCGAGCGCTGGATCCACATCGGCGCGGAGACCGGCTTCGGCGACCACGTGAGCCTGTCCGCGGGCCTCGCGCCGGGCCACGACCTGGGCAGCAGGCCGATCGTGACGATCGGCGACCGCTGCACGATCGGCCGCGGCAGCCACATCGTCGGCCACCACTCGATCGTGATCGGCGACGACGTGTGGACCGGGCCGTACGTCTACATCACCGACCAGAACCACAGCTACGCCGACCCCGACCAGCCGATCGGCAAGCAGTGGCCGATCAACGACACCGTCGTGATCGGGGACGGGAGTTGGCTGGGCGCCGGGGCGATCGTCCTGCCCGGCGCGCGGCTCGGCCGGAACGTCGTGGTGGCGGCCGGCTCGGTGGTGCGCGGGACGGTGCCCGACCACAGCGTGGTGGCCGGTGTGCCGGCGAAGGTCGTGCGCCGGTACGACCCGGCCACCGGCTGGGACCCGCCCCTGCGGACGGTGCCCTCCGGCATCCCGGAAGGGGTCACGCACGAGCAGCTGGTGGCGCTGATCGAGCAGTGGGAGAACCACGCGGCGGACTGACCACGGCCGGGGCGGTGGCGCTTCGGGGCAGTCGCGTATCGGGGCAGTGGCGTGTCGGGGCGGTCGCGTATCGGGCGACC
>NZ_JBPKBH010000029.1:0-28123 GCF_051388915.1 Yinghuangia sp. YIM S09857 | reverse complement strand
GTATCGGGCGACCCCCCCTCGCCGTCCTACGCGGTCAGCCCGCTGAGCCGCAGCCGCACGCTCAGGTTGTCGAACACCGAGATGACCTGGCCGAGCGCCCAGGCGGGCGTCGTCCAGTCGCCGTCCAGCAGCGAGACGGAGACCTTGCCGTCCGCGATGGCCGTGGTGTCCGCGTTGCCGACCGGCTCGTGGGCGTCCGGGTTGACGCCCAGGTCGAGGCGGAAGCAGGTGTCGCACTGGTCGGGCGCCGGCACGTACTTGGTGAAGATCGCCTCGGCCGAACCGACGTTCGTGAAGGCCACCTTGCCGGTGGGCTTCACCGGGTAGTTGACGTTGAGGGTCGACTTGCCCGGCAGGACGCGGCCGTCGCGGCCCGCGGTGGAGACCAGCTTCTCGACGAGCTTGACGGTGAAGCCGACGGCCTTGGAAATCTGCGGGAACGGGTTCGCCGGGTTCGAGGTGTCGTATTCCGCACTCACCGCGATCGACGGGACTCCCTTTTCCGCGGCGGTGATCGCGGCGCCGACCGTGCCGGAGTGGTTTGTGGTGGCGCCCATGTTCTGGCCGGCGTTGATACCGGAGATCACCAGGTCGGGCTTCTTGTTCTGGTACACGTGCTGGATACCGAAGGCCACGGAATCGGCGGGGGTGCCCTCCACCGACCAGATTCCGGGCTCGACCTGGGCGGCCTTGAACACCGAGCCGGGCTTGGCGTTGATGCCGGTGCCCTTGCCGGACTGGTCGTTCGCCGGGGCGACGATGACGGCGTTGTGCCCGGCCGCCTTCAACGCGCTCTGTACGGCGCGGATGAAGGGGAACTGGTGGCCGTCGTCGTTGGAGAGCAGGATGTCCAGGCGCTTGGGCGCGGCGGGTGCGGCCGCTTCCGCGGCGGGCGCCGCGAGGCCGAACACCGATGCGCAGACCGCAAATGCGGCCACGAGTCTTGCGGGTTTCATGCCGAACCGAGCCATCTCTCGGGCCTCCGTCGAAAAAGAGGTGATTGCCGATGACGTGCAGCGGCACCCGGTGGACGGTACGGGTAGCGCGAACGAGCGCAGACGATTCCCCCGTGGCGGACACGCGCGCGGCTCCCCTGCGCGTAAGTCGTGTCGACCAGCGGATAGCGAAAATAGGCTCAACCCGCGGACATTTCAAGAGCAGGCAAAATGCAATGCCGCCCTGCGGGCCGCCGAGCCGGGCGGCACTCGGTCGGGAACACAGGGCGGCCGTTCGGTCGCGGGGTGGGTGTGGCCCGGGGCGCGCGGCGGCGGGTCGGCCGCGGTCCCGAAAACCAAGCGCGGCAGCCGGGCCCGGGGAACCGGGCCCCACAGCAGTTGGACGCTGATGGCCGAGCCCAGGTGACCAGGCCGAGGTGACCGGCCCAGAACGGTCGGCTCAGGTGGCCGGGTAGCGCTTGGCCCAGTGGGTGCGCGGGGCGTCCGCTCCGTGCAGTGCGGCCGACTGGGTCATCTCCATCGAGAAGTCGTCCGCCAGCTGCAACAGCGTTCCGCGGCCCTCCAGTTCGGCCACGAGATCCGCCGGGAGCGCGGTTTCGCCGTGCATGGCGCCGAGGAGGTTGCCGCAGATCGATCCGGTGGAGTCGCTGTCCCCGGAGTGGTTGACCGCGAGCAGCAGGCCGCTGCGGACGTCCGGGGCCACCAGCGAGCAGTAAAGCCCGATGGCCAATGCCTCCTCCGCGGTCCAGCCCTGGCCCAGTTCCTCGACGCGGCCCGAGTCCGGCGTGCCCTTGCGCACCATGGCCAGCGCGCCCTCGACCGCGGCCACCGTCTCCTCGTGCCCGTCGTGCGCGGAGGCCAGTTCCAGCGCCTCGCGCACCCCCGCGTCAACGCTCGCACCCTGCATCACCGCGTGCACGACGACCGCGAACACCCCGGCGGACAGGTAGCCGGTCGGGTGACCGTGCGTCAGCACCGCGCACTCGACCGCGAGTTGAAACACCAGGTCGGGGCTCCAGCCCACCAGCATGCCGAACGGCGCGGAGCGCATCACCGCGCCACAGCCCTTGGAGTCGGCGTTCTTCGGCTTGTCGAGGGTGCCCATCACCTCGTCGTCGAGACCGCGCAGGCACGCGTGGCCCGGGGCGCGCGAGCTGTACAGCCACTCCTCGCGCACCAGCCAGCCCTCGTCGCGGCGTTCGTCCGGACCCCACTCGCTCTGCGTGGCCTTCCAGCGCAGGTACGCGCGGTGCACGTCGGTCGGCGGGTGCCAGGCCCCGTCGTCGCGGCGCACGTGCGCGCGTATCAGCCCCTCGACGGTGAACAGGGTCATCTGCGTGTCGTCGGTGATGGCGCCGCGCCGGTGGTACGCCGTGACGTAGCCGGTCACCCCGTCCGGCCCGTGCTGCGCGCGGATCTCGTCGAGGGCCAGGAACTCGATCCCGGCGCCGAGCGCGTCGCCCACGGCGCCGCCGATCAGGCACCCTCTGACCCGGCTGCGGAAGTCCTGCTGCCGCTCGCGCGACCACAGTGCGGCCATGGATTCTGCCCCTCCCCGAATAAGAGGGCCGCGGACCGCCGGCTCCCCTCCGGCCGGGTCCCGCCCCGCTGAGTTCCCCCGCGTACCGTCACGTGCCGCCGGGGCGCCCGGTCGCACCCCCGTGCGGAAGCGTACCCACACGCGGTGGTCCCGAGCCGTCTATCTGACGATGC
Source organism: Yinghuangia sp. YIM S09857 (assembly GCF_051388915.1). Taxonomy (NCBI): domain Bacteria; kingdom Bacillati; phylum Actinomycetota; class Actinomycetes; order Kitasatosporales; family Streptomycetaceae; genus Yinghuangia; species Yinghuangia sp. YIM S09857. The sequence goes on along the minus strand of NZ_JBPKBH010000029.1, from coordinate 25,454 downwards.
GTCAGATAGACGTTCCGCTTCGCGGCCCCGGCCGGTGCGCGCGTGCCGCGCGGCGGTCGGCCGGGGGCCGCCCGGCGGTCATCCGAGGATCGGGAGCATGATCTTCTCGACCTCGTCGTCGTGGCGCCGCGCGACCGCCTGGCGTTCGGCGCTCACCTCGCCGTACGTCGTCGTCCGCTGCCGCGCCCGGCGGCCCAGCGACGCGGCCATCGCCTCCAGTTCGGCGATCGACTTGCGCGAGCCGTTGTCCGCCCCGGCCATCCGCGAGATGGTCTCCTCCATCAGCGTCCCGCCCATGTCGTTGGCGCCGCCCTGGAGCATCAGGTTGGTGCCGTCGACGCCGAGCTTGACCCAACTGGTCTGGATGTTGGAGATCTTGCCGTGCAGCAGGATGCGCGCCATCGCGTGCACCGCCCGGTTGTCGCGCAGCGTCGGGCCGGGGCGGGCGATCCCGGCCAGGTACACCGGCGCGTTGGTGTGCACGAACGGCAGCGTCACGAACTCCGTGAAGCCGCCGGTACGGTCCTGGATCCGGCCGAGCAGGCGCAGGTGCGCGAGCCAGTGCGCGGGGGTGTCGACGTGGCCGTACATCATCGTCGACGAGCTGCGGATACCCAGTTCGTGGGCCGTGCTCACGACCTCGACCCACGTGGCCGCCGGGAGCTTGCCCTTGGTGAGGATCCAGCGCACGTCGTCGTCCAGGATCTCCGCCGCGGTGCCCGGGATGGTGTCGAGCCCGGCCTCCTTGGCGGCCTGGAGCCAGTCGCGGATCGACATGCCGGTGCGCGTCGCACCGTTGACGACCTCCATCGGCGAGAACGCGTGCACGTGCATCTCCGGCACCCGCTTCTTGACCTCGCGCGCGATGTCGAAGTACGCGGTGCCCGGCAGGTCGGGGTGGATGCCGCCCTGCATGCACACCTCGGTCGCGCCCACCGCCCAGGCCTGCTCGGCGCGTTCGCCGACCTGCTCCAGCGAGAGCGTGTACGCGTCGGCGTCGGTGCGCCGCTGCGCGAACGCGCAGAACCGGCAGCCGGTGTAGCAGACGTTGGTGAAGTTGATGTTCCGGTTGACGATGTACGTGATCTCGTCGCCGGACGCCTCGCGCCGCAAGTCGTCGGCGATGCGCGCCAGTTCGTCCAGTGCCGGGCCGTCCGCGTGGAACAGCGCGAGCGCCTGGTCGTCGGTGAGCAGCGCGGGGTCGGCGGCGGCCTGCGCGAGCGCGGCCTTGACGTCGCCGTCCACACGCACCGGCGCGGACTGCCCGTCGGCCATGCTGTCGCGCCCGTACGTCGCCTGCCCCCGCAGCTCCTCCCAGTCGCCGTACACCTCGTCGAAGTCGTCCCGGCGGTCGGACGTGCGGCCGGTGGTGTCGATCGTGACGTGCAGGTCGGTACGCCCCGACGCGGCCGCGAACAGGTCCTCGGGCTCCTGCCACGGCAGCCCTTCGGGGTTCCTGCCCTCAACTGCCATGCCGTCCGCGTCGCTCAGCGCCCGCACGTGCGGCAGCACCCGCGGGTCGAGCCACGGTTCGCCGCGGCGGATGAACTCCGGGTAGATCGTGAGGCGTTCGCGCAGCGTGAAGCCGGACTCGGAGGTGCGCTCGGCGAGTTCGTCGATGTGCGGCCACGGGCGCTCGGGGTTGACGTGGTCGGGCGTCAGCGGCGACACGCCACCCCAGTCGTCGATGCCCGCGCGGATCATCAGCGCGAACTCCTCGCCGACCAGGTTCGGCGGGGCCTGCACGCGCATCTTGGGGCCGAGCACGATGCGGGTGACCGCGATGGCGGCGGCCAGTTCCTGGAGGTCGGCGTCCGCGACCGAGCGCATCGCAGTGTCCGGCTTGGCGCGGAAGTTCTGCACGATGACTTCCTGGATGCCGCCGTACTGCCGGGCGGTCTTGCGCAGCGCGAACACCGACTCGGCGCGCTCGGCCATCGTCTCGCCGATGCCGATCAGGATGCCGGTGGTGAAGGGCACGTTGGAGCGCCCGGCGTCCTCCAGGACGCGCAGCCGCACCGCGGGCTCCTTGTCGGGCGAACCGTGGTGCGGGCCGCCGGGCTCGGACCACAGACGCGTCGCGGTGGTCTCCAGCATCATGCCCATGGACGGGCTGACCGGCTTGAGGCGCTGGAGGTCGGTCCACGACATGACGCCGGGGTTGAGGTGCGGAAGGAGGCCGGTCTCCTCCAGGACGCGGATGGCCATCGCGCGAACGTACGAGAGCGTGTCGTCGTAGCCGTGCGCGTCGAGCCACTCGCGGGCCTCGGGCCAGCGGTCCTCGGGGCGGTCGCCGAGCGTGAACAGGGCTTCCTTGCAACCCATCGCGGCGCCCTCGCGCGCGATCTTCAGGACCTCGTCGGGGCCGAGGAACATGGCGTGTCCCTCGCGCTTGAGCTTGCCGGGGACGGTCACGAACGTGCAGTAGTGGCACTTGTCCCGGCAGAGCCTGGTCAGCGGAATGAACACCTTGCGGGAGTACGTGATCACTCCCGGACGCCCCACCGCGTCCAGCCCCGCGTCGCGCACCCGGGCCGCCGACGCGCACAGGTCGTCGAGGTCGGCACCCTTCGCGTGCAGCAGCACCTCGGCTTCCGAGACGTCCAGCATGACCCCGTCACGGGCGCGGCGCAGGGCGCGCCGCATCGCGTTCTCGGTCGGAGTCTGGGTCATGCGACACCCCTCGCTGTCGTGCTTATCGCCGGTCCGTACAGGGCTTTCGGGCCCGAACAGACCAACTGTAGGCGTGCGTCCCAGAAGGTACGTCGACTCGTGTCGCACATCACGCCGCCCCGCCCGGCGGTGGCCCGCGACACGCCGAGGGCCCGGCCGCAGGGGATGCGACCGGGCCCTCGTACGGGCGTTGTGCGCCTACCGCGTCAGGCGTTTCAGGCGTTGGGGCCAAAGCTGACGGAGTCGTTCGTGACGGTGTAGGTGTCCTTGCCGGAGCGCAGCACCTTGCCGTTCACGGCCCCGGTGACCTGGCCGTCGCGGACGGTCTCGACGCCGTTGACGCGGACCGAGACGATGCCCTCGGACTCGGCGGTCAGGCGCGGGCTGTCACCCGGCAGGTCGTGCAGCAGGCGCGCCGGGCCGGAGTTGACCTTCTCCGGGTCGAACAGCACCAGGTCGGCGTGGTAGCCCTCGGCGATCCGGCCGCGGTCCTTGAGGCCGAACAGCTTGGCCGGGTCGGTGGTGAGCATCTGCACCGCGCGCTCCAGCGAGACCAGCTTGCGGCCGCGCAGCGAGTCGCCCAGGAAGCGGGTGGTGTAGGTGGCGCCGCACATGCGGTCCAGGTGCGCGCCCGCGTCCGAGCCGCCCAGGATCACGTGCTCGTTCTCCCAGACCTCCTGGCGCAGGTCCCACGACGCCTGGTCGTTGTCGGTCGGCATCGGCCACAGGACGGTCCTGAGGTCGTCCGCGGCGCAGATCTGCACCAGGGTCTCGAAGTCCTCCTGGCCGCGCTCCTTGGCGATGTCCGCCACGATGCGGCCGGACAGGCCCTCGTTGGCCGCGGAGTAGGTGTCGCCGATGACGTACCGGCCGAAGTCCACCAGGCGGCGGAAGACGCCCGCCTCCGGGCTGTTGGCGCTCTTCAGCAGGTCCGCGCGGACCTCCGGGTCGCTCAGCTTGGCGATGCGCTCCGGCACCGGCAGGGACAGCGTCTCGCCCCACTTGCCCGGCAGCAGGTTGAGCGCGCAGTAGTTGAGCAGCGACATGTTCATCGGCACCAGCACCGGCAGGGTGAGGATGACGATCTTGCCGCCCGCCGCCTTCGCCTTCTCGGACGCGTAGATCTGGCGCGGCACGCGGTCCGGGTCGGCCGAGTCCACGGTCAGCACGTTCCAGTTCATCGGACGGCCGGCACTGGTGGTCATGTTGACCAGCAGGTCGATCTCGTCGTCGCTGAACTTGTCGAGGCAGCCCGCGACGATGACCTCCAGCTGGGTGCCCTCGTGCTCGCCGACCTCGCGGCACAGCGCCAGGACCTCTTCCGGGGTCGCGTGGCGGGACGGGACGGGGTTGCCGTCGCCGTCGGTGTGGTTCGAACGGCCGGTCGAGAAGCCGATCGCGCCGGCCTCGATGGCCTTGCGCAGCTCGGCGACCATGGCCTCGACCTGCTCGGGGGTGGCGGCCCGGCCGAAGTCGGCGCCCATGACGTAGCGGCGGATCGCGCAGTGGCCGGCCATGAACGCGGCGTTGACGCCGATGGTGCCGTCCAGCTTGTCGAGGTACTGGGAGAAGGTCTCCCAGCTCCAGTCGATGCCGTTCTCCAGCGCCGGGAGGGCCATGCCCTCGACCTTGGCCATCATGCGGCGGGTGTAGTCGGCGTCCTCGGCCTTGATCGGGGCCAGGGTGAAGCCGCAGTTGCCGCCCACGATGGTGGTGACGCCGTGGTTGACCGAGGGGGTGGCGTACGCGTCCCAGTGCAGCTGCGCGTCGTAGTGGGTGTGCGGGTCGATGAAACCGGGGGCGAGCACGAGGCCGCTGGCGTCCTCGGTGGTCGCGGCCTCCTCGGCGATGCTGCCGGCCGGGCCCACGGCGACGATGCGGCCGTCCCGGATACCCACGTCACCTCGGTAGGAGGGTGTGCCCGTTCCGTCGACGACGGTGGCTCCGGTGATGAGGTGGTCGAGCATGACCCGGACTCCCTACTTCGATACAGAGGCGCCTGCGTGGTGCGGTGTCTCGCGGCCCTCCACGGCGCATTCCGAGGACCGACCGCGATTTCCTGATGGTACGTCAGATTTCACATTTGGCGAGTGACCCGGTGCCGTGAGATCAGACTCATCTAAGGTTCGCCTAACTCGTACCGGGCCGTGCCACGTGTCGCGCGGCCTGCCGTACATGTGTACTGGATCCGTACTGGATCTGCCGTACAAGTGTCCGGCACGCCGCGCGATTCCGGCGGCGCCGCGGGGGCGGCGCGCCAGGGGTGTCGAAAGTCGGCTACTTGCCCAGCAGCGGGGCAACCTGCGTCGAGAATGCCTCGATCTGGTCCAGCAGCTCCTGGAGCGTGCGGTTGCGGAAGCGGATCTGGATCTGGTTCGCGCCCTGCTCGCCGTACCAGCGCAGCGACTCGGCGAGCTGCTCCGGGCTGCCGGACAGGGTGTGCTCGCCGACCTCCCAGTCCGGCTTGCCGACGTACAGCATCTCGGTGATCGCGCCGATGTCCATCGCCTCGTCGGCGCGGCCGTACTCCTCGCGCAGGCGGCGCAGCTCGGCGACCTGGTCGGGGAAGGTGGCGCGCGGGCTGCCCTGCGGGAGCCAGCCGTCGGCGTACTTCGCGACGCGCTTGAGCGCGGCGCCGGCCGAGCCGCCGATCCAGATGGGCGGGCGCGGGGTCTGCACGGGGCGCGGGCGGGCACCCATGTCCTTGACCTGGAAGCGCTTGCCCTCGTACGTCACGAACTCCTCGCGCAGCGCGAGGTCGAGCAGCTCCAGCGACTCGTTCAGCGCCGGGCCGCGGTCCTTGAAGTCCAGGCCGTACATCTCGAACTCGGCCTCGACGTGGCCCGCGCCCGCGCCGACGATCGCGCGGCCCTTCGAGATGACGTCCAGGGTCGCGAAGGCCTTCGCGGTGGCCATCGGGTGGCGGTACGCGAGCACCGCGACGTGGCTGACGAGGCGCACGTTCTCGGTGAGGCCGGCGAGCCAGCCGAGCGTGGTCATGGTGTCCCACCACTCGGTGCCCATCATCGGGGCGTGGCTGCGGGGAATCGCGGTGTGGTCGCAGACCGCGATGTAGGCGAAGCCGCCTCGGTCGCACGCCTGCGCGATGGCCGCCAGGTCGTCGGGGCCGGCGGTCTCCTCCCAGGCCTCCGCGTACAGCTTGCTCTGCGACTGGATCGGCAGTTGCATGCCGTAATGCAGGACTCCGGGGGGAAGGATCGCGGCCATCGGGGACTCCCTGTCTCACCTTGTGTCATCTGAAGACCGGTCACATACTCCGATCTAACGCACCGTCAGACAAGACCGATCGGGCGCATACCGAGGGGACAGGCACGTGATCAACACCACCGATCCGACCATCGAGCCGGGCGAGGAGCGGATGCGCCTCGACGTGGAGGACGGTGTCGGCGTCGTCACGCTCTGCCGTCCCGAGAAGCTGAACGGGTGGAGCTGGGAGGCCAGCCGCCAGCTCGGCGTCATGGCCGACCGCATCCGCTTCGACCCGGAGATCCGCGTCGTCCTGCTGCGCGCCGAGGGCCGGGCCTTCTGCGCCGGGATCGACGTCACCGCCCCGGGCGGCAACATCAGCGGCCGCTCCGGCTCCGAACGCACCCGCAACTACTACGAGGGGCTGCGCTGGGTGCACGAGCGGTTCCGCGCGTTCGCCCGCCTGCCGCAGCCGGTCGTGGCGTCGGTGCAGGGCTACGCGCTGGGCTTCGGCTTCGAGCTCGCTCTGCTGGCGGACATCCGGGTGGCCGCGGACGACGCGGTCTTCGCCCTCCCCGAGGCGCAGCTCGGGGTGGCCGTCGACGCGGGCGGGGACATGCGCATCGCGCGCGAGGCCGGGGCCGGGTGGGCCAAGTACCTCGCCCTGACCGGCCGCCGCATCGACGCCGCCACCGCCGAACGCCTCAACCTCGTCCAGCTCGTCGTCCCGCGCGACGACCTCGACAAGACCGCCCGCGAGATCGCCGCCCAGATCGCCGCCAACGCCCCGCTGGCCGTCCAGGGCATCAAGCGCTCGATCGACACCTACGCCGACGCCGCCCTCGACAACGCCCTCGCCCAGACCGCGATGACCGCCGCCGTGACCCTGGCGTCGGAGGACATCACCGAGGGGTACGGCGCCAAGGCGGCGAAGCGGACGCCGAACTTCGAGGGGAAGTAGGGCGGGAGGTGGTTCGGGCGAGGCGGCCGTCGTTGGCGGTCGCCGCGTGGGGCTCGCCACGTGGGCCCGCCGCGTAGGCCCGCCACGTGAGGCCCGCCGCACGGGCCCGCCACGTGAGGCCCGCCGCACGGGCCCGCCACGTGAGCCCGCCGCGTTAGCCCGCCATGTGAGGCCCGCCGCGGGGACGCCCACGAGAGCCGCGGCAGAGTCCGCGCGGTGAGCGAGCCGCAGCACGGCGGGCCTCCGGGGCGGGGCCGCCGCGGGCAGCCGCGCGACGAGGGCGGGCTGCGGCGCGACGGGCGCCCCGAGGCAGGGTGCGCGTGCGGTGCAGGGCGTACCCGCTCCCCCGCCCCTCCCCCTCATGCCGCCTGGGGGACCGATCCCACCAGGCCGCCGTCGATGACCAGGTCCTGACCCGTGATGTACGCGGCGTCCTCGGAGGCCAGGAACGCCACCGCGGCGGCCACGTCCTCGGAGTGGCCGAGGGAACCTATCGGCACCTCCGCGGAGTTCGCGGCCTCGGCGCCCGGGTCCGGGTTGACGTCGCGGTACATCTCGGTGTCGATGTAGCCGGGGCTGACGGAGTTGACGCGGATGCCGCGCGGCGCGAGGTCGGCGCCGAGCGTGCGGGCCAGGTTGTGGACGGCGGCCTTGGTGGCCGAGTAGACCGAGGCGACGGACAGGCCCCGGTGCACCGTCCACGACGCGTTGATGACGATCGCGCCGCCGTCCCTGAGCAGCGGCAGGGCCTTGGCGACCGTGAAGTAGACGCCCTTGAAGTTGACGTCCACGGTGTGGTCGAAGTCGGCCTCGGTGATCTCCGCGCTGGGCTTGAAGACGCCGACCCCGGCGTTCGCGAAGACGGTGTCGAGGGAGCCGCGCCAGGCCCGCACGCGGTCGATGAGGTCGTCGAGTTCGGGCAGTACGGCGACGTCCGCCCGCACCGCGAGGATCCGCGTCGGCGCCACCCCCGTCTCGGCGACGAGGCGCGTCACCGCCGCGTCGAGGCGGGGCTGCGTGCGGCCGGTGACGACGACGTACGCGCCCTCGTCCAGGAGCCTGCGGGCGGTGGCGTACCCCATGCCGCTGGTGCCGCCGGTGATCAGGACCGTCTTGTTCGTGTGTCGGTTCATGGCCATGATCCTGCGGCCGATCCGCCGGGCCCGGCAGTGCGCGTTGAACCTGGGTCCGGCAGCACCACCCTCGCGCGTCAGACGGCCGCCGCGAGCAGCTTCGCCAACCTGGCCTCGGTGTCGGTGCCGACGGCGGGCGAGTGCAGGATCATGCGGTGTCCGGGCAGGTCAGGGAGCGGGAGCGAGGTGTACTCGAACGACAGCCGGCCGACCTCGGGGTTGACGAGGGTCTTGGTGCCGCGGGTCGCGGAGCCGATCGGGTGCTGGGCCCAGATCTCCGCGAACGCCGGGCTGACCGCGCACACGTCGTCGGCAATGCGGCCGAACTCCGGGTCGTCCGGGTAGCGGGCCGCGTCGGCGCGGAACTGCCCGACGATCGTGCGGGCCACGTCCTCCCAGTTCTCCCATTCGCGGCGCTGGCGGGCGCTGGTGAAGAAGCTCACGAGGCAGTTGTGCGCGGCGTCGCCGTAGTCGAAGACCGGACGGGCGGCGGCGTTGAGGGCGACGAAGTTCCAGTGCCGGTCCACGACGTACGCGGGCCTCGGCATCCAACCCTCGATCACCCTCCGCACCTCGTCGGGGACCGGCCGGTCCACCGGCGCGGCGGGCGGCGGGTTGAGGCCCGCGAGCAGGTACAGGTGGTCGCGTTCGACCGCCTCGAACCGCAGGACGCGGGCGATGGCGTCCAGCACGTCGGCCGAGACGTTGATCTCGCGGCCCTGCTCCAGCCACGTGTACCAGCTGACGCCGACCCCGGCGAGGACGGCGACCTCCTCGCGCCGCAGGCCCGGCGTGCGGCGTCCGCGGCCCGCCGGCATGCCGACGTCCTCGGGCGTCAGGCGTGCCCGGCGGGACCGCAGGAACTCGCGCAACTCGACCCGCCGCCGCTGCCGTGCCTCCGCCGGGAGCCGGGATATGTCCACCATGCCGACCAGGCTAATCCGCCACGCGGCCCACTCGGCCGGACCACCCGCCACACCCCGCCGCAGATGCCCCCGACGACCTGCCGTCCGCCCCCAACCTCCAGCCCGGACACCCATCCCTGTTTGTGTGGATCCCGGACACCCATCCCTTTTTGTGTGGATATTTGTGGGTGCCGCGCGGTCGGCAGGTGCCCCGACCACTCACCGTCCTCCCCGCCCCAACCCCTCCGCCCCCAACCTCCAGCCCGGACACCCACCTTTTTGTGGGTACTTGTGGGTGCCGCGCGGTCGGACGAAGGTTGTGGTCAGGAGGTGGCGGTCAGGACGCGGAACGCTCCTGGGCCCGGAGGTCCATGAGGCGGTGGCCCCAGTCGGAGAGGGGGGCCAGTGCCTCGGACAGTTCGCGGCCGAGGTCGGTCAGCGAGTAGACCGTCTTCGGTGGCAGGACGTCGTGCACCTCGCGGTGGACGAGCCCGTCCTCCCGCATCTCGCGGAGCGCGTCGGCCAACACCTTCTCGGTGAGGCCGGGGAGTTCCCTGCGCAGTTCGCCGGGACGCCGGGGGCCCGTCTCCAGCATCCACAGCAGCGCCGTCTTCCACTTGCCGTCGACCACGCCGATCGCGGCGGTGACACCGCAGACACCCGGGTCCGCAGCCCTCCTGCGCGTCATGCACAACCCCTTTTGCAGCTATTTGTCAGCAATCGATCTCTGCCGTACGGGAGTACCCTCATGTCCCCCAACACCGACCCGACCGCCGCTTCTTCCGTCACCGTGCTCGGCCTGGGCCCCATGGGCCGCGCGCTGGCCGGCGCCTTCCTGGACGCGGGCCTGCGCACCGTCGTCTGGAACCGGACGCCCGGCCGCGACGACGAACTCGTCGCCCGCGGCGCGCAGCGCGCCATGACCGCCGAAGAGGCGGTCGCCGCAAGCCCGTTGACGGTGGTCTGCGTCGTCAACTACGACGCGTCCGACGCGATCCTGCGCGACGGGCCGGTCACCTCGGCGCTCAAGGGCCGCACGGTGGTCAACCTGACCGCGGACACCCCGGACCGCGCCCGCGACACCGCCGCGTGGGCGTCCGAGCACGGCGTCGACTACCTCGACGGCGCGATCATGACCCCGACCACCACCATCGGCACCCCGCACGCGGTCCTCATCCACAGCGGCCCGCAGCCCCTGTACGCCCGACACCGACCGGTCCTCGACGTCCTCGGCGGCACCCACACCCACCTGGGCGAGGACATCGGCCGGGCGGCCGCGTACGACGTCGCCCTGCTCGACATCTTCTGGACCGCGATGTCCGGCTACATGCATGCCGTCGCCATCGCCAAGGCAGAGGGCATCTCCGCCACCGAACTCCTGCCCTTCGCCCAGGGCATCGGCGCGATCCTCCCGCCGGTGTTCGCCGACACCGCCGCCGAGATCGACAACAACACCCACTCCGGCGAAGGCAACCCCATCACCTCGGCCGTGTCGTCGATGGCCCACATCGTCCACGCCTCGGAGACCCACGGCATCGACGCAAGCATCATGCGGGCCGCCGAATCCCTCGCCCGCAAGGCGATCGACCTCAATCACCCCACCGACGGCTTCACCCGCGTAGCCGACGTCCTCAGCCGCGGCTGACCCCCTCAGCCGCGCAGCCCGCCTAACCGTCCGAGGACGACGGGTGGGACGCGGAGTAGTGCTCCAGGAAGCTCGGATCAACCTCGACGTGCCCCGTCAGCCGCCACGCGCGGCGCTCGAAAACGAGGTCGCCTGAGACGGTGAGCGGGGCGTTGATCTGGTATGCCATCACTGCCCACTCGTGGTCGCGACCGACCACCGTTACATGCACGTTCCGCATGCGCCCCCCCACCTCCGCGAACAAGACGACGGTCGCGACGCGTTCATCACGGTTGCCGGTCTGTGCGTCCTCACGGGTGATGCTCTTGACCAGCCCCATCAGGATCTCGCGGCGCGGCGGCTCCTCCCGGCGGATCAACTTCTCGCGCACGCGCGACAGACCGGCCTTCACATCGCGGTCGAGGACAATCGGTTCAAGCCCGACGTCGGGCCTCGACTGTCCCGCCGCCCAGTCGAACGAGAGGTCCAGTGACCGCAGTTCCTCGGGCTGGGTCATGTCCTCCACTGCCTCGACCAGCCCTGCGCTCAGCCCCTGCTCGGCGGCGGTGGCGAGCGCCGCCTCGTCCCACTCGCGGGTCAGGCGGCGGGTGGTCTCCAGGCCCTGGGCCATGGTCGCCATGACCAAGCGGGCGAAGGGCGCGGAGCTCGGAGCGACAACCGTCTGATCGTCGGGCACCGGCTCGCCGAGCCGTGTCACCACGGTGAAGACGAAGCTGCCCCGCTTGGTGTGGCCCAGGCGTACGGATTCGTCGAGGAAATCGGACACGACCGCGGGGCGTCGCCCGCGATGGGAGTGCCCTGGGGCCGCCGCGCTGGTCGCGGCGGCCTTCAGAAGCTTGTAGAGCGCCTGGAGGGTGTTGTCCGCCTGCTGAAACGGGATCGTGCCGTCGGTCATGGGCTGGTCCAACCGGACGTGCACGAGATCGGCCCGCGTCGCGGCGACTCGTTCGATGAGCTGGCCCGCATCCCAGTCGTGGATGTGCCCCAACTCGGTCAGCGTGTCGGTGAACCGCGCCAGGTAGTCGATGTACTCGGTGGCCAGCGGCAGCATGAGCCGGACCGCGGGGTGGCCGGAGCCACTTGGCAGACGCCAGATTTCCTTGACCCGGTCTTGGCGCGCCTCAAGTTGCCAGTCGTGCGCGGCGAGAAATTGCGCGACAGCGGCAGGTGTCAGCGAGGAAGCCGCCTCGCGGTAGTCGGCGCGGCCGGTTGTCGTCACCAGGCCCCTCCCTCGTCGTCGCCGATGGCCTTCATGATGCCGAGAAGCTGTTCCCGCGCGAAGAGGTTACGTCGAGGCAAGTGAACTGTCCGAGTTTCGCCCACTTCATCCGTCGTGGCGAGTTCCGAGGCGGGACGCCAGAACAAGCGGCTCCGCGTCAGGAGACGCTCGTGGTCGACGTTCAGCCACGGCTCGGGAGCGGGCGGAATCACCAGCACACCGAGGTAGGCGGGGATGAACCGGGGTCCGGCGGTGAGCTTGCGGAAGGGCTTGGCCTTCACACGCCAGGCCACGTGATCGTCCTTCAGGCAGTCCTGCTGCGTCGTGCACTTCATTTGCAGCTCGAACTGCGGTGCCAACCAGCGGTCGTACTGCGCCGACGAGACGATCGTGACGTCGACCCCGTCATAGTCGGTCTCATGAGCCTTGATCGAGCAACCGGCCTCGTAGACGATCAGGCGCAGGAATGCCAGGCTGAAGTGCTCCTCGCGCGCGGTCATCGGCAGTTGCCCGTCGACCAGGTCGTCGGGTCCCATGTCGCGTTTCGCGACCCGGCCTGCGGCCAAGACTCCCCCAAGTCTTCGATGCTCACGACGTTCGCCGTGCGTCATCAACGTACTGAGGGCGAGTGCGCGGTGAGGGCGAATCTTGGTTGTTCGTCCAGCCGCGGCCGGGCGTTCGGCGGGGCGGGTGGCCGCGAGGCGCGGCCACCCGAAGGGTCACTTCTTGGCGGCGAACTCTTCGGCGGCCTGGGCTCGGAGTTCGAACTTCATGACCTTGCCGGTGGGGTTGCGGGGGAACTCGGTGACGATCTCGACGTAGCGCGGGACCTTGTAGTTGGCCATTTCCTTGCGGCAGAAGTCGACGATTTCGTCGGGGGTGACGGAAGTGCCGGAGCGGAGGATGAGGTACGCCTTGCCGACTTCGCCCATGCGGGCGTCGGGGACGCCGATGACGGCGGCCTCGGAGACGGCGGGGTGACCGGCGAGGACGGACTCGATCTCGGCGGGGTAGGCGTTGAAGCCGCCGACGATGTACATGTCCTTGATGCGGTCGGTGATGCGCAGGTTCCCCTGGTCGTCCAGGACGCCCACGTCGCCGGTGTGCAGCCAGCCGTCCGCGTCGACGGCCTTCGCGGTTTCCGCGGGGTCCTCGAAGTAGCCGCGCATGACGTTGTAGCCGCGCACCCAGACCTCGCCCGCCTCACCGGGGGCGGTGGGCTTGCCGGACTCGTCGACGGTGACGATCTCCACGCCGTCGATGGCGCGGCCCGAGGTGGAGGCGATGATCTCGGCGGGGTCGCCCTGGCGGCACATGGTGGCGGTGCCGCAGGACTCGGTCAGGCCGTACGCCGTCAGGACCGTGCCGAAGCCCAGGTCGTCGGCCATGCGCGTGACGAGGGACAGCGGCACGGAGGCTGCGCCGGTGACGGCGAGGCGCAGCGAGGACAGGTCGTACTTGCCGCGCGAGCCGGAGTCGAGCAGCGAGGTGTAGATGGTCGGCGCGCCCGGCAGGACGGTGACCTTCTCGGCCTGGATCAGCGCGAGCGTGGCGTCCACGTCGAAGACCGCCATCGGGATCATCGTGGAGCCCTTGATGAGGCTCGCGAGGATGCCGGCCTTGTAGCCGAAGGTGTGGAAGAACGGGTTGACGATCAGGTAGCGGTCGCCCTCGGCCAGCCCCACGGTGCTCGCCCACGTCTCGAAGACGCGGAGCGACTGGCCGTGGGTCGTCATGACGCCCTTGGGCCGCCCGGTGGTGCCGGAGGTGAAGATGATGTCGCCGAGGTCCTCCGAGGCGACCGAGGCGGCGCGCTCGTCGACCGTCGAGGCGGGCACGGACTGCCCGGCGGCCAGGAAGTCGGCCCAGGTCACGCAGGTGTCCGGGGCACTGTCCGAGAAGACCACCGCGCTGGTGAGGTCGGGCAGCGCGGCGAACGGGCGTCCCGCGGTGCCCTCGCCCGCCGAGGAGCGCAGCATGGCGACGTACGAGGCGCCGAGGAAGGTGCCGGAGACGAACAGCAGCTTGGCCCGGGTCTTCTCCAGGACGTACTGCGCCTCGGCGCCCTTGTAGCGCGTGTTCATCGGCACGATCGCGGCACCCGCGGCGAGCGCGCCGAGTGCGGAGGTGATCCAGTCGCGGCCGTTCGGCGCCCAGATCGCGACGCGGTCGCCCTTCTCCACGCCCGCCGCGACGGCCGCCGCGGCCGCGGCGCGCACCTTGTCGCGCAGTTCCGCGAAGGTGATGCGTACGGCGCCGTCCACGACGGCCTCGCGGTCACCGAAGCGCTCGGCCGCGCTGTCGACGAGGGCGGGGATGCTGCCCCACTCCAGATCACCCTGCATGATCGCTCCTGAGAGGTCCGACGGTGGCCGCCTGTGCCGTTGCTAGTCTGAGCTGACGGTACGTCAGATCAGGGCGGCGAGGGAAGCTGCCGACCGGGAGATCGAGACCACGCCGGATTCGCGCCGGATTCGCAGCCAGGCCGACAACGCGGGCCGACCAGGAGGAGTGGGGCACATGCGCAAGTTCGAGACGCTCGGGTACGAACAGGCGGACGGCGTCGCGTGGGTGACGCTCAATCGCCCCGACCGGCACAACGCGGTCGACCTGGTCATGATCGAAGAGCTGCACACCCTGTGGCGCGAGCTGCGGCACGACGACGACGTGCGTGTGATCGTCCTCACCGGGGCCGGGGACAAGGCGTTTTGCACCGGTATCGACCGGTCGGTCGACATCCCGCAGCCGTCGTCGCCGTACATGATGGACGACCCGATGCTGAAGATCGGCCCCAAGTACTCCGACCTGTGGAAGCCGGTCATCATCGCGGTCAACGGCATGGCCTGCGGCGGCGCCTTCTACCTTCTGGGTGAGTGCGAGTTCATCATCGCGAGTGAAAACGCCACGTTCTTCGACCCGCACACGACGTACGGCATGGTCTCCGGCTTCGAGTCGATGCACCTGGCCCAGCGCATGCCACTCGGCGAGGTCATGCGGCTGACGCTGCTCGGGAACGCCGAGCGGATGAGCGCGCGGCGGGCGTACGAGACGGGCCTCGTATCGCAGGTGGTCCCGGCCGACGAGCTGCACGAGACGGCGAAGTGGGCGGCGGAGGCGATCGCCGCGTACCCGCCGCACGGCGTCGAGGGCTCGGTCCGGTCGATCTGGGCGGCACGCGACATGACGCGCGCTCAGGCGCTCACGATGGCGCCGCACATGATCACGCTGGGCAACCTGGCGTGGTCGGAGCAGGCGGGGCTTTTCCAGCAGCGGAGCAAGGAGTACCGGGTCCGCTGACACCGACGACGAGGGCAGACGGGTGGTGCCGGTACCGCCGACGGGCGTCGGCACCGGCCGTCAGTGTCCGCGGCGGCGGGCGCCGTGTGTGGCCACGGCCACCGCAATGGCGACCGCCACCGTGGCACAACTCGCCGACCCGAGCATGAGGGCGCCGCCCTGCGTCGCGGTTTCGTCCCCCAACTCGCGGGCGGACAACACCAACAGGCCGCCCGTGAACAGGAACCCGGCGGCCACGAACAGCACGACGGCGGCCAACTTCAGCGGTGTGTGCGAGCGCGGTGGTTCCCGCACGTACTCGCGGTCGACGCTCCGCTCGCGGTGCCTCGGCAGGTTCGACGTCATAAGCCCCACCTTCGCGTAACGACGGCACACCGGCATGAGCGCTCGTACTCAGTTCCGCCACCGGCGGGAACGCGCGCGCGGACCTGGGTGGGTTCAGCCGGAGGGCGGCGGGTGGGGCTAGCCCCACCCGCAATCGGGCGCCGGCACCATCCCGCGCGCACCTCGTCCGCCGGTTGACTCGTAGCATGCCAAGGTCCTCGCGTTCGGATGCTGCCGGACAGCCCGCAGCGTCTGGTGTACGCGATCGCAAGGCGCGGGCCCGCAGCTCGCACTCGGTCGTATTCGCAATGGCCCGCAACGCCGCGAGCATGCGTGCCAGGCGTCGCGAGCCCGGCAAGATCCGTAAGAGAGGGCCGGGTCGCCGGTACGCCGACCTCGCGGGCAGCTTCGCGACCCTCGCCCTGGGCGTCGCCGTCGTCACGTCGATGCTGCTCACGCTCGCGTCCTCGGCGACCGCCCGCGGAACCGGCGACGACCACGACGCGCTCGTCACCACCAACGCGCTCACCGGCACGGCCGTCGGAATCGCCGTGTTCGCCACCGGATTCGTCGTGGCGTCCACGTTCGCGTTCTCGGTCGCCCGGCGGCGCCGCGAACTGGCGTTGCTGCGCAGCGTCGGAGCCACCCCCGGACAGGTGCGGCGGCTGGTGCTGCGCGAGGCGTTCCTGCTGTCGGTCCCGGCCGGGCTGCTCGGCTGCTTCCTAGGCCGTTCGGCCGCCCCCGAGTTGATCGACTGGCTCGGCGAACACGAGCTCTCCCCCTCGTGGTTGACGATGCGTCACGTCACCTGGCCGTACTACACCGCCTTCGCCACCGGCATCGCCGTCGCGCTGGCCGGTGCGTTGGTCGCCGCCCGGCAGGCTGCTCGGGTACGCCCGGTCGAGGCGCTGCGGACGGCCGCAGTAGACGACGCCGAGTCGTCCCGCACCCGGATCGTGGTGGGGGCGGTGCTGCTCGCGAGCGCGGTGGCGTACCTCGGCTTCACCGCGGTGGTCACACCCGGCGAGGCGATCCACCGCAAGCACCGCACGCTGGCCCCGATGCTGGTCGTCCCCGGCGTCGCTCTGCTGGCCCCGGCCCTCGTGGGGCCGCCGCTGCGCGCCCTGGGGCGGGTGACGCGCGGCCGCGAGCCGGTCGCCCTCGAACTCGCGCGTTCGGGCGTCCTCGCGTCGCCGCGCCGCACCGCGGCCACCGTCGCGCCGGTGTTGATGACCGTCGCCCTCGCCGTCTCGCTGCTGGGCGCCACCGACACGGTCGACGCGGCCAAGGTACGCGACGCCGAGCAGCGCATCACCGCCGAACTCGTCGTCCAGGGTGCACTGCCTGCCGACGAACTACGCGTCGGTGAACCGGACTTGGCGGTCGTGATCACCATCCCCACGCAGGTGTCGCTGACACCCGCCGCCGCGAAGTGGGTGGAGCTCGACGCGCTCGCGGTCGACCCCGCCACGCTCGCGACGGTCATGGACCTTGAGATCACCGCCGGTTCGCTCGCCGATCTGGCGGACGACGCGATCGTGGTCCCCGACGGCTGGGCGCAGACCACCATCGGCGCGGTCATCCCGGTACGCATGGCCGACGGCACCGAGCGGTCGCTGCGCATAGCGGCGGTCGTCGCGGAAGGCACCGGTGGCACACCCGCGCTCCTGACGCTCGGTCATGCCCCGCCCGGCGCCGAGCCGTTGACGCTCGTGAACCGGCCGGACGGGGAGCCCGGCGCGCAGGCGGAGGCGGCCGTACGCGCAGCCGCCGCACGGACCGGCGCCGCTGTGCACACCGCCGCCGAGTGGGCACGGGCGGACGTGCACGGCGGCACGGAGGAACGCAGGCGCCTGGCCGTCTATTTCGTGCTCGGCGTCGCGCTGCTGTACGCGGGCGTCGCGATCGCCAACACCACCGCCATGTCGACGGCCGACCAGGCGCCGGTGTGGCGGGCGCTGCGGATGTCCGGGGCGACGCGCGCACAGGTCGCGCGGACCGCGGCCGTCGAGGCAACGCTGATGGTGGTACTGGGAGTTCTCCTGGGTGTGTTGGCCGCCGCGGCGACGCTCGTACCGCTGTGGACGGCCATCGCCCTGCTCATCGGGCCGGGCCCGGTGTCGCTGCCGTGGCGCGAGGCGGGTGCGGCCGTGGCCGCGTGCGCCGCGATCGCGGTCCCGGCGGCGCTGTTGTCGGTGTCCGCGAGCCGCGGCGTACGCGGGGAAGCGTGAGCGGAGGGACGTGGAACTCATGGATGACCTCGGAAACCTGATCGGCCAGGCCGGCGTGTGGCACATCGTCGTCGTGCTGATCGCCCTGTGGGCCCTGGAGATGCGCGCATCAGTACGCGCAGCCCGCAAACGCCGCCGCCCGCGGCACCGGTCGGCCCGGGCCCCCGTTCACCCGCGCAGGTAAGCCTCCGCGTCCACCCAAACGCGCTGCCGGACGAGGTGCTCGACCGTCCACGTGCAGGTGCGCGTCGTACCCCGGTCGCGGTAGTGCCGCATGATCGCCAGATGTTCCGGCAGGCCGACGAAGCCGCGCATCGCGTCCGCGTCACGCCACACCGCGACCGACCCCGCACGCCGCCCGCGCGGAATCGTCCACAGCCAGAGCCCGACCGCGCCGTCCAGCGTCGGCCATACCCGCCGCAACCGAAACCCGGCCCGCGCGATCCCGGGCAGGTCCGTCCCCCGGTGGGCGGTGAAGTCCGTGACGCTGACCAACAGCCCGCCGGAGGCCGTCGCGTCGCGCTCCGCCGCCCCTGCGCACCACCCCGACCTGACGATCTTCACGCACACGACCCTACGTCCCGCTCCCACGGCACGCGCGCCGACCGCCGACCGTCCCGCGACATCCCCGGACGACTTATGCGCGACTGATTCGCCGCCGAGTCCGCGCGCGTACGTTCCCTCACAGCGCGGTCGGCCGACGGGCGGTCGACAGCTCCTCACGGAGAGCAGGGGGACATGGACCGGAAAGACACCGCGGCCGATGCCGCAACCACGCGTAGCGTCGTCGACGATCTCCTGGGGCGCATCGCCGCGGGCGACCCCGGGCACATCGCCGCGCTCTACGCGGACGGTGCCGACTGGAAGCTCGACTGGCCCGAGTCCGAACACGGCCGGGCCGCCACCCCGTGGATCCGGCACCGCTCCTCACGTGCGGACGCCGCCGAGCACTTCCGCCAGATCGGCGAGCACCACATACCCGAGGAAGTCGCCACGGTCGTCGAACGCGTCCTCGTCGACGGTGCGCACGCGGTCGTGTTCGGGGAGATCCGGCAGACCGCGCGGTCGACGCGCCGGGCGTACAGCGCACGGTTCGCGCTGCACCTCACGGTCGAGGACGGCCTGATCACGCGTCACCACGTCTACGAGGACAGCCTCGCGGTGGCGCGGGCCTTCGCGTAGTCGGCCCGGGCCGGACGCCAACTACGGCCTGACCGCGGCGCGTTACGCCGGGACGTGGGCTCGTACGGTGGCCAGCACGTGGGGGCCGAGGGAGTTCCAACCGGCCACCTTCACCAGGACCTCGTCGCGCTCGCCGGTGTCGTCGCCGCCCTCGCCGCCGATTTCGGTGACCTCGCCGTTGAAGGTCAGGGTGTCGCCGGTGTGGTTGGGGGCGAGGAGTTTGAGGTCGACTTCAAGGAGGCGCGTGGCGGGGCCGCCCCAGTCGGTGACGACGCCGCCGACGAGGCCGGTGGTGGCCAGGATGTTGGTGAAGATGCCGGGGCGGCGCAGCGATTCGCGCGTCCAGTCGGCGTCGTGGTGCGCCGCGTAGAAGTCCTGGGTGGCGAAGGCGGTCGCGATCACGAAGGTGGGGGTGATCGGGATCACGGTGGTGGGCAGGGCGTCCCCGACAGCGGGAACCTCCTTGCGGGGCAGGCAGGTACGCCCGGTCGCGGCGGTCGCGGCGGTTTCGGAGCCGCCCCCCGTGCCGTCTCGGTCGGCATCGCCGCCACCGGTCACCGAGTCCGGCGCTTCCGGCGCTTCCGGTGTTTCCGGTGTTTCCGGCGCGGACGGCACCGACGGCGCTTCAGGCGTACGGAAGCACAACACCGTCCAGTCGACCGTCGCGACATCCGCCCCGTCCTGGTCGCGGAACGTCATGCGCGTGGTGACGAAGTACCCGGTCCCGATCGCGGTGTTCTTCCGCTCCGAGACCGTGGTCAGCACCGACTCGCACGAGAGGTGGTCGCCGACCTGCGCCTCACGGTGGTACACCTGCCGGCACCGCGTGGCGGCCCGCGCGCTGTACCCGTGCGCGGTGAGGAGCCGGTGCACGGCCGCCGCCGGGTTGTCCCCGGTGTCGGATGCCGCCTTCTCCGCCGCGACCTCGTCCGCCGAACGCCCGCCCAGGTACGGCGCGTACCCCGGCACCTGCGGCAACGTGCCCGCCAGCGCCGACAGTTGCGGCATCGTCCAGGCCTGAACCATGGTGGGCGGCGCGATGATCCCGGGCCGCCCGGTCGCCTCCGCCGCTGCGGCCTCGCGGTACACGGGGTTGGGGTCGCCGAGCGCGTCGGCCCAGAGGTCGAGCATGGGCGCATTGACCGCGTGCCGCGCGCGTACGACGGACTTCGTGCCCTTCGCGACACACTCCTGGAGCTGCGTCTCCAGCTCCTCGGTGTCGATGTCGGTGGTCAAACCCGCCCCCTCGCCGTCGTCGTGGCGGTCACCGGTAGTCGGCTGCCGCCGCACACCCTACCCATTTGCTTGACAAGGACAAGCTAAATCGGGCGCCGGACGCGGCGGGACGACGACAAAGAGCGGCCCGCCGGTCCGATGCGTGTCCGGGCCGGTGAGCCGCTCTTCGGGCCGTGGCGGGGCGCTGCCCTGATGGTTCCCCGCTACGGAGCCGTGTGGTGACGGTATGTCAGGTTGCGACGGTGAGCCAGAAGGGACGGCGGTTTACGAACGGACGTTTACAAATACCCATTCATGAACGCCAATTCGTAAACGCTCATTCGTGAATGCCGGTTCGTAAACGCCCATTCACAAACTCCGGTTTACAAACGCCGGTTTACAAACGCCGGTTTACAAACGCCGGTTCGCAAACGCCGGTTCGCAAACGCCGGTTCGCAAACGGCCGTTCATATACGACTGTTCACAAAACGACTGTTCACAAAACGACTGTTCCCAAACGACTGTTCACAAACGCCCCCGCTCAGAACCCCGGCGTCAGCGGCGCCGGTGCGTCCGACAGCAGATCCGCCGCCACCCGCGCGCGGTGGTGACCCGAGTCGCCCCACGCCGCGCCCAGCGCCCAGGCACGCTTCATGAAGAGCTGGAGGTCGTGTTCCTCGGTGTACCCGATCGCGCCGTGCACCTGGAGCGAGTTGCGGGCCGCGAGGTCGGCCGCCTCGGCGGCGTAGATCTTGGCCATCGACACGTCGCGCGCGGCCGACGGCAGGTCGCGGGCCAGCGAGTACGCGGCGCGCATCACCACGGGACGGGCGAACTCGATCTTGATGAGCACGTTCGCCAGGTGGTGCTGCACGGACTGGTGCGTGCCGATGAGCACGCCGCGCTGGACGCGCTGCTTGGCGTACTCGACGCCCATGTCCAACATGCGCCTCGCGAGCCCCAGCAGCATCGCCGAGGCGCCCAGTGCGCCCCGGTCCGCGGCCCGCGCCAGTGCGGCCGCGGCCGCCGGACCGGAGGCGACCAGGCTCTCCGGCTCCGGCGCGAAGCCGACCCGGAACAGCTTGCGGCTGCGGTCCACCGAGCGCTGCGCGACAAGGTCGTAGTCGGCCGGGTTCGCGACGTGCACCTCGGCCTCGCCCGCGGCGTTGACCAGACCCACCACCAGCACGTCGGACGCCGCCGCCTCGATCGCGAACGGCTGTCCCGGCAGGAGCACCGACGCCGTCGCCTCGCCCGCCGCGATCTTCTCCAGCCACCCGGCGCCCGGGGCGAACTCGGCCAGCAGTCCGGCGGCGACCGCGGATTCCAGCAGCGGTTCCGGCAGCGCCGCGTACCCCGCCTGCTCCAGGACCGCCGACAGCTCCTCGTCGGTCAGGCCGAGGCCGTCCTGCGCCTCGGGGACGACGAGCCCCGTCACGCCGATCTTGGCCAGCTCGGCCCAGCGCGACGACACCGCGCTGTCCGCCGCCCACGCGGCGCGCAGGTGCTCGGTGGTGCAGCTCGCGGCCAGGAAGTCCCGCACGGTCTCCCGGAAGAGCTGCTGGTCCTCAGTGAATGCCAGACGCATCGTCAGTTTCCTTTGCTCGCTTGGCCCGGGACTGCCTACTTGGCCCGAGGGAGGCCGAGGATGCGTTCCGCGATCGTGTTGCGCTGGATCTCGTTGGTGCCCGCGTAGATCGGGCCGCCGAGGGCGAAGAGGAAGCCGTCCAGCCAGCGCGCGCCGTCGACGGCGTCGGGCGAGCCCTCGTCGAGCTCGCCGTACCCGCCGAGCAGCTTCAGCGCGGTGGCGTGCAGCTCGACGTCCATCTGCGACCAGAAGACCTTGTTGATGGACGAGTCGGCGCCGATCTGGCCGCCGTCCAGCAGCTTGGTGACGGTGCCGAAGGTGAACAGGCGGTACGCCTCGGCGTCCATCCACGCCTGCACCGCCGCGTCGCGCAGCACCTGGTCGCCGCCGCCGCGCTCCTTGTAGAGGTCCAGGAGGCGGTTCGCGGGGGCCAGGAACCGGCCCGGGCTGCGCAGGTTGAGGCCGCGCTCGCTGCCGGTGGTGGCGATCATGATCTTCCAGCCCTCGCCCGCGCCGCCCAGCACGTCGGCGTCCGGGACGAAGACGTCGTCCAGGAAGACCTCGGCGAAGCCGGGCTCGCCGTCGAGCTGCGGGATCGGGCGCACGGTCACCCCGGGTGAGGCCAGGTCGACCATGAAGTACGTCAGGCCGTGGTGCCGCCGCGACTCCGGGTCGGTGCGGAAGAGGCCGAAGAGGCGGTGCCCGTACGTGCCGCGCGAACTCCAGATCTTCTGCCCGTTGAGCACCCATCCGCCGCGCTCCTCGTCGCGGTCCGCGCGCGAGCGCACGTTGGCGAGGTCGGACCCGGCCTCGGGCTCGGACCAGCCCTGCACCCAGATCTCCTCGCCGGAGGCCATCTTGGGCAGGTAGCGGTCCTGCTGCTCCTTGGAGCCGAACTCGAACACGGTCGGGGCGAAGAGGAAGATGCCGTTCTGGCTCACCCGGCCGGGCGCGCCCGCGCGGTAGTACTCCTCCTCGAAGATCAGCCACTCGGTCAGGCCGGCCTCGCGGCCGCCGTACTCCTTGGGCCAGGAGACGACCGCCCAACGGGCGTCGAAGAGCTTCCGCTCCCACTCCTGGTGGAGCCGGAAGCCCTCCTCCGTGTCCATCGAGGGCAGGGGGGTGGCCGGAACGTTGGCCTCCAGCCAGGAGCGGACCTCCTGCCGGAATTCCTGCTCCTTCGGTGAGAACTCCAGATCCACCGGGACACTCCTCACACTGCTCGCGTCTTCGGCGTTTCGCCGGGCGCGGGTAGCATATAACTGACGGACCGTCAGGTCAGTGGTTGAGACGGTGTCCGTTACATCACTCCGTCGCACTCCGTCGCACAGTCCCCGACCATTGCAGAGTTCCGTCGCAGAATCCGACCCCGAAGCCGGGGTCGGCGCAAGAGTCCGTCACATCACCCGGTAGAGCTTGGGAGAGCCGATGCCCGAGGCATACATCGTCGAGGCGGTCCGTACGCCGGTCGGCCGCAAGAAGGGCTCCCTCGCGGGCGTCCACCCGGCGGACCTGGGGGCACACGCCCTCAAGGCCGTCGTCGAGCGCAGCGGCATCGACCCCGACACGGTCGAGGACGTCATGCTCGGCTGCGTCGACGCCATCGGCCCGCAGGCGGGCAACATAGCCCGCACCGCGTGGCTCGCGGCCGGATACTCCGAGGACGTGCCGGGCGTCACGATCGACCGCCAGTGCGGGTCGTCGCAGCAGGCCATCCACTTCGCCGCGCAGGCCGTCATGTCGGGCACGAACGACGTGGTCATCGCCGGCGGCGTGCAGAACATGAACCAGATCCCGATCTCGGCGGCGATGACCTCGGCGGCGCAGTTCGGCTTCACCGACCCGTTCTCCGGCTCCAAGGGTTGGGTCGCACGGTACGGCGATGAGCCCGTCGACCAGTTCTACGGCGCCGAGCTGATCGCCAAGCGCTGGGGCATCACGCGCCGCGAGATGGAGGAATTCGCCCTCGCCTCGCACGAGCGCGCGCTGCACGCGATCGACAACGGCCACTTCGCCAAGGAGATCGCCCCGATCGAGGTCGACGGCAACCTGGTCACCACCGACGAGCCGCCGCGCCGGGGCACCACGCTGGAGAAGATGGCCGAGCTCAAGGTTCTGATGGAGGACGGCAGCATGACCGCCGCCGTCGCCTCGCAGATCTCGGACGGCGCGGCCGCGCTGCTGATCGTCTCGGAACGCGCCCTCAAGCAGTACGGCCTGACCCCGCGCGCCCGCATCCACCACATCAGCGTGCGCGGCGGCTCCCCGATCGAGATGCTCTCCGCACCGATCCCGGCCACCCAGTACGCCTTCGCCAAGACCGGCCTCGGCATCGACGACATCGACAGCGTCGAGATCAACGAGGCCTTCGCGCCGGTCGTGCTGTCCTGGATGAAGGACATCAAGGCCGACCACGCCAAGGTCAACCCCGACGGCGGCGCAATCGCCCTCGGCCACCCCCTCGGCGCCACCGGCGCGCGCCTGATGACCACCCTCCTGCACCGCCTGGAGCGCACCGGCGGCCGCTACGGCCTCCAGACCATGTGCGAGGGCGGCGGCCTCGCCAACGTCACCATCATCGAACGCCTCGGCTGACCCACCCCGCCTCGAAGGGCGGCCGCCCCGGGACCACTCCGGGACGGCCGCCCTCGCCGTTTCTCGCGACGCCGCCGTGGTCACACCGCCTGCCACGGCGGCTAGTGTGCCCAGCCATCAGGACCGTACGGTCCCAACGGGGGTGTCGGAATGGCCATGTGGTGGCGACGTTCGCGCAAACCGGCCGGAGGCGCCCCCAAGGGGACGCTGGCCTGCACGGTCAACCGCACGACCGGGCTGCGGAGAGCCGAAATCGCGGTCTACGAGGACCGCTTGGTGCTGCTCGGCGACACCGAGGGCCGCGAGCGCGACACCACACCCCGCACGTACGCGTGGCAGGACGTCGCTCACGTCTGGTCCGCCAACGACATGGAGATCGACGCCGCCGAAGACCAAGGACGCGTCGACAACAGCTCGGCTGAAGTCGGCGAAGACGACGACCTCCCCTTCCCCATGGTCCACATCAGGTGGACCCACCGACTGATGCTCCAGTTCGCCGACGACACCGTCGCCCGCGCAACGATGATGGATCCCCCCGTCACCAGGCCCGAGTTCCTGATCCACGTCGGCGGCAACCTGAACCTGCCGACCTCGCCCCTCGCGCCCCTGGTCGACCACCTCTGCCGCAAGGTCGTCGACGCCCAACTCCCCGCCGCAGAAGCCGCGTTGGCAAACGGCGGCGAGGTTACCCGCGGCCCCCTCACCGCCACCCCCGAGGGCCTGCGCCACGAAGGCACCGACATCCCCTGGGCCGCGATCACCTCGCTCCGCAACACCTTCATGTACGCGGCCGAAACCGAAGCCGACCTCGGCTCACTCCTCCGCATCGACTACCAGGACACCCAGGGCCGCACCCCCGACACCTTCCCCCTGGGCCACCCCCCGACCCGCCGCCTCCGCATCCCCGCCTTCGACATCCCCGACCTGGAACTCCTCCTCCGCCTGTCCACCCCCCGCCTCCCCTGACCCCAGTCCGCCCAGCCCTCCAAGGGACGGCGGCCCTGCTGCGCCAGGTGCAGGGGTGGCATGACCAGCGGGATCACGATGAGGAACGCGCGGGGCACGGGTAGCGCGAGGAACCAGCCGCCCGCCGGGAGGCCGAACCGCCGGAGGCCGCCCGGCGCTCCGGTCCCGGTCGTCGACGGCGGCGGCCTGCGCTTCGAGTTCGCGGAGGCGTACCGCCCACGCGGGATGGCGTTCGATGGCCACCTAGTGCTGTGACCGGAAACGTTGACCGGGTTGCCGGTTGGCTTCGGGGTGCCTGACGCCGGTTGGATGT
>NZ_JBPKBH010000028.1:94818-126835 GCF_051388915.1 Yinghuangia sp. YIM S09857 | reverse complement strand
GCTGCCGCCCCCGTTGCCGCGGCCCCTCGTGCGGCTTTGTGGTCTTGCGGTCGTACCGTCGTGCCGCCCCGCCGCCGGCAGGTCGGCGGAGAGGCCGGGCGGCCGATGGTCGGGAGGGAGGCGGAGATGCCGGCGACGGAGGCTGCGGCGCCGACCCGATGCCCCCTCATGCCCCATGCCCCACCCCTCGCCCTCTTTCGTCTCGCCTCCTCTCCGCCCTCATTTCCCTTGCCACCTGCCCCAACTGCCCCTTCTGTCACGGGAGTAGCTGCCATGCTCATCGAACTGTAGCTCTGTGTGCCTAATTGATGACGTGCCGTGAAAACTGTGCGAGTATCGAACGCGGGAGCGCGCGTTGGCGGTTCGCGGCCGAGGGGTGCAGGGGAGCCACGGCATGGTGGTCATCGTGGGGGTCCGGACACTGCGGAAAGTGCTCGATGACGGTGAGTTCTTCTGCCCGGAGTGCGGCGGTGACCGGCGGTATCAGTACGGCGTGGGACGTCGTCGGCTCATCGTGCTCGGCATACCCGTCCTGCCGCTGTCCCGAGCGACCGGCAGCGTCGAATGCGGGGTCTGCCGCGTGGTGTTCGACCGCACGGTGCTCGAAGTTCCCACCGGGCGAAGGCTCACCGTCCTCCTGCGGGACGTGACCCGCGCGCTCGCGATCGGCGCGCTCGTCGCCGGAGGCGAATCGTCACCGGCCGCGCGGGCGGCCGCAATTGCCGCGGTGCGCGAGGCCGGGGTCCTGGCGTACACCGACGAACTCCTCGGCGCGGACCTGTACGCGCACATAGGCGACGACGACGCCGCCGAGGCGCTCGTCGCCCTCGCGGACCACCTGGCACCGGAAGGCCGCGCGCGGCTCGTTGCGGTGGGCGCGCGCGTGGCTCTGGCCGACGGGCCGTACCGCACGCTGGAGCTGGACATGCTGCTGTCGGCCGGGGCCTGGCTCGGGCTCAGCCGGGCCGAGGTGGACCGGGTGCTCGACGAGGCCGCAGGCCACATGCCGCTCTGAGCAACCGAGCAACCGAGCAACCGAGCGTCTGCGCATCTGGGCTTCTGCGCTTCTGCGTTTCTGGGCTGGGACGCCGCACCACCTGTCGTCCCGGGAGTCAATAATGGGGGCATGGGTCTCTACCGCGACGAGGGTGTTGTGCTGCGCACCCAGAAGTTGGGCGAGGCGGACCGCATCATCACCCTGCTTACGCGCGGACACGGCCGGATAAGGGCGGTGGCGCGCGGAGTGCGGCGTACGAAGTCGAAGTTCGGCGCGCGCGTCGAGCCGTTCGCGCACGTCGACGCGCAGTTCTTCGTCAAGGGCAGCGACTTCCCCGGGCGTGGGCTTCCGGCGATCACGCAGGTGGAGACTCTGGGGGCGTACGGCGGCGGGCTGGTGTCGGACTACCCGGCGTACACCGCGGGCACCGCGATACTGGAGACCGCCGAGCGGCTGACCGACCACGAGGGTGAGCCCGCGTTGCAGCAGTACCTGCTGCTCATCGGGGCGCTGCGCACGCTCGGTGCCAAGACCCACGAGCCCGCTCTGGTGCTGGACGCCTTCCTGCTGCGCTCGCTCGCGGTGGCCGGGTACGCGCCGAGCTTCGCCGACTGCGCGCGCTGCGGGCTGCCCGGGCCGCACCGCTTCTTCTCCGTCGCGGGCGGCGGCGTGGTCTGCGGTGACTGCCGCCCGGCCGGATCCGTCGTACCCTCTCCCGAGACCCTGGACCTGCTCGGCGCGCTGCTGACCGGTAACTGGGCCGGTGCCGACGCGAGCGAGCCGCGGTACCGGCGCGAGGGGAGCGGCCTGGTGGCCGCGTATCTGCAATGGCACTTGGAGCGGGGCATCCGCTCGTTGAGACTGGTGGAGCGATCATCGTGAGTCAGGCACGCGGCCGATGGGGTCTGCTCTCCTTCCTGAGGAGGCCGCAGCAGTCGGCGGCGCGGACCGCGGTCCGGCAGCCGCACGAGTACCGCGAACCCAAGCCGCACGCGGGCGGTGCGCAGCCGCCCGGCTTCCCGCGCGACCTCGTGCCCCGGCACGTCGCGCTCGTCATGGACGGCAACGGACGCTGGGCCAAGGAGCGCGGATTGGCCCGTACCGACGGGCACACGGCCGGCGAGGCCTCGCTGTTCGACGTGGTCGAGGGAGCGGCGCAGATCGGCGTGGAGTACGTGTCGGCGTACGCCTTCTCCACCGAGAACTGGAAGCGCTCGCCCGAGGAGGTGCGCTTCCTGATGGGCTTCAACATCGAGACCATCCACCGGCGCATCGACGAGATGGACGAGCTGGGCGTGCGCATCCGCTGGTGCGGCCGCCGCCCGCGGCTGTGGCAGAGCGTGATCCGCGAGTTGGAGATCGCCGAGGAGCGCACCAAGCACAACACGCGCCTGACCCTCGCGATGTGCATCAACTACGGCGGCCGCGCCGAGATCGTGGACGCGGCGGCGGCCCTGGCCCGGGACGTGCGCGAGGGCAAGGTGGACCCGAAGAAGATCGACGAGGAACTGTTCGCGAGCTATCTCGACGAGCCGGACATGCCGGACGTCGACCTGTTCATCCGCTCGTCGGGGGAGCAGCGCACCTCGAACTTCCTGCTGTGGCAGTCGGCTTACGCCGAGATGGTGTTCGACGACGTCCTCTGGCCGGACTTCGACCGCACGCACCTGTGGAAGGCCGTCGAGTCGTACGTCTCCCGAGACCGCCGCTACGGCGGTGCGCTGCCGAACATCGTCACCGCCGACCCGGCGCCGGCGGCCGATCCGAACACGCGGTAAACCCGCAGCAAAACGGTCGCGGAACCGGGTGACATTTGCGCGCCGCACGGCCGCCCGGATGCCAGCATGAACAGCATGTCCGAGCAGACCGTGCCCGCGCACGGACCACCGCCGCATCACGGCCCCGAGGCCGCGAACCCCGAGGCCGGGAGTGCCGAGGCTTCCGCGCCTACGCCCGATTCCGCGTCCGCCGCGGGTCGGGGCACGGGCGTGCCCGGGCAGGGGCGAAGCGCTCCGGCGGGTGAGGCCGCCGCGGCGCGCCCGTGGCGGCCCGGCCAACTCGAACTGTTCGTCGTCGGTCTGCTGGTGCTGCTGGTCGGCCAGTCCTGGATCGTCGACCGGCTCGACACGCGGGCGATCCAGACCTGGAGCACGGTCTTCGTCGCGATCGCCGTGCAGGCGCTGCCGTTCCTGGTGCTCGGCACGGTCATCTCGGCGGCGATCACCGCGTTCGTCCCGGCGTCGGTGTTCACCAAGGCGTTGCCGCGCAACGAGGCCCTCGCCGTGCCGGTCGCGGGCGCGGCGGGCGCGGTGCTGCCCGGCTGCGAGTGCGCGTCGGTGCCGGTCGCCGGGGGCCTGATGGCCCGCGGCGTGGCACCGGCCGCGGCGCTGGCCTTCCTGCTGTCGGCGCCCGCGATCAACCCGATCGTCATGACGGCGACGGCCGTTGCCTTCCCGGGGCGCCCCGAGATGGTGTTCGCGCGCTTCGCCGCGTCGCTCGCCACCGCCGTCTTCATGGGCTGGCTGTGGGTGCGCTTCGGCAAGGCGGAGTGGCTGCGCATCCCCAAGCGCTTCACCGAGCCGGGCTCCGGGTCGCGGTGGGAGGACTTCCGCACCGGCATGCAGCACGACTTCCTGCACGCCGGCGGCTTCCTGGTGGTCGGCGCCATAACGGCCGCGACGCTCAACGTGACCGTCCCGAAGGACGTCATCGACGCGGTCTCGGACAACTGGTGGATCGGCATCATCGCGCTGGCGTTCCTGGCCGTGATCCTCGCCGTGTGCTCGGAGGCCGACGCGTTCGTGGCGGCGAGCCTGACGGGCTTCTCGCCGACCGCCAAGCTGGCCTTCATGGTCGTCGGCCCGATGGTGGACGTGAAGCTGATCGCCTTGCAGTCCGGCACGTTCGGCAAGGGCTTCGCTGCCCGGTTCTCCAGTGCGACGTTCGTGGTCGCGGTGCTGACCAGCATCGCGGTGGGGTGGTGGCTGCTGTGAAACGCGACGTCCAGTCGATCGTGCTGGTCCTCATCGGCGCGGCACTGCTGCGCATCTCGCTCGACGACGCGATGTACCTGCGGTACGTCAAGGAGGGCCTGCGCCCGGCGCTGATCGCCTCCGGGGCGATCCTGCTCGCCTTGGGCGCGGCCGGGGTCGTCCGGGACGGGATCCTGCGCAAGCACGAGCGCGCGGAGGCGCACGTCCCGGCGACGGGCGGTGACGGCCAGGCCCACGGCACCGACCACGGCCACGGCACCGACCACGACCACAGCCACAGCCACAGCCCTGATCATCGTGACAGCCAGGGAGACGACGACGGGCACGATCACGGCCACGATCACGGACACGACCACAGCAAAGGGCCGCATGTCGCCTGGCTGCTGTGCCTGCCCGTGCTCGCGCTGTTCCTGATCGCTCCTCCGGCACTCGGGTCGTACACCGCGGAGCGGTCCGACACCACGATCGCCAAACCCGCCGCCAAGACGGTCGACGCGGGCTTTCCGGCCCTGCCGCCCGGTGACCCGTACGACATGACCCTCGGCGACTTCGGCGTACGCGCGGTCTGGGACCCGGCCGAGACGCTCAAGGGCCGCAACGTCCGGATGACCGGCTTCGCCACTCCCGGCAAGGACGGCACCTGGTACATCAACCGCCTGGTCATCAGTTGCTGCGCGGCCGACGCGGTGGCTCGCAAGGTGCAGATCCACGGCGTCCCCGCGCCGCCGACGGACACCTGGGTGACCGTCGTGGGCACGTGGCTCAAGACCGGCGAGGCGGCGTCCGAGTCCGCCACCCCCGCTCTCACCGCGACGAGTGTGGAGACGGTCCCGGCGCCGAGGGAGCCGTACGAATAGCGGTACGTCGTCGAGACGACAGCCATCGCCCGGCGCCGTGCGTGGTGCGGTGTCGGGCCGGGAGGGAGGGGCTCGCGTGGTGCGTCGGCACCTTGCGGTGCTGTTGGCGGGTCTCGCGGTGGACCGTTTGGCGGCCTGGCGGGAGGAGTGGGACCCGGTGATGGCGGCCGTCGTGCCACCGCACATCACCCTCGTCTATCCCGAGGAGACCGCCGATGAGGAGTTGTTGTCGGCACGGGCCGAGGCGGCGTGTGGGCGTACCGCGCCGTTTCGGTTGGGGCTCCGCGGCGTCGTCGCCGAAGAGGCGGGTCGGGGCGGCGTGTTCGTCGAGATCGACGATGTGGGCGGTGCCTGGACGGCGCTGCGCGACGACCTGCTGCGGCCGCCCATGATGCGGTGTCCGGGCGTCGCACCGCACGCGACGATCGTGCATCCGCGCACGTCCGACCGCGGCCCCGAGTGCTTCCGGAGCCTTGCCGGTCAGCGGCTGGACGTCGAGGTGCGTGTCCGCGAGGTGGTGTTCACCGAGACGACCGCGGAATCGTTCGCGGTGCCGCGGCGGTTCGCGCTGCGGGGGTGACGGGAGTGACGGGAGTGACGGGCCGTCGACACGGACTCGTGTTCCGGGTCAGCCGCGGGCAGCGAGGGTGCAGGGGCCGCAGGTGCCGAAGATCTCCAGTTCGTGGGAGACGTCGGTGAAGCCGTGTTCGGCGGCGATGCGGCCCGCCCAGCGCTCGACCGCCGGGCCCTCGACCTCGACGGTCCGGCCGCAGGCGCGACAGACCAGGTGGTGGTGGTGGCCCTGACTGCACCGGCGGTAGACCGACTCGCCGTCCTGGGTGCGCAGCACGTCGACCTCGCCGGCGTCGGCGAGGGACTGGAGCGTGCGGTAGACCGTCGTCAGGCCGACGGACTCGCCGCGCTGCTTGAGCAGGTCGTGCAGGTCCTGGGCGCTGCGGAAGTCCTCCACCTCGTCGAGCAGGCTGGACACGGCCGTGCGCTGCCGCGTCGACCTGCCACGGGCCGGGCTGTTCGCGGTGGTCACCGGGGCTCCTCCTCGACGTGCGGCTTCTCGACGGCGCCCGGGGCGCGGCGCGTCCCCGACATTGTGCCGGAAGCGGAGGTGCCGCCGTCGGGCCGCGGGGCCGCGTCGACTTGGAGGTCGTCCTGCGGGAGGCGTCCGAGGGCCGTGCCGTCGGTGTCGAGGTCGGTGCGGGATTCGGCGGCGAGTGCGGCGCGCCGCGCCCGGCGGCGGTTGAGCGGCGCCGCCGCGATGCCGACCACGACGAACAGGCCGATGGCGAGCAGGACGATGGTCGCGCCCGGGGGCGCCTCGACGTAGTAGGTGAGCGTGGTGCCGGAGACGGACACCACCACGCCGATGCCGATGGACGCCGCGGCGGTGAGCGCGAAGTTGCGGGTGAGCTGCTGGGCGATCGCGACCGGCACCACCATCAGGGCGCTGACCAGCAGCAGGCCGACGACGCGCATGGCCACGGTGACGGTGATCGCGGCGGTCACCGCGATCAGCAGGTTGAGCGCGCGGACGGGCAGGCCGGTGACGCGCGCGAACTCCTCGTCCTGGCACACCGTGAAGAGCGGACGCCGCAGGCCGATGGTCACCGCAAGCACCGCGACGGCGAGGACGACGATCACCCGGAGGTCGTCCTCGGAGACCGAGGTGAGCTGGCCGAAGAGGTACGCGTCGAGGTTCGCCCCGGAGTCGGACTGGCTCGCCAGCATCACGCCGCCCGCGATACCGCCGTAGAAGAGCACGGACAGGGCGACGTCGCCGCTCACCTTGCTGCGCTCGCGGATCAACTCGATCGCGATCGCGCCCGCGGCGGCGGTGAGCACCGCGAAGAGCACGGGGGACCCGTTGAGCAGCAGCCCGAGGCCGACGCCGGTGAGCGCCACGTGGCCGATGCCGTCGCCCATGAAGGCCTGGCGGCGCTGCACGAGGTAGACGCCGACGGCGGGGGCGGTCATGCCGACGAGCAGCGCGGCGAGCAGCGCGCGCTGCATGAACTCGTACTGGAGCAGGCTCACGTCGGCAGTCCTGGGGTCGCGGGGGTGGTCATGACAGAAGCCCGGGCCTGGCGGCGTGGTGCTCGTCGGCGTGCGGGTGCACGTGGTCGTGACCCGGCAGGGCGTGCTGTCCGGTGGCGGGCGGCGGTGCGCCGTCGTGGCACACGCAGCCCTCGCGCAGCACGACGGCGCGGTCGATCAGCGGTTCGAGCGGGCCGAGTTCGTGCAGTACGAGCAGCACCGAGCGGCCGTCCTCCTGCTGGCGGCTGAGCGTCTCGGCGAGGACCTCCTGGCTGGCGAGGTCCACGCCCGCCATCGGCTCGTCCATGATCAGCAGGTCGGGGCGGCGGGCGAGGGCGCGGGCGATGAGCACGCGCTGCTGCTGGCCACCGGACAGCGCGTCGATGCCGTCGCGCGCGCGGTCGAGCATGCCGACCGCGGCCAGGGCCTCGTCGACGGCGGCCCGGTCGTCGCCGCCGAGGCGGAACATCCGGCGCCGGGTGAGGCGTCCGGACGCGACGACCTCGCGCACGCTCGCGGGCACCCCGGCGGCGGCGGTGGTGCGCTGCGGGACGTACCCGACGCGCGACCAGTCGCGGAACTTCGCGTACGGCGTCCCGAACAGCTCGATGTGCCCGCCGGTGAGCGGCACCAGGCCGACGAGGGAGCGGACCACCGTGGACTTGCCGGAGCCGTTGGCGCCGAGCAGCGCGACCACCTCGCCGCGCTCCACCTTGAGGTCGACGCCGCGCAGCACGGTGCGGCCGCCGAGGGCGGCGGTGCCGCCGGTCAGGCGTACGGCGGGGGGCGCGGCCGGGGTGGCGGGGTCGGCTGTGCCGGAGTCGGTCATGGTGGCACCACCCTGGCACGGGGCGCGGAGGCCCGCATCGGCGCGGTGCCCGGGACGGCGGGGCTGCGCGGGGACCGGGACCTGGCCCCGGTCGGGGCTCACGAGCATGAGAGGGCCTTCCGCAGGGCGTCGAGGTTGGCACGCATGACGGAGAAGTAATCGTTCGCGGCCTCGTCCTTGATTCCCTCGATCGGGTCGAGGACGCCGGTGGAGACGCCGGTGTCGCGGGCCAGGGTCTCGGCGGTCTTGGGGCTGGCCAGGGTCTCGAAGAAGATCGTGGTGACGCCCTTCTCCCTGACCAGGTCCTGGAGGTCGGCGATGCGGCCGGGGGCGGGCTCGGACTTGGGGTTGACGCCGTTGACCGCGATCTCGTGCAGGCCGTAGCGGTCGGCTATGTAGCCGAAGGCGGCGTGGCTGGTCACGAACTCCTTGCGCTGGCAGTTGGCCAGCCCGGTCTTGTACTCGTTGTCGAGGGCGTCGAGCTTGCCCTTCAGGTCGGCGGCGCGGGTGCGGTAGTCCTGCGCATGGGCGGGGTCGGCCTGGGCGAGGGTCTCGGCGACGCCGTTCGCGACGGCGGCGAGGCGGGTCGGGTCGAGCCACAGGTGCGGGTCGCCGTCGGAGTGGTCGTGGCCGTCGTCCGCGCTGTGCTCCTCTTCGGCGTGGCCTTCCTCGCCCGCGTGCTCGTCGCCGTGCTCGCTGCCGTCGACCTCGGTGCCGTGCTTCTCCAGCGGGCTGAGCGCGGCGGCGTCCACGGTGTGCTTCGGCTTGTTCTGGTCGACGGCCTTGTCGACGGCGGGCTGGAAGCCCTTGAGGTAGAGGACGACGTCGGCGTCCTCGATGCCGGCCACCTGCTTGGCGGTCAGTTCGAGGTCGTGCGGTTCGACGCCGGCCTTCGTCAGGTTGGTGATCCTGACCTCCGGCCCGCCGACCTGCTGGGCCACGAACTTGAGGGGGTAGAACGACGCGACGACGTCCACGGACCCGCTGCCGGTGGCCTCCGCCGTGTCGTCCGTGCCGCAGGCGGTGAGCAGCAGCGCGGACGCGGTGGTCGCGGCAAGCAGGGACGCGGGGACGGCGCGGCGTATGTTCATGACAATCATTCTCAACTTAGATGACAATGATTGTCAATTGCGGACGGTAGGGCCCGCGCTCCGCGGGGTGGCGGGCGTACGTCGCTGCGAGTGACTACGACGTGGCCGCGGTGCTCCGCGCGCCGGTACCCTGTGCGAACACCGTCACTGACCGCATCGTCGCACCGAAGAGAGCATCGTGGCCGCCGACAAGATCGACACCATCGTCCAACTGAGCAAGCGCCGCGGGTTCGTCTACCCGTGCAGTGAGATCTACGGCGGCCAGCGGGCCGCGTGGGACTACGGACCGCTCGGCGTGGAGCTCAAGGAGAACATCAAGCGCCAGTGGTGGCGCTCGATGGTCACCTCGCGCGACGACATCGTCGGACTGGACTCGTCGGTCATCCTCGCGCGCGAGGTGTGGGAGGCGTCCGGCCACGTCGAGGCGTTCGTCGACCCGCTGACCGAGTGCACCTCGTGCCACAAGCGGTTCCGGGCGGACCATCTGGAGGAGGCGTACGAGGCCAAGCACGGCCGCCCGCCGGCCGGCGGCCTCGCCGACGTCAACTGCCCCAACTGCGGCACCAAGGGCGCCTTCACGGAGCCGAAGCTGTTCAACGGGCTGCTCCAGACGTACCTCGGCCCGGTGCAGGACGAGTCGGGCCGTGCGTACCTGCGTCCGGAGACCGCGCAGGGCATTTTCGTGAACTACAAGCTGGTTCAGGAGAGCGCCCGCAAGAAGCCGCCGTTCGGCATCGCGCAGATCGGCAAGAGCTTCCGCAACGAGATCACGCCGGGCAACTTCATCTTCCGCACGCGCGAGTTCGAGCAGATGGAGATGGAGTTCTTCGTCAAGCCGGGCGAGGACGAGAAGTGGCACGAGTACTGGCTCCAGGAGCGCTGGAACTGGTACACGGGGCTCGGCCTGCGTGAGGAGAACATGCGCTTCTTCGAGCACCCGAAGGAGAAGCTGTCGCACTACTCGAAGCGCACCGCCGACATCGAGTACCGCTTCCAGTTCGGCGGCAACGAGTTCGGCGAGCTGGAGGGCGTGGCCAACCGCACCGACTTCGACCTCTCGACGCACTCCAAGCACTCCGGCACCGACCTCTCCTACTTCGACCAGGAGACGAAGGAGCGCTGGATGCCGTATGTCATCGAACCGGCGGCGGGCGTCAACCGGGCGATGCTGGCGTTCATGATCGACGCGTACAACGAGGACGAGGCGCCGAACGCCAAGGGCGTCATGGAGAAGCGCGTCGTCATGCGCCTCGACCCGCGCCTGTCCCCGGTCAAGGCCGCCGTGCTCCCGCTCTCGCGCAACGCCGACCTGTCGCCCAAGGCCCGCGGCCTGGCCGCCGAGCTGCGGCAGTACTGGAACGTCGACTTCGACGACGCGGGCGCCATCGGCCGCCGCTACCGCCGCCAGGACGAGATCGGCACGCCGTTCTGCATCACCGTCGACTTCGACACCCTTGAGGACAACGCGGTGACCATCCGCGACCGCGACACCATGGGCCAGGAGCGCGTCTCCCTGGACCGCGTCCGCGAGTACTTGGCGCCGCGCCTGCTGGGTTGCTGAGCGGGTTCGTTCATCGGTAGGGCTACCAGTACGGCCTCGGCCCCGGGCTCCGTGCCGCCTCTTCGGAGGACGGCGAAGAACCCGGGGCCGTGCCCGTTTGTGCACCTGCCGGATCCGGGCTCCAACTGTTCGGAGGACGGCGCGGCTGGTGTGTGTACTCGCCGGGGCCGGACGCGTCCTGTCTCGCCGTGACCTGCCTGCTCCTCCTACGTGCCTCCCCGCCGGGTGTTGCGGGGGTGCCTCGGTCACTTTGAAGTGCCTACTTCCGCGCCGGCCCGCGCCGGGCGCACGATGTCCCCGGGAGCCGATAGGCACCAAAGGGAACTGACAGGCTCTCGGGGAACCTTCCCCGAGCTGCGAGGAGGCACTGCCATGGCCGCCACGACCCGCGACTTCTCCGTTGTCGCCGAGGATTTCCTGCGTACCGTCGCCGAGATCAAATACGCCACGATGACCACCGTCGACAGCCTCGGGCGCCCGAGGGCGCGCGTCCTGCTGCCGATTTGGGAGGTGGTCGACGGCAGGCCGGTCGGGTGGCTCGCCAGTTTCCCGACGCGCGTCAAGAAGGCCCACCTCGCGGCGAACCCGCATTCGACACTGTCGTATTGGGCGCCGTCGCAGAACACGGCCTCCGCCGACGCCGTCGCAACCTGGATCGAGGACCCGGAGGTCAAGCACGCGATCTGGGACCTCTACAGGACGGGCAGTCCGCGCGGCGTCGGCTACGACCCGCGTGCGTATTGGCGGCGAGGTCCGGACGATCCCGGCTACCACCTCCTGCGCTTCGATCCGTTCCGCGTCCAGGTCATGTCCGGCCGCGACCTGGCGACCGGGCGACCGGCCCGCATCTGGATCGCCGACCCGGTCGTGGACGCGGACGGCGGTCCGCTGGTCGGCGCAACCGCAGGGTCGTCCGAACCTTCGTCCTCTACCGCGCCACCCGCCGAACCTGCCGCCACTTCCGTTGCGACGCCGACCCGCAGCGAGAGGTGATAGTTGTGCCGGGCCAACCTCTGCCACGCGATTCCCCAGCCGCGACAACCCGCTGGTAGCCTCCTCGCCCGGTGCCGGCCCGGGGCGAGGCCGGGCGGGCGTACGCGGGCCTCTCGCCGGGGGACCGCGAGGTGCCGGCGCTTGTCGCGTGGGAGGGGCCGGCCCCGCGCGACATCGCGAAGATGCTGGGACTACGCACCGTCGATGCCGCGCACCCCCGGATCCACAGAGCACGCAAGAACCTCGAACGCGCCCTGGCAACCGCGGACGCGACCGGCGATGCGCCCGCGGCGCCGGGGGAGTGGCCGTCGCCTGGGGCAACTGCGCGACGCGGCCCGAGAGCTACGCGCTGCCGGTGCTACTCGGCTCGGCGTCCCTGAGGCCGAGGCCGATCATGGCGGGCCGCTGGGACGGTTCCCCCGGATCATCTGACCGTTGGACGGCGATGGGGTGAACCGACCGCGGTGGGCGCAACAAGCCCTTCGGCCCGGCTCCCGGTCGTGCGTGGGGCCGGGCCGAGGGCGGGCTCATGGGTTGTCCTCATGCGTTGTCGGATTCCGCGCGGAGGCGGGCTCGGGTTTCCATGAGGGCGAAGCCCAGCAGGTTGAGGCCCTGCCAGTTGTCCGGGTCGTCGGCGTAGGGCTCGGTGGCGGCGAGGCCGATGCCCCAGATGCGGTCCCGGGGGCTTGCCTCGACCAGGATTCGGGTGTTGGTGCCGAGCAGGTAGGCACGCAAGTCGGGGTCCTGGCCGAACTTGGCCACGTTGCCCGCCACGACGAGCTCGAATCGGTCCGCCACCC
Source organism: Yinghuangia sp. YIM S09857 (assembly GCF_051388915.1). Lineage (NCBI taxonomy): Bacteria > Bacillati > Actinomycetota > Actinomycetes > Kitasatosporales > Streptomycetaceae > Yinghuangia > Yinghuangia sp. YIM S09857. The sequence continues at coordinate 114,665 of NZ_JBPKBH010000028.1, read as the reverse complement.
AGGTGGCCTCGTCGAAGCCGCGCACCTGGCGGCCTACGGCCTTGGCGGCCTTGGGGTGGTTGGCCGCGATGGCGCGCCTTTCCGCGTCGGCGTCGCCGAACATGCGGGCCTTGCCGGCCATCATCCAGTGCTCGGCGGTTGCGTACGTCACGCCGTCGACGGTGAACGGCGAAGGCCACCACTGGCTGAGACATCCGGCGCCCAGCGAGCCGTCGGGCTGCGGCCGGTGCCCCCAGAAGTGCAGGAAGCGTACGCGCTGACCCGTGGCGACGAGTGCCTTGAGGCTGTCCACGTCGCGCGGTTCGGGCATCGCCACCGGCTCTGTGCTGTGTGTCGCGTCGTGAGCCGACCCGGGCTGTGTGTGCGCGTTCATGTGTCCCCGCCTCCAGTGTTCGCGGCCGTGCCGACCGCGACATCGTGGCAGGCCGTCTTGCTCCCGGGCCACTGGTTTTTCTCGTTCTGAGAACAACAAGTGGGGGAATGCGGTGGACCGGGTGGGTGACAATGGGTGGATCCGCCGTAGCCGACCAGGAGCCGTCTGCCATGACCCCGACCGGGAGCACCGCCGCCGAGGCCCGTCCGGCGGACTCGGAGTTCGCGCCACTGCGGCTCGGCCCCGTCGAGGTGTGGCCGCCGGTCGTGCTCGCCCCGATGGCGGGCATCACCAACGCGCCCTTCCGCTCGCTGTGTCAGGAGCAGGCCGAACGCGCCACCGAGGCGCGTCCCGCGGGCCTCTACGTCAGCGAGATGATCACCACCCGCGCGCTGGTCGAACGCGACGACAAGACCATGCGCCTCATCCGGTTCGCCGAGACCGAGCGCCCGCGCAGCATCCAGTTGTACGGGGTCGACCCAGACGTCGTCGGCCGCGCCGCCGCGATGATCGTCGACGAGGACCTCGCCGACCACATCGACCTCAACTTCGGCTGCCCGGTGCCCAAGGTCACCCGCAAGGGCGGCGGTTCGGCGCTGCCGTACAAGCGCAACCTGCTGCGCGACATCCTGCGTTCGGCGGTCAAGAACGCCCGGCACCTGCCCGTCACGATGAAGATGCGCAAGGGCATCGACGACGAGCACCTGACGTACCTGGACGCGGGCCGCATCGCCCAGGACGAGGGCGTCACCTGGGTGGCGCTGCACGGCCGCACCGCGCAGCAGCACTACGGCGGCACCGCCGACTGGTCCTCGATCGCCCGTCTCAAGGAGGCCGTCGACATCCCGGTCCTGGGGAACGGCGACATCTGGGACGCAGACGACGCGCTGCGCATGCTGCGCGAGACAGGCTGCGACGGCGTGGTCGTCGGACGCGGATGCCTGGGCCGGCCCTGGCTGTTCCGCGACCTGGTGTCCGTGTTCGAGGGCAGCGACGAGCGCGCCCGCCCCGCGTTGCGCGAGGTCGCCGCCGTGATGCGCAGGCACGCCGAGCTGCTCGGCGCCTGGATGGGCGAGGAGCGCGGCGTCACCGACTTCCGCAAGCATGTCGCCTGGTACACCAAGGGGTTCTCGGTGGGCTCGGAGATGCGCCGCGGCCTCGCCATGGTCGGCAACCTCGCCCAGCTCGACGACCTGCTCGGCGGCCTGCACCTGGACCAGCCGTGGCCCGCCGGGGCCGACGGGCCGCGAGGCCGCACCGCCGGAGGCAAGAAGGTCGTGCTGCCCGAGGGCTGGCTCGACGACCCCGAGTGCGCGACGCCGCCCTCCGACGCGGAGCTCGACCACTCCGGCGGCTGACCGGCAGCGGTCGTCCCGGCCGCGACGGCGTCACCGAAGGCGCGGACGCGTGAACCAGGCGTTTGCCTCCGCGGTCGCCAGCCGCGAGATGAGCACGCCTTGGACGACGGCGCCGACCAGCAGTTGCGGCTGGCCCTGCGCCGCGCGGCTCAGCGCGATCAGGATGCCCAGGCTCGCGCACACGATCGCCCCGATCTGCACACCACGGCGCCCCTTCTCGAACCGCAGGGCGAGCACGAACGCGACCAGGTTGGTGATCGACGCCCCGAGCACGAACCCGGCCGTCCGGGCGCTGTGGTCCGCGGCACCGGCGATCACCGCCACGGCGACGGTGATCCCGAACAGGACGAAGACCACGGTGCGCGCGGCCCGCACCGACCGCGGCATCTCGACCGGGTACGGGAGGGGCCGGCCGTAAGCCATCCCGGCGGGCATTCCGGCGTACGGCGGATATGGCTGCTGCGCGTAGTACCCGTATCCGTGCGGCGCCGGGCCGCCGTGCATCGGTTGTCCATATGGCGCCTGCGCCGGAGGCACCTGCCCGTACGGCGGCCGACCGTGCACAGGCCCGCCGTAGGGCGGCTGCGGCTGCCCGTACGGAGGCTGTCCCGGTGGAGACTGCGCCTCATGCGCCTGGGCCTGCGCCTGGTGCGGCTGCTCCGCGTACGGCTGCCGGGGATCGGCGGGCTCGGACATCTGCTGGTCGGACACGCACGCGATGGTAGGCCGTGCCCGCCGGGCGGCGTCGACGGCAGGTCAGGCTGCGCCGACGTGCCGGGGTATTCACGTGGCGTGATCCTGGTGTGAGGACGTGCCCCCCGACGCGGGCGGGTACGCTCCCGGCCATCAGGGCAATTGGGCCGCGCGGGTACCGCCGGTTCTTGCGCGGGGCCTCCCTCGGCCCCGCGGCGGCGGTCACGCGGCTCTCCGTCGTGCGCGAGGGGGATACCCGTGCCGAACACCCCGAAATACGTCTACGCCTTCGCCGAGGGCAACAAGGACCTCAAGGACCTGCTCGGTGGCAAGGGCGCCAATCTGGCGGAAATGAGCAACCTCGGGCTGCCCGTGCCGCCCGGGTTCACGATCACGACCGAGGCGTGCCGCGCCTACCTCGCCGAGGGCCACGAGCCCTCCGGCCTGCGTGCCGAGGTCGACGCCCACCTGGCCGCGCTCGAAGAGCGCATGGGACGTCGGCTCGGGCAGCCGGACGACCCGCTGCTGGTCTCCGTGCGCTCCGGGGCCGCGTTCTCGATGCCCGGAATGATGGACACCGTCCTCAACATCGGCCTGTCGGACGCGTCCGTCGACGGACTGGCAGCCCAGGCCGGCGACGAGCGCTTCGCCTGGGACTCGTACCGGCGACTCATCCAGATGTTCGGGAAGACCGTCCTCGGAGTGGACGGCGAACTTTTCGAGGAGCGCCTGGAGTCGGCCAAGGACGCCAAGGGTGCCGCGTCCGACCTCGACCTGGACGCGTCGGACCTGCGGTCGTTGGTCGCCGCGTACAAGGAACTCGTCGCCAAGGAAGCCGGCCAGGACTTCCCGCAGGACCCCAGGACCCAGCTCGACCTGGCCGTCCGCGCGGTCTTCTCGTCCTGGAACGGTGAGCGGGCGCGGCTCTACCGCAGGCAGGAGCGAATCCCGGACGACCTCGGCACCGCGGTCAACATCGTCGCCATGGTGTTCGGCAACCTGGGCTCCGACTCCGGGACGGGGGTCGCTTTCACCCGCGACCCGGCGACCGGCAAACAGGGGGTGTACGGCGACTACCTCGCCAACGCGCAGGGGGAGGACGTCGTCGCGGGCATCCGCAACACCGTGCCGCTGGCCGACCTCGAACGCCTCGACAAGACCTCGTACGACCAACTCCTCGGCATCATGAGCACGTTGGAGGAGCACTACCGGGACCTGTGCGACATCGAGTTCACCATCGAGCGCGGCACACTCTGGATGCTCCAGACCCGGGTCGGCAAGCGGACCGCCGAGGCCGCGTTCCGCATCGCCGCGCAGCTCGTCGACCAGGGGCTCATCGACGAGGACGAGGCGCTGCGCCGCGTCACCGGGGCGCAGCTCGCCCAGCTCATGTTCCCCCGGTTCGCCGAACGCTCCGAGGACACCGGCGACGCGGGCGACGGCGACTTGGGCGACGACGGCGCGGACGGGGAATTCCGGCCGATCGCCCGGGGCATCGCGGCCTCGCCCGGGGCGGCCGTGGGCCGCGCGGTCTTCGACCAGGACACCGCCGTGGAGTGGGCGAGCCGGGGCGAACGCGTGATCCTGGTGCGCCGCGAGACCAACCCCGACGACCTCGCCGGGATGGTCGCCGCCCAGGGCATCCTGACCAGCCGGGGCGGCAAGACCTCGCACGCCGCGGTGGTCGCGCGCGGCATGGGCAAGACCTGCGTGTGCGGGGCCGAGTCGCTCGCCGTCGACCCCGCGCGGCGCCGGTTCACCGCTCCGGACGGCGTCGAGGTCGCGGAGGGGGACGTGATCTCCGTCGACGGCACCAGCGGCTGTGTCTACCTCGGAGAGGCACCCGTCGTGCCCTCCGCGGTCGTCGACTACTTCGAGGGCCGGACCGCGCCTTCGCCGGACCAGGCCGACGGGCTGGTGCCCGCGGTGCACCGGATCATGGCGCACGCCGACGTCCGCAGGCGGCTGCGGGTGCGCGCGAACGCCGACACCGCGGAGGACGCCGAGCGCGCCCTGCGCTTCGGCGCCCAGGGCATCGGCCTGCTGCGCACCGAGCACATGTTCCTCGGCGAACGGCGCAAGCACGTCGAGCGCCTGGTGCTGGCCGACTCCGACGAAGGCCGGACCGCCGCGCTGGAGTCGCTGTTGCCGCTCCAGCGCCGGGACTTCGCGGACGTGCTCGCCGCGATGGACGGCCTCCCGGTGACGATCCGCCTCCTCGACCCGCCGCTGCACGAGTTCCTGCCCGACCTGACCGATCTCTCGGTGCGCGTCGCCCTCGCCGAGGCGCGCGGCGAGGAGGACGCGGACGACCGCGCACTGCTGGACGCCGTACGCCGGCTGCACGAGCAGAACCCCATGCTCGGCCTGCGCGGCGTGCGGCTCGGGCTGGTGATCCCGGGGCTGTTCGCGATGCAGATCCGGGCGATCGCCGAGGCCGCCGCCGAGCGGGTCCGCGAAGGCGGATCGCCGCACGCCGAGATTATGGTCCCGCTGGTCGGCGGCGTCCAGGAGCTGGAGATCATCCGCGACGAGGCCCACGCGGTGTTCGCCGCCGTGGCCGAGGAGACCGGGGCAGAGGTGTTGTTCCCGGTGGGGACGATGATCGAGCTGCCCCGAGCCGCACTGACCGCCGGACAGATCGCCGAGGCCGCCGAGTTCTTCTCCTTCGGGACCAACGACCTCACCCAGACGACCTGGGGGTTCTCCCGCGACGACGTCGAGGCGTCCTTCTTCACCGCCTACCTGGACGCGGGCATCTTTGGCGTCTCCCCGTTCGAGACGCTGGACCGGGACGGGGTGGGGCGACTCGTCGCACTCGCGGCCTCCGAGGGCCGCGCCACGCGCCCGGACCTCACGCTCGGCGTGTGCGGCGAGCACGGCGGCGACCCGGAGTCGGTGCGGTTCTTCCACGACGCGGGACTCGACTACGTCTCCTGCTCGCCGTTCCGCCTGCCCGTGGCTCGCCTGGAGGCCGGGCGCGCCGCGGTAGCCCAAGACGGCGGGAGGCCCGGGGGAGATACCCGCTGACCATGCGGTCGGTCGGTTTTGACGGAGTTGGCCGCAATACGCAGGTGTTGCGGCCACTCTTGAAACCGGCCCGCGCGGACGCTCTACAGTGATCCCGTGCCGAAGATACGTGCTGCATCCGTCGCCGAGCACCGCGCCATGCAACATGCCGCGCTGCTCGATGCCGCCCGTGCGCTTCTGGACGAGGGCGGGTTCGCCGCACTGACCTTCCCTGCCCTCGCGGAACGCACCGGCCTCGCCCGCTCCTCCGTATACGAGTACTTCCGTTCGCGGGCCGCCGTCGTCGAGGAACTGTGCGCCGTGGACCTCCCGGCCTGGGTGGCCGAGGTCGAGGACGCCATGGCCGCGGTCGAGGACCCGGCCGGCAAGATCGCCGCCTACGTCAACCGCCAGTTGGAACTGGTCGGCGACCGCACCCACCGCGTGGTCGTCGCCATCTCCACCGGCGAACTGGACGCCAACGCCCGCGAGCGCATACGGGCCGCGCACGGCCGCATCGTCGAACTCGTCGTCAGCGCGCTCTCGGACCTGGGCCACCCCGACCCGATGATGGTCGCCTCGCTCGTGCAGGGCATGGTCGACGCGGCGGTCCGCCGCATCGAGTGCGGCGCCGAGGGCACCGAGGTCACCGCCGCGACGCTCGGCCTCGTGCTGGGCGGTGTCTCCGAGATCCGACTCCCGGTGCCGGCCGAGCCCGTCGAGGACACGGCCGAGGACGTCGACGCCGGATCGGATGTCGGCCTCGACGCCGCCCCCGCCGACACCCTGGACGCTGCTCGCGCCGACGGATCCCCGGACGCCTGACGCGCCGAGCCGCGAACCCGCACCGCGTCGCGAACCCGCACGCCGCTTCGAGCCCGCGCCGCGGCACGGTGTGCGGCGCCGCGTCGTTCCGCGCGCGAGGCTGCTCGCCGCGCCGGCGGGCGGGAGCGGGGTGGGCAGCGGGCCGTGCGGCGGATACAGGCGTACACCTGTGCCGCGCAGCAGCCGCAGCGGATCCCGGTAGTCCGGCGAACCCTGCGCGGTGGCGCCGGACGGGCCTTCGACCAGCCCCCAGTGCAGGCACGGATCGGCCCCGCAGTGCGACGGCCCGGCCGACAGCGTGCCGATCACCGACCCGACGGCGACGGCGGTGCCCGCCGACACGGACGCCGCGAGCGGCTCGTACGTCGTCAGGCGCCGACCGTGCCGCACGGTCACCACGCCCTTGCCCGCGATCACCCCGGCGAACTCGACGACCCCCGCGCTCGCGGCACGCACCGGCTGCCCGGCGGTGCCCGCGAGATCGATCCCGCGATGTCCGGACAGCCAGTCGCGTTCCGGCAGGGCGAAGCGGTGCACCACCTCCGGACGAGGGTCGAGCGGCCACACCCATGTCGACACCGGTCGCGACATGAGCGGCTGGGGTACGGCGCGGGACGCGGCGAGCGCGGGCAGCCCGACCCCGGCCGTCGCGACGGCGCAAACCGCCAGCGCGGCAAGCCCCGCACGCGCGGGCGTACGCACGGAGATCGCGCCCTTCGGAGCCCGGTGATGCGCTCGGCGCCCCACCGCCCACGGGATCTTCCGCCGGGGCAGGCCGCCGGCGGATCGGCGGTGGCCCGGGCGACGGCGCCCGCACACATGCGCGGCATCGAGGGAACGGCCATCAGGAACGCCGGTGGGACGGCCACCGGAACCTTCGCCGAAGCGGTTGCCGGGAGCAGGGGCTGAACAGGTCGCTGAGCGACGGGCCGCGGCGGAGCTGTGAGTCGTCATGGCACGAGCCTGCGCGATCCGCGGCACCGCGCCGACCACCCGGCCAAGATCTGTGGAAGACCGCAGAAATGGTCCGCAGCCTGTGGACAACCCGGCCCTGCCGCCGACCCGGCCCGGATCGCCCGTCGGGGGCCTGGTTCGGTGGTTGGCCCCGTGGTCGCCGGGTCCCGTACACTTCGGACAGCGGCCCGGGTCTCCGGGTCGACTTCGCACGCCCACCTTCGGGCCCTCCGGCTCTTCACCGGTCACCTTGTGACCAGGGGAAGGACGACGCCGGGTCCGGTGGGACACCTCTCGGTCCGGGGGCCTGGCCCCCGGCGCGGTGTCGCGGGCGTCAGGCGCGCGGACACCCGTCGGCGCGGACAACCGAGCAGGCCCCGTGTGTGCTTCGCGGGGCGTACCACGAGGAGTACGGCCATGGCCGTCGTCACGATGCGGGAGCTGCTGGAAAGCGGCGTCCACTTCGGGCACCAGACCCGCCGTTGGAACCCGAAGATGAAGCGCTTCATCTTCACGGAGCGCAACGGCATCTACATCATCGACCTCATCCAGTCGCTGGGCTACATCGACCGGGCGTACGAGTTCGTGAAGGAGACGGTCGCGCACGGCGGCACCGTCCTCTTCGTGGGCACGAAGAAGCAGGCGCAGGAGGCCATCGCCGAGCAGGCGACCCGCGTCGGCATGCCCTACGTCAACCAGCGCTGGCTGGGCGGCATGCTCACCAACTTCTCGACCGTCCACAAGCGCCTCCAGCGCCTGAAGGAGCTTGAGGAGATCGACTTCGACGACGTGGCCGGCTCGGGCATGACGAAGAAGGAACTCCTCGTCCTCAAGCGCGAGAAGGACAAGCTCGACAAGACCCTCGGCGGTATCCGCGACATGCAGCGCGTGCCGTCCGCGGTGTGGATCGTCGACACCAAGAAGGAGCACATCGGCGTCGGCGAGGCGCGGAAGCTCAACATCCCGGTCGTCGCCATCCTCGACACCAACTGCGACCCGGACGAGGTCGACTACAAGATCCCGGGCAACGACGACGCGATCCGCTCCGTCACGCTGCTCACCCGCGTGATCGCCGACGCCGTCGCCGAGGGCCTGATGGCCCGCGCCGGTGCGTCGCAGGCCGACACGAAGGCCCCCGAGGTCGCCGCCGGCGAGCCGCTGGCCGAGTGGGAGCTGGAGCAGCTCCAGGGCGAGAAGAAGGCCGCCGAGGCCCCGGCCGAGGCTGCCGCCGAGACCCCGGCCGAGACCCCGGCCGCGGAGGACGCGGAGGCCGCCGCCGAGACCCCGGCCGCCGAGGCCGAGGTGCAGGAGTCGGCCGAGACCGAGAAGGCCGTCGAGGCCGAGCAGTCCTGACGCCGTATTGCGGGGGGTACGCCGGGAATCCGCGCGTACCCCTCGCGTTCGTGCGGGCAGCGCCCCCACCTCGGGAACGCCCACGACCAGGGCCCGGCCGCGTCCGCACGGAACCCCCGAAGACCACCGCGAGACGACACGCGAGAAGAAGAGAACTGACATGGCGAACTTCACCGCCCAGGACGTCAAGAAGCTCCGCGAGCTCACCGCCGCCGGGATGATGGACTGCAAGAAGGCCCTCGAAGAGGCGAACGGCGACCTGGACAAGGCCGTCGAGATCCTGCGCGTCAAGGGCCAGAAGGGCGTCACCAAGCGCGAGGGCCGCTCGGCCTCCAACGGTGCCGTCGTCGCCGTCCTGGACGGCACCTCCGCCGGCGTCCTCCTTGAGCTCAAGTGCGAGACGGACTTCGTCGCGAAGGGCGACCGCTTCCTCGCCGTCGCCAACGAGATCGCCGCGCACGTCGCCAAGACCTCCCCCGCCGACCTCGACGCGCTGCTGGCCGGCGAGATCGAGCCGGGCAAGACCGTCCAGGTGTTCGTCGACGAGGCCAACGCGACCCTCGGCGAGAAGATCGTCCTGGACCGCTTCGCGCAGTTCACCGACGGCTACGTGGCCGCGTACCTGCACAAGACCAGCCCGGACCTGCCCCCGCAGGTCGGCGTGCTCGTCGAGCTGTCGGGTGAGAACGCCGAGGTCGCCAAGGACGTCGCCCAGCACATCGCGGCCTTCTCGCCGACCTACCTGACCCGCGAGGACGTCCCGGCGGAGATCGTCGAGAACGAGCGCAAGGTCGCCGAGGCCACCGCCCGCGAGGAGGGCAAGCCGGAGGCCGCGCTGTCCCGCATCGTCGAGGGCCGGGTGACGGGCTTCTACAAGGAGAACGTCGTTTTGGAGCAGGCGTTCGCCAAGGACAACAAGAAGTCGGTGCAGAAGGTGCTCGACGAGGCCGGCGTCTCGCTCAAGCGCTTCGCCCGCTTCCGCGTCGGCGTCTGATCCGACCCGCAACGCCCGAAGTACCGGCAGCACCAGCGGTGGACAGGCGTCCGGGACCGGAGCACCGAGTCGCGGACGCCGGGAAAGACGAGGAGGCCACTTCCGTGGAGGGACCCGTGCAGGAAACCGAAGCGGGGGCGGCCTCGTCGTCTTCCGACGGGGTCGACCNAGCACCGAGTCGCGGACGCCGGGAAAGACGAGGAGGCCACTTCCGTGGAGGGACCCGTGCAGGAAACCGAAGCGGGGGCGGCCTCGTCGTCTTCCGACGGGGTCGACCCGAAGGCATACCGCCGGCGCGTCCTGCTCAAGCTCTCGGGCGAGGCGTTCGCGGGCGGCGGCGGCCTCGGGGTCGACCCCGACGTGGTGCAGGGCATCGCCCGCCAGATCGCCGAGGTGGTACGCCTCGGCACCGAGGTCGCCGTGGTCATCGGCGGCGGCAACTTCTTCCGGGGCGCCGAGTTGCAGGTGCGCGGCATGGACCGGGCGCGCTCCGACTACATGGGCATGCTCGGCACGGTCATGAACTGCCTCGCGCTCCAGGACTTCCTGGAGAAGCTGGGCATCGACACGCGCGTGCAGACCGCCATCACCATGGGGCAGGTCGCGGAGCCCTACATTCCGCGCCGCGCCATCAGGCACCTGGAGAAGGGCCGCGTGGTGATCTTCGGCGCGGGTATGGGCATGCCGTACTTCTCCACCGACACCACCGCCGCACAGCGGGCCCTGGAGATCGATGCGTCGGCCATTCTGATGGCCAAGGGCGTGGACGGCGTCTACGACTCCGACCCGAAGACGAACCCCGACGCGGTCCTGTTCGACAGACTGGACCACGCCGAAGTGCTCGCCCGCGAGCTGAAGGTCGCCGACGCGACGGCCATCAGCCTCTGCATGGACAACCGACTGCCGATCGTCGTGTTCAACCTGCTGGTCGAGGGCAACATCGCCCGGGCCGTGCGGGGTGAGAAGATCGGCACCCTGATCAGCCGTACCAACGGCTGATCCACGGCGACACCGGACCGGGACAGGAGCCGAGACGTGATCGATGAAACCCTCCTCGAGGCCGAGGAGAAGATGGAGAAGGCCGTATCGGTCGCCAAGGAGGACTTCTCGGCGATCCGTACGGGGCGTGCCACCCCGGCGATGTTCAACAAGATCGTGGTCGACTACTACGGCGCGATGACCCCGGTGAACCAGCTCGCCTCGTTCACCGTGCCCGAGCCCCGCATGGTGCTGATCACGCCGTTCGACAAGAGTTCGACCAACGCGGTGATCAAGGCGATCCGCGACTCGGACCTGGGTGTGAACCCGACCGACGACGGCAAGGTCATCCGCGTCGTGTTCCCGCAGCTCACCGAGGAGCGCCGCAAGGAGTTCATCAAGGTCGCCCGCGGCAAGGCCGAGGACGCCCGCATCTCCATCCGCAGCGTGCGCCGCAAGGCCAAGGAGACGCTCGACAAGCTCGTCAAGGACGGCGAGTCGGGCGAGGACGAGGTGCGCCGCGCGGAGAAGGAGCTCGACGACGTCACCCACCGCTATGTCGTGCAGGTGGACGAGCTGCTGAAGCACAAGGAAGCCGAGCTGCTCGAGGTCTGATGAACAACTCCACCTGGGACGGCGCACCGGACCCCGAAGGGCGTTCCGGGCACGGCCCGTTCCAACCGTACGACCCGTGGGCGGGCCAGGCCGTGCAGGCGCCGGGCCCGCAGTCGGCCCACGACGCGGACGCGCTGCGCACCCAGGTGATACCGGCGGTGCCCGTCGACATGGCGGGCATGGCCGCGGCGGACGGGCTCCCCGACGCGTGGCCCGGCGAGTACGGCTCGGGATCCACCCGGGCGCAGCAGCACCCGGACACCGTCGAGGGGGTACACGCTTCCGGTGGCATCCATGACGGCACCGCCCCGTATCTCGGCGGCGGTCCGCCCGACGACGACGGCGGGCGCACCGCCCATCTGCCGGTCGTCGACCCGGGCGAGCACCCGCCCCGCGGAGCCGCGGAGCCGCCGGTGACCGGGCGCGAGACGCCCGACGCGCCGAGGAAGAGCCGGGCGGGCCGCAACCTCCCGGCGGCGATCGGCGTCGCGCTCCTGCTCGGCGGGGCGATCGTCGGGTCCCTGCTGACCGTGCCGGTGGTCTTCGTCGGCATCGTGCTGGCCGCGGTGCTCATCGGGCTGTGGGAGTTCTCCGGCGCGCTCGGCCGTGCACGCGAGGGCGGGGGCGACGAGGGCGGCACCGTACGCCTGCCGCTGATCCCGCTCGCGGCCGGTGCCGTGGCGATGGAGATCGCCGCGTACCAGCGCGGTCCCGAGGGGCTGGGCATCGCCCTCGCGCTCACCGCACTAGCCGTCATGGTGTGGCGGATGACCGAGGGCCCCGAGGACTACCTGCGGGACATGGCCACGGGCGTCTTCGCGGCGTTCTACCTGCCGTTCCTGGCCGGGTTCGCGGTACTGCTGCTGGCCGCGGACGACGGGGCCATGCGCGTCCTGACCTTCATGATCGTCGTGGTGTGCAGCGACACCGGCGCCTATGCCGCCGGGGTCTCGCTCGGCAAGCACAAGATGGCCCCGACCATCAGCCCCGGCAAGACGTGGGAGGGCTTCGCGGGCGCGGTCGTCACCTGTGCGGTCGGCGGCGCGCTGTGCCTGACGCTCCTGCTCGACGGGCAGTGGTGGCAGGGCGCGCTGCTCGGTGCGGCGGTCGCCGCCACCGCGGCGCTCGGCGACCTCGTCGAGTCGATGATCAAGCGCGACCTCGGCGTCAAGGACATGGGCAACCTGCTGCCGGGCCACGGCGGTCTGATGGACCGCCTGGACTCCCTGCTGGCCTCGGCGCCGGTGGTGTGGCTGCTGCTGGAGTTGTACCTGTAGGCGTTCGCCCAGGACCACGCAGTACGCCCCGAGCCCGGCAGGCCGCCCGCCCGCCGGGCTCGGCGCACGAACGGCGGCCGGCTCCTCCGCCTGTACGTCCTCGGCCGCAGGCGTACAAGGCACTGCGCCGGACCTGAGACACTGGACAGATCATGCCCAAGCCTGGAGAGCTCACCTTCGCCGCCCCGCGCCGCGCCAAGCCGCCGCGCCATCTCGCCGACCTGTCGCCCGCCGAGCGCCGTGAGGCGGTCGCCGCGCTCGGCGAGAAGCCGTTCCGGGCCGGGCAGTTGTCGCGCCACTACTTCACCCGCCTCGCCGACGACCCCGCGCAGTGGACGGACATGCCGGCCGCGCTGCGCGAGCGGCTGGCGACCGAGCTGATGCCCGCGCTGATGACGTCGGTGCGCGATATCGCCTGCGACGACGGCGCCACCCGCAAGACGTTGTGGAAGCTGTTCGACGGCACACTCGTCGAGTCGGTCCTGATGCGGTACCCCGACCGCGCCACCATGTGCGTGTCGTCGCAGGCCGGGTGCGGCATGAACTGCCCGTTCTGCGCGACCGGCCAGGCGGGGCTGACCCGGAACCTCTCGACGGCCGAGATCGTCGAGCAGGTCGTCGCGGGCGCCCGCGCCCTCCAGCGCGGCGAGGTCCCCGGCGGGCCGGGCCGCGTCAGCAACATCGTCTTCATGGGCATGGGCGAGCCGCTGGCCAACTACAAGGCGGTCCTCGGCGCGGTACGCCGCATCACCGATCCGTCGCCCGACGGCCTCGGCATCTCGCAGCGCTCGGTGACCATCTCGACGGTCGGCCTGGTCCCGGCCATGGAGAAGCTGGCCGAGGAGGGCCTGAGCTGCACGCTCGCGCTGTCCCTGCACGCCCCCGACGACGAGCTGCGCGACACGCTGGTCCCGGTCAACACCCGTTGGCCGGTCCGCGAGGTCCTGGACGCGGCGTGGCACTACGAGGCCAGGACCGGCCGCCGCGTGTCGATCGAGTACGCGCTGATCAAGGACATCAACGACCACGCGTGGCGGGCCGATCTGCTCGGCAAGCGCCTGCGGAACCACAACGCGCACGTAAACCTGATCCCGCTCAACCCGACCCCGGGCTCGAAGTGGACGGCGTCGACGCAGCAGCGCCAGGACGAGTTCGTGCGGCTGCTGGAGGCCCACGGCGTGCCCGTCACGGTGCGGGACACCCGCGGCCGCGACATCGACGGCGCCTGCGGCCAACTCGCCGCCGCCGACGCGGGCTGACGGCACGGGCCGACCGCACGGGCTGACTGCGCTGGGAGACTACGCGGGGCTGACTGCGCCGGTCGGCGACGCGGCGGCCCGCTGGGACAGCTCCGGCGGAAAGCCGCTTGAAATTCGCTCGGCCAACCGCCCGGACGCTTATCGCCCCCTTAGGTCCCGTGCGCGACAGTGGAGTCAGTACCACCGCAGAGGGTTCCGGATCCCCCGTACGGAACACCCGGTGGTACGACCAGGCCGCCCGCCCCGTAGGAGGCGGGCAGGCCCGGCCCAAGCGTCCCGGGGCAGTGCGTGGCCCCCGGAGGCGATAAACACGCCCGGGCCGTCGCGGAAGGGGACGCCGCGGCGGCCCGGATGTGTTGACGAAGCCCGGTCCGCGAAAGCGGCCCGGGCTTTGGCGTTTCCGGCCGCGGACACCGGCTTCGGCGGGCATCGCCACCACCCGGCTTCGGCTCGCCACGCGGCTTCGGCACGCGTCGCTACACGCCCTGGGCTCGCTACACGCCCTGGGCTCGCCACACGCCCTGGGCTCGCCACACGCCTTGGGCTCGCTCGCCACGCGGCTTCGGCTCGCGACATGGCCCAGGCTTGCCACGCGACTTCGACCGGAGCGCCGGAGGACCCACTCGCCCGGTTCGCGTGCTCGGCTCAGGTGCAAGCCATGGGCATCCGGCTCATGCGCGGAGCTCACCTACTCGGCGGTGCCACGCCCGCCGTCGCCGGGCGCCCCCACCCCGTGACGCCTCCGCGGGCGAGCCGTCGGGTGACCACCGCGACCGCGATCGCGACTGCCGCAGCCAAGGCCATGCCGAAGGTGACGCCCGCGGTCACCGCCCCCTCGGAGACCGGCACCGAAGGCTCGTGGCCGCCGAACTCCAGCGGCCAGGTCGCCGCCACGCCGATGACGGCCGCGCCGCCCCAGGCCACCGTGACCGGGAGCAGCACGGTGAGCGCCAGCGTGACCCGGTCGACCCACGGTGCCGCGCCGAGCATGTGCAGGTTGCGCGCGGAGTCCCGGCGCGCACGGGCGTTCTCGACCAGGACCGCCAGCAGGCCCGCCGCGGCGCACACCGTCGCGGCGGTGACCAGCGCCAGCAGCGGCAGGTCGCCGGGCGCGTTGCCGGGGCCGCGCATGTGCAGCGTGCGCGAGGTGACCAGCAGCGTCGTCGTCCCGGCGAGCAGCCCGAGGGGGACGGCCAGCGCCGCGGTGTCCGCCTCCATCCGCCGCGCGGCACACAGCAGGGCCGGGATGCGTGTGTGCGCCACGACCGTCTCCGCCGCCCGGTGCACGAGCCACGGCACCGACAGCGCCGCGCCGACGACGATGAGCGCGAAGCCGGCGGCCGCCAGCGGGTGCACCATGCCGAGCCCGCCCGGCAGCCGTACGGGCGGCGCGATCGCGTGCGGCAGGACCTCGGCGAGCATGCCGGCGCCGATCATCGCGGGGCCGGCGACGCCGACCGTGCGTGCGGCCGGGGTGGTGTGCGGCCGGGGATCGGTGTGGCGCAGCGCCGACGTCGTCGCGAGCACGGTCGTGAGCGGCACCACGCCGAGCACGAACACCAGCGCGAGAAACGGGATTTCCGTGCCTACGGCGAGGACGTCGCGGATCAGCCCGCCGCCCGGCATGCCCCTCTCGAAGACCGCCCGGGCGGCGAGGTGCGCCTGTACTCCGGCGACCGCGCCCAGGGTTCCGGCCAACGCCGCTTCGGTGGCGGCGAGTTCGCGTACCTGCTCGGGCATCGAGCCGGGGCCGACCAGGAGTTCGGTGCGCTCGGCGCGGGCGGAGGAGGTGAGCCGCGCGGGCACGGCGGTCAACTGCGCGGTCACCGTGAGGACCAGCACGCCCGCGAACAGCGGCCGAGCCACGTTGTCGCCGCGTCCCGCCACCGCGTAGGCCATGACGCAGAGCATCAGTACGGTGCCGACCGCAGCGACACACGCGGTGCCGAAGAGCCGGAGGTGGTCCGCGCGCGTGCTTTCGCGCAGATTGCCGAGCACGATCCGGATCACAAGGCCCTCCGGCCGTCGTCAGGCGTCGGCGCGCGCCGGGGCGGGGCGTCCGTCGCGGAGTTCGAGGTGCCGGTCGGCGTGCGCCGCGACCTTGG
This sequence comes from Yinghuangia sp. YIM S09857, assembly GCF_051388915.1. NCBI lineage: Bacteria > Bacillati > Actinomycetota > Actinomycetes > Kitasatosporales > Streptomycetaceae > Yinghuangia > Yinghuangia sp. YIM S09857. Next base: position 98,872 of record NZ_JBPKBH010000028.1, on the reverse strand, counting down.
GGTCGTCCGTCGCCAGCACGAGGGCGATCCCGTGCGAGCGCGACGCGGTGACCAGAATGCGCATCAGGTGGTCGAGTTCGGACGCTTCGAGGCCGAGAGCCGGTTCGTCGGCGAAGACGACGTCGGGGCGCGCGACGAGGGCGCGGGCGACGGCCGCGCGGCGCAGCAGGGCGGTCGGGAGTTCGTGCGGCCGGCGGTCGGCCTGGTCGAGGACGTCGAGGCGGCCCATCCAGTGCCGGGCGGCGGCGAACGCCGTGTCGCGGGCGGAGGGTTCGAGGAGCAGCGGCAGCGCGACGTTCTCCAGCACGGTGAGTTCGGGCATGAGCCGGGCGCGGCCGTCCATCATCCCGAAGTGGGTGCGGCGCAGTTGCGCGCGGGCGCGTTCCCCGAGGGTGTGCAGGGGGCGGCTGTTGAACCACACCTGTCCGGCGTCCGGTGCCAGGACGCCCGACAGGACCGCGATCAGCGCGGACTTGCCCGACCCGGGAGGGCCGGTGACCGCGAAGGTCTCGTCGGCGCGGATGCTGACCGAGAGGCGGCGCAGAATGGTCGCCGGGCCGCGCGTGACGGTGACGTCCTGGGTACGCAGGACGTCGTTGTCCGGGTTGCGGGTGCCGTCCTCGGCGACCGCGAAACCGGTGCCGGGGGTGTGCGGCACGGGCTCCTCGGACACCGGGCTGACCGCCGACCTGGTCGACCGCGCCGTACGAGGCGAAAGGGCCGACCGGGGTGAAAGGGCCATATCGATACCTCCGGGACAGGACTGTCCGCCCCCGTCCCGCACAGTGCAACGAGCCGCGCCGATGAGAGGGCACGGGTGGGTGAACGGCTGCTCCGGCCGGGTGCACCGGGTCCCCCGAAAGGGGTCGAACAGGTGTGGCAGGCGGCGTCCGCGGGATGATTTTCGGACCGGCGGTTCGGCCGCCCGGCCCAGGCGGCGTACCCGATCTTCGGCGGCCGGCCCGCTGTTCGCCTGGCAAGTGCCCTGGTCACCGACACCCGGGGCGGCGATGATGGGCCGTCAGGGCCCGACGGGGCCGGGGTGCGGGCGGAGTGGGGACTTTCGATGCACGAGATCGGCTGGCTGGACCTGCCGAACCAGCTCAATGCGCGGGACGTCGGCGGACTGCCGCTTGCGGGCGGGGGGCGCACGCGGGCGGGCGTCCTGATGCGCTGCGAGACGCCGGACCTGCTGACCGAGGAGGCGGTGGCGCGGCTGTCGTCCGCGTACGGCGTGCGGCACGTGTTCGACCTGAGGTCGGTGGGCGAGGGTCTGCCGGTCGTGCCCTGGCCCGGGATCGTCCGGCACAGCATGCCGCTGCTGGGGCGTCGCGCGGGTGCCGCGCAGGATCAGGACGAGGCGCGCGGCGTCGGCGACATCTCGACGGGGCAGGTCGACGTGCTGGGCGACGACACCGACCTCGACCTGGCGACCGTCGATGTGCACGGTGCCGGACGCCTCTACATGGGCATGGCCGAGCGCGGCAAGGACGCCTTCGCGCAGGCCCTGCGCCGGCTGACCGACGACGACGCGGGGCCGACTCTCGTGCACTGCACCGCGGGCAAGGACCGCACCGGCGTGCTCGTCGCGCTGCTGCTGTCGCTGGTCGGCGTCGAACGGCAGGCGATCGTGGACGACTACTCGGCCACCCGCATCCACCTGCGCGAGATGTTCCGGCGGATCGACCGCATCCCGTCCCAGCCGCGTTTGCAGCCGGGTACCCCCACGGCCGCGGCACTGCGCGACGCGGCGCCCGAGTCGATGGAGGCGTTCCTCGACTCGGTCGGCGAACGCTACGGCACCGCCGCGGAGTTCTTCCTCAAGGCCGGTGCCGAGCCGGTGTGGGTCGAACGCTGGCGCGAACGCTTCGTCGACGCCTGAGCGAACCGCGCGGACCGCGGCGGGCGCCCGGGACCATCCGGGACGCCTGCCGCGGCCGGCGGCGTCAACGGCCTGGGTGGCCTCAGTGCCCGAGGAACCGCCCGAACGCCGCCGCGAGGCGCGATTCGCGGTTGGTGCGCTGTTCCTCGCCGTCGGCCGCCGCCATCACGCGCAACCCGACGTTGGTGCCGAGCCAGCGCAGCGGCTCCGGTTCCCAACGCGGCGACCGGTGCTGCACCCACGGCAGGCGCGTGAGGCCGGAGTACTCGTCGCGGATCAGGTCGGCGAGCGTACGCCCGGCCAGGTTGGCGGTGCCGACGCCGTCGCCGACGTAGCCGCCCGCCCAGGCAAGCCTGCGCGCCCGGTCCATGCCGCAACTGGCGTACCAGTCACGGGACACGCCGAGTGCGCCGCCCCACTTGTGGGTGATCTTGGCGTCCCTCAACCCCGGGAAGAGCTCGCGCAGCACCTTGTGCAGTTCCGCGAAGACCTTCTGGTCGCGGTCGAATTCGGGGCGGATCGAGGAGCCGAAGTGGTAGGGCGCGCCGCGTCCGCCGAAGGCGAGCCGCCCGTCCGCCGTACGCTGCCCGTAGATGATCAGGTGCCGCAGGTCGCTGAACGTCTCGCGCTCGGCGAGGCCGACCTCGTCCCAAAAGGCGTCCGGCAGCGGCTCGGTGGCGATCATCAGGGAGTACACGGGGATCACGTCGCGCCGGAACCCCGGCAGTTCGGGGGTGTAGCCCTCGGTCGCCCGGACCACCATCTCGGCGCGCACGGTGCCGTTCGGCGTGACCGCCGCGCCGCCGTCGATCAGGGTGACCGGCGTGCCCTCGTACACGGTGACGCCGCGCCGCTCGACCGCCTCGGCGAGCCCGCGCGCGAGCTTGGCCGGGTGGATCGCCGCGCAGTGCGGGGTGTAGACGGCGCCGAGGACGCCGGTCGCGTTGAACCGCGCCTTGGCCTCGTCGGCGAGCAGGAGCCGGACGTCGTCCTTGCCGAAGCCCCAGGAGCGCTCGTCCTCGACCATGGCGTGCGCGCGGCGCATCTGGACGTGGCTGCGGGCCGCCATGACGGTGCCGCCCTTCGCGAAGTCGCAGTCGATGCCCTCGGCGGCGACCACGCGTCCGACCTCGTCGACGGTTTCGTTCATGGCGCGCTGCTGGGCGACGGCGCGTTCGCGCGTGCTGTTGCGGGCGACCTTGGCGATGCTCGCCGGGAACAGCGCCGAACACCAGCCGCCGTTGCGTCCGGACGCGCCGAACCCGGCGATCTCCCGCTCCAGGACCGCGATGCGCAGCGAGGGGTCCGCCTCGGCGAGGTAGTACGCGGTCCACAGGCCCGTGTAGCCCGCCCCGACGATGGCGACGTCGACGTCCAGGTCGCCGGACAGCGCGGGGCGGGGCTTCACTTCCTCGCCGAGCGTGTCGAACCACAGGGACAGATCGCGGTAGCCGCTCACCGGAGCCACGTCCTCACATATTCGGGAACCGGCAGCTCGTGGCGCAGGTCCGGGGCGGGGATCGGATCGTAGAACGTCTCACCGAGCGGAACCGTGCCCGCCCACACCGGCGTGTCGAGGTCGTCCGCGTCGTCGTCGGGGTGGCCGGCGGAGACCTTGACCGACGCCTCGTCCAGCGGCAGCGCCAGGACGAGGGTGGCCGCGAGCTCCTTGGCCTTGTGCGCGCGCAGTGCGGTACGACGGCCGGGCATCAGGTGGTCGGTCAGCAGGTCGAGCGCGGCCGCCTTGGCCTCGCCGTCGACGACCTCGCAGGTGCCGAGCACCATTGCGCAGCGGTAGTTCATGGACGACTCGAAGGCGGAGCGGGCCACGACGAGTCCGTCGAGCAGCGTCACCGTCAGGCAGGTCGGGGCGCCCGCGGCGAGGGTGCGGAACAGGCGGCTGCCGGTGGATCCGTGGATGAGCACGCGATCCCCGTCGCGCGCGTACGCGACGGGGAGGACGTACGGCCTGCCCTGCTCGTCGGACACCGTGACGTGTGCCACGAGTCCGGCGTCCAGGACGGCGTGCAGGGCCGCGCGGTCGGTGACCGCCTTGTCGGCGAGCCGCCGTATGCGCGTGCGGTCGGTGCTTCCCGGGGCGGGGGGTGCCGTGGCCAAGGTGGCGGGCCTTCTCTCGCGTGGGCTGGAGGCGTGGGCGCGGTGGCGTCGGAT
>NZ_JBPKBH010000028.1:90963-94648 GCF_051388915.1 Yinghuangia sp. YIM S09857 | reverse complement strand
GGCGTGCCAGAGGCGCGCCGACCCCACAGTCGCGAGGGTTGTCAGTATTGCTCGGGGAGTCGCCCGGTGGGCCGTGGCGCGGCGACTCGGCGGATCAGAGCTTGGTCCACGCCTCGGTGAGGACCGAGCGCAGGATCTGCTCGATCTCGTCGAAGGTGCCCTGGTCCGAGATCAGCGGCGGGGAGAGCTGGATGACCGGGTCGCCGCGGTCGTCGGCACGGCAGTACAGGCCGGCGTCGAAGAGCGCCTTCGACAGGAAGCCGTACAGGACGCGCTCGATCTCGTCGTCGTTGAAGGTCTCCTTGGTGCCCTTGTCCTTCACGAGCTCGATGCCGTAGAAGTACCCGTTGCCGCGGACGTCGCCGACGATCGGCAGGTCGAGCAGCTTCTGAAGGGTGGCCAGGAAGGCGCCCTCGTTGTCGAGGACGTGCTTGTTGAGGCCCTCGTTGTCGAAGATGTCGAGGTTGGCCAGCGCCACCGCCGACGAGACCGGGTGGCCGCCGAAGGTGTAGCCGTGCAGGAACATCTCCTCGCCCTTGTAGAAGGGCTCGGCGAGGCGGTCGGAGACGATCATCGCGCCGATCGGGGAGTAGCCCGAGGTCATGCCCTTGGCGCAGGTGATGATGTCCGGGACGTAGCCGAACTTCTCGCAGCCGAACATGGTGCCCAGGCGGCCGAACGCGCAGATGACCTCGTCCGAGACCATCAGGACGTCGTACTTGTCGCAGATCTCGCGGACCCGCTGGAAGTATCCGGGCGGGGGCGGGAAGCAGCCGCCCGCGTTCTGCACCGGCTCGACGAAGACGGCGGCGACGGTCTCGGGGCCCTCGTTGAGGATCTGGACCTCGATCTGGTCGGCGGCCCACCGGCCGAAGGCCTCCGGCGAGGAGTCGGCCAGGAACTCCGGCGCGCGGTAGATGTTGGTGTTCGGCACGCGGAACGTGGACGGCACCAGGGGCTCGTACGGGGCCTTCAGACCCGGCAGGCCGGTGATCGACAGGGCGCCCTGCGGGGTGCCGTGGTAAGCGGTCGTACGCGAGAGCACCTTGTGCTTGGTGGGCATGCCCTTGAGCTTGAAGTAGTGCTTGGCGAGCTTCCACGCCGACTCGACGGCCTCGCCGCCGCCGGTGGTGAAGAAGACCTTGTTGAGGTCGCCGGGCGCGTAGTTCGCCAGTCGTTCGGCCAGCTCGACGGCCTTCGGGTGGGCGTAGCTCCACACCGGGAAGAACGCCAGTTCCTCGGCCTGCTTGCGGGCCACCTCGGCCAGCTCGGCGCGGCCGTGGCCGGCCTGCACGACGAACAGGCCCGAGAGGCCGTCGATGTACTTGCGGCCGTTGGCGTCCCAGATGTGGACGCCCTCACCGCGCACGATCGTCGGAACGGGCGCGTTCTCGTACGACGACATGCGGGTGAAGTGCATCCACAGGTGGTCGTAGGCCTTCTTCGACAAGGCGGCGCTGTCGAGCTGGTCTGTCATCGAGTACCCCATGTGTAGGTCTGCTTCCGGAGCTTGAGGTAGACGAAGCTCTCGGTGCTCCGTACTCCGGGGATCGCTCGGATCCTCTTGTTGATGATTTCGAGCAGGTGGTCGTCGTCCTCGCAGACGAGCTCCGCGATCAGGTCGAAGGAGCCGGCCGTGATGACGACGTAGTCCACTTCGTCCATGGTCGCAAGGATGTCCGCGACCGGCTCGATGTCGCCTTCGACGCGCATGCCGACCATCGCCTGGCGGTGGAAGCCCACCGTGAGCGGGTCGGTGACCGCGACGATCTGCATGACGCCCTGGTCGAGAAGGCGCTGCACGCGCTGGCGCACCGCCGCCTCGGACAGGCCCACGGCCTTTCCGATGGCGGCGTACGAGCGGCGTCCGTCCTCCTGGAGCTGCTCGATGATCGCCATGGACACGGAGTCCAGCGATCCGCCCGGGTTCCTGTCTCGACTGGCCACGGCGTCACTCTGCCTTATCTGTCGGGTCGTGCGCAAGGGATTCCGTTGACTTTCGTCTTGCGTACAACTGATTCAGTTGTTTTGCCAGGTCCATGCTGATGATCCCGGCAGGTATGGGGTTACTCTTGGCGCGGTACCGGCGGGGTCCCCGTGTGCCCCGCGGGAGTTTCACCCGGATACCGCAACGTGACGGCATCCTCCCGCGCGGCCGGGACCGGCGTACGACCACTTCGGCGAAAGTCAGAGGAGACTGGGGACATGAGCGATCTGCGGACCCTGCGCAATTTCATCGACGGCAAGTTCGTCGACGCGGCCGACGGGCGGACCCTGGACGTCGTCGACCCCGCCACCGGGGAGGTGTACGCGACCTCGCCGCTGTCCCGCCAGGCGGACATCGACGCGGCCATGCAGGCCGCGGCCAACGCCTTCGAGTCGTGGAGCGAGACCACGCCCTCCGAGCGCCAGCTCGCCCTTCTCAAGATCGCCGACGCGGTGGAGAAGCGCGCGGACGAGCTGGTCGCCGCGGAGTGTCGCAACACCGGCAAGCCCCGGGGCCTGACCGCCTCCGAGGAGATCCCGCCGATGGTGGACCAGATCCGCTTCTTCGCGGGCGCCGCGCGCCTGCTGGAGGGCAAGTCGGCGGGCGAGTACATGGCCGGGCACACCTCCTTCGTCCGACGCGAGCCGGTCGGCGTATGCGCCCAGGTCGCGCCGTGGAACTACCCCATGATGATGGCCGTGTGGAAGTTCGCCCCGGCCCTCGCGGCGGGCAACACGGTGGTCCTCAAGCCGTCGGACACCACGCCCGAGTCCACGGTGCTGCTCGCCGAGATCATGGGTGAGATCCTGCCCCCCGGCGTGTTCAACGTGATCTGCGGCGACCGCGACACCGGCCGCCTGATGGTCGAGCACAGGACCCCTGCCATGGCCTCCATCACCGGTTCGGTGCGCGCCGGCATGTCGGTCGCCGAGACCGCGTCGCGCGACCTCAAGCGCGTGCACCTGGAGCTCGGCGGCAAGGCGCCCGTCCTGGTGTTCGAGGACGCCGACATCCCCGGCGCCGTCGAGGGCATCGCGGGCGCGGGCTACTTCAACGCCGGGCAGGACTGCACCGCCGCCACGCGCGTGCTGGTGCACGAGAGCATCCACGACGAGTTCGTGGCCAAGCTCGCGGAGGCGGCGTCCAACCTCAAGACCGCGGGCCCCGACGTCGAGGACGCCGACTTCGGCCCGGTCAACAACGTCAACCAGCTCGCGCAGGTCAGCGGCTTCATCGACCGGCTGCCCGAGCACGCCAAGGTCGAGGCGGGCGGCCACCGGGTCGGCGACGCCGGCTTCTTCTACGCCGCGACCGTCGTCTCCGGGCTGCGCCAGGACGACGAGATCATCCAGAACGAGGTCTTCGGCCCGGTCATCACCGTGCAGAAGTTCGCGGACGAGGCCGAGGCGCTGGAGAACGCCAACGGCGTCGAGTACGCGCTGGCGTCCTCCGTGTGGACCAAGGACCACTCGCGCGCGATGCGCCTCGCGAAGAAGCTCGACTTCGGCTGCGTGTGGATCAACACCCACATCCCGCTGGTCGCCGAGATGCCGCACGGCGGGTTCAAGCACTCGGGCTACGGCAAGGACCTGTCGGCGTACGGGTTCGAGGACTACACGCGCATCAAGCACGTGATGTCGTACATCGAGGGCTGACGCCCTGCGCCGAAGCGCCCGCGACGCCGCCCCGGTCCATGTG
>NZ_JBPKBH010000028.1:69602-90854 GCF_051388915.1 Yinghuangia sp. YIM S09857 | reverse complement strand
CGCCCCGGTCCATGTGGCCGGGGCGGCGTCGTGCGTTCGTCCCGCACGGCCCGCCGCGGGCCGGACCAGGCTGTCAAGGTGTCCGTCGCAGAGCTGACACGGTGTGTGTTGTCCCTGGTCAGCGGGCGGCGGCAGGATGCACGAGGTCCCACATCGAACGAGGAGCTCCCGCATGATCCGCAACCGCGCCGCCGTGCCTTTTTCGCGGATCGGACGGGGCCTCGACCGCCGTACGCTGCTGCGCGGCGGCGGGGCACTGGCGGCGGCCGGGACGCTGGCGGCGTGCGGCGTACCGTCCGCGTACGTTCCCGAGCACAAGCGCACCGGGGTCGACAAGAGCGAGCAGGAGAAGCGCGTGCGCTTCTCGAACTGGGCCCTCTACATCGACGTCGACGACGAGGACGAGAACGCGCACCCGACCCTCGACGCGTTCACCGAGGAGACCGGCATCTCGGTGAAGTACACCGAGGAGATCAACGACAACGACGAGTTCTTCGGCAAGATCCACCCCGCCATCCAGGCGGGCAAGGAGCCGGGCCGCGACCTCGTCGTCATCTCCGACTGGATGTGCACGCGCTTCGTCGGCCTCGGGTGGGTGCAGGACCTCGACAAGGCGAACCTGCCGAACGTGCAGGCCAACCTCGCGCCCTCGCTGCGCGACCCGGGATACGACCCGGGGCGCAGGCACACCGTGCCGTGGGCGAGCGGCATCACCGGCATCGCGTACAACAAGAAGGCGCTGGGACGCGAGATCCACCACGTCGAGGATCTGTGGGCCAAGGACCTCGCGGGCCGCGTGACGCTGTTCTCCGGCTTCATGGAGGCCGTGACGCTGCTGATGATCGGCGAGGGCGCCGACGTCACGTCGTTCACCGAGAAGGACGTGGACGCGGTCATGGAGCGCGTGCAGAAGCTCGTCGACCGCAAGCACATCCGCAGCTTCACCGGCAACGACTACACGTCGGGGCTGGCGTCGGGCGACGTGGTGGCCTGCATGGCGTATTCGGGCGACGTGCTGCAACTGCAACTCGACAACCCCGACATCGAGTTCGTGGTGCCCGAGGAGGGCGCCGAGCTGTGGTCGGAGAACCTGATGGTGCCCAACAAGGCCGCGCACAAGGCCAACGCCGAGGCGCTGATGGACTGGTACTACCGGCCCGAGGTGGCGGCGGAGCTGGCGGCGTACGTGCAGTACATCTGCCCGGTGCCGGCCGCGCGGGAGATCATCGCGGCGAACGAGGACGAGGAGATCGCCGTCCTCGCCGACAACGAGCTGATGTTCCCGAGCGAGGAGACGCAGGCACGCCTGCACACCATGCGCGAGGTCGGCGTCGACGAGTCGCGCGGGTGGGAGAAGGCCTGGGGCGGCATCATCGGGCTCTGATCTGTTTGCGCGTTGTTCGGCGGCTCAGCTCTCCGGCGGCTCATCTGGTCGGTGGCTCAGCGGTCGCGCAGTACCTCGTCCTCGTCCTCGCCCGGCGGCTCCTCCGGGCCGTCGAAGCCCTCGGGGCGCGGGCCCTTCGCGTCCTCGCCGGCGAGGCGCAGGGCGAGCAACGGGAAGAGCAGGACCGAGAGCATCCCGGCGCCGACCAGGGCTGCGGCGGTGCCGCCCTGCATGTACTCGTTCTCGACCGCGATGTTCGTGATCACCACGATCAGGGGCAGCGCGGTCGAGGCGAACAGCGCGAGCTCGCGACGGCGGCCGGCCAGGTCGCCGCGCCCGGCCAGGACGTACGTCGGGCCGCCGCGCACCGCCAGGAACAGCAGCAGCATCACCGGGATCAGCGCAATGAGCTTCGGGTCGTCGAGCAGCGCGGCGAGGTCGAACCGCACGCCGCTCATGACGAAGAAGATCGGCACGAAGAAGCCGAAAGCGATGGCGTCCAGCTTCGCCGAGATCATCTCCACCAGCGCGCCGGGCGTGTCCGCGAGGGAGAGGCGCAGCGCGACACCGGCGGTGAACGCGCCGAGCAGGTTGTCCAGTTCGAGTTCGTCGGCGAACCACACGAGGGCGACCATCAGCAGCATCGCGATTCGGATCGCGAGCTGGCCGCTGGAGTGCAGGGTGCGTTCCATGACGAGGTCCAGCCAGCGGGGGTTCGGCTTGACCGCGAGCCACACGGTCGCGGCGGCCAGGACCGCGAAGATGGCGAGCGCGGCGATCGTGGCGCCGGGATGGCGTCCGCTCAGCAGCAGGGCGATCGCCACGATGGGGGCGAACTCGCCGACCGTGCCGATCGCCATGATCCGCGCGCCCAGCGGGGTCGGCAGCAGGCCGGCGTCCCGGATGATGGGCAGGAACGTGCCGAGCGCCGTCGTCGTGAGGGTCAGGCCGATGGCCACGCCGGTCATCGTCGCCCCCTCGACCACCAGCGACATGAGCAGCCCCGCGCCGAGGCCGAGCACCAGCGACACCGCCCACCCGCCGACCGCGGCGCGCAGTGGAGCGCCCTTGATGCGCGGTACGTCGATCTCGTAGCCGGCCAGGAACATCAGCATGACGAGGCCGAATTCGGAGAGCCCGCTGACCATCGGGCCGTTCTCCTCGATCCACGCCAGGACGTCGGGGCCGACCAGCACGCCGAGCAGGATCTCGACGACGACCGTCGGCACCCGAACCCACTTGGACGCGCCCGCGGTCACGATGGGCGCGAGCGCCACCATCAGGATCACGACGACCAGGCCTTGGGTGCCCTCCATGCAACCTCCCGTCGCGGGCCGGTTGGATCATATGTAATGAACGGGACATTTCACGTCAGCCGCGCGGAGCGCGTGGCGCGGGAGGCACCGCCTTCGGCTCGATAGGCTCAGGGCCTATGACCAGCACCCCCGCCCAGCCTCCGCAGGACCCTTCGCGCGACCCCGAGCGGGACTCCTTGCGTGATGGCTCGCGCGACGACTTGCGTGACGACTCGCGCGACGGCTTGTGTGACCCGGCCGACGACGGGCGGACGGACGACGCGCGGACGTGGGACGTCGTGGTCGTCGGAGCCGGGCCGGCGGGCGCCTCCGCGGCCCTCGCGGCGGCCTCGGCGGGCCGGACGGTACTCCTGGTCGAGAAGGCGGAGCTGCCGCGCTACAAGACGTGCGGCGGCGGCATCATCGGGCCGTCGGCGGGGGCGCTGCCCGACGGGTTCCGGCTGCCGGCGAAAGAGCACGTCGACTCCGTCGTGTTCACGATGCGGGGACGCTGGCGCCGCACGCGCCGAGCGCGGTCGGGCAGGCCGATGTTCTCGCTGGTGAACCGCCCGGAGTTCGACGCGGCGCTGGTCGACGCGGCCCGGGCGGCGGGTGCGTCGGTACGGGAGGGCGTCGCCGTACAGCGCATCGACCAGGACGCGCGGTCGGTTGTGCTGTCCCTCGCGGGCGGCTCCACGGTGCGGGCGCGTGCGCTGGTGGGGGCGGACGGGAGTGCGGGTCGTACCAGCGCCTATGTGGGCGTGGACTTCGAACAGGTGGACCTCGGGCTGGAGTCCGAGATCCCCGTCCCGCCGGAGGTCGCCGACCACTGGCGCGGCAAGGTGCTGATCGACTGGGGGCCCATCCCCGGGTCGTACGCCTGGGTCTTCCCCAAGGACGACGTGCTCACCGTCGGCGTCATCTGTGCCCGGGGCAACGGCGAGGCCACCCGCGCCTACCTCCGCGACTTCATCGCGGCCCAGGCCCTGTCGGGCTTCCGCCCGTCCGTCACCTCGGGCCACCTCACCCGCTGCCGCACCGACGAATCGCCGCTCTCCCGCGGCCGCGTCGTCGTCGCGGGCGACGCCGCGGGGCTCCTGGAGCCGTGGACGCGCGAAGGGATCTCCTTCGCCCTCCGCTCCGGTCGCGCGGCGGGGGAGGCGGCCGCCCTGGTCGCCGCCGCCCACGACGACACGGACGTCAAGGAGGCCACCGAGGCCTACCGCACCAGCATCGACACCACCCTCGGCCGCGAGATGCGCGCCGGCCGCCTGATGCTCGCCGCCTTCACCCGCCGCCCCGCCGTCTTCCACGGCGCCGTCACCACCATCCCCAAGGCCTGGACCGCCTTTCAGTCCATCGTCCAAGGCCGCAAAACCCTCGCCGGGTACGTGGAACGAACCCCCGTCAAAAAAGCCCTCACCCGCCTCGCCCGCTGAAACGGGAAGACGGGCGAGGGTGCCTGTTGGGCGGGGTTACTCGTCAGCGAAGACGTCAGCGGCCCTGTCGGCTGTCACCGCGCGCACGAGCCACCGCTTGAGGGTGTCCGAATCGGAACACGCCATCACGTGTTCGCGCTCTCGCTGGGAGAGTTCCACACCGCGAGCGTCCAGCACATCGAGCACCGACGAAGCGACGCCTTCCTGGCGGCCCTCGTTACGGCCCTCGTTACGGGCCGCGCCGACGATCGTGGTGCCGTCCGGGGTTCGGGCGATGGGCATCAGGTGCCTCCAGATCTCGCCGGCCTTGGTGTTCATGAGGCCGGCCTCCACCAATTCTCCGTAATCGGCCATCGACTCGCGTGGCCCTGTGGTGAGCGCGCTTGCCAGCGCGTCCAGTATGTCCCAGGCGTCCGGCTCGTGGGCGTGGATGGTCGCGGCGAAGGCGGCGAAGCCCACGTTGGCGGCTGCTTCGGCCGGGTCGGTGATCTTCGGGATGTTGCCCGGTCCTGCGATCACCGGACAGAGGGACAGCGTCGAGCAGCCCTCGGGTCCGAAATGGAAGGGGCCACGTGCCCACTGGGCCGTCCTGCGGTTCTGGGTGACGACCAGAAGTACGACGGGGTTCTCGTACTTCGCGGCCAGGTAGCCCACGTAGTAAGCCCAGTTGACCGGCTTGGTCGAATCGCACCTCCTCTGCGACTCCACGGCGAGCAGGAAACCCTGTCCCTCGGGTGGATCGATGCGCAGCACGGTGTCGATGCGGCGTTCCAGCGGCCGTATCTCCGTGACGTCGGGGGACACGATCTCGAAGGTCGGTTGCGTGGGTAACGGGACGTCCAGGAGCTCGCAGACCTTTGCCAGCACTTCCGGATGCTCCTGGATGATCCGGTGTGCCGCCTCGTGGTTCGAAGTGACCATGCGGCGACGCTAGGGCGGCCGAACGGGTGAGCGGTGGCGTACGCCAGGGGGTTCACCTGAATGGCCCAGCGCACACCGGAGTGAACAGTGTTCGACCGTACAATGTGCGTCATATGCTCTGCGGCGGAGCGGACATGATGGTCCGTCAGAGACCGGAAAAGAAGTTGAGCGCATGCTCATGGGACTGGATGACGTCCCCTGGAGTTCGCTGAATCACCACTACGGGTCCGCGGAGGATGTCCCCGGACTGCTCCGGGATCACCTCGATCCGGACGTGTGGGAGCCCGCGAGCCGCACTCTCGACAACCACCTGCTGCACCAGGGCGGCATGGTTCCGGACGCCGCGACAGCGGCCGTGCCGTTCCTGGTCGAGCTCGCCGAATCCGAGAAGGTGCCGATCGGCGCGCGCGTACAGGCGATTTCGCTGGTCGGGCGGATCGCCGGCGCTGCGCAGGCGGTGGCGCCTCGGTGGTGTGATCCGGGGTGCCTGCCGGTGATGCGGGCCTGGCTGCCACGCGTGGTGGGGCGGCTGGACGACGACGCGGATGCCGTGTGCCGGGCTGCGGTGCAGGCCTTGCAGGGTTTCGGGGCCTTGGCGATCGGGGCCTTGGCTGCGATGCGTCGGCGGTACGCGGTGGAGGAGTTGCCGCACGAGCGCCTGCGCGTGATCGCGGCTGTCGCCGCGGTGTGCGGTGCGGGAGTGGGGGACGGCGCGTCAACCGGGCGTGCGGAGGCGCTGCGATGGTTGCGGATGTTGTCGGGGGACACGCAGCCGGAAGTGCGCATTGCCGCGGTTGTCGGGATCCGGGCCGTGGTGCCCGGGGCCGAGGCGTCCGACACGCTTGATGCGATCCTGCTCGAAGCGCTGCGTGCACCGGCGTTGGATCTGTGGGCCCCGGACCACACCGGAGCGCCGGACTGGGCCGTGGTTGGTTGGACGACCGCGTGTGACGGGCGCGTCGAGGCGCAGTTGCGGCCGGCGCGGGAATTGGTCGGCGCCGGGGACCGACGTCTGCGGGAGGGGGCGCTGCGTACGGCCGGGCTCGTGTTGTCCGAGTGGCGCGCCCACGACGGTGAGGTGCTGGAGCTCGCGGCTGGGCGTTTGCGCGATCCCGACCCCGAACTTCGGTGTCGTGCGGCTCTGTTGGTGGGGGCCGTCGGAGGAGCGGAGGCGACCCCGTACGCCGGGCGGATCGCGGCGGCGGCACACGACGCCGACCATGAGACGGCGGCCAACGCGTTGTGGGCGCTGACCCGGATCGGCGATCCCCGTTGTGTTGCGCTGTTGGCCGCGCACGCCGCGGACGGGACGTTTCCCTGGGCACGACACGTGAGCTCGGTGTCGCTGCGCGGGCACTTCAGCTTCTTCGGGTCTCCCTCGATCGGCGAAGTGCTCGCGGAAGCGGCACCCTTCGCCGAGGCGCTGGTGCCGACCGTACGCACCGTGCTCGCGGCCCGCCGGGACGACGCCGCGCGCAGGGCGATGTGCGAAGGGCTGCTGGCGTGGGGCCCGGTGGCTGCCCCGGCCGTACCGGACTTGGCGGCGATGATCGGCTCGCGGGCGGGCGGGGTGGCGGCTCGCGTGCTCGGAGGGTTGGGGGACGCGGCGCTTGGGGCTGGCCCCGTTCTCCGGGAGGTCGCGGGGAACCCGGGGCACGTGAACCGGTGGGAGGCCGCCGTCGCCTTGTCGCGGATTACCCGCGATGCGTCGCCCGCGATCGCGGCCTGGCGGGAGATACGGAAGGCCGCGGACATGTCGCGGCGAGTCTTCGACCTGGGTGCGCTGGGGGCGTCGGCGGCGGAGTTGGCGCGCGAGGTGCGGGAGATCGTGCGGTACTCGGGTTCGGAGAGGGAACGAGTCGGCGCTGCGCTCACGTTGTGGCGGGTTGCCGGTGATCCGGCGGGAGTTGGGGAACTGGTCGAGGCCTGCGAGAGCTTGGTCCACGGGACGGGGGCGCCGGTGTGGAGCGTCGAGGCTTTGCGGGGGCTGGGCGAGTTCGGGGCGGAGGGGCGGCCTGCGGAGGTCGTGCTGAGGGAACTCGCCGGGAGTACACGGGCGTTCGGGCGATCGGCGGGGTGGCGGGGAATCGTGAACGATCGTTTGGTGCGCGTCTTGGCCGCTGAGGCGCTGGAGCGGATGGGGTGAGAGGGACTGTGCGGGGCGTCGGTGGGAGCGGCGACCCGCACAGGTGCGGTGGTCAGGCGGTTGGGCTGGGGTGGGTGCGGCGGCGGGCCAGGTGGACCAGGGCGGTGCCGAGGATCAGGAGGCCCAGGGCGCCTCCGGCCATGGAGAGGTTCCAGGGGACCAGGCCGGTCTTGGGGAGGGCGGTCGGGGTGTTGGGGGTGTTGCCGCCGTTGCTGTTTGCGGCAGGGGCATCGGTGCCGGGGTTGGGGCCCGCGGGGGCGGGGGTGCGGACGTTGGCGGCCGCGGTGGTGCCGGAGCCCTCGCCGGGGCGCACGGTGAAGCCGATGACGTTGGGGTCGTTGCTGCCGAACGCGAGGCGGAGCGGGCCGTCCTGGCCGAGGACGACGCGGAGATTGGTGGCACCCTGCGGGACCACGACGACGGTGAACGTGGAGATGTCGGACTCGTCGACGAGCGGGACCACGAGAGGTGCCGCTCGGCCTGCCTGTGCGCCACCGGGGCGGGTGGCGGGCAGGTAGCGGATGTCGGCGGTCCACGTACGCGTCTCGCCTGGTCTGAGGGACGGCAGGGTGCAGCGGAAGCTGTCGCGCCGGCCCTGGGCGATCGGCGGCGCGGCGGCGCAGCCCTGGACGGCGAGGATTTCGAGCTGGTTGGTGCTGAACGCGTAGACGTCGCGCGCCGGTTGGACCTTGCCGGTGGTGTTGCCGACCGTGAAGGAGATGGAACCCCGGCCTGTGGTCGGGTCGATGGTGATTTGGCGGGTGATTCCGACGCCGTAGGAGCGCGCGGGGGAGGGGGACGGACTGGTCGAGGAGCGGGTGGGAGAGGGGCTGGGGAACGGTGAGGCCGGCGGTGGTTTGGTCGAGGTGGGGGATTTGGTGGTGGGGGCGGGAGGGGATGTGGACGTCGGAGGTCTGGTAGTGGGTGGTGGCTTGGTCGGGTCGGTGGGTGGCGTGGTGCTGGGGAAGATTGTGATCGGCGGTTCGGTCGGCTGGTCGGTCGGCGGGATGGACTTGGTGTGGCTGTGATGGTGGTGTCCGGGGTGGTTCCCGCGGGAACCGGAGCCGGAGCCGGAGCCGGAGTCGGCCAGGGCCAGGCCCGCTTGCAGGGTCAGGGCGAGGCCCACCGGGAAGGCGACCACAATCGACGCCTTCCGGAATCCTTCTGATCGAAATGTGCGCGGGATGGCCACGCGGCAGCCCCCTCCTAGAAATTGGCCGCAAATGGATCTTGCTTTTCCCACCCGATATCCATTGGCCGTGACGCTTTGTTTTACCATGAACCGCCGGGAATTCTGATGGGCTTACCGGCGTGGGTTTCACCCGAAAGAGGGATTGCGGTAGGGCGGGAAGTGGGGGGCAGGATGCCGCGCGGACAGGGGTACGCCGAGAGCGGTCAGATGGTCGGTGGCCGATATCAACTGGTCGGGGTCATCGGCAGCGGTGGTATGGGTACGGTGTGGCGCGCACACGACCAGTTGTTGGATCGTCCGGTCGCCGCCAAGGTGCTGAATATTGTTTTCGGCCAGGATTCCGAGGACCGGAATCGGCGCGAGCGATCATTGCGCGAGGCGCGCGCCACGGCGCGCATCAATCATCCGAATGTCGTGCGTGTGTACGACTATGTCGAGGACGACGATCGTTTGTGGATCGTCATGGAACTGGTCGCCGCGCGCTCGCTCGACGCCGTCTTGGACGAGGACGGCCCGATGGCGCCGCGGGACGCCGCCGCGGTCGGCGTGCAGATCGCCCGCGCGCTGCGTACCGTCCACGACCACGGCGTGCTGCACCGCGACGTGAAGCCCGGGAACGTGCTGATCGAGCCCGACGGCCACGCGGTGCTGACCGACTTCGGCATCGCCGCGCTGGAGGGCACCAGTGGCTTGACCAGTACGGGCGCCATCGTGGGGTCGCCCGAGTTCATGGCGCCCGAGAGGATCGAGAGCGAGAGCCCCGGTCCGGCGTCCGATCTGTGGTCGCTCGGGGTGACGCTGTGCGCCGCGGTGACCGGAAAGTCGCCGTTCCGGCGCGCCACGCCAGTGGCCACGCTCGCCGCCATCGTCATCGCCGAGCCCGAAGTCCCGGACGGAACAGGCCCGTTGGAGCCACTGGTACGCGCGCTCTTCGCCCGCGAACCGGACATGCGCCCGTCCGCGGGCGAGGTCCTGGCGATGCTGGAAGACGTCCTCGCCGACGAGGCCCGGCAGCACACCGACGACCCGACACGCGCCGTCGGCGCGCGCCCGGCCGCCGTGCCGACGTGGCGGATGCGCCTCAAGCGCGTTGCAAGTCCGCGCGAGGCGGCGTCCACCGCGGACCTCACCATGGCCACCGCGTCGGGAGTGTCCGGCTCGTCCACGGCCGTGCCCGTCGACGACGCGACCGCATCGCTGGTGATGCCTGCGGTACGCGGGACTCCGATCCGCCACCCGGCGAGCGGCCCCACCGAGTCCCTGCCCCGCGTCCCCGCTCCGCCGCAGGCCACCGAAGTCCCTGCTGCCGTAGGAGAGTTGGCCCCTCCCGCGGCGGGGGCAGGCGTCGGTCCGCCCACGACACCGCACGTCCCCGCGACGGCCCCGGGACCCCGAGGAGTTCCAGCGCGCCGGCCGAGGTGGCGGCGCCGGGCCGTGGTCGTGTCGTCGGCGGTGACGATCACCGTGGCGGCGGTCGTCGGCATCGCCCTCGCGCTGACCGGCGACAAGGAGTCCGACACCGGCAATGTCGGCAAAGGGGCGGCGACGGCCCAGAGTTCGGTGCCCGGACGCGGCGCCGACCTGCCCGGCGACCCGGGCGCGGGACCATCCGGCGCGGCGCCCGCGCCGGAGGACGCCGCGTACCCGCCGCTCGTTCCGACCGCTGAGCCCGCCGGCGTCCCGCTCACGACGGCCGACGAAAAGCGCTTCACATGGCCCGTACCCGAGGCTTGGTCGCGCGCCGAGCGCGACCAGACGATCAGCTACGTCGCCCCCGGCCGCAATTCCGTGCTGGCCGCCCGCACCGCGTTCCAGCAGACCGATGACCTGCTCGGCGCCTGGCGCGAGGAGGAGAGCCGGGCTCCCGCCGTGCTCGCGGGCTACGGCAGGATCCTTTTCGAGGAGCGCACGATCCGTGGGAACCCCGGCGTCGTCTGGGAGTACACCTGGACCGAGGCGGGCGTCGAACGCCACGCCGTCCTGGCCGCGTTCCTGGAGAACGGCCTGTACGTCGAGGTCGACGTGTTCAGCAACCCGGCCGCATGGGACCAGGACCATGCGCTGTTCCAGTGGGCGCTGCACAACATCCGGCTCGCCACGAGAGGCACCTGACAGTCCGTTCGGGAGTTCGCCGCAATCGCCTGCCGCGGGACGAGAATTCGCCCCGAGCAGGCGGCCGCCAATTCCCCTACCGCCGCAGGGCCTCCAACCCCAGCAGCGCCACATGCAGGGAAAGGCAGCTCTCCACCTGGTCGAGGTCCACTGATAGGACGCGCTCGATCCGGTGCAGCCGCTCGTAAAAGGACGGCCGTGACAGGTGCGCCGCGTCGGCCGCGGCGGACTTGTTGCGGCCGTGCTCCAGATACACCCCGAGCATCTGCACCAACTGCGTGCCATGCTGCGCGTCGTACGCCAGCAGCGGCCCCAACTCCCGTTCCACGTACGTCTGCAACCGGGCGTCGTCGCGCAGCAGGTGCAGCAGCCCGCGCAGCCGCACGTCCGGCAGCCGGTAGAAGGCCGCGCCCCCGCCCTGATGGACCGCCGCGTCGGCAACCTGCGTGGCCTCCAGCAGTGACCGCCGCGCGTCGCGCACCGCGCCGACCGACGAACCGACCGCGATGACGATGTCGGCCGCGAGGTCCGGGGCGAGCTTGCGCAGCGTGACGGAGAAGCCTTCCAGCGCCGCGTCCTCGGTGTCCTGCGCGCCGAGCGCCACGAGCAGGCCCACGCTGTCGTCGTCCAGCCCGCCGACCAGGGCGGCGAGGCGGCGTTCGCGTACGGCGGCCGCCGCGGTCTCGGTGAAGTCCCGCAGCCGCGCCTGCGATTCGAGGGCCGCCGGGGACACCCCGCGGCGCAGTCGCAGCACCACGCCGACCAGCCGCCGGCCTTCGAGCTGCACGCCCAAGGCCCGTGCGCGCAGCGTGACTTCGGCGACCGTGTAGGAGTGCGTCAGGATGCCGGACAGCAGCGTGCGGTGCGTCTGCCGCTCCAGCGTCTCGCGGTCGCGCACCACGAGCCGGTTGAGCGCGAGCGTGGACGCGGCGCGCTCCAGCAGCATGGTCTGCTGCGGCAGGGGGGAGGTGCCGTCGCCCACCAGGATCAGGCGGCCCCAGTCGTGGCCGCGGGCGCCCACCATGGTGACCAGCCACCCGGCGCGCTCGTCGAAGCCGGTGCGCGCGCCCAGGCGTACCTGTCGCGAGCGGTCCTCCCAATGGTCGAGCAGGGATTCCGCGCGCACGCCCGCCGCGTCGTACGCGAGCACCTGGTGAGCCAGGTTCTCCAGCACCACCGGCCGCCCCGACATGCGGGACGCCTGCCGCACCACGTCGCCCGGCTCCGCCCCCTCGACCGCCAGCTCGTTGAACGCCTGGTGCACCGCCTCGGACGCCTGCAACTCGGCGAGCTGAGCGTCGATGATCAGGCCGTGCACCGCCTCGGTGATGCCGACGAAGTGGGTCTCGTGGCGCAGCGTGATGACCGGCAGCCCGGCCTGCTCGGCGGCGGCGACCAGGGCCCGGGGGAGGGTGTCGGCGTAGCGGCGGCCCAGCTCGATCACCAGGCCGGCGGCGTCCACGTCCACGAGGTCGCGCACGTAGCGTTGCAGGCCTTCGCGCTCCTCGGGCAGGGCGATGCCGGTGGCCAGGACGAGCTCGCCGCCGCGCAGCAGGCGGGCGGCGTCCGGGATCTCGCTGATGTGCACCCACCGGACGGGCCGGGACAGGCCCCGCTCGCCCGCGACGACCTGGGGCATACCGCGGCGTACGGCGTCGAGGGACACTACGTCGGCGACCGTGGGAAACACCTGAACTACCTCCACAACCTGTAAATGCGCAGCGGCGCATCACTGCCATCGTGACAGGTCTGGCGTCAAGCGCGACGTTGCCCCTGAACGGCCGCCCGGCCCCCAAACCGGACACCGGCCCTTGCCGATGTGTAAAGCCGTCGGCCCCCGGCCTGTCGCGGTGGCAGTTGCGGCACCGGGTGTCGGGGCGGCATCGTCCTACGCTGATGCGGTACACGCGCCGATCCGATGGATACATCAGCCAGAATGGCACCCGACCACGGATTCCATCGCAAACAACGGTCAATTCTGTGGAGACCATCCGTACGGGTGGCCAACCGCGAAGCTCGACGGCGAGCCGCGCGGCACCGC
Organism: Yinghuangia sp. YIM S09857; assembly: GCF_051388915.1. Classification (NCBI taxonomy): domain Bacteria; kingdom Bacillati; phylum Actinomycetota; class Actinomycetes; order Kitasatosporales; family Streptomycetaceae; genus Yinghuangia; species Yinghuangia sp. YIM S09857. The sequence goes on along the minus strand of NZ_JBPKBH010000028.1, from coordinate 78,324 downwards.
CGCAGGCGCGACCGGAACCCCGCACCATGGGGGGAAAGACGCACGGAACACGCACGTCGGGACTGCCGTCCAGCGCAGTTCGCCGGATTCGAGCAGGGAGCGCCAGTGGAGGGCCCAATGCAGGACTTCGCCGAAGGTCATCAGTTCATCGGGGGCCGCCTGCGTCCCGGATCGGCCGGTGAGACCTTCGATGTCACCAACCCGGCGGACGGACGGGTCGTGGAGACCGTCACGCTCGCCGACACGACCGACGTCGACAGCGCCGTCGCCGCCGCGAGTGCCGCGTTCCCCGAGTGGTCACGCGCCACTCCGGCCGACCGCGCCGGGGCGCTCAACCGGCTCGCCGCGGTGCTGGAGGAGCGCGCCGAGGATTTCGCGCGCGCCGAGACGGCGCAGGCCGGCAAGCCGATCAAGCTGACGCGCGAGTTCGACGTGCCCGGCACGATCGACAACGTCTCCTACTTCGCGGGGGCCGCGCGCAACCTGGAGGGCAAGGCGTCCGCCGAGTACAGCGGCGACCACACGTCCTCGATCCGCCGCGAGCCCATCGGCGTCGTCGGCTCGATCGCGCCGTGGAACTACCCGCTCCAGATGGCCGCGTGGAAGATCCTCCCGGCCATCGCGTCCGGCAACACGATCGTGCTCAAGCCCGCCGAGATCACGCCGCTGACTTCGCTGATGTTCGCGCAGGCCTGCACCGACGCCGGGATCCCCGACGGCGTCGTCAACGTGGTGACCGGCAAGGGCCGCACGGTCGGCGAGTACCTGATGGCGCACCGCGACGTGTCGATGATCTCGTTCACCGGTTCCACGGGGGTCGGCAAGCGGGTCGCCGAGGTGGCCATCCGGACCGTCAAGCGCATGCACCTCGAACTGGGCGGCAAGGCCCCGTTCGTGGTCTTCGACGACGCCGACCTGGACGCCGCCGTGCACGGCGCGGTGGCCGCGTCGCTGATCAACACGGGCCAGGACTGCACCGCGGCGACGCGCGCGTACGTCCAGCGCCCGCTGTTCGACGCGTTCGTCGAGGGCGTCGCCGAGCTGTACGCGGCGGTCCGGCACGGCGACACCATGGACCCGTCCACCGACAACGGCCCGCTCGTCTCGCGCCGCCAGCAGGAGTCCGTGGCGGGGTTCGTCGACCGCGCGCGCGGCTACGGCGCCAAGGTCGTGGTGGGCGGCGAGGCCCCCGGCGGCGACCTCGCGAACGGCGCGTTCTACCGCCCGACGCTGGTCACCGGCGTGGCGCAGGACGCGGAGATCGTGCAGGACGAGATCTTCGGCCCGGTCCTGGTCGTGCTGCCGTTCGACAGCGACGAGGAGGGCATCCGCCTCGCCAACGACACGCCGTACGGCCTGGCCGCGTCGGCCTGGACGCGTGACGTGTTCCGGGCCGGCCGGGCGACCCGCGAGATCCAGGCGGGCTGCGTGTGGGTCAACGACCACATCCCGATCATCAGCGACATGCCGCACGGCGGCTACAAGGCCTCCGGCTTCGGCAAGGACATGTCGCAGTACTCGTTCGACGAGTACACGAACGTCAAGCACGTGATGTACGACATCACGGCGGTCGCCAGGAAGGACTGGCACCGCACGATCTTCGGAGACCGGTAACCACCCCATAGCCGAGACGCGCGCGGTACGGCGGCCCAACCGCCGTACCGCGTACTTCGGCCTGTATTCACGCACCTGGTGCGGCCAGAGGGAACATGAGCGAGCAGCAGCGCGCCGGCGCGACCGGCGACGTCAATCTGGTGGGTCTGAGCAAGCGCTTCGGCGGGAACACGGTCGTCCAGCCCACCGATCTGACGATCCCGGCGGGGTCGTTCTTCGCCGTCCTCGGCGCGTCCGGGTGCGGGAAGACGACGACGCTGCGGATGATCGCCGGCCTGGAGGAGCCGACGTCCGGCCGGATCCTCATCGGCGGCCAGGACGTGACCGCGCTTCCGCCGTACAAGCGGCCGGTCAACACGGTGTTCCAGAGCTACGCGCTGTTCCCGCACCTGACGGTGTCCGAGAACGTGGCGTTCGGCCTGCGTCGCAAGGGCCGCAAGGACGTCGAGCAGCCGGTCAAGGACATGCTCGACCTGGTCCAGCTCGGGCACCTCGCGGGCCGCAGGCCGGCGCAGTTGTCCGGTGGGCAGCAGCAACGCGTGGCGGTGGCGCGGGCGTTGATCAACCATCCGCAGGTGCTGCTGCTGGACGAGCCGCTGGGCGCGCTGGACCCGAAGCTGCGCCGCCAGCTGCAGTTGGAGCTCAAGCGCATCCAGACCGAGGTCGGCATCACCTTCGTGCACGTCACGCACGACCAGGAAGAGGCCATGACCATGGCCGACACCATCGCCGTCATGAACGGCGGGGTGATCGAGCAACTCGGCAGCCCCGCCGAGCTGTACGAGTCCCCGCGCACGAAGTTCGTGGCCAACTTCCTCGGCCAGTCCAATCTGCTCGACACGCGCATCACCGGCACCGGCGACGGCTACCTGCTCATGGACGTGCACGGCACCCGCATGGCGCTGCCCGTCGACCGCACGTCCGCACAGGGCGAGCGCGTGGTCATGGGCATACGCCCGGAGAAGATCTCCATCCAGCACGCGTCGGCCGCCGACTCCAACGGCAACCGCAACCGCATCGACGGCGGCGTCATCGTGGACTCCAGTTTCATCGGCGTCTCGACGCAGTACACGGTCCGCATGCCGTGGGCGCAGGAACTCACCGTCTTCGAGCAGAACATGGAGCGCGACGCCCGCCTCGTGCCCGGCGCGCCGGTCGTCCTGCACTGGAACCCGGACCACGGCTTCGGCCTCGCGCCGGAGCCGGGGGCCGCGGCATGAGCGTGACAGCGCACACAGGCGGGACAGGCGGCGGAGGCGGCGGCGACCTCAAGGACCCGCCGAAGCGCGGGCGCTGGGTCCCGTACGCGCTGCTCGCCCCCGGCCTCATCTGGCTGGTCGTCTTCTTCCTGATCCCGATGCTGGTGCAGGGCGGCACCTCGCTCCAGACCGGCGGCCTGGAGAAGGGCTACGACTTCACGTGGCACTGGTCGACGTACTGGGACGCGCTGGAGCAGTACTACCCGCAGTTCCTGCGCTCGTTCGGTTATGCGGCGGCCGCGACCGTCATGTGCCTGGTGATCGGCTACCCGCTCGCGTACGCCATCGCCTTCAAGGCGGGCCGGTGGCGCGGCCTGTGGCTGGTCCTGGTGATCGCGCCGTTCTTCACCAGCTTCCTGGTCCGCACGCTGGCCTGGAAGACGATCCTCGCCGACAACGGCGTCGTCGTGGACGTGCTCAACACCCTGCACTTCACGGACGTCACCGCGTTGCTCGGGCTGACCGAGGGCGACCGCGTGCTGGCCACGCCGCTCGCGGTGATCTGCGGTCTGACGTACAACTTCCTGCCGTTCATGGTGCTTCCGCTGTACGCCTCGCTGGAGCGCATCGACCCGCGCCTGCACGAGGCGGCGAACGACCTGTACGCGGACCCGAAGACGACCTTCCGCCGCGTGACGTTCCCGCTGTCGCTGCCCGGCGTCGTGTCCGGGACGCTGCTGACCTTCATCCCGGCGTCCGGCGACTACGTCAACGCCGCGTGGCTCGGGTCGCCGGACACCGGCATGGCGGGCAACGTGATCCAGACGCAGTTCCTGCGGGTGCTCGACTACCCGACGGCGGCCGCGCTGTCGTTCATCCTGATGCTTCTCATCGTCCTGATGGTGTCGGCGTACATCCGCAAGGCGGGGACGGAGGAACTCGTCTGATGGGCACCCTCACGCGCTGGCTGCGCAACAACGTGGTCACTCTGTTCGGCATCCTGGCGCTGGGCTACATGACGCTGCCGAACCTGGTCGTGCTCCTGTTCTCGTTCAACGACCCGAACGGCAAGTTCAACTACACCTGGAACGGCTTCAGCCTCGACGCCTGGAAGCACCCGTTCGGTGTCGCGGGCATCAAGGACTCGCTGATCACCAGCCTGGAGATCGCGGTCCTGTCGACGATCGGCGCGACCGTGCTCGGCACGGCGGTGGCGTTCGCGCTGGGCCGCTACCGGTTCCGCGGGCGCGGGCTGACCAACACCCTGCTGTTCCTGCCGATGTCGATGCCCGAGGTCGTGATGGGCGCCTCCCTGGGCACGCTCTTCCTCAACATGCGCATCTCGTTCGGCTTCTGGACGATCCTGATCGCACACGTCATGTTCTGCCTCAGCTTCGTGGTGGTCGCCGTGAAGGCACGCGTGCTGGGCATGGACCCCCGGCTGGAGGAGGCGGCGCGGGACCTGTACGCGTCCCCGGCGCAGACGTTCCTCCGGGTCACCCTGCCGATCGCCGCCCCCGGCATCGGCGCGGGCGCGCTGCTCGCGTTCTCGCTCTCCTTCGACGACTTCGTCATCACGAACTTCAACTCGGGCGACACCGTCACCTTCCCGATGTTCGTGTGGGGCGCGGCGCAGCGGGGTACCCCGCCACAGGTCAACGTGATCGGCTCGGCGATGTTCTTCATCGCCATCGCGATCGTGGTGGTCGGGCAACTGCGTGCGAACCGCAGGGCGAAGCAGAAGGCCGCCTGACTCCGGCGCTTCGGCCGCGCGGCACAGGCCGCGGGCACGCGGCGCCCGACGCGGCACAACACCCCAACCCAACAACGCGGCACGACAAAGCAGCACGACAAACACGACAAAGCAGCACAACAAAGCAGCACAACCGCACACACGCGGTACAAGAAGCGACGGCGCTTCACATGAGAGGTTGTGGAAACCGATGGATCCCGTGCACTCCCTGGATCCCACCCGGTCCCTCGCGGACGCCACGCCGACCCCGTTCTGGCTCGACGACCCGGCCCGCCCCGCCACGCTCCCCGCGTTGGTCGGGGACGAGCACTGCGACCTCGCGGTGGTCGGCGGCGGCTACTCGGGCCTGTGGACCGCGCTGATCGCCAAGGAGCGCAACCCCTCGCGGGACGTCGTGCTGATCGAGGGGCAGGAGATCGGCTGGGCCGCGTCCGGCCGCAACGGCGGCTTCTGCGCGGCGAGCCTCACGCACGGTTTCTGGAACGGCCTGGAGCGCTGGCCCGAGGAGATCCGCACGCTGGAGGCGATGGGCGAGCGCAACCTCGACGAGATCGAGGCGGCGGTCAAGCGCTACGGCATCGACTGCGCGTACGAGCGCACCGGCGAACTGGCCGTCGCCACCGCGCCCTACCAGGCCGACGAGCTGCGTGAGGGCGCCGAGCTGCTGGCGGACGAGTACGGCAGCGACGCGGTGTTCATGGACCGCGACGAGATCCGGGCCGAGGTGAAGTCGCCGACGTACCACGCGGGCCTGTGGGACAAGAACAGCTGCGCGATGGTCAACCCGGCCAAGCTGGCCTGGGGCCTCAAGGCCGCGTGCCTGAGCCTCGGCGTGCGCATCCACGAGCACACGCAGGCCACCGCGCTCGCGGCCCACGGTGCCGGCATGGCGCTCACCACCGGGTACGGGCGCCTGTACGCGGGCCGCGTCGCACTCGGCACCAACGTGTTCCCGAACCTCGTGCGCCGACTGCGCTCGTACGTGGTCCCGGTCTACGACTACGCGATGATGACCGAGCCGCTGAGCGATGAGCAGTTGGCGTCCATCGGCTGGCAGAACCGCCAGGGCATCGGCGACAGCGCCAACCACTTCCACTACTACCGGCTCTCCGAGGACAACCGGATCCTGTGGGGCGGCTACGACGCGGTCTACGGCTTCAACCAGAAGGTGTCGGCCGAACACGACCAGCGCCCCGCGACGTTCGCGAAGCTGGCGGGGCACTTCTTCGAGACCTTTCCGCAGTTGGAGGGCCTGCGCTTCACCCATACGTGGGGCGGCGCGATCGACACGTGCAGCCGGTTCTCGGCGTTCTTCGGCACCGCACACAAGGGCAAGGTGGCCTACGCCATGGGCTACACCGGCCTGGGCGTCGGCGCGACGCGTTTCGGCGCCGAGGTCATGCTCGACAAGCTGGACGGAAGGGCCACCGAGCGCACCGAACTGAAGATGGTGCGGACCAAGCCGATCCCCTTCCCGCCGGAGCCGGTGCGCTGGGCGGGCATCGAACTCACGCAGCGCGCGCTCACCCGGGCGGACGCCAATCAGGGCAGGCGGAACCTGTGGCTCAAGGCGCTCGACAAGGCGGGCATGGGTTTCGACAGCTGAGGCTCTGATATCTGGCGCTCTGACATCTGGGGCTCGATACGTCGGCTCGATGCGTGGGCTCGACACCTGGGGCCTCGACACCCGGGGCCTCCATACCCGGGGCTCGATCCTTGCTGCTGCCACGGGCGGTTCAAGCGGTTCATCCCGCTCGTCCGCGGTCGGGGGGATTGGTCCAGCGGCTCCTACTGGCCCGAAAGGGAAACGATCTGTAAGGCGAATCCCCGAACGGCCGACAGGGTGCAGGTTGAGTGCGGCGTCGGCGGCGAACAGACTGGCGTATGCAGGGGTGCGACCCTCGGGTCCGCGAGCCCCGCGTACGACATCTTCGCCGCCGACGCCCCGCTGTTCGGCGCCGTCACCGGAGGCCCTCTCTTGAGCAAGCACATCACCCACTGGATCGGCGGCGCCGCCTGGACCGGGACTTCCGAGCGCCGCGGCGACATCTACAACCCCGCCACCGGCAAGGTGACCGGCACGGTCGACTTCGCGTCGGTGGCCGAGGTGGACCAGGCGGTCAGCGCCGCCGTCGAGGCGTTCGCCACGTGGCGCAACGCGTCGCTCGCCAAGCGTTCGCAGGTGCTGTTCAGGTTCCGCGAGCTGCTGGACGCGAACAAGGACAGGCTGGCCGCGATCATCGTCGAGGAGCACGGCAAGGTGCACTCCGACGCGCTCGGCGAGATCGCCCGCGGCCAGGAGGTCGTCGAGTTCGCGTGCGGCGTGCCGCAGTTGCAGAAGGGCGGCTTCTCGGAGCAGGCGTCCACCGGCATCGACGTCTACTCGATCCGCCAGCCGCTCGGCCCGGTCGCGATCATCTCGCCGTTCAACTTCCCGGCGATGGTCCCGATGTGGTTCTTCCCGATCGCCATCGCGACCGGCAACACCGTGGTCCTCAAGCCGTCCGAGAAGGACCCGTCGGCCGCGCAGTTCCTGGCCGAGCTGTGGAAGGAGGCGGGCCTGCCGGACGGCGTGTTCAACGTCGTGCACGGCGACAAGGTCTCCGTCGACCGCCTGCTGGAGCACCCGGACGTCCGCTCCGTGTCGTTCGTCGGCTCGACCCCGATCGCCAAGTACGTCTACGAGAACGGCACCCGCTACGGCAAGCGCGTGCAGGCGCTCGGCGGCGCCAAGAACCACATGCTGGTGCTGCCGGACGCCGACCTCGACCTGGTCGCCGACGCCGCGGTCAACGCGGGCTTCGGCGCGGCCGGCGAGCGCTGCATGGCCATCTCCGCGCTGGTCGCCGTCGAGCCGGTCGCCGACGAGCTGATCGTGAAGATCAAGGAGCGCATCGCGGGCCTGCGCGTCGGCGCGGGCTGCGCGCCGACCTCGGAGATGGGCCCGCTGGTCACCCGCCAGCACGCCGACAAGGTCATCTCGTACGTCGAGGCGGGTGTGAAGGAGGGCGCCGACCTGGTGGTCGACGGCCGCGAGCACCCGGTCGACGGGGACGACACCGCGGACGGCTTCTGGCTCGGCCCGACGCTGTTCGACAAGGTCACGCCCGAGATGTCGGTCTACACGGACGAGATCTTCGGCCCGGTGCTGTCGATCGTGCGCGTCGCGTCGTACGACGAGGGCCTGGCGCTCATCAACGGCAACCCGTACGGCAACGGCACCGCGATCTTCACGAACGACGGCGGCGCGGCCCGCAAGTTCCAGAACGAGGTCGAGGTCGGCATGGTCGGCATCAACGTGCCGATCCCGGTGCCGGTGGCCTACTACTCGTTCGGCGGCTGGAAGAACTCGCTCTTCGGCGACACGCACGCGTACGGCGCGGAGGGCGTGCACTTCTTCACCCGCGGCAAGGTCGTGACGCAGCGCTGGCTCGACCCGAGCCACGGCGGCATCAACCTGGGCTTCCCGACCAACAGCTGAGTGCTCCACCCGGTCCTGCCGGGGTGCACGACGAGCCCCCGTCCGACGCGTGTCGCGTGTCGGACGGGGGCTCGGCCGTATCCCCCGGAGCACGTACCATACTCATGCGTATGTAACGCAGGGGTATAGCAAGCTGGAATACGTCCAACGATTTCGAATCCGGGGATTCCCGTCCGACGCGCCGGATGGCAGCATGCGTGACGACTCGTCAGATGATCGATCGAAGAGGCGCATGAGCCAGGTTGCGGACGCCATCAGCGTCGTCCAGATATCCGATCTGCACTTCCCCGACAGCGCCGGCGTGCGCGGGTTCGTGCAGCACGACCCCGACCGGGGGCTCGCCGCCGTGCTCGGCCACGCGGATGCCGAGATCGCCGACGCGGACCTGGTCGTCGCCACCGGCGACCTGGCGGACCTGGGTGAGCCCGGGGCGTACGAGCGCCTCGGCGGCGTCCTCGACCGCCTGCCCGCCCCCGTCTACTGCGTGTCCGGCAACCACGACAGGAACGACGCCTACCAGGCCTGCCTGCCGCGCCCCAACGTGCACCTGGAACAGGCGGTACGCGTCGGCCCGTGGCTCATGCTCTTCCTGGACAGCAACGCCCGGGGGCGCGAGGCGGGGGCCGACGGCGTCTGGCGCGACCTCGACGACCGCATGACCGCCGCCGAGCAGCC
>NZ_JBPKBH010000028.1:38453-69476 GCF_051388915.1 Yinghuangia sp. YIM S09857 | reverse complement strand
CCAAAAAGCCCGAGCCCACGCCCGGCGACACCGCGCGGGCCCGCGCGCTGCTGGCGGCGTCGAACGCCGAGCACGTCTTCGTGTGGCTGCACCACCCGCCGCTTCCCGACCTCGCGCCGGACGCCCAGGGCGACAGTGAACTGGCCCGACTGGTCCGGGACTTCCCGAAGATCCGGGGCATCGGCGCCGGACACCTGCACGGCGACCTGAGCGGCGAGTTCGAAGGCAGGCCGGTGTACGTCTGCCCGTCCACCACGTACAGCATCGATTACGCCGGACGGGTGTTCGACGGCCCCAGCTACCGTGTCTACACGCTGCACGCGGACGGACGCGTCGAGTCGGAGGCCCGTACCGTCCCGGGCCCCATCACCGACACGATGCGCGCCAAGCCCGCGCCCAAGTTCCTCACCGACCTCATGATGGGACGCGTCACCCTTGAGGAGATGAGGACGCTGACCGACACGGAGTTCGAGGAGCGCTTCGGCGAGCCGCGGCCGACCCGGGGCGCCTGAGCCCCGGCCGGCCCGCTCGCGGACGTGGCAGCGGACGTCAGAGATGTGACGGGTCCCGCCAATCCAGGCGGGGCCCTCAGTACGTGTGAGAGGAGCACGTGTGGGGCACCAGCACGCGGATGCCGAAGGCGGCACCGTCGCCCTTGAAGGCGTCCGCAACTTCCGGGACATCGGCGGCCTGCCGACCGCCGACGGGCGCCGCGTCCGTTCCGGCCGCTACTTCCGCAGCGGCCACCTGGCCAAGCCCACCGAGGCGGACCGCAAGACGCTCGCGACGCTCGGCGTCCGGCTGATCGTCGACCTGCGGAGTCCGGCCGACATCGAGCTGGACGGCGCGGACCACGTGCCCGACGGCGCGCGGTGGATCAACCTGCCGATGACCGACCCGGCCCGCCACTCGGACTTCTGGTCCGACATGCGCAAGGGCGACATGGCGGTGCTGCGCGACCGCCTCGGCGACGGCAAGGCCGAGAAGGCCATCGCCTTCGACTACCGCGACCAGGTCGTCTCGCGCACTGCCAACCACGCGGTGCTGCTCAACTCGCTGGTCGAGCAGGACGGCCTCCCGGTCGTCGTGCACTGCTCCGCGGGCAAGGACCGCGCCGGGATCGCCGCGGCGCTGGTGCAGCGCATCGCCGGGGTCCCGGACGACGTGATCCTCGGCAACTACCTGGAGAGCAACGACCCGGCGCGCCGCTACAGCCCCAACTCCGACAAGCTCGCGATGCGCCCGGAACTCATGGAGCTCTTCGCGCCCTTCCTGGAGGTGCGCGCCGAGTACCTGGAAGGCGCGCTCGCGACGATGGACACCAACTGGGGGTCGTTCGACGCCTATCTGGCGGAGGGCCTGGGCTTCGGCCCGGAGAAGCAGCGGCGGCTGCGGGAGCTGATCGTCGAGGGCTGAACGCGGCCCTTGGACAGGGCAGGCCCGACACGCGGGCGGCGGGGTGCCGGTGCGCCCCGCCGCTTGACCTTCACACCGGTCTCAAGCCGTACGTTCCAGTCAGCCGCCCGGCCGCCGGGCGGCCGCCGAGGAACCGAGCGTACGCCCGACCAGGAGTGTGGTGGCCATGTCCGCGAACCTGACGTCCCCCGATGCCTTCGCCGCCCAGCTGGACGGCCGCGACGCGACCGCGGCCGAACTGTCTCCGCTCGCCTTCGCGGGCTACGCGCACTTCACGGCCATGCAGGTGCGCGGCGGCCGGGTGCGGGCCCTCGACCTGCACCTCGCGCGCCTGCGGGGCGCCTCGCTGGACCTGTTCGGCGAGGCCCTTCCGGACGAGCGGATTACGGCGTACCTGCGGGCCGCGCTCGCCGCGAGCCCGCCGGACGCGTCGCTGACCGCCACGGTGTACTCGCAGGAGGGGGAGTTCACCGCGCCCGGCGGCGAGGGCGCGCGACTGCGCGTGCTGGTGCGCACCGGGCCGCCCTCAGACGGGCCGGACGGGCCGCTGGACCTGGCGGTGGTCGAGTACGAGCGGGTCGCCCCGTCCGTCAAGCACGTCGGCGAGATCGCCAAGACGTACTACCTGCGCCGGGCCGTGGCCGAGGGCTTCGACGACGCCGCATTCGCGGACCGCAAGGGGCGGCTGAGCGAGGCGTCCATCTGGAACCTGGCGTTCTGGGACGGCGAGGCCGTGGTGTGGCCCGAGGCGGAGATGCTCACCGGAACCACGATGGGGATCCTCCGCCGGCAGCTCGACCGGATGGGTGTGCCGCAGCGCGACCGCGAGCTGACGGTCGCCGAACTGCCGGGCCTGGCAGGGGCGGTGGTGATGAACTCGTGGACGCCCGCGGTGCCGGTGCGCCGCATCGGGTCGGTCGCGATCCCGGCCGCGCCGGACTTCGCCGACATCCTGCGCCGCGCGTACGAGGCCGAGCCGCTGGTCTCCCCCTGACGCCCGAAGCGTGCCCCCGCACGCCGGAGAGGGCCACGCGAAGTGCGGGGCCCTCTCCGGGACTTCACACCCTGGGCGGCGCGCCCGACGTCAGTCCTTGTCGCCCTCGTCGGCGAGCGTGATGACCCAACGGGTCTCCTTGCGCGGCAGCAGGTAGGCCGCCCAGTAGACCGCGGCCGCGGCGATGATGCCGAAGGTGACGTACATGGCCTTGGGCTCGCTCTTGGCCAACTCGTACATGACGTAGAGGAGCCCGGCGATCAGCACGACCGGGACGGCGGGCCACAGGGGCATGCGCCACGCGGGGGTGTGCTTGTGCGCGCCGCGTCGGGAGGCCAGCGCGCCCACGGCGACCACCAGGTAGAGCAGCGCGACCGCGACGCTGGTCACGGAGCCGAGCAGGGTCAGGTCGACGAAGCACAGGATCGCGCCGGGGACGCCGACGGCGAGCGTCGCCACCCACGGGGCGCCGAAGCGGTTGACGGTGCCGAAGGCCCTGCTGACCGGGGCGGGCCAGGCGCGGTCGCGCGCGGAGGCGTACAGGACGCGGGAGTTCTGGATGACCATGACAATCGCCGCGTTGATGATCGCGAGGGCGATGCACAGGCTGATGAACGTCGCCATGCCGTGGCTGCTCCAGCCCTCGATCATGGTCGGCAGGTCGCCGTCGGTCAGCGTCTGCATGTCGGCGGCGCCGAGCGTGATGGCGATCGTGGGGAGGATCAGGATCACCGCGCCGAGGCCGAGCGTCCACAGGACCGTGCGCGACACCGTGCGGCGCGGCTGGTCCATCTCCTCGGCCAGATAGACGGCGGTCGAGAAGCCCTGGAGGGCGAACAGCGCGACGGCGAGGCCGGAGACCAGCACGCCGACGGTCAGCGGGCTCATGCCGCCCGCCTCGGTCAGCACCTCGGGCTTGACCAGCGTTCCGGCGCCGCGCTCGGTGTGGCCGAAGCCGAGGAACGCGACGAGCGCGGCGGCGACCACCTCAAGGGCCAGGAAGACGCCCGTCACCCAGGCGTTCGCCCGCAGGTCGAGCAGGCCCATGACGGTGGCGCCGAGCATGACCAGCGCACCGGCCCACTTGATGCCGGTCTCGTCGAGGCTGACGATCGACGTTATGTACTCGCCGGTGCCGAGCGCGATGATCGGCGGCACCACCATCACGACGATGCCCGCCACGATGAAGGCGATCCACGCCGCGAAGCGGCCCATGAACGTGCCGACCATCGCGTACTCGCCGCCCGCGCTGGGGACCATCGTGCCCAGCTCGGAGTAGCAGAACGCGACCAGCACGCACATGACGGCCGCGATGACGAGGGTGAGCGCGGTGCCCGTGCCCTGCGTCGCGAACATGCCGGGCACGATCACGAACAGCGAGGACGCGGGGGTGAGACAGGAGAGCGTGAGCAACGTGCCGCCGACGACTCCGATGGACCGCTTGAGCGGCTTCGGGGCTCCGGCGTGGAGCGGGGCGGCCGTGCTGTCCGTCGCCGGGGGCACGTCGACCTTGGGGAGTACTGCTTCAGCCATGGGCGCGTTCCTGATTCAACAGGGGGTGCGAGGTATCGCCTCCGGTGACGGGAGCAGGCGGGCCGCGGTGCGGCGTTGGACGCGCGGTTCGCCTGCAAGGTGCTGCGTTATGTAATCCGCCGTTCGTTCGAGCGTCAAGATGCCGTTGACAACCGAATCCGAAGGTCAAGAGCTGATTTGACGTCAGATTCCCATGCTCGCAGGGATTATCGGCAACCGGATCCGCAGCTTGACCCGGGCAAAAAAATTGCCGGGTGAGGGTGGGGTGCGGGCGGGTCCACGGCTGCGCCCCGCAACAGGTGTGACGGCCGTCGCGCACCGCGGTCACTTCAGGCCTGCGACAGTGCGCGGTACGTTCCGCCCCATGAGCAACCGCGTCCTCGCACACACCGGTGCCCGGCACCCGATCATCCAGGCCCCGATGGGCTGGATAGCCCGCTCCCGGCTCGCGGCCGCGGTGTCCGCGGCGGGCGGGCTCGGCATGGTCGAGACCTCGTCCGGCGAGATCGACAACTGCAAGGCCGAGATCGACGCCATGGTGGCCACCGGGCTGCCGTTCGGGGTCAACCTGCCGCTGATGTTCCTGCGCGACGAGACGCTCGTGCGGTACGTCGCCGAGGCCGGGGTGCGGTTCGTGACGACGTCGGCGGGCAGCCCGGCCCGGCACCTGCCGCTGCTCAAGGAGCACGGGCTGACCGTGTACCACGTGGTCCCGTCGGTGCGTGCCGCGCGCAAGGCGGTCGACGCGGGCGTGGACGGGCTGGTCGTCGAGGGCGCCGAGGGCGGCGGCTTCAAGAACCCCGACGAGGTCTCGCTGCTCGTGCTGCTCCAGGCGGTACGCGCGATCACCGACCTGCCGCTGGTCGCCGCCGGGGGCATCGCGGACGGGCGCGGCATGGCCGCCGCCTTTGCCCTGGGCGCGGAGGGCGTGCAGATGGGCACCCGGTTCCTGTCCAGCGCGGAGAGCCCGGTCCACGGCAACTTCAAGCAGGCGATCGTGGACGCCGACGAGACCGGGACCGTCGTCGTCAACCGCTCCGGCAGCCCGACCATGCGCGTGCTGCGGACCGGGTATTCCGCCGACCTCGCGGCGGCCGGCGGCCCCGCCGCGAGCTCGCTGGCCGCGGTGCAGCGGCTGTACTTCGAGGGTGAGATGGAGGTGTCGCTCGCCTCCGCGGGCCAGTCGGTCGGGTTGGTCGAGGCGGTGCGGCCGGTGGCCGAGATCGTGGAGGAGACGATGCGGGGGTTCCGGAAGAGCCTGGAGGAGGCCTACGGCCGGGCGGTCGAACTGACGGACTGACCCGGCCGGTTCAGTCGACCGGTTCGGCTGACCGGGCAGCGCGGTCCGCGCGGCCTCCGCTCGGCAGTACGCGGGCCGCCGTCCACAACACGATCCCGCACAGCGTCCAACTCGCGAGCACGTCGCCCATCCAGTGGTAGTCGCACCACAGCAGCGCCAGGCCGACCAACGCGCACAGCAGTGACGTTCCGGCACAGGCGAGGCGCCGCGCGGTCGGGGACAGGACCGTGCCGAGCACCAGGGCCGCGGCGCCGAAGCAGACGGCCGACGTCGCGGTGTGCCCGGACGGGAAGAAGCCCCACTCGTCTCCGGTGATCTCGCCGCCCGACGGTCCGGCACGGTCGATCGCGGTCTTGCCGCCGATGACGATCGCAGAGACGACGGCGACGGAGGCCGCGGCCACGCCCGCCAGGCGCAGGCGGGTCGCGCGGTCGGGGGTGCGCAGACAGGCGTACGCGTACGCCGCCACCAGCGCGACACCGCCCGGCACCGGCCCGCCGAGGTCCGCGAGCAGGTGCATCGGCTCGTCCAGCCACCCGAGCCCCGACGCGGCGGCCAGGTCGCGCACGCCGTCGCGGACCGCCTCGTCGAACGGGATCAGCGGGCCCGCGTCCGCCACGACCTGCACGGTCAGGAAGACCAGGAAGGCCGCCAGAGCGACGGGGAAGAGCGCCGACGCCAGGACGGACCGGCCGTACGCGGACCACCGCCCCGGGACGGGGGGCGTTGTCCCGGGGCGGCCGCCGGCTTGCTCAAGGCCGGCATGGGTTCCGCCGGGGCCCGGACGGGGGGGCGTACCGGGTCCGGCATCTGGGGTCCTGGCGTGCATCTCATTCGAAGATACGTGGAAGGGCCCCAACTTGTTCCCCGCCGACATGGTCGACACAAAGCCTGCACAGCTTCTCCACGCCGCTTCCGACCCGAGGGGATTGACGTGCGGACCAACCGGACCCCTGTTCGAAGTCCGCCTCACTCTGGATTGTCCGACGTGGGCGATGTACGGTGTCAGCCCCGGATGTGAGCGGCGTCACAGAACGGGTGATCCGGCGTCCCCGAAGACGGGAACCGGACCGACGAGGGGCAGATCAGGCGATGAACCGTCTGAGGTTGTGTGACGTGACGTCAGCGCACGGTCGTCCGACCCCAGCCCGCCGTCGGTCCGCAAAGGTAGGGTTCCCAAGGTGGTTGAAGAGTCCGGCTACCCGTCCCACCGAGTGCCGTCGATTCCGGCACCGGCCGCACCGGCGCGCGTCCGCCGGTTCACCACCGCGATCGCCGACACCCGGACGCCACCGCGCGAACGAGCGCAGGGCGGCACCGGCATCGGCGTCGTCATCACCAGCGACCGCCAGCTCCGCGTCGTCCGCACGGCACGTCCGCGCGGCATCCGCCTGGACGGCGAAGTCGACCTGGCCAACGTCGAGATCGTCCGTCACTCGCTGCGCGCGGTCGCGCGCGAGGGGGCGGAGGTGACCGTGGATGTCACACGGCTCGGCTTCATCGACGTCGCGGGGCTCCGCGTCGTCATTGAGAGCGCTCACGAGCTCGCCGAGCACGGGGGACACCTCGTGCTGGTCGGTGCGTCCCGGCAACTGCTGCGCATCCTGCGGCTGTGCGGCTGGGACACGGCGTCCGGGCTGCGGATCGGGGCGCCGGGGCCGGGCTGAGGGGGCGTACCGCTTCTTCCGCGGGCCGGCGCTGTCGGCTCGGGGCCGAAACGCGCCCCGAACCCTCCACCTGCCCGACATACGTTGACCTGCCGCGCGTCATCGGTGCCCGCGAAGGGAGGAACCCCGGTCGCGACCCCCCAAGGACGGGGGTTGCGACCGGGGTTCCGCTCGTCGGGCCGGGGTCAGGCGACCTGGCCGACCACCTTTTCGAGGATGTCGAGACCCTCGACGAGCAGGTGCTCCGGCATCACCAGCGGCGGCAGGAAGCGCAGCACGTTGCCGTACGTCCCGGCGGTCAGGACCAGCAGGCCTTCCGCGTGGCACGCCTTCGCGATCGCCGCGGCGGTCTCCGGGGCGGCCACCTTGGTGCCCGGCTCGACCAGCTCGATCGCGATCATCGCGCCGCGCCCGCGGACCTCGCCGATCGCCGGGTGCTTCTCCGCCATCGCGCCCAGGCGCGCCTTCATGACCTCGCCGATGCGGTTCGCGGCGCCGTTGAGGTCGTGCGCGCGCATCGTCTCGATCGCGCCGAGCGCCGCCGCGCACGCGACCGGGTTGCCGCCGTACGTGCCGCCCAGGCCGCCCGCGTGTGCGGCGTCCATGATCTCCGCGCGGCCGGTGACGGCGGCCAGCGGAAGGCCGCCCGCGATGCCCTTGGCGGTGGTGATGAGGTCCGGGACGATGCCCTCGTCCTCGCACGCGAACCACTGGCCGGTCCGGCAGAAGCCGGTCTGGATCTCGTCGGCCACGAACACGATGCCGTTCTCACGGCAGAACTCCGCGATGCGCGGCAGGAAGCCCTTGGCGGGCTCGATGAAGCCGCCCTCGCCCAGGATCGGTTCGATCACCACGGCCGCGACGTTGTGCGCGCCGATCTGCTTGGTGATCGCGTCGACGGCGGCCGCGGCGGCCTCCTCGGCGCAGTTCTCGGCGCCGGTCAGCCAACGGAACGGGTATGCGACCGGAACCCGGTAGACCTCCGGCGCGAACGGCCCGAAGGACTCCTTGTACGGCATGTTCTTGGCTGTCAGCGCCATCGTCAGGTTGGTGCGGCCGTGGTAGCCGTGGTCGAACACGACGACCGCGCTGCGCTTGGTGTGGGCGCGGGCGATCTTGACCGCGTTCTCCACCGCCTCGGCGCCGGAGTTGAACAGCGCGGTGCGCTTGTCGTGGTCGCCCGGGGTCAGCTCGTTGAGCTGCTCGGCGACGGCGACGTAGGAGTCGTACGGCGTGACCATGAAGCAGGTGTGGGTGAACCGCTGCAACTGCTCGGTGGCGCGGCGTACGACGGCCTCCGCGCTGTTGCCGACGCTGGTGACCGCGATGCCGGAGCCGAAGTCGATCAGCGAGTTGCCGTCGACGTCCTCGACGACACCGCCGCCGGCGCGCGTCACGAAGACGGGGAGGGTCGTGCTGACCCCGCGCGCCACGGCCTTGTTGCGGCGCTCCATCAGCTCGACGGACTTGGGGCCGGGGATGGCGGTGACGAGGCGGCGCTCCTGGGGAAGCGACGGCCCGCCGGGCTGCGAAGCGCCCATCGGGGTCTCCTTTTGACTGGCCAGCAGGGGTGTCGGGGGGTGTGTTCGCAGGCTAGGTTCACCGAGTGGGTCCCTGCATGCGCCACACCGGAGAATTCACTCCCCCGCACATGTCCACCGCGGACAATTCGTAGTGCGGCAGGGGCGTGTCGGGATACGGAATGATCATCACGCGTGAGCAGCGGTCCACTACATTGAGTGCGTTCCCTGTGGCGGGAATCGACACGGCGGTGACGGGATGGACGTGGAACGCAGACGGGGCGCGAACGGCCGGAACCAGGCCGCGGCGACGACCGATGCCGCGGGGCAGCAGTGGTGGCACGACCCGGAGCTGGAGGAGCCGGTCTTCGGGACCCCGGTGCCGGGTGGCGTACCGCACCCGGCGAAGCCGGCGTCCGCCCCGAGGACCGGGTTCGACCTGAGGACGTGGGTGTTCGCGCCGCGGTTCCGGGACGCGCCGGGCATCTTCGCGTACGGGCGCGACGAGGCGGAACTGCGGTTGCGGGCGCTGGAGGAGCGGGCCAGGCGGCGTCCGGCGACGGCGCTGATCCGTCGCGCGCTGCTGTGGTTGGTCCTGGCCATGGTCGGGTTCCGCTGGTTCGTCCTGGCGTACTCGTGGCTGGTCGTGAACGTCATCCCGGACTGGCTGTGGCCGCTGTTCGCGTCGATGTTCTGGTTCGCGTACGCCGGGTTCTTCGGATACCTGGGGCGCTGGCACGAGATCGCCTGGCACTACCTCGCTCCGGCCTTCAAGCGGCTCGACCGTCGTGCGGACGCCAACGGCCGACCGTCGCAAGAGCAATGGCGGCGGGCGGGGGTGAGCGTGGCCGCGGGTGTTATCGGCTGGGTCATGCTGCAACGGCCGTTCGTCTCACTGTTGTTGGAGACCTTCCCGGACAGCCGGCACCTCCTGCACCAGCTCCAGCCGCTGATCCGCGTCGTCTACAACCTCGCCTTCCTCGCCGCCGCGGCCTACTGGGGCCGGTGGGGCGACGTCGTCCGCCCGTACGCCGTCGCGCCCCGCGCGGCGGCCGAGCCGGCGGACGCGGAGGACGCGCCCGTCGACGACGACCTGTGGCCCGAGCTGCGCGACGCCGGACTCGGCGGAGCCGCGGACCGGCTCGACGAGGAGGTCGAACTGGGCCGCGTCGGCGACGTCGACTACCTCCGGCTGCGACGCGTCCTCCAGGCCGGCGACGGCGACACCGACTACCTGGTCGACGTCGCGCACGAGGTCGCCGAGCGCGGCGCCGGGGCCTGTGCGCACGGTTCCGGCTCGCGCGACGTGCGCCCCCGGCGCGCGGTCCACGACCTCATGACGGGTCAGGTCAAGGTCGGCCACGCGGTCGACAGCGAGCGCAACACCGCCCCGCTCAAGGACGTCGACTTCGCCCTCGAACCGGATGTGCTCGGCACCTCGATGGTCGTGGTCGGCCCTTCGGGGGCGGGGGAGTCCGAGGCGCTGCTGCGGCCCGTGATCGAGTCGCTGAGCCTGTCCGCGCTGGCGGGGGCGGCCTCGGTCGTGGTCCTCGACGCCAAGGGCGGCGCGTTCGCCCGGCCGGGCGCGTACGACATCGAGATCGTGCTCGGCGACCCCGAATCGCCGTGGGGCCTGGACCCGTACGGCGCCGCCAGCGGCTCCGAGGAGGCGGCGGACCGGCTCGCGGCCGCGGTCCTCACCGGCGGCGAGGACGACGCCCGGCACCGCGACGGCGCCCGCGCGGCACTCCAGCAGGCGATCTCCGCGTATGTCGCGGGCCACGGACACCACCCGACGATCTCCGCGCTGTTGGACCTCCTCGACGGCCACACGGACGCGATCGACGCGCTGCGGGCGGAGTTGGCCCGCGCGGGGCGCGAGGCCGAGTTCGAGCGGGCGCTGCGGACGCTGGCGCGGGCGGACGAGGCGGCGCGCCTCCTCGTCCAGCGGCTGTCGGTGCTCGAACGGCCGGGCATGGCGGCGCTGTTCGACCCACGGCGGGAGCGGTTCGCGATGCGGCACGTGGACCGGCCGGTGCGGGTGCGGATCGCGCTGAACGAGGCGGCGTACCCGGATGCCGCGCGCATCGTCGGGCGCCTGGTGGTCGGCCAGTTCGTGCAGGCCATCGCGGCGCGCGACCCCGAGGGGGCGGACGACGGCGTGTTCGCGTGCCTCATCGCAGACGGGGCCGGACCGTACGTCGACGACTACGTGGCGCACGGCCTCGCCTGGACGCGTGCCCGCAACGCCGGTCTGGTGCTGGCCGTCCGCTCGATGGACGACTTCGCACCGCGCCTGCGCGCGGCGGTCTTCGGCGCGGTCGGCTGCAAGGCGGTGCTTCCCGGCACCGCGGCCCGGGACGCCGAGGCCTTCGCCGAACACTGGGGCAAGAAGCTGGTCGAGGAGCGCTCGGTCACCCACGGGTCCCCCGAAGGCGGACTCCTGCGCAAGGCCCGCTTCGCGGTCATGGGCGCACTGTTCGGCGAAAAGGCGGCGGGCGGCTCGGAAAGCGTCACCGTCCGCAAGGTGGAGCGCTACCGCTGGACCCCCTCCGAAATCACCGGCGAACTGAAGTCCCGCCACGCCCTGTGCAGCCTCACAACCCGAGAAGGCGACCGCACCGCCCCGGTCCTGGTGGAGTTGGAACCGCAAGCAGGCACCTGAGCGGGATCGGAAGCCGGGCGGCGGCCGACGCGCTGGCTGCGTCGGACTCGCAAACCGCCCGGCGCGCGGCGGAGGCCAATCCGGACGGTCCGCGTGCTGCACGCAGGCCAGGTTCGGCACCCGGCCTGCCGCCAACGCCCCCTTCCCAACGGGTCGACGGCTCGTGAGCCCGAGCGAGGTCAGCTGCTCCTTCTTGTCGGGCAAAGCCCGTCTCGGGATCGAGCGCGGCGAACGGCCGCGGCAGCGCGGCAGCACAATGCGGACCGGTCGGGTGGCGGGGTGCGCTCTCGTGGCCCGGCGGTGGCGCACCGGGGGTGCTCGGTGCCGAGGAGGCAGAATGGGTGGGTACTGGTACTCCATTTCGGCGTGGTCGCCGTTCGGTTTTTGGGAATTGCCTTATGCCCCCGACTCTTGAGCAGCTCGTTCGGGCGCCCTCGCTCGATTTGGCGGTGCTGGCGGGGGAGCGGCACCTTGCGCGGGAGATCCGGTGGGTGCACACCAGTGAGTTGGCGGATCCCACGCCCTATCTGGAGGGCGGGGAGCTGGTGCTCACGACGGGGATGAAGCTCGGGCGGTCCGCGGTCGAGCGGCGGGCGTATGTCGAGCGACTGGCCGACGCGGGCGTGGTGGGGCTCGGGATCGGGGTCGGGCTGACGCACGCGAAGGTTCCGGCGGCGGTGGTGGAGGCCGCGGAGGTGCGCGGGCTGCCGGTCTTCGCGGTGCCGCGTCCGACGCCGTTCATCGCGATCAGCAAGATGGTCTCGTCGGCCATCGCCGCGGACCAGTACGAGGCGGTGACCACCGGTTTCGCGGCGCAGCAGGAGCTGACCCGGGCGGTGCTCGGCCGCGAGGGCTCCGCGGCGCTCATCCGGCGGCTCGCCGGGCGGCTGGACGGGTGGGCGGCGCTGTACGACCAGTCCGGTACGCCCGTGCACGTCAGCCCCGGTCCCGCCCGCGCCCAGGCCGCCGCGCTGGCCGCGGACGTGGCCCGCCTGCGTGGGATGTCCGCACCCGCGTCCGCGTCGTTGCAGGGCGCGGGGCCGCACGGCGAGCGCGTGGTGTTGCAGTCGCTCGGCGCGGACCGCCGCATCCGCGGGTTCCTCGCGGTCGGCACCCGTCGGCCCGCCAATCCGGCGGACCGGCAGATCATCGGCTCGGCCACCTCCCTGCTGACGCTCGCGCTCGAACAGTCCCGGGCCCTCGGCGCGGCCGAGGGGCGCATGCGCACCGCCCTGCTCCGCCTGTGGCTCGGTGCGCCGTGGGCGGCTCAGGCCGCGGAGGGTGCTGCGCCCGACGACGCGATGCCGGATGTCGCGTCCGGCGCGGTCCGGGGCGGCGGCGCGGTGGATCCCCTCGTCCGGGCCGTCGCGCGCGACATGGGTTCGCCGCTGCCGGACGGCCCGCTGCTCGTCGCGGTCGCGCAGGGACCGGAGGCCGCGCGAAGCTCCTTCGCAGAGCGGGTCGGGGGCGCCGCCAAGGACGTGTTCGCGGCGGAGTTCGACGACGCCACAGTCCTCGTCGCCCCCGCCTCGCTGCTGGCCGAGGACGCCGCCGTCCTGGACCGGGCGGCCGCCCAGGCCGCCACGGGCGGGTTCGCGGTGGGCGTGTCGGGGGCGGTGGAGTCCGGGTCGGGCGCCGAGGCGTTCCGGCAGGCGCGGCAGGCGTACGGTGTCGGCTCGCGCGCCGGGCGGGCCCTGACCGTCTACGGCCATGCGGGCGCGTCCCTGCTGCCCCTGCTCGGCGACGTCACGGTGCGCGGTTGGGCCGAAGAGCTGCTCGCTCCGCTGACCGCCCACGACGCGGGCGCGCGCGGCGATTTGGTGGCGTCCGTACGCGCGTGGTTGGCCCGGCACGGGCAGTGGGACGCGGCCGCGGGCGACCTCGGGGTGCACCGGCACACGCTGCGCTACCGGATCCGCCGGGCGGAGGAGATCCTCGGGCGACGCCTCGACGACCCCGACGTGCGCGCGGAACTGTGGCTCGCGCTGCGCCTGACCGAGCGGGACGGCGGATAGCCCCGGCCTTCTGTCCGGGTCCTGCTATCCCGGGTCCTTCTGTCTCGGGCCCTTCTGTCTCGGGCCCTTCTGTTCCGCGCCCACCCGTCTCGGGCCCATCTGCCCCGAGGACTTCCACCCCGCGCCCTGCGTCCCCGCCCCCCTTCCACCGCGGCGCACTTGCCGCCGCTCATTTGGACGCCGCGTACAAGGTCCCCCGCTTCCCGCCGCACCTACCGTGGAGGAGCGGCGCAGCGCCGCGTCCGTCCGCTCGCGATCCATGGAGTTCCAGTGACCACGACCCACGCGTTCTGGCTGGCCGGTCGGCAGGCGACCGGCGAGTCGGCCTTCGACGTCACCCACTCCTACGACAACAGTCTCGTGGGCCGCGTGAGCGTGCCGACGGACGCGCAGGTCGAGGAGGCCGTCGCGGCGGCGCACGCGGTCCGCGACGAGTTCTCCGGCCTGCCCGCGCACCGCCGCGCCGCCGCGCTCGACCACGTCGCCAAGCGCCTCGGCGAGCGTGCCGAGGAGATCGCGCGCCTGATCACCGCCGAGAATGGCAAGCCGGTCAAGTGGGCGCGCGGCGAGGTGGGCCGCGCGGTCTCGGTGTTCCGCTGGGCCGCCGAGGAGGCCCGGCGCTTCAACGGCGAGGGCATGCGGCTCGACACGGATGCAGGCGGCACCGGCCGCTATGCGCTGGTACGCCGCTTCTCGCGCGGCGTCGTGCTCGGTATCGCACCGTTCAACTTCCCGCTGAACCTGGTCGCGCACAAGGTCGCCCCGGCCATCGCGGTCGGCGCGCCGATCATCCTGAAGCCCGCGCCGGCCACCCCGATCAGCGCGCTGGTCCTCGGCGAGATCCTGGCCGAGACGGACCTGCCGGCCGGGGCGTGGAGCGTCCTGCCGGTGCCCAACGACAAGATGCCGGACCTGGTGCGGGACGAGCGCCTGCCGGTCATCTCGTTCACCGGCTCCGGCCCGGTGGGCTGGTCGATCATGGACTCGGTGCCGCGCAAGCACGTGACCCTCGAACTGGGCGGCAACGCCGCGGCCGCGGTGCTCGCCGACTGGTCCTCGGACGCGGACATCGAGTGGGCCGCGTCCCGCATCGCGACGTTCTCGAACTACCAGGGCGGCCAGTCCTGCATCTCGGTGCAGCGCGTCATCGCAGACGCATCCGTCTACGACCGCCTGGTCGAGAAGATCGTCGAGAAGGTGAACGCACAGGTCACCGGCGACCCGAGCGACGAAACGGTGGACGTGGGCCCGCTGGTCAGCGAGGACGCCGCCAAGCGCGTCGAGTCGTGGGTGGACGAGGCCGTGGCGGGCGGCGCGAAGCTGCTCGCGGGCGGTGAGCGCGACGGCGCGACGTACGCCCCGACCGTGCTCGCCGACGTCCCCGGCGACGTGACGATCGCCTGCGAGGAGGTCTTCGGCCCGGTCCTCACCGTCACCAAGGTGGACGGCGACGACGCCGCGTTCGCCGCCGTCAACGACTCGCGCTTCGGCCTCCAGGCGGGCGTCTTCACGCACGACCTCCAGACCGCGTTCCGGGCACAGAAGGCCCTGGAGGTCGGCGGCGTCGTGATCGGCGACGCGCCGTCCTACCGTGCCGACCAGATGCCGTACGGCGGCGCCAAGGAGTCCGGCGTCGGCCGCGAGGGCGTCAAGTACGCCATGGACGACTTCACCTACGAACGCGTCATGGTCCTCACCGGTCTCGACCTGTAAGGGCGGACCCCGCATACGACGGGCCCGGCGACCTGGGGTGGGTTGCGCCGGGCCCGTTCGCGTTCCCGCGGTCACCGTCGTCGCCACCTCGTCGCCACCGCGCGACCACAACGCAGCCCCGCGCGCCGCGGCCACCGATCCTCCGTCGCATTCCCGGCCTTCCAACTGCGCCAGGCGGGTGACCTTGGTGTGCCTCGGGTAGGTACGTGGCGGTAACACCGGCCGGTAACGGGCGGAATCCTCCGGAGCGGGCCGGGTACGTGAGGGGAACCCGCACGCGAGGAGGCCCACCGATATGCCCCCTGTCACCGAACGCGAGGCCCGCAAGGTTGCCGAGGAGGCGCGCGAGAGCGAGTGGCGCAAGCCCAGCTTCGCCAAGGAACTCTTCCTGGGCCGCTTCCGGCTGGACCTGATCCACCCCCACCCCGAGCCGGAGTCCGAACAGGTCGTCCGCGGCGAGGAGTTCCTCGCCCGCCTGCGGCGCTTCCTGGAGAAGGAGGTCGACCCGACCGCCATCGAGCGCGACGCCCGCATCCCCGACGAGGTGGTGCGCGGACTGCGCGACCTCGGCGCGCTCGGCATGAAGGTCGACCCGGAGTACGGCGGCCTCGGGCTGAGCCAGTACCACTACAACAAGGCCCTCGTCCTGGTCGGCTCGGTGAACCCCGCACTAGGCGCGCTGCTGTCCGCGCATCAGTCGATCGGCGTACCGCAGCCGGTGAAACTTTTCGGGACCGAGGAACAGAAGCGCGCATTCCTGCCGCGGTCGGCCCGGGGCGTCACCGCGTTCCTCCTCACCGAGCCGGACGTCGGCAGCGACCCGGCGCGGCTGGCCACGACGGCGGTGCCGACCGAGGACGGCGAGGCGTACCTGCTCGACGGCGTGAAGCTGTGGACCACCAACGGCGTCGTGGCCGACCTCGTCGTGGTGATGGCCCGGGTCCCCAAAGCCGAAGGACGCAAGGGCGGCATCACCGCGTTCGTCGTCGAGGCGGACTCGCCCGGCATCACCGTCGAGAACCGCAACGCGTTCATGGGCCTGCGCGGCATCGAGAACGGTGTCACCCGCTTCCACCAGGTGCGTGTGCCCGCCGCAAACCGCATCGGTCCGGAGGGCGCGGGCCTGAAGATCGCCCTCACCACGCTGAACACCGGTCGCCTGTCGCTGCCCGCGATGTGCGCGGGGGGCGCGAAGTGGTCGCTGCGCGTGGCGCGCGAATGGTCCGCGGAGCGCGAGCAGTGGGGGCGTCCGATCTCGGGTCACGAGGCGGTCGCCGGCAAGATCGCGTTCATCGCCGCGACCGCCTTCGCGCTGGAAGCCGTGCTCGACCTCACCGGTCTGATGGCCGACGAGAACCGGCGGGACATCCGCATCGAAGCCGCGCTGGCCAAGCTGTACGGCTCGGAGAAGGGCTGGCTGGTCGCCGACGAACTCGTGCAGATCCGCGGCGGCCGCGGCTACGAAACGGCCGCGTCGCTCGCCGCGCGCGGCGAACGCGGCATCCCCGCGGAGCAGATGCTGCGCGACTCGCGCATCAACCGCATCTTCGAGGGCTCCACCGAGATCATGCACCTGCTGATCGCCCGCGAGGCGGTGGACGCACACCTCGCCGTCGCGGGCGACATCATCGACCCCGACGCGACACTGAAGGCGAAGGGCAAGGCCGCCGTCGACGCGGGCGGCTTCTACGCCAAATGGCTGCCGAAGCTCGTCGCGGGACCGGGGCAAGTCCCCACGTCCTACAAGGAGTTCGGTGAGCTCGCCGGGCACCTGCGGTACGTCGAGCGCGCCTCGCGCAAGCTCGCGCGCGCCACCTTCTACGGCATGGCCCGCTGGCAGGGGCGCATGGAACGCAAACAGGGCTTCCTCGGCCGCATCGTCGACATCGGCGCCGAATTGTTCGCGATGAGCGCGTCGTGTGTGCGTGCGGAGCAGTTGCGGCGGCGCGACACCGAGCAGGGCGCCTCGGCGTACGCGCTCGCCGACCTCTTCTGCCGCCAGGCGCGCGTGCGGTGCGAGGAGTTGTTCGGACGCCTGTGGACCAACACCGACGCGTACGACGTCAAGGTGACGCAGCAGGTCATGGCCGGCCGGCACCGTTGGCTGGAGGAGGGCGTCATCGACCCGTCGACCCCGGGTGCCTGGATCGCCGCGGCGGACCCCGGGCCCGCCAAGACCGACAACGCGCACCGCACCATCGAGTGATCCGCTGACGATGTCGTCCCCGGGGCGCACGACGGGAGGCCCCGCGGGACCGTCACAATAGTGCGATGGACTCCCTGGCAGATCCGTACGCCCCCTTCTCCGACCCGGCGCGGCCCGCCACGCGGCGCGACATCGTGCTGCTCGGTTCCACCGGTTCCATCGGGACGCAGACGATCGACGTCGTCAAAGCCAATCCCGACCTCTTCCGCGTGGTGGGCCTGTCGGCCGGCGGCGGGCGCGTCGACCTGCTCGCCGCCCAGGCGCTGGAGCTCGGAGTGGACGTCGTGGCCGTGTCACGCGCGACCGCCGCACAGGACCTCCAGCTCGCGTTCTACGCCGAGGCGAAGCGCCGGGGCTACGCGACCGGCGAGTACAAGGTGCCGCGCATCATCGCGGGGCCCGACGCGGCCACCGAACTGGCCGCGCACCCGTGCGACGTGGTGGTCAACGGCATCACCGGCTCGATCGGCCTCGCACCCACGCTGGCCGCGCTCAAGGCCGGCACGATGCTCGCGCTGGCCAACAAGGAGTCGCTGATCGTCGGCGGCCCGCTGGTGAAGGCGGCCGCGCGTCCCGGCCAGATCGTGCCGGTGGACTCCGAGCACTCCGCGCTGTTCCAGGCCCTGCGCGGGGGGCGGTACGACCAGGTCCGGCGCCTTGTGGTGACGGCGAGCGGAGGCCCGTTCCGCGGCCGTACGCGCGCCGACCTCGCCGACGTCACGCCCGCGCAGGCGATGGCCCACCCCACGTGGGACATGGGCCCGGTCATCACGATCAATTCGGCCACGCTGGTCAACAAGGGCCTCGAAGTGATCGAGGCGCACCTGCTCTACGACATCCCGTTCGACCGCATCGACGTCGTCGTGCACCCGCAGTCGATCGTGCACTCGATGGTGGAGTTCATCGACGGATCGACCCTTGCCCAGGCCAGCCCGCCCGACATGCGCCTGCCCATCGCGCTGGGCCTCGGCTGGCCCGACCGGGTGCCGGACGCCGCCCCGGGGATGGACTGGACGAAGGCGCAGAGCTGGGAGTTCGCGCCGCTGGACAACGAGGCGTTCCCGGCCGTCGAACTCGCCTGTGCGGCGGGGGCCACGGGCGGCACCGCGCCCGCGGTCTTCAACGCCGCGAACGAGGAGTGCGTGGACGCCTTCGTCGCCGGGAACCTCTCCTTCCTCGGAATCGTCGACACTGTGGCCCGCGTGCTGGGCGAGCATGATGTCCGCGGCACCGGGGGAGACGCCCTCACACTTGAAGATGTCCTCGACGCCGAACTGTGGGCCCGCCACCGTGCCCGCGAACTTGTCGCCGACGCGCTGGGAGTAGCCCGATGACGTTGTTCATGACCGTGCTGGGCATCGTCGTGTTCGTGGTCGGCCTGCTGTTCTCGATCGCGTGGCACGAGGCCGGGCACCTCGCCATGGGCAAGCTCTTCGGGGTGCGCGTCCCGCAGTACATGGTCGGGTTCGGCAAGACCATCTGGTCGAAGAAGATCGGCGAGACGGAGTACGGCCTGAAGGCTGTCCCGGCGGGCGGCTACTGCCGGCTCATCGGGATGTTCCCGCCGGACAAGGACGGCAACCTCAAGGCCAAGAGCACGTCGCCGTGGCGCAGCATGATCGAGGAGGCGCGCGAGGCGTCGTACGAGGAGGTCGGTCCCGGCGACGAGACCCGCCTGTTCTACACCCGCAAGCCCTGGCAGAAGTTCCTGATCATGCTCGCCGGACCGGCCATGAACCTGGTGTTGGGCGTGGCGATCCTGGCGGGTGTGTGGATGACGTACGGCGTCATGGAGCCCGGCACCAAGGTGGCGGTGGTCACCGATTGCGTGGTCCCGGCCAGCGACGCCGAGCGCGAGTGCAAGTCCGATGACAAGGCCGCCCCGGGCAAGGCCGCCGGCCTGATGGTCGGCGACCGCATCGTGCAGTTCAACGGCGCGCCGGTGAAGTCGTACGACGACCTGCGCCCGCTGATCCGGGAGAGCAGCGGCCAGGTCACGGTCGTGGTCGAACGCGGCGGCCAGTTGGTGACGCTGACCCCGACCCTTGAGCAGAACGAGATGGCCAAGCTGGACGGCGACGGGCGGCCGATCGAGGGCCAGTACGTCCGCACCGGCTTCCTCGGCTTCAGCCCGCTGAACGAGCGGCACGCACTCGGCCCTGGCGGCGTCGTGGACGAGCTCGGGTTCTACATGGAGAAGTCCGTCGAGGGCCTGATGCGGATCCCGGAGAAGGTCCCGGCGCTGTTCGGGGCGGCCTTCCAGGGCGACGAGCGCGACCAGGACTCGCCGGTCGGCATGGTCGGCGCCGCGCGCATCGGCGGCGAGGTCATGGCCGCCGACGTGCCCGCCGAGTCCCGGCTGATCGTGTTCGTGCAGCTTCTGGCCATGGTGAACATCGGCCTGTTCCTGTTCAACATGCTGCCCCTGTTGCCGCTCGACGGCGGACACATGGTGGGGGCGATCTGGGAGTCGGTGCGGCGCCGCCTCGCCCGGGTGTTCAAGCGCCCGGACCCGGGGCCGTTCGACGTCGCCAAGCTGATGCCGGTCGCGTACGCGGTGGCGGTCGTGTTCATCGGCTTCACCGTCCTGGTGCTGATCGCCGACGTGGTCAACCCGGTCAAGGTCACCTGATCGGCGGCCCGACCGGCAGCAGTGCTGCGGTCCGGCGCGTGGCCGGGCCGCGGAGGCCGGGCGGTCGATCGAATCCGGACAACCAACGCGATCGTTTCCACAGCCGACCGGGCGGTTGTCGAAACGCTGTGTGCCGGTCCTGCAACAGATTCGCTCGGTACTGGGCGCGTTTACCCGGTTGCGGGGTGCGTGCCGTAGCTTGGTGATCGGCCTCTCCCGCCACCTGTGCGCCACCCGGTGGAGGGGCCGAGCATCTTTCGTCCGACACACACGGGACTGAATCAGCTATGACCGCGATCACTCTGGGAATGCCTTCCGTACCCGCCCGGCCGATCGCTGCGCGCCGCAAGTCGCGGCAGATCATGGTCGGCAACGTACCGGTCGGCGGCGACGCCCCGGTTTCGGTGCAGTCGATGACCACCACGTTGACCTCCGATGTGAACGCGACTCTCCAGCAGATCGCCGAGTTGACGGCGTCCGGCTGCCAGATCGTCCGCGTCGCGGTGCCGAGCCAGGACGACGCGGACGCGCTTCCGGACATCGCGCGCAAGTCCAAGATCCCGGTGATCGCGGACATCCACTTCCAGCCCAAGTACGTGTTCGCGGCGATCGACGCCGGGTGTGCGGCGGTCCGCGTGAACCCCGGCAACATCAAGGCGTTCGACGACAAGGTCGGCGAGATCGCCAAGGCCGCCTCGGCGGCCGGCGTGCCGATCCGCATCGGCGTCAACGCGGGGTCCCTCGACAAGCGCCTGCTGGAGAAGCACGGCAAGGCCACGCCGGAGGCGCTGGTCGAGTCCGCGCTGTGGGAGTGCTCGCTGTTCGAGGAGCACGACTTCCGGGACATCAAGATCTCGGTCAAGCACAACGACCCGGTCGTGATGATCGAGGCGTACCGGCTGCTGGCCGAGCGCTGCGACTACCCGCTGCACCTCGGTGTCACCGAGGCCGGTCCGGCGTTCCAGGGCACGATCAAGTCGTCGGTGGCGTTCGGCGCGCTGCTGAGCCAGGGCATCGGCGACACCATCCGGGTCTCGCTGTCCGCGCCGCCGGTCGAGGAGATCAAGGTCGGCAACCAGATCCTGGAGTCGCTCGGGCTGCGGCAGCGCGGCCTGGAGATCGTGTCGTGTCCCTCCTGCGGGCGCGCCCAGGTCGACGTCTACAAGCTCGCCGAGCAGGTCACCGCGGGCCTGGACGGCCTGAAGGTGCCGCTGCGCGTCGCGGTCATGGGCTGCGTCGTCAACGGCCCCGGCGAGGCGCGAGAGGCGGACCTCGGCGTCGCGTCCGGCAACGGCAAGGGGCAGATCTTCGTCAAGGGCGAGGTCATCAAGACCGTCAAGGAGTCCCAGATCGTCGAGACGCTCATCGAGGAGGCGCTGATCCTCGCCGAGCAGATGCAGAAGGACGGCGTCATCTCCGGCGACCCGGTCGTCGACGTGAGCTGAACGCGCCGCGCGACCGAGCGTCGGCGCGGGCCGAACGACCGGCGTGCGCTGAACGACGGGGTGGGGCCGGACGTTCGGCCGCGCGGACGTCTGGACCGCGGCGACGGCCGCAAGGCTTCTGGTATGGCCCCGCACCGGCATCTCCCGGTGCGGGGCCGTCGCACGTCCGGCTCGGTCGCCGGCTCCGCGGGCGCTCTCGCCCTCACCGAGGCCCGAGTCCTGTCCCCTGGGGGACGCCGAACACCGACTCCCTGTTCGATTGTGTGTTCGATACGGACGTGCGTTCCCCGCCCGATCAGCGGTTTTCCGCACTCGTCCGGGTGACAGAGCGTACTCGGCCTTCCGCTCACGGTGATCGATGCTGATCATCGATGGTGGAGACGGCGCATCGGGCGTCGGCGGGAGGGGGCTGCGATGCGACGCACGGTCATCCGGGCGATTGCCGGAACTGCCGCGATGCTCGGGGCACTTGCCGCGCTCGGCACCGCCGGTCCCGCCGCCGCGCTGCCCGAGACGCCGCCGCGCGTCTCGCCCGGCATCCCGTGGGGGACCTGTCCACCCGATCTCTCCCGCACGCTGCGTTGCGGCACTCTCGACGTGCCACTCGACCACACGCGGCCGGAGGGGCCGACCACCACGCTCGGCGTCTCGTTGGCGCAGGCCACCGGGACCAAGCGGGGCACCATCCTGGTCAACCCGGGCGGCCCCGGCGGCCAAGGCATGTGGCTTGCGGCGGCGGTGCACCGGGCACTGCCCGCCGACCTGCGCGCGGCGTACGACGTCGTCGGCGTCGACCCGCGCGGCAACGGGCACAGCTCCCCCATCCAGTGCGTCGACACCGAGGTCTTCGACAAGGCCCCCAAGCCCGACCCGGTGCCGCGGACCGACGCCGACAAGCAGGCGCTGCTGGCCCGGGCGCGGGCGTACGCGGAGGGGTGTGCGGCGCGCGCCGGCGGCATGCTCTCGTATCTGAGCACCGAGGCGAACGCGCATGACCTGGACGCGGTGCGCGCCGCGCTGGGCGAGGAGCGGATCGGCTACATCGGCTGGTCGTACGGCACCTACCTGGGCGCGGTCTACGGGCACCTCTACCCGCAGCGCGTCGACCGCATGATCCTCGACAGCATCGTGGACCCGAGCCCCGAAGGCATTTGGTACGGCGTCAATTTGGGCCAGGACATCGCCTTCCAGGCCCGCTGGCGCGACTTCACCCGCTGGGCCGCACGGCACGACGCAAAGCTTCGCCTCGGCGCCACCCCGGACGGCGTGGAGGACTCGCTGGCCCGCGTCCTGGCGGGGGTACGCGCGGCTCCGGCCGGTCCCGTCGGACCGGCCGAGGTCTACGACATGCTCTCGGCCGCGATGTACGACGACGACGGCTGGCCGCCCCTCGCCCGCGCGCTCCGTGCGTACCTCGACGCCGACCACCGCCCGATCCGGGCGCTGTACGAACCGCCCGGCGCCGACAAGGCCAACAGCACCGCCATCTACACCGCCGTGGAGTGCGCGGACGGCCCGTGGCCGCGCGACTGGGCGGTCTGGGACCGCGACGCCGACGCGCTGCACCGCAGCAACCCGATCCTCACGTGGTCGAACACCTGGCTCAACGCACCCTGCCAGTTCTGGCCGGTGGCCCCGCGCGAACCGGTGCGGATCGACGGCGCCGGGCTTCCCGGGGTGTTGCTCGTACAGGCCGAGCGCGACGCGGCCACCCCGCTGATCGGCGGCGTCGCGATGCACCGCGCGCTGCCGAGTTCGCGGCTGGTCACCGTGACCGGCGAGGGCAACCACGGGGTGTTCGTGTTCAACCCGAACAAGTGCGTGTCCGACATCGCCCACGCCTACCTGCGGGACGGCACACTGCCGCCGAGCGACCGCGCATGCAGCGGTGGCAGCGAACCCCGGCCCGAGCCCGAGCCCGAGCCGGCATCGGCATCGGCCGCCGGGAAGACGCGATGACGTCGGCTCGCGCGGTCCGCCCGCGGCACACCCTCCGGCGCGGCGCCGTCGCCTCCGCGGCCTTCGCGCTCGTCGCCTCGTTGACCGCCGCCACCGAGCCCGGCCCGGTGGACCCGCCGCCCGGTCCCGGAGGGTCAGTGGAGTCCGTGCCGCGCAGCGTCCCCGAGGCCGTCCCGGAAGCGCCGCCCGCCCCCGGAGTGACCTGGGGCTCCTGCCCGTCCGGCACCCCCGCGACGGAACGCTGCGGCACCATCCGCGTGCCCCTCGACCACGAGCGGCCCGGGGATCCGGCGACCGTCCGCATCGGGGTCTCGCGGTCCCCGGCGACCGGTCGCGCCGCCGAGCGTCAGGGGATTCTGGTCTTCAACTACGGCGGCCCCGGGGCCGAGGGCGTCGGCCGGGCGGCCTCGCTCGCGCGCTCGCTGCCCGAGCCGGTGCGGCGGGCGTACGACATCGTCGGGTTCGACCTGCGCGGACGGGCCACCAGCAGCCGCCTGGACTGCCTCGACCTGGCGACCTTCGCCAAGGCGCCGAAACCGGACACCGCGCTGACCACCCCCGAGGGACAAAAGGCGATCACCGAGGCCGCAAGGATCTTCGCCGAGGGATGCCGCGCCGACTCGCCCGAGATGCTGCCGTACATGACGACCCGCCAGATCGCGGGGGACATGGACGCGGTGCGCGAGGCGTTCGGCGAGCAGAAGGTCAACTATCTGGGGTACTCGTACGGCAGCTATCTCGGGGCCGTATACGGCCAACTGCATCCCGACCGCGTGCGGCGCATGCTGCTGGACAGCCTCGTCGATCCGACCAAGGTCTGGTACCAGACCGCTTTCGGCCAGGCGCGCGCCTTCCGCGAGCGCCAGCGCGACTGGGCCGACTGGGTGGCGCGTCACGAGGCGACGTACCGGCTCGGGACCACCCGGGCCGCGGTGCTCGGGCAATGGGACCGGGCCCGCGAGGCGTTGGCGGCGGAGCCCGCCGACGGGGTGTTCGGCGGCACCGAGTTCGACATGACGACCATCGCCAACCTGTACTCCGACCGGCAGTGGCCGGTTTTGGCGGCCGCCGTGTCGGCGTACCGAGTGCGAGGCGACGCGGCGCCCCTGCGCGACCTGAAGGGCACGGCGACCGGCGACGAGGAGAACTTCGAGTCGGTCATGCAGGCGGTGACGTGTGCGGACGCACCCGCGCCCGACGACCCGGCGGTGTTCGCCGCGGACACGGCCCGCCTCAAGGCCGAGCACGGCTACCTCGGCTCGACCATCGCCGCCGCGGGGGCGTGCCTGTACCTCCAGAGCAACACCGTGCCGCCGGTCAAGGTCGACGGCGCCGGGCTGCCCGGCATCCTGCTGGTGCAGAGCTCGCGCGACCCGGCGACCCCGTACGCGGGAGCGGTACGGATGCGCGCGGCGCTGCCGTCGTCGCGGCTCTTGACCGTCGAGGGCAGCGGCAATCACGGGCAGTTCCTGGGCGGCGGGCAATGCGTCGACGACGCGGGCGCCGCGTATCTCGCCCGCGGCGAACTGCCCGCGCGCGACTGGACCTGCCCCGCGCTGCCCCCGCCCACCCCCGACAGCCGCACCACCCCAGAGACTCCGCGAACCCACCCGGCCGTGCCGCGGGCGCCGGGCCCGGTCGTGCCCTGAGCGTCGAGGCGCCGATCGGGGCTCCGACCCTGATCCCGACCCAGACCCAGACCCAGACCCCGACCCGACCCAGACCCCGACCCGGACCTGGACCTGGACCTGGACCCAGGCTTTGACGCGGGCGCCCGACACGACGCACTGACGGTCGGCCGCGCGGCGGTCCGCGGCGGAGGACCCCCGCCGCCGACGGCACCGCGACGCAACAGCAGAGGGATATCCGGAAGCCTCCGCATGCGAGCGGTTGATCGGCGCGACGCACCTGACCCGGTGCCTTCCATCGGCCGAGGGGTGCCGCGCAGCGCTCGTCCGGACTCCGTACTCTGGTGGGGTGATCCGCTGGATGGCAGGGTGAGCCACGTGCTGAGCTCGGTTTCCTCCAAAGTCCTCGACGGCACCGACCTGCCCGCGGTCCTGGAGTTGTTGGACCGCGACCCGGTGACCAACGTCTTCGTCGCGTCGCGCGTGCACCTCGCCGGAGCGGACCCGTGGCGGCTCGGCGGGGAGCTCTGGGGCTACTACGAGAGCGGCCGGCTGGCGTCGTTGTGCTACGCGGGCGCCAATCTCGTCCCGGTCGAGGCCGGGCCGGAGGCCATACGGTCCTTCGCCGACCGAGCCCGCCGCCAGGGGCGCCGGTGCTCGTCGATCGTCGGTCCCGCCGACGCCGCGGCGAACCTGTGGGGGCTGCTGGAGCCTTCCTGGGGACCGGCGCGCGACGTACGCCCGGTGCAGCCGCTCATGGTCGCCACCCGGCCCTCCGCGACGGTCACCCCCGATCCCGCCGTGCGGCGGGTGCGGCGCGAGGAGATCGACATCGTGATGCCCGCCTGCGTCGCGATGTTCACCGAGGAGGTCGGCGTCAGTCCGCTCGTCGGCGACGGCGGCGCCCTCTACCGCGCCCGGGTGGCCGAACTGGTCAACTCGGGAAGGGCGTTCGCCCGTATCGAGGACGGCCGCGTGGTGTTCAAGGCGGAGATCGGCGCGGTCACCCCGCGCGCGTGCCAGATCCAGGGCGTGTGGGTGGCCCCGGACCGGCGCGGCGAGGGGCTGTCCGAGACCGGCATGGCGGCGGTGCTGGACTTCGCGCTGCGCGAAGTGGCCCCGATCGCCAGCCTGTACGTCAACAGCTACAACCTGCCGGCCCGCGCCGCGTACCGCCGCGTCGGCTTCGCGGAGACCGGCGCGTTCATGAGCGTGCTGTTCTGACCGGCCGCTGCGATAGCGTCCCCGCCATGGAATGGACGTGTCGGCTGATCGACCTCGCCGCGTACACCGTCGAGACGGTCGAGGTGCAGGCGCTGGCGTTCGGTCTCACCGACGACGAGATGTCGGTGCGGCGCCGCATAGTGCAGCGGCACGCCCAGTTCCCCGGGGTGCGTGCGCTCGGGGCGTTTTCGCCCGAGGGGCGGTTGATCGGGTTCGGCTACGGCTACCCGAACCTCAAGGACCAGTGGTGGAGCATGGTCATCGAGCCGTACCTCGCCCGCACCGGGCATGCGGACTGGCTCGACGACGCCTTCGTGGTGGGGGAGTTGCACGTGCTCCCCGAGTGGCAGGGACGAGGGGTCGGGCGCACGCTGCTCAGCCTGCTGTGCCAGGGGCAGGACCGCACGCGCATCCTGCTGTCGGCCGTCGACGAGGACACTCCGGCCCGAAAGCTGTACTACGGCGTGGGGTTCGTGGACCTGGCCGTGCCGGTGCTGTTCCCCGGCAACGTCCGGCCGTACTGCGTGATGGGTGCGGAACTGCCGCTGCTCGTGGAGTGAGCGCGCGGGAGCACGGCGCTCAGGACAGCCACTCGGCGACGGACAGCATGTCCTCGCCCGCCGGATCGCCCACCGATACGCACCACAGCCCGAGTGCGAGCGCCTGCACCAGCGCCCAGCCGCGCACCCGCTCGACGTCCAGTTCAAGGGAGTTCGCCAGCCACGTCACGCGCCGTCGGACCACCGCCTGCGGGCGGGTCTCGGCGACGACGGTGGCCAGCCGGTCGCGGACCAGCGGACCGAGGTCGAACGCGGGTTCGCCGAGCATCGGCCGCGGGTCGATGGCCAGCCACTTGGTGCGCTCGGCCGCCAGCACGTTGCCGTGGTGGCAGTCGGTGTGCAGGACGACCACGCTCGGCTGGGACGCCGCCAGTTCCGAGCACAGCGAGACGGCCTCGTCCAGCAGCGCCTCGGGGCAGGGCCCGCCCAGCTCGGCGAACCGCCGGGGCATCGACTCGACCCAGTGCCCGACGCGGTCCGAGACCAGGTCGATCGCGGAGTCCTCGGGCGGCGCGATCCACAGGTGGCGCAGCACCTCGACGGCTTCGAGCATCGCCCGGTCCTCGGGCAGCGAGCGCAACGAGACGTCGGGCTGGAGGCGTTCGAGCAGCAGCGCGCCGCGCGGGGCGTCGGCGTCCAGCAGGCGCACGGCGCCGCGGCCGGCCCATATCGCCAGAGCGTCGGCCTCGTGCGCGGTGTAGCGGTCGACGAACCCGAGCTTGAGCGTCGCCGGGGTGTCGTCCTCGCGCCGGACCAGCAGCGTCAGGCTCAACGCGCCGCCGGGCAGCACCGGGCGCTCGGCGGTCAGGTGCCAGCGGTCCAGGAACTCGGCGGCGGAGTCCGGCAGGGCGTCCAGCCATGGCCGGGCGGCCTCCTCGCCGCACCAGCGCAGCGCGGTGCGCACCAGCCGCTCGGGCACTTCCACCGGCGAGGTCACGAGGGCTGCCCCGAACCGGCGCGCGGGGCACCCGACACGGCGGACGCCGCCGACGGCGCGGCCGCGGGCCCGCCCGGCGCGGCGCGCTCGGGAAGTCCGGGGAAGGCCACACTCGCGCCGCGCCAGCGCGCGGCCTCGACCGCATTCTGTTGGAGCCACTTCGCCGCGGAGATGCGCTGGTCACCGCCAGATGCGGCGACCAGGTCGACCAAGTGCGCGGCCACGCCGTCCTCCAGGTACACCGCAAGGCGCGCGGCATCGGCGGACGTGTCGACCGCGAACGGCAGGGTGTAGGCCGCTGCGGCGGCCCGCGGCCGCCCGCCCTGCCCGGTGATCAGCCCCTCGACCTCGTCGCGCCGCGCGCGGTGGGCGTCGTACGCCGTCCGCGCCTGGGCCTGCGCGGCCCCGTCCGACTTCGCGCCGACGACGCCGTAGCCGTAGACGGCCGCGTTCTCGGCGTCGAGCAGGGATTGGAGTGCCTGGACCAGCGGGCTTTCCTTGCCCGTGGGAGAAGGTGTCGTCATGCGGCGCTCCCGAGGTTCTGCGCGTGGACGAACTGGCAGGCGGAGACCGACGCGAGGACGCGCGCCAGTTCGGGGCTCGCGGCAGGCAGGTCGACCAGGCGGCCGTCCGCGCCCTGTTGCTCGCGCGTGGCCAGGTCGGCGAGCGCGGCCTTGGCGTCGGCGGGCACGGATTCACCCGGGGGAGTGGCGGCGGGCGGCGCGGTGCGGACGCCGCCGAAGGTGGTGAGGTGCAGGGCCACTTCGTCGGCGTACGGGCGCAGCTGCGCGCCGAGGTCCGGATGGGCCGCGACGACCGCGTCGTAGCGGTTCAGGAGGTCGGCCGCCGCCTGCTTGGCCCGCTCGCGGATCTGGTCGTCCTCCTTGCGCTGCGCGGGCGTCGGACCGGAACTGTCGTCCGAGGTACAGGCCGTCGCTCCGAGCCCGACCGCGAAGAGCGCGCCCAGGCCGGTCAGAACGGTCCTGCGCGTCGGCCCCGCGTCGCGCATTGCTTCGACTCCCGCTGATCGTGTGCACCCGTTTTCCCGCGCACGGCGCGGGCCCAGTCGGACGCTATCGCATCGGTCACCGTGCGGCCGGGCGGCTGACCGTGCGTGCACGCGAACTGTTGCGGACCGGATACTGTTGTCTACCTGAGCGGCCGGTCCGAGAAGCCGACCCGCCCGCAGATCGCGACAACAGCACACGCAGCCGAGGAGTCGTCCGGATGAGCACCACCCAGAGGGA
The DNA here is from genome assembly GCF_051388915.1 of Yinghuangia sp. YIM S09857. Lineage (NCBI taxonomy): Bacteria > Bacillati > Actinomycetota > Actinomycetes > Kitasatosporales > Streptomycetaceae > Yinghuangia > Yinghuangia sp. YIM S09857. The sequence continues at coordinate 40,815 of NZ_JBPKBH010000028.1, read as the reverse complement.
CCGGCTGCGGGAGCTGCTGGAACCTGTCGCCGCGGGTGCGGGGGTCGATCTTGAGGATGTCTCCGTCAGCCCCGCGGGCAAGCGCCGCGTGCTGCGCATCGTGGTGGACGCCGACGGCGGAGTGGACCTGGACGCGGTCGCGGCGGTGAGCCGCAAGTCGTCCGAGGCGCTGGACGCGTCCGATGTGATGGGCAGTCAGCCGTACGTTCTTGAGGTCACCACCCCCGGCGTCGACCGGCCCCTGACGGCGGAGCGCCACTGGCGCCGCTCCGTCGGCCGCCTCGTCGAGGTCCAGCTTGTCGAAGGCGGCAAGGTCACCGGCCGGGTCAAGGCCGCGGACGCGGACGGCGTCGACCTGGACGTGGACGGCACCACGCGGCGCGTCGCATATGCAGACGTCGCCAAGGCCGCCGTGCAGATCGAGTTCAACCGCAAGAACGCGGACGCGGACAACGACGGGGACGCGGACGCCACGCCGGGCGACGAGGACGGCGAGGACACCGACGACATGAACGAGGAGGCGTAGGACGTGGACATCGACATGAGCGCCCTGCGCGGGCTCGAACGCGAGAAGGAGATCAAATTCGATCGCCTGGTCGAGGCGATCGAGTCGGCGCTGCTCACGGCGTACCACCACACCCCGGGCAGCCAGCCGCGGGCGCGTGTGGAGCTGGACAAGGCCAGCGGGCACGTGACCGTGTGGGCCGCCGAGACCGACGAGTCGGGCGCGACGGTCCGGGAGTACGACGACACCCCGCACGACTTCGGCCGCATCGCGGCGACCACCGCCAAACAGGTGATTCTCCAGCGTCTGCGCGACGCCGAGGAGGAAGTGACCTTCGGCGAGTACGCGGGCCGCGAGGGCGACATCGTCTCCGGCGTGGTGCAGCAGGGCAAGGACCCGCGCAACGTCATGGTCGACCTCGGCAAGGTCGAGGCGATCCTGCCGCACGCCGAGCAGGTGCCCGGCGAGCGCTACGAGCACGGCCTGCGCCTGCGCGCGTACGTCGTCACCGTGCGCCGCGGCCCCAAGGGCCCTTCGATCGGCCTCTCGCGCACCCACCCCAACCTGGTGCGCAAGCTGTTCGCGCTGGAGGTCCCGGAGATCGCGGACGGCTCGGTGGAGATCGCCGCGATCGCCCGCGAGGCCGGCCACCGCACCAAGATGGCCGTCTACTCGACCCGCTCCGGTCTCAACGCCAAGGGCGCGTGCATCGGCCCGATGGGCGCCCGGGTGCGCGCGGTGATGGCGGAGCTGCACGGCGAGAAGATCGACATCGTCGACTGGTCGGACGACCCCGCGGCGATGGTGGCGAACGCCCTGTCGCCCGCGCGGGTGAGCCACGTCGAGGTCGTCGACCTGGCCGCCCGGTCCGCCCGCGTGACCGTCCCCGACTACCAGCTGTCGCTGGCGATCGGCAAGGAAGGTCAGAACGCGCGGCTCGCCGCGCGCCTGACCGGATGGCGCATCGACATCCGCCCCGACACCGAGTCCGGCGGCGGAACAGGCGGCGAGGCGCGGCCGGGCGGCGGAACGCCCGAGCCACGCCGGGGCGGGGAGCGGTAGACTTACTTGATGTCTGGTCGGACACGGGTTAACGCATGCCCATCTCCACGTAAGCGACAGGCCCTGCCGGAAACGGCGGGACCGGTGCGTACGTGTGTGGGATGCCGGTCCCGTGCCGCCAAGACCGACCTGGTGCGAGTCGTGGCGGTCGAGGGCGCGTGCGTCCCCGACCTGCGCGGCACCTTGCCCGGGCGTGGTGCGCACATGCACCCCGACCCGGAATGTCTTGCCCTCGCGGAGCGCCGGAAGGCGTTCCCGCGGGCGTTGCGCGTGAGCGGGCCTTTGGAACTGGCCCGATTGCACGCCGTGGTCGCCCCGGATGGTGCGGGGCAAGGATCGGAACGGAACAGCAGTACCTCGCGAGTTGGAAGTAGGTCGAGATTGCGATGAGCACTCGATGAGTACGCGATGAGTACGTACATGCGGTAGCGACGGTCCGGCGGACGACCACCCCGGACCAGAAGGAGCGACGTGGCAAAGGTCCGGGTATACGAGCTCGCCAAGGAGTTCGGAGTCGAGAGCAAGGTCGTCATGGCCAAGCTCAACGAACTCGGTGAGTTCGTCCGGTCGGCGTCCTCGACAATCGAGGCACCGGTCGTACGCAAGTTGACTGACGCATTCAAGAAGGACGGCGGACCCTCCGCACGTCCTGGCGCGCGCAAGCCCGCGGCCCCTGCGGCCCCGGCTTCCGCGCAGGGTCCGGCGGCCGCCGCGGCCCCCTCCACCTCCGCACGCCCGGGCCCGCGCCCGGCCGGCGGAGCCCCGACTCCCGGCCCGCGCCCCGCCGCGGGCCCG
>NZ_JBPKBH010000028.1:0-38318 GCF_051388915.1 Yinghuangia sp. YIM S09857 | reverse complement strand
CGTACGCCCGCCGGTGCCCCGCGCCCCGGCGCGCAGCCCGGTCCCGGCCAGCCGGGTCCGGCCCAGCCCGGTCCCGCGCAGCGCGGCGGCGGCGCGCCCACTCCGGGTGCCCGTCCGGGCCCGCGTCCGAGTGCCGCTCCGGCGTCCGGCGCCCCGCAGACGCCGAGCGCGCCGCGTCCGGCCGCCGCGTCCCCCGGTGCCCCCGCGGCCCGTCCGGGCGCGCGTCCGGGCCAGTCCGGCCCGCGTCCGGGCGGCCAGTCCGGTCCCGGTGGGCGCAGCGGCGCCCCCGGCGGTGCCGGCGCGCGTCCGGCCGCCCCGCGTCCCGCGGGTCCGCGTCCGGGCAACAACCCGTTCACCTCGGGTAGCACGGGCATGCCGCGTCCGCAGGCGCCGGGCGGTCAGCGCCCGGGTCCGGGCGGCGGCCCCGGCGGTCCGCGTCCGGCGGCGCCGGGTGGTCCCGGCGGTCCCCGTCCGGGTGGTTCCGGCGGTCCGGGCGGTCCCCGTCCGGGCGGTTCGGGCGGTCCCGGCGGCCCCCGTCCCAACCCCGGCATGATGCCCAACCGTCCGGCTCCGGGCCCGCGCCCGGGCGGCGGTCCGGGCCGTCCCGGCGGCGGCCCCGGCGGTCGTCCCGGCGGCGGTGCCGGTCGTCCGGGCGGCGGCGGCTTCGCCGGTCGTCCGGCCGGTCCGGGCGGCGGCGGTGCCGGTCGTCCCGGCGGTCCCGGTGGCGGCGGCGGTGCCGGTCGTCCGGGTGGCGGCGGCGGTTTCGCCGGTCGTCCCGGCGGCGGTCGCGGCGGCCCCGGCGGTCGCGGCGGCACGCAGGGCGCCTTCGGTCGTCCGGGCGGTCGTCCCGGCCGTGCCCGCAAGTCGAAGCGCCAGCGTCGCCAAGAGTTCGACAACATGTCGGCTCCCGCGATCGGCGGTGTGCAGGCTCCCCGCGGCAACGGCGGTGTCCTCCGCCTGTCGCGCGGCGCCTCGCTGACCGACTTCGCGGACAAGATCGGCGCGATCCCCGGCTCGCTCGTCCAGATCATGTTCCACCTGGGCAAGATGCTGACCGCCACGCAGTCCTGCTCCGACGAGGACCTGAAGGACCTCGGCGTGGAGCTGGACTGGGACGTGCAGATCGTCAGCCCCGAGGAGGAGGACCGCGAGCTGCTCGAGTCCTTCGACCTCGAATGGGGCGAGGACGAGGGCGACGAGGAGGACCTGCGGCCGCGTCCGCCGGTCGTCACCGTCATGGGCCACGTCGACCACGGCAAGACCCGCCTCCTCGACGCGATCCGCAAGACCAACGTGGTCGCGGGCGAGGCCGGCGGCATCACCCAGCACATCGGCGCCTACCAGGTGTCCACCGAGGTCAACGGCGACGAGCGCAGGATCACGCTCATCGACACCCCGGGCCACGAGGCGTTCACCGCCATGCGTGCCCGTGGTGCGAAGTCGACGGACATCGCGATCCTCGTGGTCGCGGCGGACGACGGCGTCAAGCCGCAGACGATTGAGGCGCTGAACCACGCGCAGGCGGCGGACGTGCCGATCGTGGTCGCGGTCAACAAGATCGACAAGGAAGGCGCGGACCCGACCAAGGTCCGCGGCCAGCTGACCGAGTACGGCCTGGTGGCGGAGGAGTACGGCGGCGAGACCATGTTCGTCGACATCTCCGCCAAGCAGGGGATGGGCATCGACGAGCTGCTGGAGGCGGTCATCCTGACCGCCGACGCGGCGCTGGAGCTCAAGGCCAACCCCGACCAGGAGGCCCAGGGCATCGCGATCGAGGCGCACCTGGACAAGGGCCGCGGCTCCGTCGCGACCGTCCTGGTGCAGCGCGGCACGCTGCGGGTCGGCGACGCGATCGTGGTCGGCGAGTCGTACGGCCGCGTGCGCGCGATGCTCGACGAGAACGGCAACAACGTGGCGGAGGCGGGTCCGGCCCGTCCCGTCCTGGTGCTCGGTCTCACCACGGTGCCCAGCGCCGGTGACAACTTCCTCGTGGTCGAGGAGGAGCGCACCGCCCGCCAGGTGGCCGAGAAGCGTGCCGCGGCCAACCGCAACGCGCTGCTCGCCCGCCGCAACAAGCGGGTGTCGCTGGAGGACCTGGACAGGGCGCTCAAGGAGGGCCAGGTCCAGCAGCTCAACCTCATCCTCAAGGGCGACGTGTCCGGTTCGGTCGAGGCCCTTGAGGACGCGCTGCTCAACCTGGAGGTCGGCGAGGACGTCGAACTGCGGATCATCGACCGCGGCGTCGGCGCGATCACCGAGTCCAACGTCACCCTGGCGGTGGCCTCGGACGCGATCATCATCGGCTTCAACGTCCGGCCGGAGGGCCGGGCGCGGACCATGGCCGAGCGCGAAGGCGTGGACGTCCGGTACTACTCGGTCATCTACCAGGCCATCGAGGAGATCGAGGCCGCGCTCAAGGGCATGCTCAAGCCCGAGTACGAAGAGGTCCAGCTCGGCACGGCGGAGATCCGCGCGGTCTTCCGCTCGTCCAAGCTCGGCAACATCGCGGGCTGCATGGTCACCTCCGGCCAGATGCGCCGCAACGCGAAGGCCCGCCTCATCCGCGATGGTGCGGTTGTCGCCGACAACCTCACCATCGAGGGCCTGCGCCGCGAGAAGGACGACGTCACCGAGGTCCGCGAGGGCTTCGAGTGCGGTATCAACCTCGGGTCGTACAACGACATCAAGGTGGACGACCGCATCGAGACGTTCGAGATCCGCGAGAAGCCCCGGGGCTGACGGCTCCGGCAGTACCGCAACGGGTGCCCTCCGCGTCGACATCGTCGGCGCGGAGGGTTCTCCGTTGCACCGCTCCCTCCCGCGGTCCTCGCCCGGCCGACATGCGGACCGGATCCGTGGGTGGGGGAGCACGCGCGTGTGCGGAAACACCCGCAACACACGCAAGGAACACAACTGCACATCGAACCGTTCAAAATGTGAGCGGCACACCCTGATGGCCCCCGGGCGCCTGGCCCGTGATGCCCGTGTTCGTAGGAACGATCACCCTCGACCTGCTGTTCGGCGACGTGCACTCCCTCAAGGAGAAGCGTTCGCTGCTCCGCCCGATCCTGGCGGATCTCCAGCGCAAGAATGCCGTTGCCGCGGCCGAGGTTGACTATCAGGATCTACATCGGCGCAGCCGGATCGGCCTCGCGGTGGTCTCCGCGACCGTGGACCGGTGCGCCGAGGTGCTGGACGAGTGCGAGCGGCAGGTCGCGGGGCGGCCTGAGCTGCAATTGCTGTCCGCCCGCCGCAGGGTGTTCAGCGAGGACGATTGATAGCCGGGCCTAACGGCCCTCCCAAGTTGGAGGATCAGTGACCGACACCGCGCGGGCGCGCAAACTGGCGGACCGCATCAAGGTCGTGGTGGCCGAGACGCTGGACCGGCGGATCAAGGACCCCCGCCTGGGCTTCGTCACCATCACCGACGCCCGGGTGACCGGCGACCTGCGGGAAGCCACGGTGTTCTACACGGTTTTCGGCGACGAGACCGAGCGCGAGGCCAGCGCCGCGGCGCTGGAGAGTGCCAAGGGCATCCTCCGCAGCGAGGTCGGACGGCAGACCGGCGTGCGCTACACGCCGAGCCTGGCGTTCGTCGCGGACGCCGTTCCGGACAACGCGCGCCAGATCGATGAGCTGCTTGCCAGGGCGCAGGAGGCCGATGCGGCGGTACGCTTCACCGCTGCGGGTGCCAGCTATGCCGGCGACGCGGACCCGTACCGCACTCCGGCCGAGGACGACGACCTCGACGAGGACGGCGGGGACTCCACGAAGGAGGACGAGCAGCGTTGAACCCCACGGTGTCGGCGGCCGGAATCCCGGGCCCCACGAAGGCGATGGACCAGCGCGGCGCCTCGGCGCCCCCGTCCGCCCTGCCCGCGGGGCCGCCGACACCGCCGGGCGAACGGGACTGGGACGAGGTGGCCGCGCTGGTGGCCACCGCGTCCCGCATCGACCTGCTCGCCCACATCAGCCCCGACGGCGACGCGCTCGGCTCGGCCCTCGCGGTCGGCCTCGCGCTGCGGGCGCAGGGCCGCGACGTGCACGTGTCGTACGGGGACGACCCGCTCGTCGTCCCGGCCTCGCTCACCTTCCTGCCGGGCCTGGACATGCTGGTGCCGCCCGCCGAACTGCCGGACCGGCCGGACCTGGTGATCGTCTTCGACACCGCGGCCAGCGCCCGGCTCGGCCTTCTCGAGGCCAAGGCCAAGGCCGCGCGGGCGCTCGTGGTCGTCGACCACCACGCGTCCAGCACGCGCTTCGGCACCCACCACCTGATCGACGTGACGGCCCCGGCCACCGCGGTGCTCGCCGAGGAACTGGTGCGCCGCGTCGGCGGCACTCTGACCGCCGAGGTCGCCACCGCTCTCTACACCGGCCTGGTCACCGACACCGGGTCGTTCAAGTACGCCGCGACGACCCCCGAGACCCACGCGATGGCGGCTCGCCTGCTGGCCACCGGCATTCCGCACGACCTCATCTCGCGCGCCATCTGGGACACGTGCCGGTTCGGCTACCTCAAGGTGCTGTCCGCCGCCCTCGCCGCGGCCCGCCTCGAACCCGCGGCGGCGGGCGGCCTGGGCCTGGTGTGGACCGTGGTCACGCGCGCCGACCGGGCCGAGTACGGGGTGCGTCTCGACGAGATCGAGGGCGTCATCGACGTCGTCCGCAAGAGCGCCGAAGCCGAAATCGCGCTGGTGCTCAAGGAGGACGACAAGGGCCGCGTCCAGGTGTCCGCGCGTTCCAAGGGCCGCGTCGACCTGGGCGGCGTGTGCGCGGCGCTGGGGGGCGGCGGACACGCGTACGCGGCCGGGTACACCGCCGCCGACGAGCCGCTGGACGCGGTGATGGACCGCTTCCGGGCGCAATTGGAGGCCGCTGTCGTCGAGGCGCGGCGCCGGGACGAGGGGTCGGCCTGACCGGAACCGCCCGACCGCCTGCCCTTGCCCGTCCGAACGTCCCGTAGAAAGCCCGCCCGGAACCCACATGAGCAAGCCACGCCGCAACGCCGGTCCTCCGCCCCCCGACGGCCTCGTCATCGTCGACAAGCCCGCGGGCCTCACCTCGCACGACGTCGTCGGCCGCATGCGCCGCATCGCCGGCACGCGGCGGGTGGGCCACGCCGGGACCCTCGACCCGATGGCCACCGGTGTCCTGGTCATCGGCATCGAGAAGGCCACGCGCCTGCTGGGCCACCTCGCACTGACGGAGAAGACGTACGAGGCGACGATCCGCCTCGGCCAGGCCACCGTCACCGACGACGCCGAGGGCGAGGTGACCGCGACCGCGTCCGCGGGCGGGGTGACGCGCGAGGCCGTGGACGCCGGCATCGCCGGGCTGACCGGCGCCATCATGCAGGTTCCGTCGAAGGTGTCGGCGATCAAGGTCGACGGCAAGCGCTCCTACGCGCGCGTGCGACAGGGCGAGGAAGTCGAGCTCGCCGCGCGGCCGGTGACCGTCTCCCGGTTCGACGTGCACGACATGCGGCGGGACGCGGACCTCGTCGACCTGGACGTCACCGTCACGTGCTCGTCCGGCACGTACATCCGCGCGCTGGCCCGGGACCTGGGCGCGCACCTGGGCGTGGGCGGGCACCTCACGATGCTGCGCCGCACCGCGGTCGGCCCGTACGGGATCGACGGCGCGCGCACCCTGGAGCAGTTGGAGGAGTCCTTCTCCGTGCTGCCCATCGCCGACGCCGCGGCCGCGGCCTTCCCGCGCCGGGACGTCACCGCCGACGAAGCCCGCCTGGTGGCCCATGGCGGCCGCCTGAAGGCCGAGGGGAAGGCCGAGGGGGCGGCGGACGGGCCCGTGGCCGTCTTCGCCCCCGACGGCGCCTTCCTGGCCCTCGTGGAGGAGAAGCAGGGGCAGGCCAAGCCCATCGCGGTGTTCGTCGGCTGAACCGGCCCGGCCCCGGCGACCCGCGGGAGGCCGGGCCCGATCGAGCGCGCCGGTCGGCGCATGGCAGGCTTGGTCCTGCGGCGGTCCCCGGTGCCGCGGGATTCCCTTCGAGGGAAGGCCCGGGCGGCGGTCCCAGGGCAACCGCCACAGGTACGGTCGCAGGAACCGTCACAGGAACAAGGAGCGGTCAGGTGCAGCGCTGGCGTGGCTTGGAGGATGTCCCATCCGATTGGGGCCGTTCCGTTGTCACCATCGGGTCCTACGACGGTGTGCACCGCGGGCACCAGCGCGTGATCGGCCAGGCCGTGGAGATCGCCCGCGAGCGCGGAATCCCGTCGGTCGTGGTCACATTCGACCCGCACCCGAGTGAGGTGGTACGCCCCGGCAGCCACCCTCCGCTGCTCGCGCCTCACCACCGGCGCGCCCGGCTGATGGCCGATCTCGGCGTCGACGCGGTGCTGATCCTGCCCTTCACGCTGGAGTTCTCGCGGCTGGACGCGTCCGACTTCGTGCGCCAGGTGCTGGTCGACGCGCTGCACGCCCAGGTCGTGGTCGAGGGAGCCAACTTCCGCTTCGGCCACAAGGCCACCGGCAACGTCGAACTGCTCGAACGCCTCGGGGAGCAGTACGACTTCACCGTCGTCGAGCCGGAGCTCTTCACCGACGGCGACCGGGTGTTCTCCTCGACCGTCGTGCGCGGGCTGGTGGCGGACGGCGACGTGGACGGGGCCCGGGAAGTGCTCGGCCGCCCGCACCGTGTCGAGGGCGTCGTGGTGCGCGGCGACCAGCGCGGACGCGAACTCGGGTACCCCACGGCCAATCTGGAGACCCTGCCCTACACCGCGATCCCCGGCGACGGCGTGTACGCGGGCTGGCTCGTCATCGACGACGAGCGGCTGCCGGCCGCGATCTCGGTCGGCAGCAACCCGACGTTCGACGGGACGGAGCGGCGGGTCGAGGCGTACGCGATCGACCGGACCGACCTGGATCTGTACGGCGTGCACGTGAGCGTCGAATTCCTGGCCTGGCTGCGCGGCATGGAGAAGTTCGACTCGATCGACGCCCTGCTGGAGCGTATGGCCGACGACGTGAAGCGGGCTCGCGACCTCGTGGACGCTTACGACTCCGCGGCTGCGTGAGGCGCTGAGCGCGGGTAACTGCCTTTGATGCGGGTGGCGTTGCCGCCGCACGACGGACCACGGCGAAGGGCTCCCACCGGAAATGGTGGGAGCCCTTCGTTGTGTCGCGAGCTGTGGGTCAGCCTTGTTGCGGGGGTTGTTGCTGCTGCTGGTGTTCGTGTTGTTGCGGTGCCTGCGGCTGGCCTGGTTGCGGTTGCGGCTGTTGCGGTTGTTGGTACTGCGGTGCGGCGTCCTGCTGTTGCGGCCAGGGCTGTCCGGCGTACGGCGGCTGCTGGGCCGGGTAGGGCTGGGCGTACTGCTGCTGCCCGGAAGGCTGGCCCTGGTACTGGCCCTGGTACTGGCCCGGGTGTTGGCCCTGCTCGGGCTGCGGGTGCTGGGCCTGTTGCTGGGTCTGCTGCGGAGGCTGTTGCTGGTACGGCTGCTGCGGCCACGGCTGCCCCTGGGCGGCGTACTGCTGCTGCGCGGGCGCCCAGGCGTTTTGCAGCCACGGCTCGTCGGTCGGCGCGGTGCGGCCGAAGTCCTCGGCGACCAGCGCCGCGAGCTCGAAGTACGCCTCGCGCGTCTTCGGCCGCATCAGGTCCAGGTCCAACTCCGCGCCGGCCGACAGGTGTTCGTCGAACGGTACGACGACCACCGCGCGGCAGCGCGTCTCGAAGTGCGCGACTATGTCCTCGGTCTTGACGACCCGGCCGCTCTCGCGCACACCGGAGATGACGGTGATGCTGCGTTCGACGAGGTCCGAATAGCCGTGCGCCACCAGCCAGTCGAGTGTGGTGCTGGCGCTCGTCGCGCCGTCCACGCTCGGGGTGCTGATCACGATCAACTGGTGGGCCAGGTCCAGGACTCCGCGCATCGCGCTGTAGAGCAGGCCGGTCCCCGAGTCGGTCAGGATGATCGGGTACTGCTTGCCGAGCACGTCGATCACGGCCCGGTAGTCCGCGTCGTCGAACGTCGTGGAGACCGCCGGGTCGACGTCGTTGGCCAGGATTTCGAGGCCGCTGGTCGCCTGCGAGGTGAAGCGGCGTATGTCCATGTAGCTGTGCAGGCGCGGGAGCGCGGTCACCAGGTCACGGATCGTGGCGCCCGTCTCGCGTCGCACGCGGCGGCCGAGGGTGCCAGCGTCCGGGTTGGCGTCGATGGCGATCACACGGTCCTGGCGCTCGGTCGCGAGGGTCGCGCCGAGGGCCGTGGTGGTCGTGGTCTTGCCGACGCCGCCCTTGAGGCTGATGACGGCGATGCGGTAGCAGTCCAGGACGGGTGTGCGGATGCGCGCAAGCCGTTCGGCACGGGCGGCCTCGGCGGCCCGCCCGCCGATCCGGAAGCGCGAGCCGGTCCGCTTCGCCTGCGGTTGGCGGCGCAGGAGGCGGTCCGAACTCAGCTCCACAGCGGCGGTGTAGCCCAGCGGGGCACCCCCGACCGTGCGCTGCGGGGCGGCGGAGGGGTCGGGACCCCAGGCCATGTTCGGTGCCTGGGGGGATTGGGCCGCCTGGGCCGCTTGCGGCTGGGCTGCGTGCGGGGGCTGTCCGTGTTGGGCCGGCTGGCCTTGCTGGGGCTGCTGGGGTTGTTGGGCTTGCTGCGGTTGTTGGGCTTGCCGGCCGGACGCTCCGGGGTGGCCGGGCTGTTCGGGGTGACCCGGTTGTGGGGCGTGGCCGGGTTGGCCCACCTGGCCGGGGCCGCCGGGTTGCCCGGGCTGACTCTGGTGCCCAGGCTGACCCGGCTGCGGGTAGGCCAACGGGGCGCCCTGCGGCGGCGCCAGCGGGCCTTGGCCGTACGGTGCGGCCGACGCGTCGTCGGGCACCGCTTGTGCCGGTGCCGGTGCCGGTGCCTGCGCCTGCGGGGGTACGCCCGGGCCCGAGCCGTCGCCCTGCGGCGGCACCGACGCCGGGGCTCCCTGAGCGGGTGCCTGCCAGGCGCCGCCGGTACCGGGCCGGCCGTGCGCGGGCTCGGCCCGACCGCCTTGCGGGAACGGGGCGTTCGGAGCGTTCGGTGCGACCGGGGCCGCGGAGGCGCCTTGCGTCCCGCCGGGGTTCTGCGGGTACCCGGGCTGCTGCGGCTGACCGTGTTGCTGTGCGTACCCCGGCTGCGGGGCGGCGCCCGGGGCCTGCGGGGCGTACTGGCCGGGCTGCGATCCGGACGGGACGCCAGGGGCCTGCGGGTTCTGCCCCGGGATCGGCTGCCCGGGGTAGGGCGGCTGCCCGTACTGCGGAACACCCGGACCTGATCCGCCGGGACCCTGCGGCGGGACGTACGGGCCCTGCTGCTGCGGGTCGAACTGCCCTGCCGCAGCGGCGGGCTGTGCGTACTGCGGCGGCTGGGCCCCGGGTACGCCGCTGTCCGTCCCGGGCCGACCGGCAGCGAACTGCGGTCCGGGCGCGTGGTGTTCGGGCGTACCACCGCTTGCGGGCACCGATGCGGGGGCGGGCGGGCTCCACGGCTGCGCGGCGCCGGGGTTGGAACCCAGCCCGGAATGGGGCTCGTTCGCGCTGTCGTCCGTCTCGGCGGCCGCAGGTGGCTCCTCGTCGTCGGACGGGGGCTCGTCGGCCGGAGACGTCTCGGTCGGCGGCTCCGGCGTGGAGTCGGCCTCGGACGCGTCCGTCGCCTCGCCCGAACTCGCATCACTCGCAGGTTCCGTGTCCCTGAAGAGTTCGCGGAGCGCGTCGCGGTCGGCGCTGGTGTAGACGTTGCCTTCCGCTACGTCGGCTTCCGCTTCCGCGGCGTCCGTCGTGTCGGCTTCGGGGTCCGCGGCCTCGGTGTCGGCGGCGTCCTCGTGTCCGGGCTCGATCGCGGACGCGTGCGGGTCGACGTCCGTCGCGTCGGGTGCCTTCTCCCGTTCCAGACTCACCCCGCCGAGGCGCGGTTCGGCGTCCTGGGCGTCGTCACCGGGAGGCTCGGGGGTCGACTCCGGCTCATTCTCGGGCTCGGCGTCCGCGGCCTCCGCGCGCGGCGTCCAGTTCCCGGCCCAGGGCGAATCGGCGGGCGGCTGCTCGTCGTCGGACTGCCCGTCGTTCGCCTGCCCATCGTCGGACTGCACGTCGTGCGGTCGCGCGGCGTGCGGCTGTGGGGGAGGGAACGCACTCAGGTCAGGGCGTGGCGTGTAGAGGGGCGAGGGCTCGCCGTACTGGTCGTACGGCGTCTGCGCCGGCGGCGCGTACGGGTGCCCGCCCGCCTCCGGCGCAGGCTGCTGTTGCGGGACGTAGGTGCCGGGTGCCTGCTGCTGCCAGTCCTGCTGACCGTACGGCGACTCGTACTGCGGGGCTTGCTGCGGCTGTTGGTACCCGGGGTTGGGCGCGGGCGACGGCGCCGGGGCCGAGCCCGAGCGGTACCAGTGGTCCTGCCCCCCGTCCTGCCCCGGCGGCGTCCACGAGGGAACCGCGGGCGGCTGCGGCGGAATGACCGGTGGGGTGGTCGGGCGCGGCGGGGCACCGGGCGGCAGCGGCCCGCCCTGGTATCCCGGGGGAGGCGGCATGTCATCCGTTATGCGTGGCAGCAGGCGCGTGGGGCCCTGGTTGTCCGGATGGGCGGGGGACGGTTCCTGCGGGTGGTCGCTCGCGTCGAACGGCTCGTGCTGCCCGGCCTGGCCCGCCTGTTCCTCGGGACGTCCTTGGTCTGCCACGTATCCCTGCTCCTCCGCGCGGCCTTGGCTCTCCGCATGTCCGTGTCCGGCGGCGTGCGCGGCTCCCCCCGCGGGAGACGCGACCTCCGGCGGCGTCCAACTGAGCGGCGGAGCGGCATCGGCGCCGAAGCGGCCGGGCGTGTCCGGACGCCGGCTCTCCGTCACCTCGTCGGGCGCGACCGGGCCCACGTACGGCGGAGGTCCTTGCAGCGGTTCGCCGCTGGGTGCGGGCATCGCCGCGACGGAGCCGTGCCCCGAGGACTGCCCGTACCACGAGGGCATGGTGAAGTCAGGGCCCGACCACTCCTCTTCCTCGTCCGTCGGGGTCTCGACGTGTGTGCCGTCCTGCTCGCTGCTCACCGCTGGTCCTTCCGATCATCCGGAGGATGTCGGGGTCCTGCCCCCAGGTCCCGCCTCCGGCCGCCCGGGCCATGTCCCCGTTTTCGGTCGCGGGGAGCCCCAGACTATTCAACCCGGGGCGCGGAGTCCCGGGTCGGCCGCCGAGCGCGGGAGATCCCTCAGTCCAGGCGCCTCGGCGGGCCCAGGAACGCGGCCTCGGCCTGGGTCGGGGTGAGCAGGACGTACCTCCGTGTGCGCCCCGTGCACCACAGCGTGAGCTCGTCGGCGAGGGAGGGCAGCGCCGCGCCGTCCGCGTCGGAGAGCCGGAGCGCGCGGGCGGCGGCGTCGGCCTCGACCGGGGACACGCGCTGGAGTCCCACCAGGTCGGCGTCGGCGAGGCGGCCCGCGAGCCGGGGGTCGAGGAAGGGCAGCAGAGTGAGGGTCGTCTGCCATGGCGTCGCGGCGAGGCGGTTGCGCGGTGGCCGGGCGCCGCAGTCGCGGATGACCAGGACGGGGCCGGCCGAGGACGGGCCTTGGGGGCCGAGCCTGCCCACGGGGTGGACGGTGACGCACTGTTGGCCGCCCCCGGCTTGCCGGGCCATGGGCGACCAAAGATGCGGGCGCCCGGATTCGATGGCCACGCGCGCGCCGATCGCGGCGGCGCGCAGGGCGATGACCTGGATGAGGTAGGCGCCGCCGACGAAGGAGATTTCGTACGGTTCGGGGCGGAACAGCCCGAGAACCGCCGGTGTGCGCTCCTGGTCGACGCCCACCACGATGCCGTCGTCGCTCACCGGCATTGCCAGCGCGCCCAGTTGCTCGACCGTCAGCGCGTGGCGTTCGAGGCGGGGCCCGGCCGCCCGTAGTCCGCCGATCATCAGGTGTGCCCTCCCAGCGGAAGAGTGGCGACCAGGCCGGGCTGCTGCTCCCAGTCGAGCCGGGTGAGACCCACGCGCAGTGCGCGGGCCCGCGCCTCAAGTCGCTGTGCGGCCCGGTCCAGTTCGTCCGAGGAGCGGGCCGAGACCCGCAGGTGGCCGGTGAGCCCCACCGAACCGCCGCCGCCCTGCTCCGCGGTCAGCGAGAAGGTCGTGGCCAGTCCGGGTGTGCCGGTGAGCGCGCCGACGAGGTCGGGCGTACTGCCGCGGGAGAGGCGCGGCCAGCGGGAGATCCAGTACGTGGTGTGCCACCTGTCGTCGCAGCGCCAGGCGTGGCGTGTCTCGACGGTCCGGGGTCCGCTGCGTCCGCTGCGGCGGACCGTGGGATTGGCTCCGCAGGCGGTGAACATCGCCTGCACCAAAGCGGGTTCGTCGAGGATGCGGCAGTCGAGGCCGGACTGTCCAAGTGTCGCCCGCAGTTGGTTTACGGCACGGAGCAATGTGCGTTGGGCGCCTTCGAGTCCGCCGCCTCGCGCGGCGACGGCCGTTGCGCAGTGCTCGGGCACCAGGCGGAGAGCGATCCAGGTCCGGCGAACCGCGGGCACGTCCAGGCTCTCGCGGTCGCGCAGTTCGGTGTACGAGCGCGACGCGAGGGCTTCCGGCGGCAAGTGCGGTGCGGGCGCGGGCTGGCTGTGCTGCACGATCTGCGCGGACGCGAGGGCGACGTCGTCGATACGCAGTGCCTGGGCCACGGCGGCCAGCGGTAGTGGGCGGCGTGCGCGGCGCGGGCGGAGCGGCTCGTCGGGGGCCTCGACCAGCATGACGGCGGTCAGGAACGTCCCGTCGCCCGCCATGCCGACCGGACGCCGCGTGCGGTCCGTCGCCGTGCCGAAGGCCAGGTCGGGCAGGCACTCGTGCACCGGCGACAGGTCCGGATCGGAGCCGTTCTGCGGTGTCCCCTGCGGGAGTTGGGCGGTGGCGCGGGCGTTGCGGCGATTGCGGAAGCCGAGCAGGATGCCGGGCCACACGGCGAGCCTTCGGCCCCGGTAGCGCACGAGGGTCCCGGCGAGCAGAAGCGCGGCGGCGAGGGCGCCCGGAACCACCAGGCTCTTGTTGGTCGCAAGCGGCCACGCGACCAACAGCACGGCGAGTTCGACGGCCACCAGTTGCTGGACGAGTACCGCGCCCATGCGTCCGGGACGTGTCTGTATGTGCGGAGTCGCGCTTCCGCGCGCGGGTCCTGTGGTGCCGGATGCCGGCGCGGACCGCACTGCGGGCGCTGCCGTCGGGCGCGATTGCGGAGGTGCGGAAACAGCCACCTTGGTACATCCCCCTGAGTGCAACGGCGCGGCGGTGGACCAACGCGTCGGATGCGGAACACCGTACGGTACGGGCGCCCCGCCGTGCGCGGAAGCCCGTGCGCCACGCGCCGGGCTGTGGCGGGCACTTCGGCGAACCGACACCGCGGCATTCCTGCGGCCCCCGGGCTCGGCGCCGCCGAAGATGCGTGGCATGCCGACCGCATGGTTGAGTACGCTGCCGCACGCCAATCGTCGAAACGGGGAGAACGATGGCATCGCGCCGTGAACAACTGGACGCGTACAACTTCGCGCGCCGCCGCCTGGTCGCCGGGTTCCTGCAACCCGTGCAGGCGGGCGGCTCCGAGGAGAAGGCGCCGCGGCCCTTCCGCGCGATTCTGCCGGGCATCATCGTGGGCGCGCTCATCCTCACCGCGTTCGGCGTCTACGGGCTGATCAGGCCCGGTGTGCCACCGGGTTGGAAGAACAAGGGCAGCCTGATAGTCGGGCGGGATTCGGCGAGCCGTTACGTCTACCTCGAAGGCAAGTTGCACCCCGTCCTCAACATCGCCTCGGGCCGACTCCTGCTGGACCCCGGCAAGTTCAAGGTGAACCTGGTCCCGGAGAAGGCCCTCAACAGCGTCGACCACGGTGCCCCGCTGGGCATCCCGGAGGCACCCGACCGGCTCCCGTCCGCGAAGGAGGTCCGCCGGACGAAGACCTGGACGGTGTGCGAGCGCCCGCTCGTGACCGCCGACCACCGCGTCGACGCCAACGGGAAGCCGCAGCGCAGCCTGTTCATCGGCGCCGCGCCGAAGTCCGGTGTCCTGCAAGGCGCCGAGGCGCTGTTCGTGAAGCAGCACGAGGACAAGGCGGAGGATGCGGCGAAGGCGCCGTCGTTCGTGGTGCAGAACGGGCGCGCGTACAAGATCGCCAGCAACCAGGTGCGCACCGTCCTCGCCCTCGACGCGGTCAAGCCCCAGATGGTGACCAAGGAGTGGCTGGACACCCTGGAGCCGGGCCAGGACATCGACTTCCCGACGATCCCGAACTACGGGACGCGCGCGGACATCGACATCCCCGAGCAATTCCGCACGGTCGGCACGGTGTTGCAGGCGGAGAGCAACGGCCAGCATTACGTCGTGGCCGAGGACGCGGTGCTGCCGGTGAGCCCGATGGTGGCCGCGCTGATGCGGGAGCGGCCGGACGCGCGGGACAAGGTCTACAAGGACCGCCCGCCGACCGTGTTCCCGGTGGCGGTGAGCGAGTTGGGGGCGACGATCAGCCAGGGCACGCCGTACGCCGCGGAGAAGGGTTGGCCCGCGGAACTGCCGCAGACCGTCAATCGCGTCGAGGCGGCGGTGGACAAGGGCCGTACGACACTGTGCAACACGTATACCGGGACCTACAGCGGCGGCGTGGCGCAGACGCAGCAGTCCGCGTGGACCGCGCTTCCCGAGCGTCTGGTGGACGGTATGGGCGGCGTGTACGTCGAGCCGGGCGCGGGCGCGCTGATCCGCGAGGTGACGGGACGCGACGACGACAAGACCGGCATCGTCTTCCTGATCACCGACGCGGGGCTGCGACACCAGATCGTGAACGATCCGCCCAGGGACGGCGGTGCGGCGCCCGCGCCGGGCGCCGACAGCGAGGCCAAGATCCGCCTCGGCTACAAGGGAGTCGAGCCGACACCTGTGCCGAGGTCGTGGACGGAACTGATGCCGGTGAGCGTCCCGCTCAGCGTGGATGCCGCACGGAACCCGCAAACATCTTGACCTGCAAGGAAATTGACGTTGCGTCAGTTAGTGGCGGCCGAGGTTCCGGTTGTCGGATTTCCACGACTCATGACGTCCTCGTTGCGCAAGGCGGATTGGGCAAGATCGACGTAAAGCTTGGGTAACCAGGGGTACGGCGTGGCTTGGGAGGCGCGGCAAACAACCGTTAGAGTCGGCCCACCAACGGTCACACATGGGGGATGGTGGATCATGGCAGGTTCTTTCAAGGCGACTACCGAACAGCTCGACGCGCTGGCCAAGAAGATCGACAGCGAACAGGCGGCGATCCAGGGCCAGATCACCCGGTTCAACGGGATCGTCGACTTCGTCCAGGCGGGCTGGCAGGGCGACGCCTTCCGGGCGTTCGACACCTTGCAGGACCGGGTGAACGTCCTTCTGACGCAGCTCAACCAGCAACTGGACGACATCGGCGTGCTGATGGGCAAGGGCGCGGTCAACTACGCCCAGACCGAGGAAGCAAACAAGGCGCAGATCAGCCAGATCACGTCCGCGCTCGGCTGACCGGACCGGTCGCGCCGCCGAGCCGCGCGGGCAGATCGGGCCCGGCCGCGCCGCCCGGGCAGATCGGGCCCGGCCGAGCCGAACGCGCCGAGTGGGATCGACCGCACCGAGTCGACCTGCCGACCGGCCGCCTGGCCGTCACGGCCCTTTCGTTCTTCACAAAAATCGGGGAGTCACCATGGGTTCGCCCATTGTCGTAACTTTTGCCACCATTCAGGAAGCCGCGGGCCAGATCCGCACCATCAACGGCGACATCAAGTCGCGGCTCGACGAACTGAAGCGCCAGGTCGACGCCGTCGCCGCCACTTGGGAAGGCCAGGCCCACTCGGACTACATGGTCCGGCAGGCGAAGTGGACCGAGGCGCAGACCTCGCTGTGCGCGCTGCTCGACCAGATTGCCGCCGCGCTGACGCAGACGGCGGACGTCTACCAACAGACGGAGTCGGCGAACGCGAAGATGTGGGGCTGATCCCGCAGAGCTGAAGGCCGCGCGGAGGGACGGCGGGAACGCCGTCCCTCCATCCTGCCGTGCGGGCGTACGCCGTCCGGTCCGCAGCACCGCCGCCGCGTAGCGCCCCGTTCCGCCGTCCACCGGAGGACTCCACCCACCGTGCCCACCGTCCCGCACCACCGCGGCGGTGCGCTGTCCGCCGCACTCGCCCTGGTCTGCGCGCTGGCCGCGGCGCCCGCGCCGGCCACCTCGCCGCACCCGGCCCGTCAGGCACTGCCGCCCGCGCAGATACGCCTGTCCGCCGAGGGCGAGTGCACCTTCCCGGCACCTCCGCTCAAGGGCAAGCCGTGGGCCCTGCAACGGGTGATGCTCGACCAGTTGTGGTCCAAGTCGACCGGCAAGGGCGTGCTCGTCGCCGTCATCGACTCCGGCGTCGACGCCGGGAATCCGCAGCTCGCGCCCGCACTCAGCGACCAGGGCAGGGACGATTTCGCGGTCGGCACCGCCGGCCGGGTCGACGAGAACAGCCACGGCACCATGGCCGCGGGCATCATCGCCGCGCGACCCCGCGACGACACCCAGTTCACCGGCCTCGCCCGGGACGCCATGATCCTGCCCATCCGGCAGAACGGCGGCACCGACACCCAGAAGGGAAACGTCGAGACGCTGATCAGCGCGATCGGCTATGCCGTCGGACAGGGCGCCAAGGTCATCAACATCTCGCAGGAGACCAGCGGTCCCGGCGGAAAGGCGCCGGACCCGCGCCTGGAGGCGGTGATCCGCTACGCCGTCGACGTCATGGACGTCGTGGTGGTCGCCGCCGCCGGGAACCGCGGCGACAAGGACAACCTCGACACGTACCCGGCGATGTACGAGGGCGTGCTCGCGGTCGGAGCGTCCGACCGCAACAACGACCGGGCGGCGTTCTCGCAGAACAAGCCGTACGTCGGCGTGCTCGCCCCCGGCGTCGACATCTGGTCGACCGTGCCCAAGGGCGGCCACTGTTCGGGCAGTGGGACGTCGTACGCCGCGCCCTACGCGTCCGCGGTCGCCGCGCTCGTGCGCTCCATCCACCCCAACTGGAAGGCGCGCCAGGTCATCACGGTCATCGAGCAGACCGCCCAGCGCGGCCAGGCGGAGAGCAAGGACGGCAGCGGCTGGGGCGTCGTCGACCCGCTCAAGGCGGTCACCTTCACCGGCGAGCCGGGCCTGAAGCCTTCCGTCACCGCGGTGTTGCCGCCGCAGGCCGCGCCGGTGCGCGTCGACCCGCTCGACTTCGGACCCACGCGGGCGGAGCGCGACCGGCAGACGGCCACCGTGGTGGCGGCCGTCGGCCTGGCCGCGGTCCTGCTGCTCACCAGCGGCGCGGTGGTGCTGCGCGACGCCAGGAGACGCGCGAGCGCTTGAGGCCACCGAGACCGGGGGATATCCGCGGGGAAGGCCGGAAATCGCGCATATCCCGGGGGAGTCAGCCATGCAGCCGTCCCGCCGACGCGACCGACCCGGCACCTGGCGGCGCGTGCGGCGGGCGGGTCCCGCCCTCGGGCCGGCCATCGCCCTCGCCCTGCTGGTCACGGGTGCCGCGGCGTGCGGCGACGGTCCGTCCGATGCGTCGGGCACCCCCGGACCACCCGCACCGCCGAACTCCGAGCAGCTCATCGCGGCCCTGGTCACCACGGCGGATTTCACCGACGGCACGACCGTCACGCCGTCCGAACGACCCGAGGGCGAGGCCGCCGTCACCGACGATCCCGCGTGCAGGCCGGTGATGGACCTGCTCGGCGTGCAGGCGACCGGGGACACGCCGATCGGCACGGCAGGCGCGATGATCGCCGGGCCGCGTGGCGAGGCGGTGGCCGTCGTCGTCCTGCTCGCGTCGTTCCCCCGCGGCTATGCGTCGCAACTTCTGGGCCAGGGGCTCGCGGCGCTGCCGAACTGCGCGACCTTCACCGGCAGGACGGAATCGGGCGAGAAGGTCGCGTACACCGCCGAGCGCGTAGCCGCACCTGCCTACGGCGAGGAGTCCCTTGCGGTGAAGCTGGTCACCGCGGCCGAGGGCCGGGAGGTCACCGCGCACTACGTCATCGCCCGGGTCGGCGACACGCTCGCGGACTTCGCGGTCGCCGACACGTCCGGAGGACCGGGGCGACTCCCGTACGCCGCATTGGTGGCGAAGCAGATCGACAAGCTGAAGGCCCTTAAGTAGCGTCCCTACCGGCCGGTTCGCCGACGTGTCCGGCCACGCGCGAGCGCCCGGGCGTCGGCGACCGACCGGAGGTGCACATGGAGCCGATGCCGCGATTTCCCGCGGATTTCCTGTGGGGCACGGCGACCGCCGCGTACCAGATCGAGGGGGCGGTCGACGAGGACGGCCGCGGGCGTTCCACCTGGGACACCTTCTGCGCCGAGCCGGGCCGCGTGCGCGACGGCCACACCGGCGCGGTGGCGTGCGACCACTACCACCGCTACCGCGAGGACGTCGCGCTCATGGCCGAACTCGGCCTGAACGCCTACCGGTTCTCCGTCTCCTGGCCGCGCGTGCAGCCCGGCGGCAGCGGAGGGCCGAACACCAAAGGCCTCGACTTCTACGACCGGCTCACCGACGAACTCGCCGCGCGCGGCATCACGCCGTTCCTCACACTGCACCACTGGGACCTGCCGCAGGAACTGGAGGACACGGGCGGCTGGTTGGCGCGCGACACCGCGTACCGTTTCGCCGACTATGCCGAGATCGTGCACACGCGGCTCGGCGACCGCGTCGCGCACTGGACGACGCTCAACGAGCCCTTCGTGCAGATGGCCTTTGGCTACGCCCTCGGCGTGCACGCCCCGGGCAAGGCGTTGCTGATGGACGCGCTCCCCGCCGCACACCACCTGCTGCTCGGGCACGGCCTCGGCACCGCCGCACTGCGCGCCGCCGGGGCGTCCCACATCCTGCTGACCAACAACCACACGCCCGTACGCCCGGCCTCCGCCGATCCGGCCGACACCGCCGCCGCGGACGCCTACGACGCCCTGCACAACCGGCTGTTCCTCGACCCCGTGTTCCTGGGCCGCTATCCCGACCTGACCGCCTACGGTGTATCCGAGGTCCCCGGAGTCTCGGAAGACGATCTCGACCTCATCTCCGCCCCGCTCGACGGCTTCGGCGTCAACTACTACAACCCCACGCGCATCGCCGCACCCGAAAGCCCCGACGCGGCCCTCCCGTTCACCGACGCGGGCATCACCGGCGTCCCGCGCACCGGCTTCGACTGGCCCGTCGTCCCCGAGGGCCTGACCGAACTCCTCATCGACCTCAACGCCCGCTATCCCCTCCCGCCCGTCTACATCACCGAAAACGGCTGCGCCTACCCGGACCCCGCCCCCGATCCGGACATCCCGAACGCCACCGTCCCCGACCCCGAGCGCATCGCCTACCTCGACGCTCACATCCGCGCCGTCGCCTCCGCTCGCACCGCCGGCGTCGACGTCCGCGGCTATCTCGTCTGGTCCCTCCTCGACAACTTCGAATGGGCCGAGGGCTACCACCAGCGCTTCGGCCTGATCCACGTCGACTTCACCACCCAAAAGCGCACCCCCAAAACCTCCGCCCTCTGGTACCAAGCCCACATCGCGGCAATGAGCTGACGGCTACTTCACGGCACAGCCCGCGCGTTCGGCGAAGGCGTCGGAGACGGCGAGGAAAGCACGTTCCGTCTCCAGCGGACGCCCGTCGGCGGCCTGAAGGCCGGTACCCAGGCGCATGGTGTCGACCACCGGGACGCTGCCGCACCGCGTGGCGCCGATGTAGGTCTGGTGGCCGCGTGAGCCGCCGTCGGGCTTGAAACGCTCCTTCGGCGGTGGTTCCGTCAAGTTCGCCAGTACTCCGCGCAGTTGCACGTACCTCAGGACCACAGAGCCGTTCGGCGCCGTGCGGACGACGCACTCGGACCACGTCGGGGACTGTGCCGTCGTCACCGCCCAACTCGCTCCCGGACGCTGCGCCAAAGCCACTCCGGCGACCCCGCAGACGGCGCCCGCGCCGCCCGGTGCGGAGATTTGCTCCACCGTGCCGTGGAGTTCGGTGGCCACCAACTGCGGTCCGTCGCATCCTGCCTGCGCACGCAGCCCGTTGACGATGTCGGCGAGCAGTCCCACCATCTCCCGTGCGGCGCCGGCGCGTCCGGGGACGAGGTGGTCCGCGCGGTCCACTCCCTCGGGCGGCGTCGCCTCGGCGGCCCGGTCCCGCGCGGTCACGGTGGCGATCATCGGTCCCTCGTCGGTGTCGCCGACGCGGCACCGGGGAACGACCGTCCACGCCTGGTGGTCCGCGGCGATGATCTCGTCGGACGCCCCGGCCGTCCGGTACCCGGACCCGACGCCCTCGCCGAACTCCAGGAACGGCGGATCGGTCTGCCCCAGCAGCGGTCCCGTGTAGAAGGCGAAACTGCGGTATCGGGGATCGGAGTCGGGCAGCCGCAGCGTGCACCTCGCATCGGTCGAGGGATACACGGGGTCGGCCGTCTCGGAATGCTCGTACGAAGCCTCCGCCAGCACCCCCAGCACCCGCCGCGTCTCGACGGAGCCCCAACACATCCGATCGGGCAGCGCTTCGTCTTCCCCGTCCCAGGGTCGCGCCACCATGAGTACCGCCGCGGCCACCACCACCACGGCGGCTGCCGCGGCCACCAGGACAGCCCGCCTCCGCGTCCGACCGCTCATCCGGACTCGTACCCGGCATTCGCGCTTCCGGAGGCCGTGGCCGGGGCCCTGAGCCACGCGTCGGGTAGTGGATCGAGTTCGGGCACGGGTACCTCCGGCGTCGGGTGGGGGTCAGTGGGGGAGCCAGGCGGTCTGGATCGTTTGCGTGCCTCGACGGCGGGAGATCAATTGGCCTCGGCCCGGGGGGAGTCGGGTGGGGCGGACGCCGCCGATCAGGGGGCCTTCGTCGCGATTGCCAGAGAGGAGGAGGCCGCCGGTGCCGAGGTCGAGGAGTTTTTGCATGACCGGTTCGTAGAGGGCGCGGCTGGCGCCGCCGGAGCTGCGGGCGATGACGAGGTGCAGTCCGACGTCGCGGGAGAGCGGGAGGTATTCGAGGAGCGGCGTGAGCGGGTTGCCGGAGGAGGAGGCCACCAGGTCGTAGTCGTCGATGAGGAAGAAGACATCGGGTGCCGACCACCAACTGCGGTTGCGCAGTTGCTCCTGGGTGACCTCGGGGCCGGGGATGCGGCGGCTGAGGGAGTCACAGACCTGGGTGACCGCGGGTCCCAGGGCCGGCCCCGCGGCGACGTAGTGGAGGAGGTGCGTCTCGGGAACGGCGCCCAGCAGGGAACGGCGGTAGTCGACGGCGATGATGCGGGCTTCGGCGGGGGTGTACCGCTCGCTGATGCCGCGGGCGACCGTACGCAGGAAGCCGCTCTTGCCCGACTCACCCTCGCCGAAGAGCACGAAGCTCGGCTCGGCGGTGAAGTCGAGGAACACCGGTTCGAGCGCGGCTTCGTCGATGCCCACCGGGACCGGTCGGCCGGGGACCGTGTCGGGGGTCGGCAACTGCTCGTACGGCAGCAGGCGCGGCAGCATGCGGACGCGCGGCGCCGCCGGGGCGGTCCACGCCGTCTTGACCCGGGCGACGAAGTCCGCGGCCCCGTCCGCCAGATCGGACGGGTCGCCGGAGCCGTCCACGCGCGGCAGCGCGGCCAGGAAGTGCAGGCCCTCGGGCGTGAGGCCGCGTCCCGGCGCGTCGGTCGGCACGTTGACCGCGATGCGACGGTCCACCTCGGACTCCATCGGTTCGCCCAGCCGCAGTTCGAGGCGCGTTTGGATCTGGTCCTTCAGTGCGGGGCGCAGCTCGGGCCAGCGGCCCGCGGTCACCACCACGTGCACGCCGTAGCCGAGCCCGCGCGTGGCGATCTCGGTGATCGTGGCTTCCAGTGCGTCGAACTCGTTCTTGACCGTCATCCACCCGTCGACGACGAGGAAGACGTCGCCCCAGAGCTCGTCCGGCAGTTGCCCTCGCGCGCGGCGCTGCCGGTAGGTGGCGATCGAGTCGATGCCCTGGGCGCGGAACAATTCCTCTCGCCGATCCACGATCCCGGCGACCTCGCTGACGATACGGCGCGCCATCTCGGCGTCCAACCGTCCCGCGACGCCGCCGACATGCGGGAGTTCGTTGAGCGACGACAGACCGCCGCCACCGAAGTCCAGGCAGTAGAACTGCGCTTCGGCCGGTGTGTGGGTCAGTGCAAGCGAAGCGATGAGAGTACGCGCGAGCGTGCTCTTCCCACTGCGCGGGCCGCCCACGATCAGCACGTGCCCGGCGGCGCCCGCGAGGTCGATGTACATCAGGTCGCGGCGCTGCTCGAACGGCTTGTCGACGACGCCGACCGGTGCGGTCAGCCGTCCGTTGCCCGCCCATCCGGCCGCCGCGAGACCCCGGTCCGGCGTCGCGGTCAGCGGCATGATCGAGGTGAACAGCGAGTCCAGCGCGGGGGATTCAACTAGCGGCGGCAGCCACACCTGGTGTGCCGGCGGCCCCTGGCCCGCCATCCGCCGCACGATCACGTCGAGCACCGTGTCGGCGAGCGCGGGGGACGAGCCCGGGTCGGACGGGTCGGGCACGGGACCAGGCGCCGGAACAGGCGCCTGGGCGGGCACGAAGGCGGCTTCGGGCGTCCACTCGTTGGTGAAGAGCACAGGCTGCGGCGCGCCTCCCGTACGGCTGGCGCCCTGGCTCGTGCTGCGGTACGGGCCGGAGACGTACGCCGCCTTGAACCGCGACATCGACTCAGTGTCGAACTTGAGCAGCCCCGAACCGGGAACCGGCGGCAACTGGTAGGCGTCCGGCACCCCCAGCACCGCCCGCGACTCCGCCGCAGAGAAGGTGCGCAGGCCGATCCGGTACGACAGGTACGTGTCCAGCCCCCGCAGCCGCCCCTCCTCCAACCGCTGCGAGGCCAGCAGCAGATGCACGCCCAGCGATCGGCCGATTCGCCCGATCTGGATGAACATGTCGATGAAATCCGGCTTGGCGGTGAGAAGTTCGCTGAACTCGTCGATGATGATCACCAGCGACGGCAGCGGTTCCAGCGCCGCCCCCGCGTTACGCGCCCGCTCGTAGTCGTGGATGTTGGCGTAGTTGCCCGCGGCCCTCAGCAGCTCCTGACGCCGCGTCAGCTCACCCGTGATCGAGTCGCGCATCCGGTCGACCAAGGTCAGGTCGTCGGCCAGGTTGGTGATGACCGCCGCCACATGCGGCATGTCCGACATCCCGGAGAACGTCGCGCCGCCCTTGAAGTCCGCGAGCACGAAGTTGAGGATCTCCGAACTGTGCGTCATCGCCAGCCCCAGCACCAGCGTGCGCAGCAGCTCCGACTTGCCGGAACCGGTCGCCCCGACGCACAGGCCGTGCGGGCCCATGCCCTCCAGCGCGGATTCCTTCAGGTCCAGCAGCACCGGCTCCCCGCCCTCGCCCAACCCGATGGGCACCCGCAGGCGGTCGTGCGGCGCGCGCGGGCGCCACGTGCGCGTCACGTCGACCGACGCCGCGTCCCCGACGCCCATCAGCTCGGTGAAGTCGAGGTTGGCCAGCAGGGGTTCGTCGCCGTCCGCGCCGGACAGGCGCAGCGGTGCCAGGCCGCGGGCCAGTGCCTCGGCGTCGGGCGCCGCGAGGACGTCCGGGCGTCCCTCGTACGCCGTCCCCGTCGCCGCCTCCAGGATGAGCCGGTCCGGCTCGGCCACGATCGCCAGCCCGCCGCGCAGTTCGTCCAGTTCCCCCGCGACGATCTCCAGGACGGTGACGCCCTGAAGGCCCTCGGTCCCGGCCAGCACCGACCCCGACGGGACTGTGCCGCCGTCCAGCACCACGACGACGTGCGGCTGGTCGAGCACCGGTGCGCCGGTCGCGGCGAATCGCGGGCGGTTGTTCAGCTCGTCGGCAAGCAGGCGTTCGACCTCGCCGAGGTCGTCGACCACCATGCGCAGCGCGCCCGCGCCGTCCGTCTCGCGCGGGTGCTGGACATGCGGCAGCCACTTGACCCAGTCCCAGCGCGCCTGCTTGGACCGGTGCACCGCGGCGACGATCAGTACGTCGTCGGGGGAGTGCAGGGTGGCGAGTTGGCCGATCATCGCGCGCGCCACGCCGTACACCGTCTCTTCGTCGCCCGACAGCGTCAGGTGGTAGAAGGAGCGCAGCGACACGGCCATCGGCAGGTCGTCCAGCATCGACTGGGTGAGCAGGAAACGCCGCATCGCCTCGGCGCACAGCGGTTCGAGGTCGTCGAGCGGCGCGGTCTGCGGCGCCACCAGGGCGGTGGCCAGTCGCTGGCGGCCGGTGCCGAGCCGTACCTGGCCGAAGTCGGCGTCCCCGGCCCGGCGTTCCCACAGCCGTCGGCCGCCCGCGACGACCGACCAGAGCTGTTCGGGGGCGGGATGCGTCCACAACTGGGCGCCACGCTGGCGACGCGCGGTGCGGCGCACCTTGACGCGCTGCTGGTCGAGGTACCGCAAGTAGTCGCGGCGCGCGTCCAGCATCTCGGGGCTGTTGCCCCGGCGGGCGCGCACGATGTTGGCGATCACCATGGCGAGCGACGAGACCATCATCATGCCGCCCATCACGAACATCATCTTGCTCGCGCCCGGCATGAACAGGAATCCGGCCGAGCCGAGCATGGTCATCATCGGCATCAGGCTGTTCATCCAGCCCTGTTCCTGCGGCCGGTCGAGCTCCGGGGGCGCCTCAAGGACGAGTTCGTCGGACGGCACCGCGGGCGGGAACACCCTCGGCGGCCTCTTGACGATCACCACGGTCACCCGAACCATCCCCCATCCGCCTGGTGTTCGCACCGCAGGACACACCGGGTGCGCGGAACCGCGTCCGGACAGGATGGATGGACTGGGACCAACCCACCCCGTCAGGGTCGTCTCCATTCCCCGGACGGCCGCCGAACTCGGCGGCCCCGCCGGGGCGATGGC
This sequence comes from Yinghuangia sp. YIM S09857, assembly GCF_051388915.1. Taxonomy (NCBI): domain Bacteria; kingdom Bacillati; phylum Actinomycetota; class Actinomycetes; order Kitasatosporales; family Streptomycetaceae; genus Yinghuangia; species Yinghuangia sp. YIM S09857. The sequence goes on along the minus strand of NZ_JBPKBH010000028.1, from coordinate 13,453 downwards.
CGATACTACTGGTTGGTGCCGCGACCGCCACAGGTCCGCAGGTGGCGGCCGTGGTTCCGGTAACTTCCTTGTTCGGCAGGCCCCGGAGCCGTTCCGCGGTCCGTTAGAGTGCGTCGTCAGCCGGGCCGCGGAGCACGCCCGGCGACATCGTCCACACCGGAAGCCACGGGGAGCCGCCGGGTGAGTACCGCAGTCGGCACGATCGGAACAGCGGGCGCGTCGGCCCCTTCCGCCGTCACCATCTCGACCGGACTGGTCCGGGTCACGATCGTCGCACCGGACTGCCGGGTGGACGTCGCGCTGCCGGAGGAGGTCCCACTCGCCGACCTCTACCCGGAGATCCTGCGGCTCTCCGGCCAGGCCCAATCCGCGGGCGCCCCGACCGGGTTCCACCTCATGCGCGTCGACGGCGGCGTGCTGGACAGCGCCCGCGGGCTCGGCGCCCAGTCCGTGCACGACGGCGCGCTACTGCGCTTCACACCGCTCGCCGATTCGATGCCCGACCCCGTCTACGACGACGTGGTCGACGCGGTGGCCTCGTCGGTGACCGCCGACCAGCGCCTGTGGTCGCCCGAACTGCTGCGCACCGCGGCGCTGTCGGGCGCGGCGGCGTTCCTCTGCCTGGCGCCGGTCGCGCTGTGGCGTACCGCCGACCCGCACTCCGTCGCAGGCATCGTCGCGGGCACCCTCGCCCTGCTGCTCGCGGTCGTCGCCGGCGTCCGCGCGCGGGTGTACGACGACTCCGGCGCCGCGGCCGCCCTCGGCCTCGGCGCACTGCCCAACGCCTTCTACGCGGGCCTCGGCATCGTCGCCCCGCCCGCCGCCGAAGGCCCCGGACGGGTCCAGTTCCTCGCCGCCTGCGCGTCGGCCATGGTGGTGTCGACGCTGATCGCCGTCCTGGTGCCGCAACGCAACGCCGCGTACGTCGCGGGCGCGGGGGCCGCCGCCGCGGGCATGTGCACCGCGTTCGGCCTCATCGCCGCGGACGCCTCGCCCGGAGACGCAGCCGCGGTCGCCGCCGTCACCGGCCTCGCCGCCGTCGCCTTCCTGCCCGGATGGTCGCTGCGCCTGGCCCGCCTGCCCATCGGCTTCCTGCCGCCGGACGCGCCCGCGGCGGCGCGGGCGAGCGCCGACGACCCCGTCGACCACAGTGCCCTGGCCGCCCGGGCACGCGCCGGGCACCAGATCCTCACCGGCCTGGTGGGCGCCTGCGCGACCGTCGTCGCGGGCTCGGCAGTCGTCCTCGGCTACTCCTCCTCTCTATGGGCTCAGGTCCTGACCGGCGCCGTGGGCGTCGCGCTGCTGACCCGCGCGCGGCTGTTCTCCCACACCGCGCAGGTCGCGCTGCTGCTGGTCGCGGGCGCGCTGTCGCTCGCGCTCCTGATGACCGGACTGACCCTGCACACGGACTTCCCCGACGGCGAGCGGCCGCACTGGATCTTCGGGGCCGTCGCGGCGTTCGGCGCGCTGCTCGGCCTGATCGCGGTCACCGTCCCGGCCCGCGGCCTGTCGCCCTTCTGGGGTCGCGCGATGGACATCCTCGAAGGCATGCTCCTGACCGCCATGGTGCCCGTCTGCCTGGCGGTCCTCGGCGTCTACAGCACACTGCGCAACATCACCGGCTGAGACACCCGACCGTGGCCTGCTAGTGTGGTGTCACCCGGACCTTTGCGCCCGGTGTGCGTGCTGCCCGGATCTTTCCCGCGGACGACTGTCCCGGGCCCGGCCCAGGCGGTGCGCAGTGAGTCACCGAAGTTCCCCCGTGAAGCAGACCGGGGGCACTCACACTCTCACCTGAATGGAGCACGCAGTGTCGCTCGACGCCGCAACGAAGAAGCAGATCATGACGGAGTACGCCACCAAGGACGGCGACACCGGCTCCCCCGAGGTCCAGATCGCGCTGCTCTCGCGCCGGATCAACGACCTCACCGAGCACCTCAAGCTGCACAAGCACGACCACCACAGCCGCCGCGGCCTGCTGCTGCTCGTCGGCCAGCGCCGCCGCCTGCTGAAGTACCTGGCCAAGGTCGACATCGAGCGCTACCGCTCGCTGATCGCCCGCCTGGGCATCCGCGCCGGCTCGACGGGCGTTCGCTAAATCGCACAGTGAAGGAGCGGCTTTCTCCGAGCCGCTCCTTCGCCGTATCAGGACACAGTTTTTGTAGGCTGTGACGCAGCGGTGCCGTGGCTCACACGGCGCCGCGCGAAGCAGTTCAACCACCGGGAGTGCCGCACACGCGGCACAGGCGTCGGCCCAAGGCGCCGGTCCTCGGTAGTGGCCCCCGGGGCCCGGTCCGCAGGCCGGACCCGACCCGGTGGCTTCGATCGAAGACCGGCCCGGCCGAGCCTGGCCCGTCGCGTACGTCGCGCACTCCCTTGATTGCGACGAGGAGGGTGCCCTGTGGAGGGTACCGATGTGACCTTCGCCGAAGCCGTCATCGACAACGGCAGCTTCGGCACCCGTACGATCCGCTTCGAGACCGGGCGTCTGGCCCGCCAGGCCGCCGGTTCCGCGGTGGCCTACCTGGACGACGACACCATGGTGCTGTCGGCCACCACCGCCTCGAAGCGGCCGAAGGACCAGCTCGACTTCTTCCCCCTGACGGTGGACGTCGAGGAGCGCATGTACGCCGCGGGCAAGATCCCCGGCTCGTTCTTCCGCCGCGAGGGCCGCCCGTCCGAGGACGCGGTCCTCACCTGCCGCCTGATCGACCGCCCGCTGCGCCCGTCCTTCAAGAAGGGCCTGCGCAACGAGATCCAGATCGTCGCGACGGTCATGGCGCTCAACCCCGACCACCTGTACGACGTCGTCGCGATCAACGCGGCCTCCATGTCGACGCAGTTGGCCGGACTGCCGTTCTCCGGCCCGATCGGCGGCGTCCGCGTCGCGCTGATCGACGGCCAGTGGGTGGCCTTCCCGACGCACTCCGAGCTGGAGCGCGCGGTCTTCGACATGGTCGTCGCGGGCCGCGTCCTGCCGGACGGCGACGTCGCGATCATGATGGTCGAGGCCGAGGCCACGACCTCCACGATCGAGCTGGTCCGCGGCGGCGCGGGCGCGCCGACCGAGGAGATCGTCGCGGAGGGCCTGGAGGCGTCCAAGCCCTTCATCAAGGCCCTGTGCACCGCGCAGCTCCAGGTCGCCGAGAAGGCCGCCAAGGAGACCGCCGAGTACCCGGTGTTCCTGGACTACCAGGACGACGTGTTCGAGGCCCTGTCCGCCGCCGTCTCCGACGAGCTGTCCGCGGCGCTCACCATCGCCGGCAAGCAGGCCCGCGAGACCGAGCTCGACCGCGTCAAGGACCTCGCCGCCGAGAAGCTGCTGCCGCAGTTCGAGGGCCGCGAGAAGGAGATCGGCGGTGCGTTCCGCGCGCTCACCAAGAAGCTGGTCCGCCAGCGCGTGCTGCGCGACAAGGTCCGCATCGACGGCCGCGGCCTGACCGACATCCGCACGCTGGCGGCCGAGGTCGAGGTCATCCCGCGCGTGCACGGCTCGGCGCTCTTCGAGCGCGGCGAGACCCAGATCCTGGGTGTCACCACGCTCAACATGCTCCGCATGGAGCAGATGATCGACACGCTGAACCCCGAGACGCGCAAGCGCTACATGCACAACTACAACTTCCCGCCGTACTCGGTCGGCGAGACCGGCCGCGTGGGTTCGCCCAAGCGCCGCGAGATCGGCCACGGGGCGCTCGCCGAGCGGGCGCTGCTGCCGGTGCTGCCGACGCGCGAGGAGTTCCCGTACGCGATCCGCCAGGTGTCCGAGGCGCTCGGCTCCAACGGGTCGACCTCGATGGGCTCGGTCTGCGCGTCCACGATGTCGCTGCTCAACGCCGGTGTGCCGCTCAAGGCGCCGGTCGCGGGCATCGCGATGGGCCTCATCTCCGACGACGTCGACGGCAAGACGGAGTACGTCACGCTGACCGACATCCTCGGCGCCGAGGACGCGTACGGCGACATGGACTTCAAGGTCGCCGGCACCAAGGAGTTCGTCACCGCGCTCCAGCTCGACACCAAGCTCGACGGCATCCCGGCCTCGGTGCTGGCCGCCGCGCTCAAGCAGGCCAAGGACGCGCGCCTGCACATCCTCGACGTGATGAACGAGGCGATCGACGTCCCGGACGAGATGTCCGAGTTCGCGCCGCGCATCATCACCGTCAAGATCCCGGTGGAGAAGATCGGCGAGGTCATCGGCCCGAAGGGCAAGATGATCAACCAGATCCAGGACGACACCGGCGCCGACATCACCATCGAGGACGACGGCACGATCTACATCGGCGCCGTCAACGGCACCTCGGCCGAGGCCGCGCGGAACGTGATCAACCAGATCGCGAACCCGACGATGCCCGAGGTCGGCGAGCGCTACCTGGGCACGGTCGTCAAGACCACGACCTTCGGCGCGTTCGTGTCGCTCATGCCGGGCAAGGACGGCCTGCTGCACGTCTCGCAGCTCCGCAAGATGGCCGGCGGCAAGCGCGTCGAGAACGTCGAGGACGTCGTCAAGGTCGGCGACAAGGTCCAGGTCGAGATCGCCGAGATCGACCAGCGCGGCAAGCTGTCGCTGGTACCGGTCGTCGAGGGCGACGAGTCGGCCGACGGCAAGGCCGCGGACGCGTCGGGTGACAAGGCCGGAGACGACTCCGCCAAGTGACCAGGACGGTAGCCAAGAGCCCGGTCGCCGCGTACGCGCAGCGACCGGGCTCTACCAAGACCCTGCTCAAGGGCGAGGACGGCGGCATGGTCCGGCGGACCGTCCTGCCCGGCGGGCTGCGCGTCATCACCGAGGCGATGCCGGGCGTCCGCTCGGCCACCTTCGGCATCTGGGTCGGCATCGGCTCGCGCGACGAGACGCCCGCACTGGCCGGCGCCACGCACTATCTCGAACACCTGCTGTTCAAGGGCACCGCCAAGCGCGACGCCCTGGAGATCTCCGCGGCGCTGGACGCCGTCGGCGGCGAGATGAACGCGTTCACCTCCAAGGAGTACACGTGCTACTACGCACGTGTCCTCGACGACGACCTGCCGCTGGCCATCGACGTGGTCTCCGACATGGTGACCGCCTCACTGATCCGCGCCGAGGACGTCGACAGCGAACGCGGCGTCATCCTCGAAGAGATCGCCATGAACGAGGACGACCCCGGCGACCTGGTCCACGAGCTGTTCGCCGAGGCCCTGCTCGGGGACGCGCCGCTCGGGCGCCCGGTCCTGGGCACCGTCGACTCGATCAACGCCCTGACGCGGTCCCAGATCGCGGGTTACTACCGGCGCCGCTACCGGCCGCCGAACATGGTGGTCACGGCGGCCGGCAACGTCGACCACAACAAGGTCGTGCGGCTGGTCAGGAAGGCGTTCGCGGACGTCGCGGTCGACACCGACGCGCTGCCCGCGGCCCCGCGGGGCGGCGAGCGGGCGGTCCGCGGCGGAGGCACCGCACGCATCCTGGAGCGTCCGACCGAGCAGGCCCACCTCGTGCTGGGCATGCCCGGGGTCTCCCGCTCCGACGAGCGGCGCTTCGCGCTGTCGGTACTCAACGCGGCACTGGGCGGCGGGATGAGCTCGCGGCTGTTCCAGGAGATTCGGGAGAAGCGCGGCCTGGCGTACTCCGTCTACTCCTACACCTCCGCCTTCGCCGACCTGGGCATGTTCGGCATATACGCGGGCTGCCTCCCCAACAAGGTCCACGAGGTGCTGCGCATCTGCCGCGAGGAACTGGCCAAGGTCGCCGCCGACGGCATCACCGACGAGGAGCTCCAGCGGGCCATCGGCCAGTTGCACGGCTCGCTCGTCCTGGGCCTGGAGGACTCCGGGTCCCGCATGAGCCGCATCGGCAAGAGCGAGCTGGTCTACGGCGACCACCTCTCGGTCGACGAGCAGCTCGCGATCATCGGCGCGGTCACCGCGGAGCAGGTCCGGGAGGTGGCGCGGGACATCCTCGGGGCACGTCCTACGCTGGCCCTGGTCGGCCCCTTCCCCGATCCCGGCGCGTTCGCCGGGGCGGTCGCCTGACCCCTCGGCGACGCCCGACCGGCGGGCGCGCCGGACAGCGAAGACAGGAGCAAGAGACATGAGCGCGCTGCGGGTCGCCGTCATCGGCGCCAAGGGCCGCATGGGTGCCGAGGCGTGCCGCGCCGTCGAGGCGGCCGAGGGGCTGGAGCTCGTGGCGCGCGTCGACCAGGACGACTCGCTCGACCTGCTCACCGAGGCCCGCACCGAGGTCGTCGTCGACTTCACCCACCCGGGCGTCGTCATGGGCAACCTGGAGTTCTGCGTCCGCCACGGCATCCACGCCGTCGTCGGCACCAGCGGCTTCACCCCGGACCGCCTCGGCACCATCCGGGGCTGGCTCGCGGACGCGCCGTCGGTCGGCGTCCTGATCGCCCCGAACTTCGGCATCGGCGCGGTCCTGATGATGCAGTTCGCCGCCAAGGCGGCGCGCTTCTACGAGTCGGTCGAGATCGTCGAACTGCACCACCCGAACAAGGTGGACGCGCCGAGCGGCACCGCCCGGCGTACCGCCGAGCTGATTGCCGAGGCCCGCGCCGCCGCCGACCTCCCGCCGGTACCGGACGCCACCACCGACGACCCCGACGGCGCGCGCGGTGCCCGCGTGGACGGCATCCCGGTGCACGCGGTCCGGCTGCGCGGCCTGGTCGCGCACCAGGAAGTGCTGCTCGGCGACGCGGGCGAGATGCTGACGATCCGGCACGACTCGTTCGACCGCACGTCCTTCATGCCCGGCGTCGTCCTCGGCGTGCGCCGCGTCGGCGACGTCCCGGGCCTCACGCTCGGGCTGGAGCACTTCCTCGACCTGGACCCGCGGACGTGAGGACAACCCGCCCGTGAAGCAACGCGTCACCGCCCTCGTCCTGATCGGCGTCCTCGTCTTCTACGTGCTGCTCGTCGGCAGCCGCGGCGTCCTCGCGATCAAGGACGGCCGGCTCACGATGATGGCGCTGGGCGTCGGAGTCCTCGTCATCCCCGTCATCGGCGTCTGGTACATCTGGCGCGAGCTGCGCTTCGGCTTCACCATGCAGCAACTGGCCCGCGAACTGGAGGCCGAGGGCGAACTCCCCGCCGACGAACTGCAACGTACCCCGGGCGGCCGCATCGACCGCGCCAGCGCGGACGAGATCTTCGCCAAACGCAAGGCCGAGACCGAGGCCGACCCGGACAACTGGCGCACGTGGTACCGACTGGCGGTCGCCTACTCCGACGCCCGCGACAACGCGCGCGGCCGCAAGGCGATGCTCAAGGCCATCAAACTTCATCGCGCCGAACGGACCTGACGGGCCTTCTTGTCCCGCCTTGCTCTCGCACCACGACCCGCGCGGCAGGGCCCGCCGTTCCCTGGCCTCGGCTTCCGCCTACCCGGCCGCGAATCGGCCTGCCGAGCCCTCCGGGGACACGGTCGGCGTGGGGGCGACAGTGCCCGGACCCGACCCCGCAAGGCCGGGGGAGCGGAGTGCGTCCCACCCCTCCTCCACCACACACCCTGTGCTCACGATCGACGCCACCGTCTCCTCCGAGACCGGCGCCGAGAAGATGCCCACGACCGCGTCCACCAGATCCGCGACGAAGACCAGCGGCGGCAGTACGTCCTCTGGCATGCCCTCGTGCACGCGCTGCTCGCGGTCGGCCGTCGCGTGCACCGCCAGGCTCCCGCCCAACTGGAGCCTGCTGCGCCGTACGAGCGCCGGCAGGTGCATCAGCGCGCCACCGATCATCCGGCCGATCCGCGTGGAGCTGCCCTCCACGCCCATCGCGGGCAGCGCGTACACCGACGCCCCCGCGTGCTGGTGCACACGGGCCAGGAACCGCACGTAAAAACTGCCGCCCCCGTCGATCTGCTCCGCCAGCGGACGCACCATCGCCTCGGTCAGCGCCCGCAGGTCCCCCGTGCGCCCCTCGCGCACCAGGACGTCCACCATCTCCTCGCGCCGCCGGTTGATCGTCGCCAACCGGAACGCGAAGATCGCCCGGATCAAATCCTCTTTCGTACCGAAGTGGTACTGCGCCGCGGAGTTGTTGCGCTGCCCCGCCGCCACGCTGATCTGGCGCAGCGACACCGCGTCGATCCCGTGCACGGCGAACAGGCGTTCGGCGGTCAGGAGCAGGCGCTCCCGCGTCAGGGCGCGATTCGAGGTCGGCGTCACGCGCCAACGTTAAGACGCATGTCTTACTACTTCAATGCGTGATCGCCGCGACTTTTTCCGCGGTCGGCACGCCCGTCAGTCGTCCCCGACCTCGGCCAACGACGTGTGCAGCCGCCACTGCCGGACGCGCTGCGCGCCGCTCTCGTCCAACTCCAACTCGCGGTGCGCCCCGTCGGCGGCCCAGCCCGCGGCTTCCAGAAACTCCCGCAGCGGGACGTCCGGTTCCAGCACCCACATCACGAGCGTCCCGGCGCCGCCGCCCCGCGCGTACTCCACCGCGGCCGCCAGCAAACGCGATCCGTGCCCGCTCCGCTGCTCCTCCGGCGCGACCACCAAAATGCTCAACTCGGCGGCCGTCTCGTCCAGATCCGGATCCTGCGCGGGCACCACGGCGGCAAACCCCACCGGCTCCGGCCCGGCACACGCCGCCAACACCGTGTGCCGCCGCGACGGCGGATGCGCGGCGGCGTGCCCCCATCCCGCCCCCAACACCCCCGCGTCGAACGGCTCCAGCGCGGCCTCGGGCAACACCCCCTCATACGCCGCGCGCCACGCCGCGGACTGGACGACCCCCAGCGCGGGTCCGTCCGCACCCCGCGCGGTTCGCACACTTACGTCCGCCATGCCGTCTCCTTCACACAAAGTACGCCCTGCGGATTCTGCCGCGAATCCCCGCCCCACGTCTGCCGATCGACACGCAACACCCCCGACACGCCCCACAGGGAGGCGGCGACCCCACCACCCGTGCCACGCTGTCCCCGACGCATCCCGCCAGGCGAGAGGAACGCACGATGGGGGCCCGGACGTGGCGCACAACCACCACTTGCGCGGCACTACTACTCACCGCCACCGGATGCATGGTCGGCCCCACCATCAAAGACACCCCCAAAAAACCCGCCGCGGCCACTTCAGGATTAGACCCTTCCGTCGTGGCTCCTCCCGGGCAGGCACCCACTACAGGGGGAACGGCGACCATCAACCCCGCGCCAGGCCAATCGACTCCCCCGGGGCGATCTTCGCCCCCGAAGCTGACTACAGACGGCAAGACTGACCATGAATTCTCAGACGGCGTCAGGGTTTCGGTCGAGGAAATCGCTCCCGAACGGGCACCCTCCGGCGGCGGGGAAGTGCGTCTCGCGATCCGAGTTCGGATGGTCAACGGAGGTGACGGACGGTTCCTGCCCTACAGTCTGGTGGTTGACCTGACGGCATGCCCGAACGCCTCCTGCAAGGACGGGCGAAGCCCCGAAGACTCGAAGGAATTGCGGTCGGGCGAAACGGTTACGGTTGTCCGCTACTACCGTGTGGCCGCCACGGTTCTCGAAGCGGATATCTCTGGCTCGATCACGTACAAGGGGCTCACGGTCCAGTTCTCGGGCCGCGCCGCGGGCGCACCGACTGGTGCGTCCGACAGCCCGTCTGGTAACCCATCCAGCGGTCCGTCGAGTGCCGCGCCCACAGGCAGCCCAACCGGCCGTTGACAGCGTTTGCGCTCATCTCGATAGGTCGGGTCCAGCAACAGATTCCGCATCCGTAGCGACCGGGCACGCCACGGTAACGCCAGGATGGCTGGCGGCATGGTCGGCCGATGCGGAGGTGAAGGCCGACGGCGTTGCGGGTCGGGATCTGTCGTCGCTGGGCGGTTTGTGGGCATGACGGGCTCGGGGTTGCGCTGAATTGGGGAATTGCCTGTTGGGTGAATGTCCGAATCGGGGGCGGAGTTGGTCGGGGGTGCGCAAAACCGTTGTGGGTCGTTGTGTTTTTCTCGGCGCCTCGGAGCGTGGCGGCGCGCCCGGGGGTGGGGGCTTGGGCGAATCGGCCCGTGGGTCGTGTTGGGGGCGTACCGTGCCTAGCAGGACGTGGGGCCAGGAGGCGTCGGCTCTGTTGTGGGTCGTCCGCTAGGCGTGCAGGGGCGCGGATTGCCGGGCTTGTTGGTCCGCCCGGCGGTGCCGGCGGCGGTTTCAGGACGGTCCGTTCGGCCGCCGCGTGTGGTGCGGCAGGTTAACCCGGTTCCGGATGCCGCGCGTACTCAAATCGGCACAAAGGGTGACGTACAACTTTTTTCGCGTCATTACCCGGCATTTTTCCCGCATGTGCCTGATACTGAAGAAGACCTCGGCGCTGCTTGAACCCCCGAGCAGGCAGCGCCGGGGTCCCTTGCTGTCCGGGGTGAGCGGCGAGCGGCAAGACGGAGGCCGCGCCGACGGGAACGGCTGATGGCTGGAATCCAGTCCCAGGGTGACGGCCCCACAGCGGGCCGCGTACCGCCGTCCGGTGTGCACGAGGTGTCGGAGTGGTTCCGGGAAAGTCCGAAGGGCGCGCTGGTGAGGACCGGAATGTGGGCCGATACAGCCGTGTTGGTACCCGGCCGGGTACCGTTTGGGGCATGGCTCCGACCTCCACCCCCCAGACCCCTTTCGGCAGGGTTCTCACCGCGATGGTGACGCCGTTCGATGCCGAGGGCGCGCTCGACCTGGACGCCGCGCAGCGTCTGGCAGCGCATCTTGTCGACGCAGGCAACGACGGCCTGGTTCTGAACGGCACCACCGGCGAGTCGCCGACCACCACGGATGCCGAAAAAGCGCTTCTGGTAAGGGCCGTAGTGGAGGCCGTGGGCGACCGCGCGTTCGTCGTCGCGGGGGCCGGGAGCAATGACACGGCGCACAGCGTCGAGATGGCGCGGGAGGCCGCGAAGGCCGGAGCGCACGGGCTGCTGCTCGTGACGCCGTACTACAGCAAGCCTCCGCAGGAGGGGCTGTACCGCCACACGGTCCGCGTCGCGGACGCGACCGATCTGCCGGCGATGCTGTACGACATCCCGGGCCGCACCGCCGTGGCGCTGGAGACCGAAACGATCGTGCGCCTCGCGGAGCACCCCCGCATTGTGGCGAACAAGGACGCCAAGGCCGATCTCGGCGCGGCGTCGTGGGTCATGGCCCGCACCGATCTTGCGTACTACTCCGGCGACGACATGTTGAACCTGCCGCTGCTTTCGGTCGGCGCGGTCGGTTTCGTGAGCGTTGTGGGGCATGTTGTGACACCCGAGCTGCGTGCTCTGGTGGACGCGTACTCGGCCGGCGACGTCGCCAAGGCCCGCGAGATCCACCAGACGCTGCTGCCGGTCTACACCGGAATCTTCCGCACCCAAGGTGTGATTTTGAGCAAGGCCGCCCTCGCGGCGCAGGGTCTCGTCACCGGCACCCTCCGGCTGCCCCTGATCGAGGCCTCCGCGGAGCAGATCGCCCAGCTGAGGCAGGATCTCGCGGCGGGCGGGGTACAGATTTAGAAAGTGCCCGGACGGGAGCACAACCCGTCCGGGTTTGAACGCATCACTTGCGCGGGCCGTCCGAAAACGACGCCCGCGTGGCGAGGAGAGAACTTGAGTCATCCGCATCCGGAACTCGGATCGCCCCCGGAACTCCCCGAGGGCGGACTGCGCGTCATCCCTCTCGGCGGTCTCGGCGAGATCGGCCGGAACATGACCGTCTTCGAGTACGCCGGGCGGCTGCTGATCGTCGACTGCGGGGTGCTCTTCCCCGAGGAGGAGCAGCCCGGTGTCGATCTGATCCTGCCGGACTTCACCGCCATCCGGGACCGGTTGGACGACATCGAGGCGATCGTGCTCACCCACGCGCACGAGGACCACATCGGCGCCGTGCCGTACCTGTTGCGCGAGAAGAGCGACATCCCGCTCATCGGGTCCAAGCTCACGCTCGCGCTCATCGAGGCGAAGCTGAACGAGCACCGGATCCGTCCGTACACGCTTGAGGTCTCCGAGGGCGACCGCGAGCGGCTCGGCCCGTTCGACTGCGAGTTCATCGCGGTCAACCACTCGATCCCGGACGCGCTGGCGCTGGCGATCCGCACGCCGGCCGGCATGGTCGTCCACACGGGCGACTTCAAGATGGACCAACTGCCGCTCGACGGACGTCTGACCGACCTCCCGGCCTTCGCCCGTCTGGGTGAAGAGGGCATCGACCTGCTGCTCGCCGACTCCACGAACGCCGAGGTACCCGGCTTCATCCCGCCGGAGCGCGACATCGCCGGCGTGCTGGACCGGGTGTTCGCGGACGCGGACCAGCGGATCATCGTGGCGAGCTTCGCGAGCCACGTGCACCGCATTCAGCAGGTGCTCGACACGGCGTACGCGTACGAGCGCAAGGTCGCCTTCGTCGGCCGCTCGATGGTCCGCAACATGGGCGTGGCCCGGGATCTCGGCTACCTGAAGGTGCCGGCGGGCCTGATCGTCGACGTCAAGACGCTGGACGACCTGCGCCCGGACGAGGTCGTGCTGGTCTGCACGGGTTCGCAGGGCGAGCCGATGGCCGCGCTGTCACGCATGGCCAATCGCGACCACCAGCAGATCCGCATCGTCGAGGGCGACACGGTGGTGCTCGCGTCGTCGCTGATCCCGGGGAACGAGACCGCGGTCTTCCGGGTCATCAACGGGCTGACGCGCTGGGGCGCCAACGTCGTGCACAAGGGCAACGCCAAGGTGCACGTGTCGGGTCACGCGTCGGCAGGCGAGTTGCTGTACTTCTTCAACATCGCCAAGCCGCGCAACTTCATGCCCGTGCACGGCGAATGGCGCCACCTGCGGGCGGCCGCCGATCTCGCGCACAAGACGGGTGTACGCCGGGACCGCATCGTCATCGCCGAGGACGGCGTCGTGGTGGACCTGGTCGACGGCGTCGCGAGGATCACCGGCAAGGTGCAGGCGGGGTACGTGTACGTCGACGGCCTGTCGGTGGGCGACGTCACGGAATCCTCGCTCAAGGACCGCCGGATCCTCGGCGACGAGGGCTTCGTGTCGGTGTTCCTGGTGGTCGACTCGTCGACCGGGAAGGTCGTCGGCGGCCCGCAGATCACCGCCCGCGGCTCGGGCATCGACGACGCCAAGTTCGACGACGTGATCCCGCGCATCGAGGACGTGTTGACCAAGGCGGCGGCGGACGGCGTGGCCGAGCCGTACCAGTTGCAGCAGCAGGTGCGGCGTGTCGTCGGGAAGTGGGTCAGCGACACCTTCCGGCGCCGCCCGATGATCCTGCCGGTGGTTGTCGAGGTGTGACCTCCGGGGGCTACGCCTGGATCTGTTGGCGACCGCCCCGCGCAACCTCCCAGGGCCCGCGACAACTCACCGTCGCGGGCCCTTTGCCATGCCTCTGAACGCTTCACCGGCCCGGTGCCGCGCTGCCGGACGCCTGCCGCTGCCGCCTGCTGTGCCGCCTAGTGCTGTGACCGGAAACGTTGACCGGGTTGCCGGTTGGCTTCGGGGTGCCTGACGCCGGTTGGATGTCTTC
>NZ_JBPKBH010000027.1:128171-131719 GCF_051388915.1 Yinghuangia sp. YIM S09857 | reverse complement strand
CGCCTGATCAAAAGCTGTCAGTTCACGTCAAGTTGCCGCAGGTCGCGGTACTCGCGGCGGATTCGCGAAGGACGACGGGCCGCGCCCGTACGGCTTGCGGGCGCGTATGGGTGGCCCCGGCGGGTGACTTACGTGGATGTTCTTGGTTGATACGGCGGCGGGTGTTGGTGTCGGCTCCCCAGACTTGGAAGGGGGAGCCGATGTCGTTGCGGGTGCGGGATCCGGAGCCGGTTCCGTTGGAGACGGTGCGGGTAGCGCGGGCGGCGCCGTTGCCGAAAGGCAGTCCGGCGATCCGGATCCGGGACGAGCGGGGAAGTTCAGCGACGGCCAGTTCGCGGATCTGGTCCCGGCGCGAGGGCGGCTGCCGGGTCGCCGGGTCGCCGGGTCGTCCGGCGCTTGTGCTGGTACCGCTGGTCCGCGTGCGCGGCCGCCTGAGGGGCGCACGACAGGGGCATGTGACGGGGGCATGTGACGGTGCGGGGGCGCGTTCAGGGCGCCCAAAGCCCTGACATGCCTCCGTGCGCCCCCTGATCCTGGTTGTTGCCGGTTGCGCGGCCACGTTGTCTGAACGGTATGGGCATGGATCTCCGCATTCCTCCGCTCTGGTGTCCGCTCGAATTGCACGTCGGGGACGGCGCGGAGGAGTACCAGGAGCGCTCGTACGCCTGGCTGGCACGGCACCGCCTGGACGAACGGTCGCTTCTGCGGGCCGCGGCCACCGACACCGGATTCCTGGCGTGCACCTGGGCGCCGCAAGGCACTCGGGAAGGAGTACAGCTCCTCTCCGACTGGCTCATATGGGCGCTGCTGTTCGACGATTACTACTGCGATTCCGGACGCCTCGCCGACCAGCCGGCGCCGTTCAACACCCTGATCGCGCAGATGATGGCGCGGGCGCTGTATCCCGAGCTCGGCGGCACCGGCGATCCGGCCTTCGACGCCTTCGCCTCCGCGCTCGCCGACCTCGTCGCGAGAATCCGCTCCCAGGCCGACCCCCAAGTCGCGCACCTGTGCTCCGCCGCCCACTACCAGTGGGCCGTCGGTGCCATGTGCGGGGTCGGCGATCGGGCCGCGGGAACCCTGCGGTCGGCGGCGCAGCACCTGCTCATCCGGCCTTCGGACGGAGCCGCCGAACTCTCCGCCCTCATGATCGAGGTGGCGGAGGGGACGGCGCTCTCCGCCCGGGAACGCGTCACCCCGCAGGTCCGTGCGTTCGGCCAGGCCGCCGGCATCCTGCTGACCGTCCCCACGGACCTGGCGTCCTACCGGCACGAGGAGCACCAGGGCTGTCTGGAGTCGAACCTGGTCCGGATCCTGGGCGTCGAACTCGACTGCCCGCCGCAAGTCGCGGTCGACCGGACGTGCGCCGTGCTGGAGAACACGATGGAGTTCTTCGTCGCGATGCGGGAGAGGCTGCTGGCGAGCGGCAGGTCGGACCTTCGGCGGTACGCGGACCAACTCGCCAACATGGTCCGCGGAACGTACGAATGGCAGCGCTTTCTCCCGCGCTACACCACGGTGCTGGATGTCCCCGCCGAGAGCCGCTCCCTTTCTGTGCCGAGGCCGGAGAAGGGCATTCACGAGATCGTCGACCGGCGAACCCGAAGTGACCACCCTGAAGCGGCGGTTCCCCTCATCTCCTGGTGGTGGGACCTGCTGTGACGCCAGTCGGCACGAGCTGGAGAGACAGGCCATGACTGCCATGCTGCCCAGGACCACGAAGTGGCCGCGTTCCGGGCCGCTTGCGCCGTCGTTTCGCGCGCCGTCTACACGCACACGTTCGAGCCCGGGGCATGCAAGGGCTGCCGACCCGGGGCATCCGTCGCCTCGAACGGTCTGTCGGCACGCTCAGGGCCGCCGCTCGATTGCGCGATCAGGCTTCCGCCCCATCCGATGACAACCTCCTCTCCGTCCTCGTCGTCGGAGGCGACACGGCCGACAATTCCCTCACGGAAACCGGTGGGCGCGCGGAGGTGCTTCGGCCGGTCCGCCGCCTACTGCTGCCGGCCAAGCCAGAGGTCGGGGCCGAAGACTTCGTAGTGGATGGCGTCGGCGGGGATGCCGCGGCGGAGGAGGGCGCCGCGTACTGTGCGCATGAACGGTAGTGGGCCGCAGAGGAATGCGGTTGTGCTGTCGGCGAGTTCGAGTGCGTCGAGGTCGACCTGCCCGACGTGTGCGCCCGGTTCGCCGGGTTCCTCGTACCAGATGTGCAGCGTTGCGTCGGGGCACGCGGCGACGAGGTCGTGCTGCTCGGTGCGGTGTGCGTGGTCCGCGGCCCGGCGGTCGGCGTGCACGACCGTGACGGGGCGGGAGGAACCGGTGGTGGCCAGGTGGTCGAGAATGGCCAGCATCGGAGTGATGCCGATGCCTGCGGAGGCCAGTAGTAGAGGGCCGTCGCCGTCCGAAAGGACGAGGTCGCCGAAGGGCGTGGACACGGTGAGCACGTCGCCGGTCCGGGCGTGCGCGTGGAGCCAGGAGGACACCTCGCCGTCCGGTCCCGCGGCGCCGCGGACGCGCTTGACGGTGATGCGCCACTGCGAGCCGCCGGGGGCGGCGGACAGGCTGTACTGGCGGATCTGCCGGGCGCCGTCGGGGAGTTCGACCTGCACACTGACGTACTGGCCGGCCTTGAACACCGGTGCGGTGCCGCCGTCGGCGGGGCGCAGGGTGAAGGAGACCGCGTCCGGGGTCTCCTCGTGGCGTGCGGTGATCTCCATGCACTGCCAGACGTCGCCTTCGCTGCGCCCGGCTCCGCGGTAGAGCCGCGCCTCGACGGCGATCAGGGCGTTGGCCATGAGCCAGTAGACCTCGTCCCAGGCCGCGGCAACCTCGGGTGTGACGGCGTCGCCGAGGACGTCGGCGATGGCCGCGAAGAGGTGCTTGTGGACGATCTTGTACTGCTCGGACGTGACGCCCAGAGCGGCGTGCTTGTGGGCGATGCGGGCCAGCATCTGGTCGGGCCGGGCGTCGGGCCGCTCGACGAGCAGGGTCGCGAACGCCGCGATGGAGCCCGCCAGGGCCTGCTGCTGCTCGCCGTTGGCCTGGTTGCCGCGGTTGAACACGTCGCGCAGGAGCTCGGGGTGGGCGGCGAACATCCCGGCGTAGAAGCGTGTGGTGATCTCGTCGAGGGCCGCGCCGACCGCGGGCAGAGTGGCGCGGACGACCGGTATGGACTGTTCTGACAGCACGGTGACTCCTTAATTGGTAGATGATCTTCGTATTAAGAGCGTGCGCTGACCCCGCCGGTGCGGCGCATCGGTCTCGGTAGGTCTTCGGGTCGGTGTACAGGTCAGTTTCGGGAGCGGCCGGTCAGCCCGATCAGTACCGGTCCCGTGGGTGAGGCGACCAGGTCGCCGACGGTCAGCGCGTCGAGTGACGCGTAGAACGCCTCCTGTGCGTCGCGCAGCGCCCGCCGCAGCCGGCACGCGCCGCGCAGCGGGCACGGCGGGTCGCCGTCGCAGGCGACGACCTCGTCCTCGCCCTCCAGTTCCCGGACCAGCCAGCCGACGGTGGCCGCCCGGCCCAGGCCGGTGAGCTCCAGCCCGCCG
>NZ_JBPKBH010000027.1:123165-128037 GCF_051388915.1 Yinghuangia sp. YIM S09857 | reverse complement strand
CGCGGCCGCGCCGAGCCTCGACGACGCCGAGTTCGTGCAGTCGCGAGACCGCTTTGGCCATGTGCGTGTACGGGACGTCCACGACGTCGGCGACCTCGCGCGTGGTCAGCGCCGTACCGCCTTCGGAGACGGCAAGCCGCATGACGGCGCGCAGCGCCAGATCGGTGAACTTCGTCAGTCGCACACGAGCACGCTAACAAATAGGTATCGGCGATTCGTATTTGGGGGGCCACCTCGGAAATCGAGCAATCGCCCGGACTCTACCGACGCAAGGCGACAGGCTCTGCACTGAATGAGAGGCCCTGCGGCACACCAAGTCCCCTGCGCTGCACGTGGATTGCCGGTCCGCCGGTGCTCTCGCCGTGTTGGCTTCTTCGCACGCCCTGGAGGCTGTGCCACGCGTGTACCGATCCCCTGCCGGGCGCATGCGACCGGTTCGCCGACGGACTGCGACGCCGGGACCACGTGCTCTCTGTGCTCGTGCACACCGCCTACGCTCCGGCTTCGAGCGGCTTGCAGTGCCGCTGACGGGGACGTGTATGCGGCGGTGGTGGTCGCCGAGCGCGAAGGGCCTTGTCCGGCGAGGTCGCCTATGCCGCACTGGGCGGGCCGACGGAGTCCGGCGGCGGGACAAGTGCCGAATCCGCGCGCCACGCCCCGTGGTTGCGCCCGGGATATCGCCGGCAGGGAACGGGGTCTTCAGAAGCAATGAAGACGTGTTTCTGTTTTGTCGCTTTTGGGGATTCTTGGTCGCTATGGTGGATCTTTCGTTTGAGGACCGGACCGACTTCGAGAACGCGGATCGGGGGCGTGTCGCGTCGCTGTCGCCTGGGGTCGTGAAGGCCGCGGACGGGCGAGTGGTGTGGGACAACGATGTGTTCGCGTTCCTGGACGGGGAGTGCCCGGACACGGCGAACCGGTCGTTGTGGCGGCAGTCGCAGTTGTGCGCGCGGCAGGGCCTGTACGAGGTGACCGAGGGCATTTACCAGGTGCGCGGGCTGGACCTGTCGAACATGACGCTGGTGGAGGGCGACCGCGGGGTGGTCGTGATCGATCCGCTGGTGTCCGCGGAGACCGCCGCCGCGGGCCTTGCGCTCTACCGCGAGCACCGCGGCGACCGCCCGGTGACCGGTCTGATCTACACGCACTCGCACGTCGACCACTTCGGCGGTGCGGCCGGGGTGATCCCGGGCGACAACCCGGACGGCGTCCCGATCCTGGCGCCGGCGGGGTTCCTGGAGCACGCGGTCGCGGAGAACGTGTACGCCGGCACCGCGATGGGACGTCGCGGCGTCTACCACACCGGTGTGCTGCTGCCGAAGGACGCGACGGGGATGATCGGCACCGGCCTCGGGCAGACCGCGTCCTCCGGCACGATCGGGCTGATCCCGCCGACCCGCGACATCACGCGCACCGGGCAGGAGGAGACCGTCGACGGGGTGCGCATCGTCTTCCAGATGACCCCGGGCACCGAGGCACCGGCGGAGATGAACTTCCACTTCCCCGACCGGCGCGCGCTGTGCCTGGCGGAGAACGCCACGCACAACCTGCACAACATCCTGACCCTGCGCGGCGCGGTCGTCCGCGACGCCCGGGTGTGGGCGCGGTACCTGGCCGAGGCGGTCGAACTGTTCGCCGACGGCACCGACGTCGCGTTCGCATCCCACCACTGGCCGACCTGGGGCCGGGACAACATCGTGGCGTTCCTGCACGAGCAGCGGGACCTGTATGCGTACCTGCACGACCAGACGCTGCGCCTGCTCAACCAGGGCCACACCGGCACCGAGATCGCCGAACTGATCGAGGTGCCCCCCGCGTTGGCCGCGAAGTGGCACACCCGCGGCTACTACGGGTCGGTCTCCCACAATGTGAAGGCGGTCTACCAGCGGTACATGGGCTGGTTCGACGGCAACCCCGCCCACCTGTGGCAGCACCCTCCGGCCGCCGAAGCCGCCCGGTACGTCGACTGCATGGGCGGCGTCGACGCCGTCGTCGACAAGGCGAAGCGGTACGCCGCCGACGGTGACCTGCGGTTCGCCGCCACCCTGCTGGGCCACGCGGTGTTCGCCGCCCCTGACCACACCGCCGCGAAGCAGGCGCTGGCCAAGGTGTTCGAGAAGCTCGGCTTCGGCGCGGAGTGCGGCACGTGGCGCAACTTCTACCTCACCGGCGCCATGGAACTGCGCGACGGCATCCGGCCGATCCCGACGAGCATCGCCGGCGGCATGGCCGCCGGGCTGTCGAACGAACAGGTCTTCGACTCGCTGGCCATTCGCGTCGACGGTCCGAAGGCCTGGGACACCGCACTCACCCTGGACTGGGAGTTCACCGACACCGGAGACAAACACCGCATGGTGCTGTCCAACGGCGCGCTGACCCACCAGCGCCGCACCGACCGCACCACCGGCACCCCGGACGCGACCGTCACCCTGACCCGCCCGGCGCTGTTCGCGCTGTTGGCCGGCAAGGGCACTGAGGGCATCACCGCCACTGGCGACAACGGTGCCCTGGGCCGGCTGCTGGCCCTGCTCGACCAGCCCGACCCGAACTTCCCCATCGTCACCCCCTGATCACCAGCCACCGGCCGCGGCCCCCTGCCCAGACCGGGGGCCGCGGCCGGCTCAAGTGGCACTGATCCTGGGCGGTGCCATGCCCGCGGCCGCCCGCCAACCGCCCGCTACAGCGCGCCCGGATCGCCTACGCACTCGCCGAGGCGGGCGTCTCCGCCGTGGCAGCAGACGTGGATCTCACGGCGTGCGCTCGACGAAGTCCGGCTCGGAGAAGTCCGCCACACACGCGTCGATGTTCGCCGATTCGCTGCGTTTGCCACTCTTCTCGCTGACGACTTTGCCGTCCACACTCACCCGGCAGGAGATGGTCGCGTCCGGCTCCACGCTCGACGGCGCGTACATCGACACGTGCATGCGAGTGCCCGCAGTTGACACCTCGATCGTCTTGGACCAGGGCGGCTGGACGCCCTTGGCTTCCTCTCCCTCCGAGTCTGCGGCGTCGACGCTGTATTTCACGTCGACCGGACCGGTGCCGAAGACCTCGTAAACGACAGTGTGCTTCGACGACTTGTCGTCGCCCCCGTCGTCCGAGCAGCCGACGAGAAGCGCCGACGCCGCAACGAACCCGACGACGGCAGTGAAGGTACGCAAAGCAGTTCCCCGTGCTCTCATTGTCCTTAATGGATTCTGCGGGCAGCCGGCGTTCCGAGGAACGGAGAGGGACGACAACCGGCAAGCACGCACGCAAGTTTCGGCCTGCCCGGCCGAAGATGCCGGCGAGCCTATCCTGGAACCACGGTGTCCCCGTGGCCAGTTGCCTCCGAGCGCGACGACGGGGCGCCGAGCGCTCCGTTCTGGACGTCGGCTGTACCCCAGCCGACGCCGCAGCCGTTTCCACGAGTTTTGAGCTGTCCGCCCAAGCAGCGCCGGTCCGGTCATCGGGCGGGGATCAGAGCTTCCAGAGCACCGGGTCCGCCGAGAGGTCGGGGAAGTCGTATGTCAACGAGGCGACAGTCGCACCAGGCGGAGCCAAGTACACCTTGCACACGGTGACCTCGACGCCGTTGGTGAAGGTATCCGTGTCGGGTGCGTCGCACGTCCTGAGGCGGCCAAAGATCATCATGTGGTCGAGGCTGCGGTCAAAGGCGTCGAGGGCGCTGAACTTGATGGTCGGGTGGCTGTGGGAGAGGTCGCTGGTCGAGACGTTCTGGAAGGTCGCGCGCACGTGGTACGGCGTAGCGGACTCGTCCTTCTCACGACAGCGCCGAATGCTCCTGGGGCACTGTCCTGGTCCACGACGCGCCGCACCACCTCGCGCTGGGCTGGGCGATCACGCCCGCCTGCGAACCCGAGCCGGACGAGGCCACGGCCGGCCGCGTCGACGTCGCCGTCACCGCGGACGACCCCGACCGTACGACCGTCGTCCTGGTGCACCCGGAGCTGAATGGCACGGCGAGGGCTGGGAGCAGGCCCGCGACAGGCCGGCCGCGGACTCGGTGTGGCCGGGCGTCACGGCCGCGTACGGCGCGCTCGTCGCCGACGACGCCTGACGAACGGCAGCCGCGGGCTCACCAGTGCGCTGCGGTGGCGTAGTACGTGGTGCCCGGCCACGCCTCCACCGGTGTCGCCGACGGCACGATCTTGCCCGCGCACAGACCGCGTTCGGCGAGCCCGTCGACGATGCGCGGGATCGCCGCGAGCGTCGTCTCGTATCCCTCGTGCAGCAGGATGATGCCGCCCGGCTGCACCTGGAGGGCGTTGTCCGCGATCTCCGGTGCCGAGATGCCGTTGTAGTCGAATGAGTCCGCGGTCCACAGCACTTCGGTCATACCCAGGCTGGACGCGTCGGCTCGGATCTGCGCGTTGGTGCGGCCGTACGGCGGGCGGAAGAGCGTCGGCGCGGCCCCGGTCTGCGCCTGGAGGATCTGGTTGGTGCCGAGGAGTTCGTTGAACGCGTCCGGCTCACCGAGCTCGTCGAGGAACGGATGCGAGTAGCTGTGGTTCGCGATCCAGTGCCCGTTCTGCGCGAGTTGGTCGACGTACTGGGGGTACTCCTGCGCATGCGCGCCGGTGAGGAAGAACGTCGCCTTGACCCACCCGGCGTCGTACAGGGCCTGCACGTACGCGGGGGTCAGCGGGCTGGGGCCGTCGTCGAAGCTGATCGCGACGAACCCGTTGGCGCACGGTTCGGCGGCCGACGCGGTGGGCGCGGCCGGCCCGGTGATGACAAGGCCGAGGGCCGCCGACAGCGCGAGCAGCCCGGCGGTGAGGCGGCGCCGGGCACGGCCGGCGCGCAAAGCGGAGGACATCGGTACCTGACCCAGGGTTTCGGAGGAGGACCGGCCCGCGGGGTCCGGGGACA
>NZ_JBPKBH010000027.1:65564-123077 GCF_051388915.1 Yinghuangia sp. YIM S09857 | reverse complement strand
GGCCCGCGGGGTCCGGGGACACCGCGGGCCGGGCAGGGTACGTCAGCGGTTGCGCGCCGGCGCGATCCGCTTCAGCGCGAGGCCGGCGCTGAGCAGCGTGAACGCCGCCACGAAGGCCCACATCAGGCTGACCGCTCCGGTCGCGGCCAGGGCGCCGCCGGTTCCGGCCGCTGCGGCCCCAGTGCTCACGTTGTACACGTCACCACTTCCTTTCCTTGTTGCGTACGGCATCCCAGAACGCCTTCGCCTGGGCGGCTTGGAGAAACAGGTCGAACGCCATCTCGACGACGATGAGCGCGCCGAGAAGCATCTGGAGCGGTCCGCGGCTGCGCACGGTCACCGCGCGTTCAAGGGAGAAGATCGCCGTCACGGCCATCCAGACCGGCTGCACCGTGACGTGCCCGGTGGCGATCAGCGAATAGGCCAGTGACGACAGGTAGATGACGATGACCAAGAGGCCGATGAGGGACAGGAGTTGGCGTCCCCAGTAGCCGCGGGTGACACGTGTCCACCCGTAGTCGGTGAGGTTCTCCAGGGCGCCGCGCTTCCACCGCAGGCGCTGGTTGAACAGGTCGCGCCAGGTGAGCATCACCTCGGTCTCCAGCGTGCACTTGGGCGGGCAGATGATCCGCAGCCCCAGGTGCAGGATGGCCAGCGTGAGCTCGTTGTCCTCGGTCAGCACACGGGTGTCGTAGACCTGTGCGCTGCCCGGAAGTTCGCGGGTACGCCGGGCCTCGACGACCTCCTGGAGCGCGACCGCGCGGAACAGCGTGGCGGTGCCGGTGAGCACGAGCGCTTTGCCCTGAAGACGCTGCACGTCGCGGACGTACCTGGCGTACTCGTTGCGCTGCAACATGCCGACGAACCCGCCGCCGGGCTTGCCGGTGAAGGTGCCGCCGACGCCGCCCCAGTTGCCGGTGGCCAGGCGCTCCAGGCCGTGGCTGAGGAACTCGCGGCCGAGCGTCGAGTCGGCGTCCATGACCAGGATCGCGTCGAGCGGGCCGAGTTCCGGCAGGATCCTGTCAAGGACCTGGTTGAGGCCGCCGGCCTTCTTGTGCTTGTTGTCGACCGTCTCGTAGACCTCGACGCCCATGCCGAGGGCGATCTCGACGGTCCGGTCGGAGCAGTTGTCGGCGATGACGATGATGCGCTCAGGAGGGCGCTTCTGGGAGAGCAGCGACTGGATGGTGTCGCCGATCTGGTCCTCTTCGTTGTGCGCGGGCACAAGCGCGGTGATGCGCATCTCCGCGACGTCGACGGCGGGCAGCGAGCGCCGCCGGCGGCGCTTGGTACGCAGCCGGAACGGCTCGGCCCGGCGCGGCGCGTGCTTGCCGCGCGAGCCCCGGGGCTTTGCCGCAGCGGCGTTGGGGGCACTCGGCGCCTCAGCCTCGGGCAGGGAGGCCGGGGGGCTGTCGAGTCCGACGGGGCGGGTCAGGACCGCAGTGGAGGTGTCCTCCGACAGTCGGGGGACTGCGGGGCGGGTCGCGCCCGCGCCTGAGCCTGGCCGGAACCAGGCGTCAGGTATGGAGTCGGCGACAGGCTGCGTGCCCGCCGTCTGCGCATTTTGGTCCACGTGTCTGCCCCACCCCGGTGATGCGACCGTCCAGTTGGAAGACGGTCGAGAAAAGCCGGGGAATCAGGAAAAGCGGACATGCGATGCACAAGCCCCACAACATGTGCAAAGAAACGAACGATGCCCCACGCCCTCGGGGCGCTCCCCAGGAACATCAAACAGGGGAAAGTATGCGGGTGCCCAACGCTCATGTAAACGTGATCGCGATCACCGGCATCGGAAGGCGGCGCGGTCCACGGTGCCGCGACTCAGGCACGGGGCCACATTCCGCACACAGGAACGGTCGGCGTCACCGTTGACCACAACCGCCAGGGTCGTGGAGGCGCGAACTCCAACCGACGTCCGCGCCACGGTCATTGAGCCCAGGGCCAGGGGCCGGGTCATGGCCTGCTGGGCGCCTGGTGCCGGGTCGCGTGCGGCGGTACGACCAGCAGCGCGACGAGGCCCCGGTCCTCGCGCGTGAACAGCACCGTGTCGTCGCCCGGCGGAAACCAGTCGACGTGTCGGTGAGTAAGTTCCCGGCTTCGGCGACCCGTTGCAACCGGGCGGATTCTCGTCGGTTGTGAGAGGGCGGTTCGTGAGTTGATGTGCGTTTCAGGGCTTGCGGGTGATCGCGAGGTGTTCGAGGGGGGTCTCGGCCTGCCCCGGCACCGGTCCGGCCCTGGTTGAGGACCGCGTTGACGATCTCCCGCCATCTCATACGCGCCCTGGTGGCCGCCGGCCGAGCGGTGCCGGGCCTTCCACGCGGTGATCACCGGCTCGATCCCTCTCCCCGTCCGACAAGTCGCTCGGATACGGCTTGCGTTCACTCGCCCCGTCACCCCAGCGGACCGCACACGGCGGAGCAGCGACTGGCGCCCACCCCCACCCCGTCAGGCGACGAGAGAACCGCTCAATCACTCATGAACCGCCCTCTCAGGGGTGTCGCCGAAGCGCGCTTCCGGCGCTCCCACCTGTGTTCTGACGGAGGGTCCGGTGTCCCGTGCTTTACGCACCGGCCCGTGGGAACCGGCTGGGGGGCCGCGGCGTCCCACCCAGCGGCGGGTCCACGGGCAGTCTGTCGACGCGGCGCGGACCCGCCGACAGCACGCCATGCGAGGCCGGTCCAGGGGGGAACGGCCTGAAGTACCGCTTGGCGACACGACACCGAACTGGGGGGTACGGTGCCTGTCCTTACGTCTAATTCCACTGTCCGATCGCGCAATACGCGGTGGCCGGCTGCCGCAAGGCTCGCCGCCGTGCCAATGCTGGCGCTTGCGCTGTCCGGCGGAGTCCTCGTCGGCTGCGGGACGGATGACGACAAAGCCGCTCCGCAGGACGGCCAGTCGTCCCCGGCCCACGACCGCAACCAGGACAAGGCCCGGCAAACCGTCGCGCCCAGCACCGAGGAGCTGACGGCGATGCTTCTCGACAGCGGCGAAGTCCCGTCCGGCTATGAGGCGCAGGACGAACGCAAGCCGGACAGGCACTGGTCCGACGAAACCCACGTCACGCCGGACAAATGCCAGGCGGTGATCGACCACAGCTTCGGCAGCGGCGCGACCGCCGACATCGAGCGCGTCTATCGCGGTTCCGACGGCGTCACCGTCGTCAACCTCATCGGTTTGGGACACGGTGAACTCGTCGAACGCGTAGGCGCGCACACCGACACGCTGCGCGGCTGCGGTTCCTTCCACGAAGCCAACGGCAACGACTGGTGGGACTACAGGATCAGCGAGGTCAGAACCGGCACCCACGGGCCGGACAGCGTCTCCTGGCGGGTCGACTACATCAGCGAGGGTGAACTCGCGGCGTACGAGCACCACGTCTTGACCGTCAAGGACAGCATCGGCATCGAGGTGACGGTGCAGACGGAGCCGGAGAAGGGCAAGCCGAACGCCCCCACCGCTCTCGTCGACGCCCAGCTCAAGAAGATCGACGCGGCGGACTGGACGGGCGGCTGAAGACCCGGACGCCGACCTGCGCAGCACGTCTGGCATGTCCTCGATCGTCGGTTCCCGGCTGCGGCTGCCAATGGCCCTGACGGGTTCGGTGCTGGTAGCGGGCGGTGGCCGCCGCTGAGGCAGGTCGGGTGCCTCGGGATCCTCGGAGAGGTCCCCGTGGGCGGGGGTCGGGATCCCTGATGCCTGGGACTGTGGGAGCTGAACAGTGACAGGGTGCGGGCCACGCGGGGGCGCGGTCCGCACCCGTCAGCACCGGGTTGCGGGGGCAGGCGCGGCGGCAGAGGGGGGCCGAGCAGCGGCCGCCGGTGGACGTTCCAGGGGCCCGGCGGCGGCGTACCGACGTGTTCGTCACGCAGCGGACGGCACGCGCCTACTGGTCGGGGGCAGCGGCCGGAAGCGCAACAAGCGGCAGAGGAACAGCTATGGGTGAATCGGAAAAACCCCGAGAGCCGACCTTTCGGCTGCCGACGGTCTTGGCCTTCCTGTTCTTTCCCTTGGGTCTCGTGGACCTGGCACTCTGGGCATGGGCGCAAGCAAGGTGGGGCTGCGAGTACGCGGTCGGGACCGACGACGTGTGCGACGGTCCCATCACGAATCACAGGTTGCGCTTCTACGTTTCGCCCCTGATGTTCGTGCTCTCGTTCGCGCCGGTCGTCCGGTTGTTCTGGACCGACCTTGTCCGCGACCGCCGCCGTAGGCAGGTGGAACGCCTGTGCCTCCTGCTCTGCACGATCCTCCTCCAGGTGGGGGCTGTCACGTGGCTGTGGTGGGGCGCGCCCGACGTGTGAGGCTGATGGGCGACCGGTGGCTGCCGGACGCGAAGCTGCGCGGCCATGGAACGGTGCCGGGCCGGTCGCGGTGACCGGCTACTGCACAGCCGGCCTCCCGGCTGGGCCCATCGCCTCGGCGTACCCCGGCTGGGCGGTGCCATAGCGAACGGCCCCGGTGCCTGTGGCCGTTGCCGTGTCGAGCCCATGCGGGAGTCGGGAGTCGTGACATCGCGGGGCCGTCCACCGCGCCGTGCCACGACCGGCATTCAGTCGGCAGTCCACTGCTCCAAGGTCGCGTCCTCCCACGAGTCGGGTCCGTACACCGTGCGCGGGAGCGGGGTCATGATGTGCGTGTCACCGCCGGTGACGAACTTCGCCGAGAGTCGGTCCCATTCTTGGATGCGGTCGTCTCGGGGCTCGCCCTCGTCCGCGAGGCCGTATGTCGCGTCGCGGCTGCGGCGCAACCTGGTCTGCGCGGCGATGTTCGTTGCCCAGACCATGACGACCTCATGCCGGTTGCTCAGGACCTCGTACAGCCCGGTGGCCCGGTGACCGAAATCGGCCATGAGCGGTATGCGCTCGCGTGCCACGTGATCGAGGAACTCCAGTGTCGTGCCGGGGCGCACGGTCAGGACCTCGTGCACGAACAACGTTCCCGTGATTCCGGCGGCGGCGATCTCCTCGGTCGTCGGGCTGCCCGGGACTCCGCCCAGCAAGCGGTCGAAACCGCCGGTCCGCCACTTCGCAGCCTCGTCCCACCAGTCGCCGTAGAAGGCCGCGCGCCGCTTGAGGTTCATCCGGTCGACGTTTGACGCCCACCCTGCCCAGCCCTCCGCCCCCACATCCCAAATGTTGATCACCTGCGGCCAACGGCCCCCACCCGCCGCGCACACGTAGAACGAGCCCTGAAGGCTGAACATTTCCGGCATTCGCAGGACCGGATCACGCCAAAGATGTTCCATGTACTCATATTGTCCCTGACCGACGACGTCGACGGTCTCGTGAAGAAACAGGGAACGATTCGGCATGTGCCGCCCCTTCTGAATGTCGTCATCACCTGCGCCGCCACGTGGGGACGCGCTCTCTGTGGATGAATGCGGGGGATGACCGCCAAGCCCGTCACGAGAGACAACGGCCCGATGTTCTAAGGCCGGTTCGGAGGACGGACTCGCGGACGATCGGCGGGACTTGACAACAGATGGCCCGCCCACCGGGTACGGGCGGGTATGCCTCGGTCCGCGATCCGTCGGCCGCGGGCGCCGCTCGGGCTCACCACCGGGCGGTATGTCGGTGGATTTTGAAATACTGAAAACAATTCTCTGTTTTGAGAAGAATCATGCAGCACCTGACTTCATGGAACAAGGTCGCGTCCGGCGTGGTGGTTCTGAACGGTCGCAATGCGGCGGATCATCGGACCTGCTGACCATCGCCCGCAGTTCGCCGCGAGCAACCGTGTCAGTGGCCCCAGGACGTCCAGGTCTGTCAAAGGACACGACAAGCCGGTGCCACCGCTGTTTCGGGAGCCACGGTCAACAGTGACCAGACCCCGTAAGTCATCGAGATGTCGGGCAGCCTCACCGCACACCGCGCGAAAGTCCCGGCGGGGCAGCGGAAACCGACCGGCGACACCCCGACTCCGACGTCCTTGACCTGCCGGCGGGCGGCTTCGCTCTTAAGGGGGTTTCAGCATCGAGATACGACCGTGTCACCCGACACCGCTCGGCCCCGGTCGGGCGCGGGCTACGCGCCCTGTCCCAAACGGCCGGACGGCTCCGGCTCCGGCTCCGGTGGCGAACCGCGAGAGGTCCGGATCGGGGAGAACGGGTGCGCTGCGCCGTCTGGTGCCGCGTGCAGAACGGCGAGTCGGGCGACGGTGCGGGGGGCGCCGGGCGTGCGTCGCGCACCGTCTCGGGCCGGCGATTGCGGGGGCGGGGGTGCGGCCCGGTTGCGATACGATCTGTAATGTAACGGGCGATGTGGCAAGGCTCCGAGTGCGATTGCGAGAATCCCGGCGTGTCCCCACGAAGCGCACCTGCCGACCGGTCCCTCGGCGGCCGTCCTCGCGATCCGCAGATCGACGGGGCGATCCTGACGGCGGTGCGTGAACTGCTGGCCGAGGAGGGGTACGTCCGGCTCAGCTTCGAGACCGTGGCACGTCGCGCCGGGGTGACCCGCCCGACGATCTACCGGCGCTGGCCGTCGAAGGCGCATCTCGTGCACGACGCCGTCTTCCCGTCCAACGGCGCCGGCCTGGTGCTGATCGCCGACACCGGCGACTTCGCCGCGGACGTGCGCCGGATGATCTCCGACACCGTCACGTCGTACAGCCGTCCCGAGGCCCGCGCCGCGCTGCCCGGGCTGTTCTCCGACCTGCACCCGAACCGGGAGTTGCGGGCCGAGGTGGTCGACGGTCTGCGCAACCACGCGCTGGCCGAGTTCCGCGCCCTGGTCGCCCGGGCGCAGGAGCGCGGCGATGTGCGCGAAGGCGTCGACCCCGACGTCGTGTTCGACACGATCGTCGGGGCCGCGTTCACCCGGGTTGTGTCCGAGGAGGACGTTCCGGCGGGGTACGTCGAGGCGCTCACCGAGGCGGTCGTCCTCGGCGCGGCGAGCCGCCCGTAGCCGCGTGGCGGCGCCGGGCCGCCGCGGCGGTCATGCGAGGCCGATGCGGTCCATGAACACGGTGCCGACGTTGTAGACGGCGACGCCGGTGACCTTGTCGGTGTGGATCGGTCCGACGACCGAGGTCGAGTAGACGATCACCGGCAGGTCGGTGACGACCGCCTTCTGGAGGTCGGCGTACGCCTTCTTGCGCGCCTCGGGGTCGGCGGTCGCCCGGCCCGCGGTCAGGGCGCGGTCCGCGTCCGGGTTGTTCCAGCCGCTGAAGTTCTGCGGGCTGGCCGAGTGGTAGAAGGTGTACAGGTCCGGCTCGGGTTCGGCGAGCCACTGCTGGGTCAGCGCGGCCTGGAAGTCGTGCTGGATCGCGTACTTCAACGTGAACGCGTTGACCTCCAACGCCTCCATCTTCATGGACACGTTGCGGAAGCTCTGCAACCGGGTCTGGAAGTATTCGGCGACCCGCTTCGACTGCGGGGTCGCCGGGACCAGGTAGGTGAAGTCGACCGCCTTGCCCTCGCTCGCAAGTTCGTCGAACAGGCGTTGTGCCTCGGCCTGGTCGGCCGCGGGTTGCTTCGCGGTCGGGTCCTGGAACGGCGACGAGACGAACTGGCTGTCGGCCGGGTGGAAGCCGTTGTCGAGCGTCTTGGGGATCAGCGCCGGGTCGATCGCCAGCGCGAACGCGCGGCGCGCGCGGACGTCGTCGAACGGCGGGCGGCGCAGGTTGAACAGCACCATCTGCCCGCCCAGCTTGGTCTGTTCGATCACCTTCAGTTCGTCGTGCGCCTTGGTGAGGAAGCCGGGGTCGGAGCTGTGGTACAGATCCGCGCCGCCCGCCTTGACCGTGCTGTACTGCTGGGCGAGGTCGGACACCACCTTGATGGTGATCTTGTCCAGCTTGGGCAGACCCTTGTCCTTCTGCCAGTAGTTCGGGTTCCTGACGAACACCTGCTCGCTGCCGCGCGTCCAGCTTTGCAGCATGAACGGGCCCGCGCCGACCGGCTGGGTGCCGGCGGCGTCGAGGCCCTTGGCGATCGCGGACGGGGCTTCGATGTACGTCAGCTTCGTGGCCACCGTGCGGTCGAACGTCGGACTCGGCGCCGGCGGGGTGATCGTGAGGGTGAGCGGGTCGACGACCTGCGTCTTGACTCCGACCGCGTACGAGACGAGGTAGGAGCGGGTCTCCGGCTTGGCGTGCGTCTCCCAGTTCAGCTTCACCGCCGTGGCATCGAACGCGGTGCTGTCGGAGAACACCACGCCCGGGCGCAGTTTGAGCGTCCAGGTGGCACCGCCGTCGGCCGTCGTCAGACTCTCGGCCAGGTGCGGCTTGACCTTGCCGTCGGCCGGGTCGATGTACAGCATCGGGTCGTACAGCGCGGACATGCGCGGCTCGTCGGTGACGGCGAGGTAGAGCGTGCGGAACGGGTCGAGCGACTTGGAATCCGACACCGCGACCATCGTCATGGCGCCGCCGCCGTCGGACTTGCCGCCCGTGTCCGACGAGCCGCAGGCCGCGAGGGTGAGACCGAGGGCGAGCGCGCCGCCGAGTGCGGCGCCGCGCGTGCGGAGTCTGCCGAGCAGCGAGCGACTGAGCGGGGTGGTACCTGGTCTAGCCAAGGTGCTGCCCTTCGGGAGTCCGCGTGCATCGCCGCGAGGGATCGCCGAGGCGATGCGGAACGGAGCGTGAACGGACGGTTGAGTTACAGGTCGTGTTGTAACTCAACCGACATGCGGAGTCAATGCACGCAGGGGCGGTCGACCGTTCGCCGGACCTCGCGGATTGGGCGGCAGCCCGCCCCGACGTGAAGATCACCGGCGTCCACGCACGCCGAGACGCGTACCGCGCGAGCCCGCGGCCCGTTCTCACCGTGGAGGCGCCGTTCGAGAAACGGCAGATCCTGGTTCGGGATCAGGTAGGCCGATACGGCCGCATCAACTGTCCGGCTAATGTGGGCACATGGTCAGCCTCCGGCAACCGCGGCTGTCCGGGCTGGGGCGAAACCCGGCCGCCGCGGTGGACGTCCTGGTGCGCTTGGCCGCCCACGCGGCCGGCCGACACGGACTGAGAATGCGCAGCGGGCCGGTCGCGGACACGGTGGCCGAGGCGATGCTGACCCACGGCGGGGGCGATTCGGCAGTATCCCTGAGTTGGCGCCAGGTGTCCCCGGCGATACGCCGCCGGATCGCCGAGTACCCCGACCCGGCGGTCCGCGACGCCCATGCGGACTTCGTCAAGAGGATGGTCGAGCGTGGGGCGGCGACCAGCATCGAGGACCTGGCCGAGGCCTACGGCCGACCCCCGGCGGAGCTCGCCGCCGCGTCTGACCCCAAGCTGCGCGCGGCGGTCGCGCACACCTGGCGGGACCGGCCGATGACCATCCAAAGGGCTCTGCTCACCGATCCGGACCCCACCGTGCGTGCTGCGGCCACCAGGGACGCACATCCGGGCGTCCCTGCGGAGTACCACGAGCGTTGCCTCGCCGATCCGGCCGTCCAGGCCAACGTCGCTCGCCGTGTTCCGCTGACGTCCGACCAGTTGACCCGCCTGCTGGCGACCGGAGACGACGACGTGCTGTGCGCGGTCGCCTCGAACCCGCACCTGACCGCCGATATGGTGGCCCGCCTTCAGGACAGCGAGATCCCGGTCCTGCGCGTCGCGGTCGCCTACAGCCGCCACTGCTCCCCCCAGACCCGCGACCGGCTGCTCGCCCTGGTGGAGGCCGAGGGCGCCTCCGGAAGCGACGCCGCCGCCATCGCTCTGCACTGGCTGGGCTTCGAGCCGCGCTGGCTGCGGGACGCACCACTCGCCGAGCGGCTGACCTACCTGGACTGCCAACACGCGGTGTTCCGCCGCGTGTTGGCCACCAGCCGGGATCTGCCACGGCACGCCTGGCAGCAACTGGACGACGACCCGGACGTGTCCGTCCGCCGCGCCGCCGCTCGTCGGCCCGACGCACCACCGCAGGTCCTGCTCCGGCTGGTCCGCGCCCACGGCGAGGTGCACCACCGCCCGCCGCTGCTGGTGGACCACCCCAACTTTCCGCGTCAGGCGCTGCGCGGCTTCGTCGACGAGCCGGACCCGGCAGTGCGCTTCCTGGCACTCGAAGACGCCACGCTGCCCGTCGCGGAGCTGCGGCGGCTCGCCGACGACAAGGAGTGGTTCGTGCGCGCCGGCGCCGCGCGACACCCCAATGTCACCGCGGTACTGCTCGAACCGCTGCTGACGGACCCGGAACCGCGTGTCGTCGACGCAGCAGCTGCCAATCCCGCGCTGCCGATCGCCTGGATGTACCGCATCCTCGCCGAAAGCGGCCTCTGACAACCACGGGCGCACGCTGCCGACGGTGTTCGCGCTCGTGCGGCATGCCCCAGGCACCTTGGCGGACGGGGGCGTCGGTGTGTTCGCGGGGGCGGGCAGGCGCAAACACTACTGGCGGCACCGGAGTTCGGAAAGCAGTAGACGTCCATGCCCATCAAGGGGGACCACACCTTCACATACACGGCCGTGATCTGGCCGATGAACGCCTCGATGCGCCGGACCGCCGGGTCGTCTTCCACAGTGCCTGCCACGTCTCCAGTCATACATGCATCAATACAACTATAAGGCGGGGTGGCGTGGTGCCCGGGGCCGGACGGCTCAACATTTTGCGCAGCGCGTACGAAAAAACTGACGAGCGTCATTGATGTCATGCATCCATGCATGTATGTGTTGCCGTGTGAGCCGCAGCCGACATTCGGTCCGCACCAGCCGCCCGCCCCGTCGCATGACCGTCAAGGCCGATTCCGCACGACTACCCGAGGAGCAGCGCGTGACGGCCCACGACCAGCTTGCCGCACACCAGCTCGTCAACCGCTGCCCCTTCCCGCCGCAGGAGGTACCGACAGTGTCTCTCGGACGAACGCACAGTCGCAGAACGGGCGGAACACGCCGTGGCTGCACGGCGGTTGCCGTTCTGGTGGCGATCGGCCTGTCCCTCGGTGCGTGTGGGGGCGGTGGTGAGAGTTCCGACTCCGGCGGCGACGGCTCGCAGCCGCCCGCGAAGGCCGGCGGCAAGTTGACCATGCTCGCGGTGCAGGACTCCACTGTCCTGGATCCCTTCCGGGCGGTGAACTCCGCCATGGCGGACGAGCCGCGTCTGTCCGCGCTGTACGACCCGCTGTTCTACGTCGACGGAACGAGCCGCAGTGTCAAGCCGCACCTGGGGGAGTCGCTCACCAGCGCGGACAACGGTGCGACGTGGACCATGAAGCTGCGGCCCGGCGTGGTGTTCAGTGACGGGACACCGTTCGACGCGGCGGCGGTCAAGCTCAACTACGACACGCACGCCAATCCGGCGACCAGGTCGGTGCACATCGCCGCGGCCATGGGTTTCAAAGCCGAGGTCGTCGACAGCCTGACCGTGAAACTGACGGCGGTCGGCGCACCCAACCCGAACCTCGATCGCGCGATCGCTTCGGAACTCACGTACATCATGGCGCCTTCGGCGATCGCCAAGGGCCCCGAGACCTACGGCGCCCAGCCCGTCGGGCCGGACCGTTCGTGTTGAAGGACTGGGTGCGGGGCTCGCACCAGGTGTACGGGCGCAATCCGAATTACTGGCAGAAGGACAAGGGTCTTCCCAAGCTCGACGAGCTCACGTTCAAGAGCGTTCCCGACATCAAACAGGAGTTCAACACCGTCAAGTCCGGCCAGGCCGACCTCTTCCTCAGCTCCGACGGCAAGGTGTTGGAGCAGGCGGAGGAGGAGTTGCGCCTCAAGCGTTTCACCACCGACGGTGGCCAGATCGTGCAGTTCAACCTGCGCAAGGCACCCTTCGACGACGTGCGCGCCCGCCGGGCGATGACCCTCGCGCTCGACCCGGCCGACATCCCCAAGACCCTGAACAACGGGTACGTCCCGGCGAAGAGCTTCTTCACCGCGTCCAGCCCGTTCTTCGACCCGGCGGTCACCCAGCCCGCGCAGAACAAGGCCGAGGCGCAACGGTTGTTCGACGAGCTCGCCGCGGAAGGCAAGAAGGTGGACTTCAGCTATCTCGTCCCGCAGAACCCTTCGTCGGTGGCGGTCGCCGAGTACATGCAGAGCAGGCTCAAGGAGTTCTCCAACGTCACGATGCGCATCGAGCCGTTGGAGATCGGCACGTACATCGTCAAGTACGCCATCCAGCGCGAGTACCAGGCCACACTGACCCAGATCTGGGCCGTCGACCCCGAGCCGATGCTTTACGCCTACTGGCAGTCGCAGAGTCCGTTCAACCTCAGCGGCTGGAACAACCCGCAGGCCGACGCCGCCCTTGCCGCCGGACGTGCGAGCACCGACCCCGCGGTCCGCAAGCAGGCGTACTCCGAGCTCCAGAAGGCACTGGTCGCCGATGTGCCCTTGTGGTCGTACGCCGAATCCCTGACCGGCGCGATCCACAGCGACAAGGTCACCGGACTTGAGCACTACAACGCCGGAGTGATCTTCATGGACCGCGTCGGCCGCAAGTAGCACGGGGCAGCGTCCGGCTGTGTCAGGCGGTGGTTCTGTGGTGCGCGCCGTCGCCGAGTTGGGCGCGCACCGCAGGGCACCCCACCTCGGCACAGCGCACGATGCGCGTCGCGCGGTGCCGGGGCCGGTTCCAATACAACGCACACACCGAGGAGTTCGCCGATGGGCAGCAGCAAGCGACTGGACGGCAAGCGGGTGCTGGTCACCGGTGCCAGCCGGGGGATTGGAGCAGCCGTCGCGCACCGTGCCGCGGCCGAAGGGGCCGACGTCGCCATCGTGGCTCGCACGGTCGATCCCGAAGAGGCGTACCTGCCGGGCACGCTCGGCGAAACCGCCGAAAGCCTACGGCAGTTCGGTGGCCGGGTGACGCTGATCCAGGCGGACCTGACGCAGGAGGAGGCCCGTGCGGGCGTCATCCGCACCGCGGAGGCAAACCTCGGCGGCCCCGTGGACGTGCTGGTGAACAACGCCGCCGTCGCCCTGTACGGCACAGTCGCCGACTACCCGTTCAAGCGCATGCGGCTGATGCACGAACTCAATTGTGTGGCGCCCCTGCACCTCGCGCAGGAGGTCGTCCCGGGCATGGCCGCGCGCGGTGAAGGCTGGATCGTCAACGTCTCCAGCGGCACGGCCCGGCACTGGCAGGGGCCCCCGTTCCAGCTCGGCGGCACCGGGACCGGCACGACCGTGTACGGCGCTTCCAAGGCGGCGCTCAACCGCGTCAGCAACGGTCTGGCCGCCGAACTGCACGGCACCGGAATCCGCGTCAACACGGTCGAGCCGCGGGCTGCGGTGATGAGCGAAGGGGCCAAGGACCTCGTCGGTCACATTGTCCGTCCCGACCAGATCGAGTCCATGGAGGAGATGGTCGAGGCCATCCTCGCGCTGTGCGACTGCCCGGCCGACCACACCGGCCGCACCCACGTCAGCCTGGACCTGATCGACGAACTCGGCCTGACCGTACACAACCTCGACGGCACGCCGGTTTGACCGGAGTTCGCCGGCGGATCTGGGCACCCGTCGGACGCATCGGACTCCCGGGCGACGCCGGCTCGCTGTGCGCCAATTTGGCCTTCGAGCAGGGTTGTACCTGAAGCGGTGGAAGGATCACGCCGCGGCCGGTGTGCTCGGCCCGCGCCCCGGTCGGGTGCGGGTGGCGCCCCGGGCACTGGCCTCGGGGCGCCACAGTTGCGGTCAGACGCCGAAGGCGGCGGGATAGTGGATGGTGCCGGGCGGGGCCGGGCGGTTGTCGAGGGTCATGGCCATCATGGCCTCGTCGGGTACCTCGAAGGACGCTTGGATGCCGAAGCGGGAGGCGGGAGTGAACCCGAACCGCGGGTAGTAGTCGGCGTGGCCGAGGACGAGGACGAGGTTCTCGTCCATGGCGCGGGCGGCGTCCAGGGCGGCACGAATGGCGGCGGAGCCGGCTCCGGTGCGTTGGGCGGAGGGCAGTACCGCGCACGGGGCCAGGGCGAGGGCGGGTGTGCCGTCGACGTGGCAGCGGGTGAGCAGCGCGAACCCGACCGGGGTGCCGTCGGGGGTCGTGGTGATCATCGACAGTCCGTCGATCCACGCGTCGGGGTCGGCGCGCAGGGCGTCGACGAGGTCGGCTTCCTGGACGGTGGGGAAGGCCGCGGTGAGGATCTCGCGGATGGCGGGGACGTCGTCGGCGGTTTCGGGGCGGGCGATCCAGGTCGTCATGGGTCCGCTCTCGGTGGTGTCGGTGGCTGCGGGGGCGTGGTCGAGGGGGCGCAGGACGTACGCGGCGTAGTTGTAGTCGCTGCCGTGTTCACGCCGCATGGCGATCTCTGTCCGGTGCGCGGCCAATGCCTCGGGCATGCCGGGGCGCCCCGGGTCGGCCCGGTCGATCCGCTGGATGAGCGGGATGTAGTACTCGTCCCACCAGTCGCTCTCAGGGAGCGGCCAGTGCGCGGTCACCCGGTAGCCGGCGCCTTGCGCGGCGGCGGTGTTCGCGGCGTGGGTTCGCAGAGGGTAGACCGTGTTCCAGTAGGCGCGCGCCGGGGCGGCAGGGTTCGGCACCGTCCATTCGACTTCGGTGACGGCGACGACGCCGCCCGGGGCGAGCAGGCGTCGCCAGGCACGCAGGGCCGCATCGAAACCGATCGTGTACACGGACCCCTCGGCCCAGATGACGTCGAAACTGTGGTCGGGGACGGGAAGTTGGTCCATGGAGCAGTTGACGGCCACGACTCGGTCACCGAGGCCGCGGCGGGCCGCCTCGGCGGCGAGGTGATCCAAGAAGGGCTGGTGCACGTCGACGGCGGTTACGTGCGCGCCGAGTTCGTCGGCCAGCAGCAGGGCGGATCGCCCGGGGCCGCAGCCTGCGTCCAGGACGCGCGGGTGTTCGGGCAGCGGACCGGCCATCTCCAGCATGCGGCGTGTGGTGGTGTCCGAGCCCGGGCCCTGCCGGGGCAGGTCGCGGTGCAGGGTGAAGAAGGCCCCCGTCACCGGGTCGCCGGCGAACGCGTGGCCGGGGGTGTCGGTGTCGTTCACTTCCGGCCCTCCCGGAATCGGTAGGTGGCACGCAAGTGCCGCGTGATGTCCTTCTTGACGGCTTCGCGATCTGCGCGCATCCGCGCGTCGGTTCGGGAGGCGGCGTAGGCGTTCTCCCGCATCAGTTGGTGGTAGCTGTCCAGACGGCGGCGGGGAATCTCACCCGCCTCGACCGCGGCCAGCACCGCGCAGCCGGGCTCCCTCAGATGGCTGCAATCCGCGAACCTACAGTGCTGTGCGTGCTGTTCGATCTCGGCGAAGGTCTGCTCCAGCCCGTCCTGGGCGTCGTGCAGGCCGATCGCACGCAGACCGGGGGTGTCCAGAAGGACTCCGCCGCCAGGCAGCGGAAGCAGTTCCCGCCAGGAAGTGGTGTGTCGGCCCTTGCCGTCCACCTCGCGCACCGCACCGGTGGCCAGCCGGTCCTCGCCCAGCAGTCGGTTGCCCAGGGTGGACTTGCCGGCTCCGGAGGGGCCGAGCAGGACGATGGTGCCGTTCAGGGCGGTGGCCAGGGCGTCCAAACCCTGTCCGGTCGCGGAACTGGTGACCAGCACCTCAACACCGGCGGCCACGGCGGACATCTGCTCCAGCGCCGAGGGAACGTCCGCGCACGCGTCGGCCTTGGTGAGCACCACCACCGGCTGGGCGCCGCTCTCCCAGGCCAAGGCGAGCATGCGTTCGGTCCGACCGTGCTTGAGCGGGGCCGCCAGCGACACCGTCACCACCACGGTGTCGATGTTGGTGGCCAGGACCTGACCGTGCGAGGTACGGGAGGAAGACGCACGCACCAGAGCGGTGCGGCGCTCCAGCACCGCGTGCAGTACGGACGTGCCACCGGCGAGAGGGCGCAGCGCGACCCAGTCACCCGTGCACGGCGCCGAGAGCGGATCGCCGTGACCGGCGGTGCCGGGAACCTCTGCACGGGTGAACCCGGCGTCGGTCACCGCTTCGCACGAGCCGCGTTCGGCCCGCACGACGCGGGCCGGGGTCAGCCCGGCGGCGCGATGGGGTGCGAAGGCGCGCTCACACGCCTCGTCCCAGCCGTAGTCCGTCAGGGAATGCGGTCGGGGATGTTGGGAAATGGGTTGAGACAACGTAGAGACCCTTGAACAGGGGCCCGGTCGGCACGAGAGGAAGCACTGCCACCCGCGAGCGTCACAGCTCTTGCGGGGGCACCGACGTCAGGTCAGACCGAGGCCCGGGACGTGAGGATGATCCGGCGGGCACTGCACACGGCAGCGGCCTTTGCGACGGTCATCAACTCACCTCCCACTTCTGTCCCGCAGTCGACCTGGTTGTCCCTGCACCCCAGACCCTAACACCCCCCGACCGTGTTCAGCGCCGAAGCCTCGCACGCGGTCAACGCTCAGGTGATCGGCTGCGCCCCCGCCCTCGTCGCCCGGCACTTTCTCGTCCACGGCACCCTCATCCCCGACAGGTGAACGCCGCCGCGCCTTACCCGCGGGCTGGGCGCGATGGACTTGTCCGGACGCTCAGCGCACAGCTGGTGCCCCTGGTCTGCGGCGGACGGCGGGGTCGATAGCCTGGCCTGCCTTGCGGGGGCGGCGCGTGGCAGGCAGAACGCGTCGACGCGACGATGGATGGGTGCGCGGTCCGATGAGCACGACTCCGAGTCACGAGAGCTGGTCGGCCGCGGCGTCGCCGCCCACGGAGCGCGTGATCGCGGTCGTGGAGTTCCTCGCCTCGCGGCCGACCGAGCCGGCCACGGTCGCCGACGTGGTTCGCCACCTCGGGTTGAGCCGTGCCACCTGTCATGCGATTCTCGCGTCCCTGGTCGGTGCCGGCTGGGTCCTGCGTGATCCGGCGAAGAAGACCTTCTCCGCCGGCCCGGCGCTCATCGCCGTCGGCCGTGCCGCGGAGTCGGGGGCGCCGGCCGCGCACGCGGCCGACAGTGAGCTCGCGGCCTTGGCGGCGGATCTGGGCATGCCGGCCACGATCAGCTATCCCATTGGGGACCGGCTCGTGATCGGTTCGCGCAGTCCCGCGGCCGTCGCGGCGGACGATGAGGTACGCGTCGGCCAGCGCTTCCCGTTCGCGCCGCCCTTCGCCGCGGGCCTGGTGGCATGGGGCGCGCCCGGCGATTTCGAGCGGTGGGTCTCCCGCGCGCCCGACGGGGGCCTGGAAAGCGTCGAACATCTCCGCGGTGCCCTGGCCGCCGTTCGACGCCGCGGCTACAGCGTCATCAGCATGTCCGCCGCGGCTTGGCGCCTACGCGCTCTGCTGTCCGAACTCGACGCCTTCCCGTCCCGGAAGCGTCCTGTGATCGCCGGGCTCCTGCACGACATCGGCGCGGTGGATCATCTCAGCGAGGACCTTGCGGAAGGGATGTCCTGTCCCGTCGGCATCATGGCGACGCCGGCGTTCGGCGTGGACGGGACCGCCGTCCTCAACATCAGCGTGCATGTGTGGAGGGAGCGCGACGCCGCGGCCATCCGCGCTCTCGGCGATCGGCTTCTCGCCGCGTCGAGAGCGGTCACGCGGCAGATCGGCGGTCGGATGCCCGACGACTTTCCCATCTGAGGGTTCCCCGGGGGACTCGACAGCATGTCGAATATTCGACAGGCAATTGTCGAAGTTCCGTCATCTTTCTTTGCTTTGTTAGTCATCATGGCTATAAAAGGCGGGTAGCGACGCGCCGGGCCGGGGAGAGCCCCTGGCCTGCGACGTCCGACGGAGGCCCCCATGACAAATCAGAGCCCGGTCACCGGACTCACCGCGGAGGAGGTCCTCACCACCACCCGCACCGTCCGTCGCAGGCTTGACCTGGGCCGGCCGGTGGAACGGGAGGTCGTCGAGGACTGCCTGCGCATCGCGTTCCAGGCGCCGAACGGTTCCAACGTGCAGAGCTACCGCTGGATCGTGGTGGACGACCCGGCGACCCGCAGGGCGATGGCCGAGGTGTACCGGGCCGCCCTCGGCGACCAACTCGCCGCCTCGGAACGCGCTCGCGCCGCGGGTGCGCGCTCGGTCTATCCCACTGGGGCCGCACAGGACCGCATCTCGCGATCGGTGACCCACCTGGTCGACCACATGCACGAGGTGCCGGTGCTGGTGGTCCCCACATTCACCGGACGATTCGACGCGGCCGGGATGTTCGACCAGGCCAGCGCATGGGGGTCGGTACTGCCCGCGGTGTGGAACTTCATGCTCGCCCTGCGCACCCGCGGTCTGGGCAGCGCGTGGACCACGCTGCATCTGCACCGCGAGCGGGAGATGGCCGAGGTTCTGGGAATACCGCACGAACACACCACCCAGGCCGGGCTCTTCCCCGTGGCGTACACCCTGGGCACCGACTTCCGTCCCGGTCCGCGAGCCGACCTGGAGCGCCTTGTCCACTGGAACCGTTGGCCCAACGAGGACCGGCCGGAAGCGGTAGCTTTCGGGCACAAGGAAGGCTGACCATGGAACGGCTCGATCTGATGGACCCCGGCCTGTTCGTGTCCGGCGTCCCGCACGACTACTTCGCCTACCTGCGCGAGCACGACCCCATCGCCTGGCACGACGAATCCGACGGAACCGGATACTGGCTGATCACGCGGTTCGACGACGTGGTCGACGTCAACCGCGACTGGCGGCGCTACTCCAACTGGCTGCGCGCCTCATCGCTCGAAGACCCGGCCACCGAGGAGGAACTGCGGGTACGCCGCCTGGTGTTCGTCAACCAGGACCCCAAGCAGCACACGCGCACCCGCAAGCTCGTGCGCGGCGCGTTCACCCCGCGCCGCCTCCAGCAGCTGACCGACCAGATCGAGACCATCTGCACGGACCTGGTCGACGAACTGCTCGCCGCGCGCGAGGTCGACTTCGTCACCGACGTCAGCCGCCACCTTCCCTTCCGCATGGTCGCCCGCATGTTCGGCGTCCCGGAGGAGGACTGGGACATGGTCCTGCCCTGGGTCGAGCAGATCACCAACAACCACGAGCCCGAGCACAATCCGGGACTCGCGTCGCGGTTCGAGGTACAGCGCAAGGCCCTCGACTACGGGCACGAACTCATCGCCCGCGCGCGGCGGGACGGCGGCGACGGCATCCTGGCCGAACTCCTCGACGCCCGCATCGAGCGCGAAGACGGAACCGTCGACCGGCTCTCCGACGACGAGATCGCCTCCTTCATCCTCATCGTCGTGATCGGCGGCGTCGAGACCACGAGCCACGCCGTCGCCGAAGCGGTCGGCCTGTTCGCCGACCACCCCGACCTGTTCGACCGACTGAAGCGTGAAGGCGGCTGCCCCGGCAGCCTGGTGGAAGAGATCGTGCGCTGGGGCAGCCCCGCGATGAACTTCCGCCGCACCGCCACCGAGGACCACGTCCTGCACGGCCGGCGGATCAAGGCCGGGGACAAGGTGGTCATCTCGTTCTCGTCCGCCAACCGC
This sequence comes from Yinghuangia sp. YIM S09857, assembly GCF_051388915.1. Lineage (NCBI taxonomy): Bacteria > Bacillati > Actinomycetota > Actinomycetes > Kitasatosporales > Streptomycetaceae > Yinghuangia > Yinghuangia sp. YIM S09857. The sequence continues at coordinate 103,782 of NZ_JBPKBH010000027.1, read as the reverse complement.
GACGAACGCCACTTCCCCGACCCGCACGCCTTCGACCCCTGGCGCACCCCCAACGACCACATCGGATTCGGCGGAGGCGGCCCGCACTTCTGCATCGGCGCCCAACTCGCCCGCCTCGACATCCGCCTGATGCTCGACGAACTGCTGCGCCGCGTGGACCGTTTCGAGCGTGCCGGGGAGCCGGTGCGCCTGCGCTCCAACGCCTTCGCGGGCTGGCTCCACCTGCCCGTGACGGCCGAATAGGTCGTTCGGTCATGGTGCCGCCGACCTGCCCGCGGCGGGGCGGTGGCCGCGCCGCGGGCAGGTGAACTGCTTGTGGTGCCGGCTCTATTCGGCCTGCACGGTGACGGTGGCGTCGTGGCAATCGGCCGCTGTGGCGGTCACGGTGATCTCGCCGGGGCCGGTGGGGCGGATGACGGCGAGGGCGCGGCCTTCGTACGTCGTGTGCGTGTCCGCGGTGAATGGTTCCCGGGTCAGCGGGTCGGCGCTGCCGAGCCCTTGGAGGACCGCGGGGCCGGTGACCCGCACGGCGACCTGCCGGTCACGGTCGCGGTGGACGTTGCCGTCGGCGTCGGTCAGGGTCAGGGCGACGTACGCGAGGTCGGTGTCGTCCGCCCGAAGCGTCGCGCGGTCGACGTCGGCCACGAGAGCGAGGGGTCCGGTGGCGGTGGCCAGGCGGTGCCGGCCTTGCTCGACGCCGTCCTTGTAGGCCACCGCGATCAGTTCCCCGGGGTGATAGGTGGTGTCGAACTCGGCGCGGAAGCGGTGGAGTTCCCCGGCCGGGGCTTTGCCGACGACATCGCCGTTGCACAGGATCTCGACCTCGTCGGCGTCGCTGTAGACCTCGACCTTCACCGGCGATCCGGCGGGGTGGTCCCAGGTCCAGCTCGACACCGTGTCCGTCCACGCCCACGGCCCGGAGACGGTCTCGCGTCCGTACCCGGACGGGGGCTGTACCGCGATGTAGGGGTCCTTCCGCAGCCCGAACACGATCTCCCGGTAGTACGAGGCCGGGCGCCGGTGGCCGGTGATGTCGATGTCCCCGGCGCGCGCGGTCAGCAGCAGGAACTGCGCCGGCGAGGTCTCGGCGGTGATCCGGTCCGCGTAACCGACCATGCCCAGGCCCGGTTCGCCGAGGTAGTCCCAGCCGGTCCAGGTGAAGTCGCCCAGCACGTGGCTGTTGTCCAGGACCAGGCGCCAGTTGGTGTCGATCTTCTTCGCCACCGTTTCGCTGCCGACGATGATCCGGTTGGGGAACAGCTCGCGGTCCAATTCGTACCGGGAGTCCGCGTAGTTCATGCCGGCGACGTCCAGGACCGCGAACGCCTCCGCGGTGCGGGTGGTCACCATCTCGGACGCGCTGACGGTGTTCACCGCATCATCCATGGCGGCCATCATCGCGTTGAGGTTCGCGTGCTGCGCTTGCGCGGGGGCGCCGTCGTTGACCATGGCGACCACCTCTTTGAGGAACGGCAGCATGAGGTTGACGCCGTTGGTGACGTAGCGGGTGTCGTCCAGGGCGCGGACCTTCTCCGCCAGACGCCGGGCCCACGCCGCTCCGGAGGGGTTGCCGAGTTCGAGGATCTCGTTGCCGATCGAGTACATGACGACGCTGGGATGGTTGGCGTCCTTGCGGACCATGGCTTCCAGGTCGCGTTCCCACCAGGTGGGGAAGTCCAGGCCGTAGTCGCCGTCGGTCTTGTTGTGCGTCCACATGTCGAACGCCTCGTCCAACACCAGCATGCCGACCCGGTCGCAGGCATCGAGCATCGCCCTGCTCAGCGGGTTGTGGGCGCTGCGAACGGCGTTGAAGCCGGCGTCCTTGAGCAACTGCACGCGGCGTTCCTCCGCGCGGGCGATGGTCGCCGCGCCGATGACGCCGTTGTCGTGATGGACGCAGGCGCCGCGCAGCTTCACCGGCACGCCGTTGATCCGCAGTCCGTGGTCGACGTCCAGGCGCAGCGTGCGGACACCGAAGACCGCCTGGTCCCGGTCGACTTCGCCGGAGCCGTCCCGCAGGGCGACAGTCGCCGTGTAGAGGACGGGAGTGTCGACGCTCCACAGTTCGGGACGCTTGACGTAGAGGCGCTGGCGGACCGTGGCCGGCTCCCCGGGGAAGACGGAGGCGACGCTGCGGTCGGTGGCCACGACGGCGCCCGCGGCGTCGCGGATCTCCGTGACGACGTCGACGGTCGTCCGGGTCGGGCCGTCGTGCTCGACGAGCGTGGCGACGACGACCACGGCCTGGTCCGTGTCGACGTCCGGGGTCGTGACCCGGACGCCGTCCAGGGGGATGCGCGTCATGTTGCCGACCGCGAGGTGCACGTCGCGGTAGATCCCGGCGCCGCTGTACCAGCGCGAGTCGTGGTGGGTGCGGCACTCGACGCGCACTTCGTTGTCCTCGCCGTAGCGCAGGAAGTTGTCCGCGGGAACCACGAACGCCGAGTATCCGAAGGGCCGTTGCCCGGCGAACTCGTCGTTGATGTAGACCATCGCGCCGCGGTAGACGCCCTCGAACTCGATCGCGACCCGCTTGCCGCGGTACTCCTCGGGCACGTGGAATGTCTTGCGGTACTCGTAGGCCCCCTCGGGAAAGAACCCCAGGGTCGCGGTGCCGCCGGGGCTCCGCTCCCGGGCGAGCATCGCGTCGTGCGGGAGCGTGACCTCGACGTACGGGTCCGGAGGTCCCATGAACTCCGCGAACGGTCCCGACCTCGGCCGGACTTCCCAGCCCCGGTTGAAGGCACTGCGAATCATGCTTTTCCTCCCTGCGCTTCGAAGCGACTTGGTACTGGCCCGGTCCGCCGACCGCGCAACCGCACGACGGTGCCTCGGCCGGGCACCGGTGCTCGGCGAGCCGAAGAACGTCGGCTCACTGCCGCCGGAGATCCGCCGTCAAGGTGGGAAAGTGGAAGCGTTCGGCGATGCGGCGGTAGCCCGCGCCGTCGGGGTGCAGGCCGTCCGGCAGGTCGGCGGCGTCGGCCGGGCCGAACAGGTCGAGGCCGTCGATGATTTCGAGCGCGGTGTCGCCCTCGCCGCGGCGTATCCCGGTGTGCTGGTGGAGCAGCTTGCGGATGCGGTCCAGGGAGAGCGCACCGACCGCGAGGGCTGGGTCCCGTTCGACGGTGCCGATTCGGTGGTCCGTCGCGGCCGTCGTGCCGGTGGTGGGGCCGGGGTGATCCTCCACGACGGGGCAGACGATCGGCGTGATGATCGAGATCGGTGTATCGGGGTGCTTTTCGCGGATGGTGTCGAGGAATCCGTGGAACGCCGCGACGAACGCACGCTCCCGCATGGTGTCGCCGTTGACGATGTTGATGCCGACGCAGACGCTGATCGCGGCCGCGGGCAGGTCGCGGATGGCCCGCGCCATGAACGGGTCCAGGTGGCACTGCCCGCCGAGGCCGAGGTTCAGCAGTGACGCACCCGTGCGGCGCGCGACGATCGCCGGCCAGGTCCCGGTGGGGCGGTCGGCTTCCGAGCACTGGCTGATGGAGCTGCCGTGGTGCACCCACAACGGCCCGCTGGCCGGTGCCGGCCGTAGCGACGCGTCGGCCGGGATCCGCACGTCGAGGAGCCGGAGGTGCGCGGCGGCGGTCAGCCAGATCTCCACCCGCCGTTCCGCCGGTGTGCCGTCGATTTCGAACCGCAGGGTCGCCGGGCCCGCGGGTTCCAGGTTGAAGGCGCCGGTGGCGGCGTCCATCCGGACGAGGGTTTGCCGCGCTGTGCCGACGGGCTCACGCAGGACGCCGTCCACCACCAGGTCGAAGACGGTCTCCGACGCGGGGAGGCCCGCCGGAACCGTCTTGGTCAGCGCGACGTCCAGTTCCACCTCCGTGGCGTCGGTGAGCATTTCGATGCGTACCCCGGACGGGGTCGCGCTCATGAAGTCGAGAGCCACGTCAGCCATGCGGGCTCGCGCCGCGGCCGGCGCGCGGTGGAACGTGACGCCGGTGGCGTCGACAGCGATCTCCAGGGCTCCGACGACACAGTCGAGCACCGGCGTGAGGACGGACGGCATGGCGGGTCCTTTCGAGAGAGCGGCCGGGATCGGGAGACCGGACCCGAGCGTTTGCCGATGACCGATGACCGATGACCGATGACCGATGACTGCGGCGCCTCGCTCATCTGACGCATGCCGTACAGGCCCACCGCACGCCGCGCTGCCGCCGGATTCGCCACGTGGGCGTACAGCGCCGGCTGCGACACTCCGAGCCTGCGGGCGAGATTGGTGGTGGTGAGCGCGGCGCCGCCCTCGCTGTCGACGAGTTCGACCGCGGCGCGGGTGATGACGTCGGGGTCCAGGCGACCCTGCGCGGTGCACGCGTGGCCGGAGTGGTGGCGTCGCCCGAGGTACTGCTCTTCGTGGCCCTCGGCACTGCCGGCCCGGTCCATGTCCGGTGAACGGCTCGGTTGCCGCCCGTCCGGCCATCTCATAGGCGTTGAGCGCACGGGCCTCACTCGGGCGGCGCGGTGAGCGGGGCGTAGCTGAACTCGGCGAGCACGGCCCGGGTTGCCAGTGCTTCGACGCCGATGACGCGGCCGGTGAAGCCGCTGGCGACTTCTGTGGAGAGGTAGCGTCCGTCGATGTCGGCGAGCCGTTGGAATTCGTTGCCGACGAGGTAGCCGAATTCGAGCCTGTCCGGGCCGTTGTGCGGAGTGGGGATGTCCTGGTGGTCCACGCTGCGTACGGCCAACGGATGCTCGGGGGAGACGCCGGTGGCGGTTGCGAGCCGTTGGTCGAAGGGGCCGACGACCGCGCGTGCGGTCAGGACGTCGCCGACCCGTTCCACACCCGCCCAGTGCGCGTCGTCGATGCGTACGACGAGCGCCGCGTCGCCGGCGGGGAGGGCGGCGGCGGCCTGCCACCGGGTGTCCCGGGCACGGACGGCGAGCAGGTGCCGTGCGTCGCGTGTTTCGGGAGAACGTCCTCCCGCGAGGACGATCCCGGCCGGAGTACCGGGGTCACGGCTGACGAACGTGCGCGGGTCGGTGCCGGGCGAGATCCACCGCGGGTGCAGGTGGACGCCGGTGAAGTGGTCGGTGAAGGACGTCTGTTGCGGGGGCACGTCGAAGGCGTCCTCCGCCACGACGGGCCAGTCGTCGACCCAGTCGACGCCGGCCAGGAACGTCTCGCGGCCGTTGACGTGGAACATCGGGGTGCTGCCTCGCGGGCGCACCCCGAGATATACCGCCGCCCAGCGGCCGTCGAACAACTCCACCAGGTCGGCGTGGCCGGTGTTCTGCACCGGGTGGTCGGTGCTGCGGTGCGACAGGATCGGGTTCGCCGGGTGTGCCTCGAACGGCCCGCTGATCGCCCGCGAGCGCGCGACGGACACGCCGTGGCCGCGCTCGGTGCCGCCCTCGGCGATCACGAGGTACCACCACCCGTTCCGGGCGTAGAGGTGCGGCGCCTCCGGGAAGGCCAGTCCGGTGCCGCCCCACAGCACCCGCGGTTCGGACAGCAGTCGGCCGGTGTCCGGATCGACCGCCACCTGTGTGATCCCGTCCGGACCGGCCCACGTCAGATGGCAGGTGCCGTCCTCGTCCCAGGCCAGATCCGGGTCGATGCCCGTCGCGCCTTCGGCGTACACCGGGTCGCTCCAGCCCTTGGCCGGGTCGGTGGTGCGCACGATCAACTGGCCCTTGCCGTGTTCGAGCACGTTGGTGGTGACCAGCCAGAACACCCCGTCGCGGTAACGCAGCGTCGGCGCGTAGATCCCCGTACTGGCCGCGAAGAGACCGCCCATCACCCGCAGTTGCTCCGGACGGTCGAGGGCGTTGCCGACCTGCTCCCACCGGAGCAGGTCCGTGCTGCGGAACACCGGGACGCCGGGGAAGTACTCGAACGTGGACGTCGCCAAGTAGTACGCGTCGTCCGCCCGGCAGATCGTCGGGTCCGGGTAGAAGCCCGGGAGGATCGGATCGACGTTCACACGTATCTCCTTCGCGGTGGCGCGGACGGGCTGCCCGGCGCCCTCGAACTTGAGGCAGGCTACGCGCTACAGGTAGCGCGCGCAACCAGCGGACTGGCATGCTCCTTCGTGCGGCGTCGAGAGGATGCAGCGGGACGGGCGGGCGCGTACGGACGTGGGCGCCGGCGGGCTTGCCCGGCTGGTGATCGCGACGATGGACGGCATCCAGATGCAGGGGCTGGTGGACCCGGACGCCCGAACAGGCAACCCCCTGCGGGTGGTGCCTCGGCGGGACGTGCGAGGGCGAAGCCGCGTGGTGAGCGTTTCGGCCGCCGCGCACACTCGCGATGCAGTGAGGCTACTCACTAGACAATATGTCCAGTGAATCGTTTACTGGTGCGGGCTGACTGGATCATGTTGTGACCATGTCGGCGCTACATGACTTCGAATGCCGCGTGCCACGGGCGAACTCAAGTCCGGGCGGTCCCGGACTGTGCGCGTCGTGTGGGATGCAATGACGAACAGAGGATCACATGTCACGACTCGCCGGAAAGGTGGCGCTCGTCACCGGCGCGGGACGGATGGGGAACATCGGCGTCGCCGTCTGCGAGGCCTTCCTGCGGGAAGGCGCCGCGGCGGTCGTGGGGACGGACATGCGCGACGACGAGGCGTCGGCGATCGCGCGGCGCCTGGCGGACGTCTCGGCCGGCGGCCGCTTTCTCGGGCTCCGCCACGACGTCACGAGTGAGGAGAGCTGGCGCTCGGTCGTCGACGAGACGGTGCGCGAGTTCGGCGCACTCGATGTGCTCGTCAACAATGCCGGCATTTCGGTGCACGGCAGCGTGATGACGACGTCGCTGGAGGACATGCGCCGCGTGATGGCCGTCAACCACGATGCGCTGTTCCTCGGCATGAAACTGTGTGCCCCGGAGCTTGAGAGGAGCGGCACCCGCTTTTCGGGTGGGGGCTCGATCATCAACAACCTGTCCATGGCGTCGTTCATGCCCAGTGACGCCAACCTCGGCTATCAGGTCTCGAAGTCCGCCGCGCGCATGCTGACGCTGTGCGCCGCAGTGGAGTTCGGGCCCAAGCGCATCCGGGTCAACTCCGTGCACCCCGGTCTCACGATGACCCCTCTCATCGAGGAAGCGGTGGAGGACTATGTCGCGCAGGGGCGTTGGGCAAGCCGGGAAGCCGCGGTGGACGGCATCTCGCAGCTGTCCCTGTTGAAGGCGTCCAGCAAGCCGGAGGACACCGCGCATGCGTTCGTCTACTTCGCATCCGAGGAGGCGCGTTTCGTGACCGGGGCGGCGCTCTACCACGACGGCGGCATCGGACGGCACTACTGAGAGATCCGCTCCGGGGCTGCGGACCGGTGCGGGCAGCGCGGCTGTCGCGCTGTCCGCGCCCGCCCGAGCGCCCGCCCGCCCGAGCGCCCGCCCACGATAAGGGGCGCCCAGAACCGATGATTGCGCGTGCTACTTGGGGTGGGTAATCTGCCGCTCAGTAGCGCGCGCTACTCGCGCTGCGGACGACTCGGGAATGGGACAGCCAGGAAGTCACGAGGTTGAGCGACGAACCGCTTCGCCGACATCACGTCCGTGGCAATCGCCGCTGCCTGCCTTCCTGCTTGCCCGACACGGCACGGTCGTCCGGGGCACAGCCCCCAGTGAACGACAAGGGAGACAGCCGTCCATGACCCGTACCTTCCCGAAGGGCTTCCTCTGGGGGGCGTCGACCGCGGCGCACCAGATCGAGGGCAACAACATCAACAACGACTGGTGGCAGCTCGAACACGCCGCGGCCGACTACGGCGTCCAGTTCAGCGGTGACGCACTGGACAGCTATCACCGGTACGAAGAGGACATGACGCTGCTGGCCGAAGCGGGCCTGAACGCCTACCGCTTCAGCCTCGAATGGTCGCGGATCGAACCGAGCCCCGGGAAGTTCTCGCGCGCCGAACTCGCCCACTACCGCCGCATGATCGAGGCCGCGCAGCGGTTGGGGCTGACTCCGGTCGTGACCCTCCACCACTTCACCCACCCCGTGTGGTTCGGGGACAAGGGGGGATGGCTGGCGGACGATGCGACCGCGGTCTTCACCCGCTACGTGGAACAGGCGTGCAGCATCCTCGAAGGTGTCGCGTGGGTCTGCACGATCAACGAGCCCAACGTCGTGGCGGTGAACCACGGCCAACTGCGACGGGTCGCAGAAGGCAAGGAGTACCAGTTGACCGGTGCGCTGCCCGACTCCGAATTCGGTGAAGCCCTCATCACCGCGCATCGCGCCGTCGCGCCGCTGGTCCGCGAACGGACCGGCGCGAGGGTCGGCTGGACGGTGGCCAATCAGGCGCTCGTGCCCGTCCCCGGGAGCGAGGCCATGCATGCCGAGGTGCAGCAGGTCTGGGAGGACATGTACCTCGAACCTGCGCGCGACGACGACTTCGTCGGCGTCCAGTCCTACACCAGCCAACTCGTGGACGACGAGGGGGTCGTGCCGCACCCGGAACACCCCGACAACACCTTGATGGGTTGGGCGTACCGGCCCGACGCGCTCGGCATCGCGCTGCGGCACACCCGTGACGTCGTCGGCGACGTCCCGATCATCGTCAGCGAAAACGGTATCGCCACCGCCGATGACGAGCGGCGCATCGCGTACACGACGGGGGCCCTGACCGGCATGCACGACGCCATGCAGAGCGGCATCGACGTGTGCGGCTACCTGCATTGGAGCTTGCTGGACAACTTCGAGTGGGGGCGCTGGGAGCCGACCTTCGGGCTCGTAGCGGTCGACCGGACGACGTTTGAACGCCACCCCAAGCCCAGCCTCGCGTGGCTCGGAAAGATCGCCCAGGCGAACGCCATGTGAGCGAAGGAGGGCGCCGCGGGACACGCGGCGCCCTCCTTCGGCTGTGGCGCCCCGCGACTGCCAGGAGTCCGTCACGATGCGGACCCGATCCGCGTACCCGCTCTGGGGTCAGGTCGGAGAATGAGAGGACCGCGACGTCGTGCGCCTTGTCCTTCAGTCGACTTCGGCCGTCGCATCGGCGAACTGCGCGGCGTAGAGGCGGCTGTAGGCACCGCCGGCGACCACCAGCTGGTCGTGGGAGCCCTGTTCGACGATGGTGCCGTTCTCCATCACGACGATGGTGTCGGCGTCGCGGATCGTGGACAGGCGGTGGGCGATGACGAACGCCGTGCGGCCTCGGCGCAAACGGGCCATCGCCTGCTGGATCAGCACCTCGGTCCGGGTGTCGACGGAGCTGGTTGCCTCGTCGAGTACGAGGATCGTCGGTTCGGTCAGGAACGCCCGTGCGATCGTGAGTAGTTGCTTCTCGCCGGCGCTGATGCCGGAGCCGCTCTCGTCGTCGACCACCGTGTCGTATCCGTCGGGCAGCGTGCGGATGAAGCGGTCGGCGTGCGCGGCCTTCGCGGCGTCCACGACGTGATCGCGCGTCGCGTGCTCCGATCCGTACGCGATGTTCTCGGCGATGGTGCCGCGGAACAGCCAGGTGTCCTGGAGGACCATCCCGATTCGCGAGCGCAGGTCCGCGCGGGACATGGACGCGGTGTCGACCCCGTCGAGCGTGATGCGTCCGCCGGTGACGTCGTAGAAGCGCATGAGGAGGTTGACCAGCGTGGTCTTGCCCGCGCCCGTCGGGCCGACGATCGCGACGGTGTGCCCTGGTTCGGCGACCAGCGAAAGTCCTTCGATGAGCGGCGTGTCGAGTACGTAGCGGAACGACACATCCTCGAAGGCGACGCGGCCGACGCCCGCGGTCGGCCGGTCCGGTTCGGCCGGGTCGGGCGCCTGGTCGGGAGCGTCCAGGAGCTCGAACACGCGCTCGGCTGAGGCGACTCCGGACTGCACCATGCCGAGCATGCCGGCGAGCATGCCCAGCGGTTGGCTGAACTGGCGCGAATACTGGATGAACGCCTGGACGTCGCCGACCGTCAGTGCTCCCGAGGCCACGCGCAGCCCGCCGACCGCGGCGACGAGCACGTAGTTGAGGTTGCCGAGGAACATCATCAGGGGCTGGACCAGCCCGGACCTTTCCTGGGCCCGGCGGCTCGCCTCGTACAGGCGTTCGTTCTCCGCGTCGAACGCCGCCTGGGACTGCTCCTCGCGGCCGAACGCCTTGACGAGCGAGTGCCCGGTGTACATCTCCTCGATGTGCGCGTTCAGGCGTCCGGTGTGCTGCCACTGCCGGGTGAACTCCGGCTGCGACCATCTGCCGATCCACGCGACGGCGAGCACCGACAGCGGGACGGTGAGCAGCGCGATCAGCGCCAGCAGCCACGAGACCCAGAACATCACCGCCACGACCCCGACGATGGTCAGTACCGAGACGACGAGCTGGCTCAACACCTGTTGTACGCATTGGGCGAGGTTGTCGATGTCGTTGGTGACCCGGCTGATGATCTCGCCGCGGTGCCTGCGGTCGAGGTAGCTCAACGGGACACGCGCGAGCTTGGCCTCGACGTCCCGGCGCAGCCGCTCGGCGGCGTCCTGTACGGCCACAGTGGCCATGCGGGCCTGGAGCACGCCGCACAGCCCGGCCACGAGGTAGACGGCGATGGCGTACGCCACCATCCGGGCGACCGCGGGGAAGTCGATGCCCTTGCCCGTGTCGTCGAAGGAGCCGGACACCACGAGGTCGGTGGCCCGGCCCAGGAGCACCGGCCCGGCGACGGTGAGCCCGACGCTGAGAGCGCCGGTCGCCAGCACCCCCGCGAACAGTCCGCGCCTGCGCGTGACCAGGGCCGTGATCCGCCGCGCCGTCGCGCGAAAGTCGGATGACTGGTCGGGGCGTCGAGGCGCGGCACCGGACTTGGGCGGGGTGGCCGGAGGATCCTCGCGCCTCGGGGACCGCTCGCCGTCGCTTCCGTCGGTCATGCCGCCTCCGCCTCGGTGAGCTGCGACAGGACGATCTCCCGGTACGTGCCGTCGGATTCCAGGAGTTCGGCATGGGTGCCGACGCCGACGATCCGGCCCTCGTCGAGTACGACGATGCGGTCCGCGTCGCGGATGGTGCCGACGCGTTGGGCGACGACGATGACGGCCGCCTCGGCGGTCTCCTCGGCCAGCGCCGTGCGCAGCCGCGTGTCTGTCGCGTAGTCCAGGGCGGAGAAGGAGTCGTCGAACAGGTACACGTCGGGTCGGCCGACCAACGCGCGTGCGATCGCCAGGCGTTGCCGCTGGCCGCCGGAGACGTTGGTGCCTCCCTGCGCGACGCGCGCATCCAGGCCGTCGGTCAGCGCCTCGACGAAGTCCCGTGCCTGCGCGACTTCCAGGGCACGCCACAGATCGTCGTCGGACGCGTCGGGGGCGCCGTACCGCAGATTGGAGGCGATCGTGCCGGAGAAGAGGTACGGCCGCTGTGGGACGTACCCGACGGTGCGGCTCAGCAGCGCGGGATCCAGGTCGCGTACGTCCACGCCGCCGACCAGGACCGTCCCGGCGGTGGCGTCGGACAGCCGGGGGATCAGGCTGAGCAGGGTGCTCTTGCCGCTGCCGGTGCCGCCGATGATCGCCGTGGTCTCGCCGGGCCCCGCGGACAGGGTGATTCCGTCCAGGACACCCGTTTCGGCGCCCGGGTAGTGGAAGCCGACGCCGCGCAGCTCGACGTGGCCGCGGCGGGTGAGGCGGCGCACCGGACAGGACGGGAGAGCGACCGAGCTTTCGGTGTCGAGGACTTCGAGGATGCGGCCCGCGCAGACCTCGGCCCGGGGGATCCACAGCAGCATGTACGTCGCCATGACCGCGGCCATCAGCAGTTGCAGCAGGTAGCTGATGAAGGCGGTCAGCGCGCCGACCGTCATCTCGCCGGAGTCGACGCGCTCGGCGCCGAACCACAGGACGGCCGCCCCTGCGATGTTCACGATGGTCATGACGGCCGGGAACATCAGGGCCATCAGCCGGCCGACGCGTACCGAGACGTCGGTGAGTTCGGCGTTGGCCGCGGCGAAGCGGCGGCTCTCGTGGTCCTCCTTGACGAAGGCGCGGATGACGCGGAGCCCGGTGATCTGCTCGCGCATGATGCGGTTGACGGAGTCGATGCCGCGCTGCATGGCGTTCGACAGGGGGGCGAGGCCGCGCAGGATCGCCCCGATGGCGATGCCGAGCAGCGGCACCAGCACGACGAGGGTCAGTGACAGGGGAGGGTCCTGGTCGACGGCGAGCACGATCCCGCCGACCGCCATGATGGGCGCGGACACCATCAGGGTCAGTGTGAGGAGCACCAGCATCTGGACCTGCTGCACGTCGTTGGTGCTGCGGGTGATCAGCGACGGTGCCCCGAATCTCCCCATCTCGCGCACCGAAAGCGACTGGACCCGCGCGAACACGGAACGCCGGATGTCGCGGCCGAGCGCCATCCCGACCCGCGCGCCGATCCGAACGGCAAGGTAGGAGCAGACCAGTTGCACCGACGCCACCGCGACCATGACCGCGCCGACGCGGACGATGTAGCCGTGGTCGCCGTGGACCACGCCGGTGTCGATGATGTCGGCGTTGAGGTTGGGCAGGTAGAGCGTCGCCGCGGTCTGTGCCAGCTGGAGCAGGGCGAGCACCGCCACGGGCCGACGGTAGGGCGTGAGGTGGGCCCGGACGAGGCGGATCAGCACGCGGCCCTCTCATGACGGCTCGGTCCTGCGCGCGGCAGGGGGTTGGGATGGGGACCTGGGGTGGAGACGTGTCCGGTGGCCCACACCACGGCGGTGACCCGCCCCCCGAGTGGCCTCGCCTTGGGTAGCGCGCGCTACCGAGGGGCAGATTACCCGGGCCCGACAGCCTCCGCAACCGTCGGGGCGGCGCCGATCGCGGAGCGCGGGGCCATGCGCGTGGGGAAATAGTAGATCTCATACGCTAAATTGTCCGCGTCCGAAGGCGGTCTTCTCGTCGAACCGTGGGCGACCGCGGTGGATTCGAGCATTGGGATACGTGCCGGCCGCGGGACGGGAGGTACGAACCGAGCACCCAGAGGGCCCGCGCCGACGCAGGGCCCGGCATGCGTCGTGACGACCCATCAAGTTGCTTGTGACCTCTAGGAGTTGACCATGCGGTTGAGTACCACCCTGAAGTTCACCGGCGACGCGGCCGCGCTGCTCGACAGGGCTGTGGAATTCGAGGAAGCCGGCGTGGACGCGGTGTGGGTGACCGAGTCCTACGGGTTCGACTCCGTGGCCGTTCTCGGTGCGATCGCGGCGCGGACGAAGCGGGTCCAGGTGGGCCCGGGCGTGCTGAACGTCTTCTCCCGCACGCCGGCCTTGCTGGCGCAAACGGCGGCGGGCCTGGACGCGGCCTCGGCGGGCCGTGCGGTGCTCGGGTTGGGCACGTCAGGTCCCCAGGTCGTCGAAGGTTGGCACGGACTGCCCTATGACCGGCCGCTCGCGCGCACGCGGGATGTGGTGGAGATCTGCCGGGCCGCGTGGCGTCGCGAGGTGGTGGTCCACAGCGGCGCCACCACGCGCGTGCCCCTCGGACCGCAGCAGGGGACGGGCCTGGCAAAGCCCTTGAAGATGCTCACCCGCCCCGTGCGCGACCGCATCCCCGTGTACCTCGCCGCGCTCGGGCCGAAGAACGTCGAGCTCACCGCCGAGATCGCCGACGGCTGGCTCACGTTCCTCTTCGCGCCCGAGCGGATGCCGGAGGTGTGGGGCAAGGCGATGGACGCCGGACTGGCCCGCCGGCCCGCGGAGTCGGCACGGTTGGACATCGTCGCCGGCGGCGTGCTGGCCATCGGCGAGGACCGCGCGGCCCTCCGGGACCTCGCCCGTCCGATGACTGCTCTGTACGTCGGCGGTATGGGCGCACGGGGCCAGAACTTCTACCACGCGCTCGTCTCCCGCTACGGCTTCGCGGACGCCGCCGACCGCATCCAGGACCTCTACCTCACCGGCCGCCGCGCCGAGGCCGAAGCCGCCGTCCCCGACGAACTCATCGACCTCATCCACCTCGTCGGGCCCGCCGACCATGTGGCGGGCCGTATCGAGGCCTACCGCAAGGCGGGCGTCACCACCCTCAACGCAACTCCGGAAGGAGCGGATCCCGTGGGAGACGTCCGGACTCTACGCGCTCTTCTCGACGCCGCGGCCGAGTAGCGCCTCGCGAACGTGCCGCGGCGGCGCGGGTCGGCAGGTGAGCCTCAGCGCCGCAGACCGATGCGGTCGAAGAGGACCAGCCCGTCGTTGTACGCCTGTACGCCGGCCACCGCAGGGGCGAAGACGACCGTGCCGGCGGCTTCCTGGTAGACCCAGAAGGGCACGTCCTCATTGAGTCGGACCTGCACCCGGGTGTACGCCTCCCGGCGGGCGTCGGCGTCCACGGCGAGGCGGCCCGCGGTCATGGCGGCGGTCACGTCGGCGTTGGAATAGCCGCTCACGTTGGTGGGACTGCCGGGACGCAGGAAGTCATAGAGCACCGGCTCCGGGTCGGTCATCCACATCCCGGACACGGCCATGTCGAAGTCCCCGGACAGCGTGCGCCGGATGAGTGTCGGGGTGTCGACTGCGTCGATCTGCATCTGCACGGCGGGGAAGCGTTCGACCTGCTGTTGGGTGTAGGTGGCCTGGGACTCCGGCCCGCCGCCGACCAGCAGGAACGAGAATCGGAAGGGCCGAGTGCCGCCGACGGTGAGCGCGTCGAACGCCGCGCGAGCCGCCTCGGAGTCGTTCTCGCGCGGCATCAGTTGGCTGCTGGCGAGCCGCGACGCACGGTCGAACACTCCCCGGGCCGGGGTGCCCAGGCCTTGGAAGAAGCGGCGGTTCATCTCGTCGGCACTGAGGCTGAGCACGACCGCCTTGCGGGCCGCCGGATTGTCGAAGGGCGGCCTGCGGGTGTTGAAGACGAGCATGAGGCCGCCACCCAGTTCGAGGCGGATGACACCGAGCTTCAGGTCGGCTGCTTCCTTCGCCTGCGCGGGGTCGCTGAACGAGACGAGGTCGGCGTCCTTTGCCGCCACCATGCTCGGCGGGGTGGTTCCCGCCGCGGCTACGCGTACGTCGACCTCGTCGAGGAACGGGCGTCCCGCCTGCCAGTAGTGCGGATTTCTGCGCAGCGTCAGGCGCCGGCCGGGAACGCGTTCGGCGAGGACGAAGGGTCCCGCGCCCACCGGGTTCGTGCGAAGGGACGCCGGATCGGCCAGCGCACGCGGCGACGCGATGTAGGCCAGGTTGTTCGCGACGGCACGATCGAAGTTCCGGTTCGAGCTGGGTAGTTCGATGTCGAGGTGGAGGGGGTCGACGACGGTGAGCTTGAGTCCGGCGGCCACGACCGCTCCGGCGGAGCCGGTTGCGGGATCGGCGTGGGCCTGCCAGTTCGCCTTGACCGCCGCGGCGTCGAACGGCTGCCCGTCGGAGAACGTCACGCCGTTGCGGAGAGCGAGCGTCCAGGTGCGGGCGTCGCGGTCGGGTGTCAGCGATTCCGCGATGTGTGGCCGAACGGTCCCCGTGGCGGGGTCCGACCACACCAGCGGGTCGTAGATCGCCGAGAGCACGTTTCCGTAGGCGACGGCATATGCGGGTGTGGTGAACGGGTCCAGGGACGGCGGGTCGGCCGGAAGGGCCAGCTTCAGGACCCCGCCTGGTCGAGGTGTCGCAAGCGCGTCGGGGTGGGGCCGCGTGTCGGAGCCGCAGGCTGTCGCGACGAGCAGGGCCGCGACGGCGACGGCGAGGCCGCGCACGCGGCCGTCGCGAAGAGGACGGAGCAAGGAACGAGACAAGGTTCGCCTGCCAGGGACGGGTCGGGGGTCGACGCGTCGACGGCTCCCGAGTGAATGATTGACCCCGCGAGTCCAGGTCGGCGCACCGACCGGGAAGGCTGCAACGGGTGCGCGGCCGGCGATGCCGACCACTCCGGGGGCCGGAGCTTAGTCGGGGCGGTCGGCATTGTTTGCTCCAAGCATTTAGTGTATGTGTTACGAATTTTTGTCCGCCGCCACGTGCGGATGCGGCGCCGGCCGGCCGGGCGGCGGTGAATCCGTGGAAATTCGACACGTGTCACCAGCGTCCGCGCTCTCGACTTGTCGAGTCGACAGGCTCACCTACTGCGTGAGCATCACGCGCCACGCGAGCATCTCGGCACGGCCGGTACCGCCGAACGGCTCACGCGTCCGTGCGTCCGTGCACGACGATCTCGCCGCCACGGTTCCGGCACTGCCCGGTCTCCCCCTCCGGGATCACCGCGTACCTTCAGGGCTACCGCAACTGGTCCGGCGAGACACGGGTCGACGACGTGGACCTGCGCCCCCGCGACTCCCGGCGACGTCGTCTCCTGCGGTGGTTGGTCAAGAGCGCACAGGGAGTGGTCACAGGCGCCGATCGGCCTCGGGCGCGACGCGTGTGAGGGCGAGGAGCTCGTCGAGTTGCGATTGCGGGAATCGGCCGCCGCTGAACGCGACCATCTGCGTGAGCGTCAGCCCGTACGCGGGTTCGAGCAGGTCCTCGACATCCCCGTCGACGCCCTCGAACACGGCCCGCAGGGCCGGGCCGCCGACGGGGTGTTCCAGCCATTCCAGGACGGTGTTGTCCTGCGTGACGGGCGTGTCGTGCGCGTCCGTCACGGTCGCCGCAGACTCCGTGCCGTCGCGGAAGGACGCGAGCGCGGCTTCGCTGCCGTCGACGCCGACGCTGCTGGACAGTGGCCTGTCCGGCCCGGGCAGGTGGTTCCCGCCGGTGAGGGTCACGCGACCGCGCAATGTCGCGGCCGTGGACGACCCGCCGATGAAGAACCGGACCAGGCCGGGTTCGACGACCCAGCCCTCGTCCGCGTCCCAGAGCGCGAACATACTCGTGGGGACCTCGACCGTCACCCGGGTCGCCGCACCGGCCGCGAGCCGGATCCTGCGGAAGGCGACCAGGACGCGGCGGCGCCTGGTCGTCCGGCCGATGACGTCCTGGCCGTAGACCTGCACCACTTCGTCACCGTCACGGGCACCGACGTTCGCGACGGTGAACGAGAGCCGTACCACGCCATCGGTCGGTACCTCCGCGGAAGCGACGGACAGGTCGCGGTACTCGAAGTCGGTGTAACTCAGTCCGTGCCCGAACGGGAAGACGACGGCGGACCCGACATCGACGTAAGCGGTCGACCGCGCAGCCGCCCAGTACGGGAACGGCGCCGCTCCGGCGGAGCCGAGCATCGCGATCGGCAGGCGGCCTGCCGGGTTGACGTCGCCGAACAGCACGGATGCCACCGCGCTCCCGGCCTCCTCGCCGCCGAAGAAGGAACTCACGATGGCGGGGACGGCGTCGGCCATCCAGCCGAGGACGTAGGGCCGGCCGTGACTGAGGACGACGACCGTGGGAGTTCCCGTGGCGACGACGGCCTCGACAAGCTCGCGCTGCACACCGGGCAGCGCGCATTCGGCGCTGTCCAGGCCCTCGCCCACGGTGCCGAAGGCGTTGATGCCGGACTGGTCTCCGACGACGACCACGGCGACCTCCGCGGCGGCGGCCGCCCGGACCGCCGCGTCGAAGCCCGAGCGGTCGTCGGCGGCGATCCGGCAGCCCGGCTCGTACGTCACCGCGGCCGAGTCGCCGGCGCGCCGACGGATGCCGTCCAGGAACGTCACCACGGGCACGGACTCGACGAGCAACTCGGCTCGGTCCGCGCCGAGTTCGCCCGCGAATTCCTCGGCGTCCTCCGGCTTCGCCTCCGGGTCGGCCGCCAGCGCGAACCGCTTGGTCATGCTGTCGAGCACCTGGTAGCTGTAGTTGCCGAGCTGTCCCATCGGGCGGTGCGCATTGGGGCCGATGACGGCGATGGACTTCACCGACGCGGCGAGGGGCAGCAGGGGTGAGCCGTCGACCGGTCGGTTCTGTAGGAGAATGACCGACTTCTCGGCGATCGTGCGGGCGAGCGCCCGTTCCCGGGGCGAATCGAACGTCTCGGGTACGGCGTCGAGATCGACGTAGGGACGTTCGAACAGGCCCAGGCGGAACTTGGCGCGCAGTACATTTGCGACCGCCCGGTCCAGCTCCGGTTCCGGGAGGACGCCGGTGCGGACGGCCTCGATCACACGGTCGGAGGAGACCTTGTTGTCCAGGTCCAGGTCGACGCCGGCGCGGATCGCCTGGGCCACCGCCTGGAGGGTGCCTTCGGCCGTGCCGTGTTTGGTGTGCAGGTGCCCCACCGCGCCGAGATCGGAGATCACGAGGCCGTCGAAGCCCAGTTCTTCGCGCAACAGGCGTGTGAGGTGTGCCTTCGAACCGGTCACGGGGACGCCGTCGATGTCGTTGTACGACGGCATGACGCCCCGCGCGCCACCCGCCCGGATGGCCATCTCGAACGGCACTGAATGGATCTCCCGCAGCTCACGCGGGCCGAGCTGCGCCGGCTGGGTGTTCCTGCCGCCCTCGCTCGCGCTGTAGCCGACGAAGTGCTTCAGCGTGGCGATGACCGGGAACCCGCCGTCGGCGTTCTGGAGTCCCCGCACGTAGCCCGCGGCCATGCAGCCGACCAGGTAGGGATCCTCGCCGTAGGTCTCCTCGACCCGTCCCCAGCGCGGGTCGCGGGCGACGTCGGCGAGCGGCGACAGCGCCTGGCGTACGCCGAGACGGGCCATCTGCGTTCCGATGGTCCGGCCCATGGCCTCGACCAACTCCGGCTCCCACGTGGCCGCCTGGGCGATGGCGTCGGGGAACGTCGTGGCGTCGCGGACCTTGAGGCCGATGAGCGCCTCCTCCGCGAGCAGCACCGGGATGCCGAGGCGGCTGTCCTCGACGTGCTTGCGTTGCAGCTCGTTCGCCCGCCGCGCGGTCTCGCGAGGGGGCAGCCCGAGCGTGCACAGCGCCGCGACCGCCCCACCCCACCCGGTCCCGGGCGGTGTGTGTACGTCGACGGCCGAGCCGAAAGGCGCCGCCGTCTGCGCAGCCTTCTCCTCCAGCGTCATCCTGCCCAGGAGGTCCCGGACGCGTTCTTCCACCGGAAGGGACGCGTCACGGTAGGGGAGGTGATCCATCGGGCTGCTCCTACTTCGGGGTCGAGGGCGTTGCGCGCACGGGAGTCCGTCGGTGGCCGTCGGGCTCCCGCGCGCCGGTGAAGACTCGGGCGGCCGCCCGCGGTTCAGCTGACATTGGTGTCGAACCGCTGCGTGGCCGGTCTCCCCGGCGGCGGCCGCGGCGAGGGCGAACGCGCCGCGGTGTCTGGTGCGGTGGGGGTGAACATCTGACGTGGTCCGTTTCTGGTCGTAGCGCGATGCGGCGCAAGGACGGGGCGGGCGTAAGGCCGCGCGGGCGGCCGGGTCAGGCGGGCACGGTGGTGTCCGCGGGGGTCAGGCCGGGGCCGGGGGTGTCGGGCGCGGTGCCGCTGCGTTCGATGGCGCGTTCGTCGGTGCCGAGGTAACTGGCGATGACCTTGGGGTCGTTGCGGACTTCGGACGGTTGCCCCGCGGCGATGACGCGGCCGGTCTCCAGGCAGTAGACGCGGTCGGAGATGCCCATGATCAGGGGCATGTCGTGTTCGATGACGAGCATGGACGCGCCGAGTTCGCGGCGGATCTCCTGGATGAGGGGGCCGAACGCCTCGGTCTCGCGCTGGGCGACGCCGGCGGTCGGTTCGTCCAGGCACAGCACCCGGGCGTCCAGCGCGAGCAGCCCGGCGAGTTCGACGATGCGGCGGGTGCCGGTGGACAGGTCGGAGATGAACGCGTCGGCGTAGCGGCCCAGTCCGAGGAAATCGATCAGGTCGTCGGCCTCGGAGTGCTTGGCGCGCTCCCGCTTGAAGGTGTGTGGCAGATGAAACGCGGTGGCCAGTATTCCGGTTCGACCGCGTGCTTCGAGGGCGATCTGCACGGTCTCACGGACCGTCAGCTCCGGGAACAGCGTCGCGGCCTGGAAGGTTCGGCCCAGTCCCAGCCGGGCCCGGGCGGCGGGAGCCAGCCCGGAGACGTCCTTGCCCAGGAGTTCGACGGTGCCCTTGGCCGGGACGAAGCCGCCGACGGCGTTCATCAGCGTGGACTTGCCGGCGCCGTTGGTGCCGATCAGGCCGACGATCTCGTTCGCCTGTACTTCGATGGTCACGCCGTCGACCGCCGCGCGGCCGCCGAAGCGCACCTTGACGTCCGACGTGGCCAGGACCGGCCGGTCGTCCGGTAGCGGTTCGTGTGCGGAGCGGGTGAGCGAAACGGGCGGTGCCGTGGCCGTCTTCGCGTCCGGGGCCGGGGTGAGCTTCGAGTTCGCCCAGGAGAGCAGTGCGTCCCGAGCGCTGTAGCCGATCTGGACCAGGCCGCCGGGGAAGTACAGCAGCAGGATGAGGAGACCGAGGCTGGACGTCAGCAACGGCACGAGTTCGTTGCCCGGCATGAACGCCGGCAGGCCGATGACCCACAGGGAGCCGAGTACCGATCCGGACACCGAGCCGAGGCCGCCGATCACGACGATCGAGACCAGCGTCAGGGAGTCGGCGCTGAGGAAGTACTTGTCGGCGTACGGCACCGTCTGTACCGCGCCCGCCAGTAGTGCGCCGCCCAGCCCGGCGATGCCGCCGGCCAGCGCGAACGTCTGCAACTTCACGCGCGTGGCGCCCACCGTGTACGCGGCCGCGGTGGCGGGGTTGTCGCGCACGCCGATGGTGGTACGGCCGACACCGGACTTGCGCAGCCGGGCGACCACCAGCAGGACGACGACCAGCACGACCAGCACCAGGTAGTAGTAGGCGCGCTGGGTGGACACGTCGATGCCGAACACGGTGCTGCGCGGGAAGGACGCGGTGGTGGTGCCCTCGTCGTGGAACACGTCGCGGCGGTACAGATACTGCTCGGCGGCCACGGCGAACGCGAAAGTGCTCACGGCGAGCAGGAGCCCGCGCACCCGTAGTGCGCCCGCACCGACCAGCGCCGCGAGCCCCGCGGTGAACAAGCAGGCCACCAGAACCGCTACCGGGAACACCAGTCCGCGGAAGCTGTAGGTGGTGTCACCGATGTCGAGCCTCAAACCACGGTTCAGGGACGCGGCCGTCAACGCGCCGAGACCGGCGAACGCCATTTGTCCGAGGGAGAGTTGGCCCGCCCAGCCGGTCAGGATCGTCACCGACGCGGCGCAGATCGCGTACCCGAGGATGACGGTGTAGAGCAGGTGCCGGGACGGCTGGGTCACCAACAGCGGCAGGATCACCGCGATCAGGCCCAGCAACAGGAACCCTCCGCGCTCCAGATTCCGGACCCACCACACCCCGCGCAGCCGCTCGGGGACCGGCTTGACCTTCGGCGCGAACGAGAACGAGGACGCCTCGGTGTCCCGGCCGCGGCTCACGAAGAACACCGCGACCAGCACGATGACCAGGACGGTCAGGTCGCTCAGGCCCGGTTGGTCGAGCCAGTTGAACTGCACGAACGACTGGAGCAGGCCCAGCCCCACACCCGCCGCCAGGGCGATGCGGAACGAGACCATGCGGGCGATCACCGCCGCCGCGAGCGCACGCAGCAGTGTGGTCGGGCCGAGCGTGGCGATCTGGGTGAGCGACTTGGTCTGCGCGGATATCAGGATCAGGCACAACGTGCCGAGCAGACCCGCGATCGCCCAGACCGCCGTGGAGACGACCTTGGGGCTGATGCCGTTCAGCCGCGCCAGTTCCGGATTGCCGGCGGCGGCCTTGACCGTCTTGCCCAGCACCGTTCCGCCGAGGAACCAACCCAGCACGATCGCCGCGATCGGCACCGTGACCAGGACGCTCAACTGGGCTCCGCTGATTTGCAGGTCGTCGATCGGGGACCATGTGCCGGTCCACGGCACCGGGTACGACTCCGTGGTGTAGTCGTCCAGGTCCGGGTACGCGGTGACGACGGTGAGCGCGAGCTGTGCCACACCGATGGTGGCGACCAGGACGATGACGCGCGGCGCGGTGAACAACCGCCGTACCACGACCAGGTCGACGACGGCGCCGAACAGGGCTCCGACCGCCAGCGACACGATGAGAGCGAGCCAGTACGGGACGTCCCATCGCACCACGAGGAGCGCGAAGAGCACCGAGCCGACCAGGCCCATGTTGGCGACGGCGAAGTTGATGACGCGGGTGGAGCGGTGGACGAGCACGATGCCCATCGCGAGGAGGCCGATGACCAGGCCGGTGACGGCGCCGTCGAACATCAGTTGCAGGGTTGGCATTTCCATGGCCGGTCAGCCGCCTTCCTTGCCGAGGAAGACCGCGCGGGCGAGGTCGTCGCGTTCGGCCAGTTCACGGGCGGGTCCGGCGAAGCGGACCTGGCCCTTTTCCAGGAACACCGCACGGTCCGCGACGGCGAGGGCGATGTTCAGCGACTGCTCGACGATGACGATGGTCAGCCCGTCGGCCTTGAGGCGTTCGATGATCGCCAGGAGGTCCTGCACGACCACCGGCGCCAGCCCGAGCGAGAGTTCGTCGATGAGCAGCACCTCGGGGTCGTGCATGAGGACCATCGCCAGCGCGAGCATTTGCTGCTGGCCGCCGGACAGCGAACCGGCCCGCTGGGACTGCCGGTCCTTCAGGTCGAAGAACAGGCCGAGAACGTAAGCGAAACGCTCGTCACGGTGTGCCGCGTCCTTCCGGAAGCGGAAGGCGGCCATTTCCAGGTTCTCCCGGACGGTCATGTCCGGGAACACGCCCTTGCCGCCGGGCAGCAGGTGGATGCCGTACCGGCCGCGCTGCTCCGGGGCTACGTAGGTGATCGTGCGCCCGTTGAGGCGCACCACCCCTCGCGACGGTGTTCCGAGGCCGCAAACGGCCTTCAGGATGGTCGACTTGCCCGCACCGTTGGTGCCCAGCAGAGCCAGCGTCTCGCCGCGCTTGACGTCGAAGGCGACGTCGAAGAGCACCTGCACATGGCCGTAGGAGAAGTCGACGTTCTTGACCTGGAGCACCGGGATGTTCTCCGGGTCCTCCAACTGCCGGTCGCGCTCCGCCAGTTCCTCACGCAGCTCCTGCACCACCAGCGACAGGTCGTTCTTGATGAAATGCGAGCTGCGTACCAGCAGGTAGCCTCCGACCAGGGTCGAGGGGATCCCCACCACGAGCGTGGCGACGCGCGGGTCGTACGCGTTGCTGATCAGCCCGGCGAGCAGGGCGCCGCCGGTCGCACCGATGAAGAAGATGTAGATCGCGGACAGCGCCGCGCCCATTCCGCGCAGGCGGTAGGGGACCACGGACTGCAGCACCGGTCCGACCATGGCGAAGGTGACCGAGGACAGGATCGTGGCGGGGATGCCCGCCAGCATGAACGCCCAGCCGTTCGGCATGCTCCACTGGATCGGCATGAGCACCGCACCGGGAAGGATCATGAATCCCAGCAGCGCCATCGCTCGTGACGGGTCGCGCCGGTAGAGGCGGTCGTACCAGGGGCCGGCGAACGGGAGCGCCACGAGCATGGACGCGCCGCCGATCGAGCCCATGAGCCCGCGCTCGAACGTGGACATGTGGAAGTGGTCCTCGGCCCACAGGTTCGCCAGAACGCCCCCGGAGAAGAGGCTGAACCCGAGCGCGGAGAACGCGATGATGGCGCCCCTGATCGAGCGGATCTGCATCAGCCGTGCGAACGCCGCCTCCATCGAGATCGGCATCGGCTTCGCGTCCTTTACGACCTCGCCGAGCACCGACTTCATCTCGTACTGCCCGCGCGGGGGCTCCGGGAGCCGGAAGGCCCAGATCGCGACGAGCAGTGCGGGAAGTCCGAGGATGAGGAACGGCCAGCGCCAGCCGTCGTCCCCGCCCGCCAAGGCGGCTATCCCGCCGACCGCAAGGGGGCTGAGCGCTCCGGCGGTTCTCGCGGCCCCGGCACTGAGCGTGGCCAGGCGTCCGCGGACGCCGATCGGGTACGTGTCCGCGTTCATGGACCCGTGCACCGGCAACGTGCTGGACTTCGCCACCCCGACACCGAACCGGGCCAGGAAGAAGAGGAACGCGTTCGCCGCCAGCCCGCACGCGAACACCATCGCGGCGAACGCGACCCCGGCCCAGCCGACCACGCGGCTGCGACGGCAGCGGTCCGCGAGCCAGCCCATGGGCAGCGCACCGAGAACGAGGAACGCGCCGGACGCCGCGGAGATGAACACGATCGTGCCGTCGCTCATCCCGAACGCGTCCCGGATGTCCGGCGCGAGAACCCCCAGCGCCGCCGACTCCAACTCGTCCATCGACGCCAACGCCGTCAGGGTGATGAACGTGGCGGACCCACCCGCGGCCAGACCCTGGCGCAGGGAGAGTTGCTTGTCGCCCACACCGGGCAGCAGGTCGTCGGCGAACAAGACCTCACGCTGCGCCTCCGACTGACGTGCTCGGCGTTCCGCCTCCGCGTCGATCAGCCCGGCCGCCAGACCTGCCGCCGACGACGGCGCCTGCTCGGCGGCGACACCGTGTTCCAGCGCGGGTGGCGCGCTCATGAGCCCGGCCGTTCGGGCTGGGGCCGCAAGAGGGTGCACTTCAGCATGGGAGTCTCCGCAGGGGACGTTCTGAAGGGTTCTGTCGGGGGGCGACGATCGAACCTGGCTTGTGCGCGCCGGACATGTCGCCTCGGCCGCGTATCGGCGCAAACCATATGGAATCGCTGGGATGACGGCGTACCGCTCGGGCCTACATGTCGTGCGGGTTGGCTAAGGGAGTGTGTGGAGCGTAGCCGCAATGGGTTGCGCGCGCTACCAATCTCGCTTGAGGTTTTCGACGAGTTCTGATCATGTGCGGCGCTCGGCCGGGGCAATGCGGCACCACGTCTGGGTATGGCATGGCGCTGACGTGCGACGTTGCGTCCATGGGCGCGGTCGCCCGCGCCGGTGGCGACTCGTGCGCGAGAAAGAAGGAGGACCGCCGCAGGGGTGGCGGCGGTCCTCCTTCGGCGTGCGGCACGGGAGACCAGGCCGAGCATATTTTGCGTAAGCGTTACGCGCGTGATGCCCTGACGCGACCATCGGTGACGGTGCCGTGGACGGCGAGTGGCGCTCGTCGGCGAAACGGTCGGGGACGGGGGAACGGCATGGGTTGCCCCATCAAGTGCCGTCAGATTGCGGGGCTGTGCCTAGGCGGACGCGGACACGGACACGGATGCGGATGTGGACGCGTGTGCGAGGGCGAGCAGGTGTTCGCGGTCGTCGTCGGAGAGCGGGGCGTACAGGAAGAACTGGCTCATGGGCATGGGAGCGGCCATGCGCAGCAGCCGGGCGTTCTCCTCGGCCTCTTCCTCGTCCTCGGGGGCCGGGGCGGCCGCACTGAGCCTGGTGGTGAGCTCCGGGCCGACGACCGGATGGGCGAACCATTCGCCGAGCGAGGACTCGATCGTGAGCGGCCGGGCCTCCGGTGTGTCGCCGGGAAGAGTGATGACGGCTTCGGCCGTGACGTCGGTGGCGCTGTCGGCGATCTGGACGGTGTACTCGCCGGCCGCGACAGCCCATCCCGAGTGCTCGACGTCGTAGTAGGCGAAGGCACGTCGGTCGAGTGCGAACGCCACGCGCCGCGACTCGCCCGGTTCCAGCGCGACCTTGGCGAACGCGCGCAGCTCGCGGGCGGGCCTGCGGACCGGGCCGGCGGTGGTGGACACGTACACCTGGACGACGTGCTTGCCCGCGCGGGTGCCGGTGTTGGTGACGGTCACGGCCACTTCCGCGGTGTCGTCGCCGGTCGGGGCGGCCTCCAGGCCGGCGGTCGTGAAGGTGGTGTAGCCGAGCCCGTGGCCGAACGGGTAGCGGACCGGCAGCCCGATGCTGGCGTAGTGGCGGTAGCCCACCATGACGCCCTCGCCGTACCGCACATGCCCCAGCTCACCGGGGAAGTTCAGGTACGACGGGTTGTCCTCCAGGCGGAACGGGATCGACTCGGCGAGCCGCCCGGACGGGTTCGCGACGCCGAACAGCAGGTCGGCCAGCGCGCCGCCGCCGGCCTGGCCGAGCAGCCACCCTTCGAGGATCGCGTCGACGTCGTCGTGCCATCCTTCGAGCGAGACCACGCCGCCGTTGGAGAGGACCACGACGGTGCGCCGGGCGACCGCCGCGACGGCACGGATGACCTCGACCTGCGCGGCGGGCAGGTCGATCGTCTCGCGGTCGTAGCCCTCGGACTCGTCCGCCTCGGCCAAGCCGGCGAACACCACTGCCACATCCGCTTCGCGCGCGGCCGCCACGGCCTCCGTGCGCATGGCCTCGTCGGTGCCCTTGAGCGTGAAGCCCTGGGCGAAGCGCACCGTGTCCGGGCCCGAAGCGAGCGCCCTGATGGCGTCGAGTGCGGCGTCGGTGCGGGTCGCGTTGATGTGCGAGCTCCCCCCACCCTGGTAGCGCGGGGCGGTCGCGAACGAGCCGATCACCGCGATCCGCGCGGTGCTCGCCAGAGGCAGCGTACCGCCGTCGTTCTTGAGCAACACCGCGCATTCTGCCGCGAGTTGTCGGGCAAGGGCGTGATGGGCGTCCACGTCGAAGTCCCCGGACGACCCGGTCTCCGCTCCGGTCGCCGTGGCGGCCAGCGCAAGGATCCGCTGCACGCTCCGGTCGATCACGGATTCGTCCAGCTCGCCCGAGCGGACGGCTTCGAGCACCGAGGCCTCGCCGACGCCCCAGTCCATCGGCATGGCCAGGTCCAACCCCGCGTTGAGTGCCGCCACGCGGTCGTGCACCGCGCCCCAGTCGGAGACGACCAATCCGTCGAAGCCCCACTCGTCGCGCAGGACTTCGGTCAGCAGCCACGGATTCTCGGCGGCGAACACGCCGTTGACGCGGTTGTACGAGCACATCACCGTCGCGGGCTTCGCCTCCGTGACCACGCGTTCGAACGCCGGGAAGTAGATCTCCCGCAGCGTGCGCTCGTCGACGTCCGCGCTGACGTGGACGCGGTCGTCCTCCTGGTTGTTCGCCGCGAAGTGCTTCACCGACGCCCCGGCGCCCGAGGCCTGCATCGCCCGCACGTGCGCGGCGGCCAACACCCCTGAAAGCAGCGGGTCTTCGGAGTAGTACTCGAAATTGCGACCGCACAGCGGCGAGCGCTTGATGTTGACGCCGGGGCCGAGGACGACGTCGATGCCGTACGCCCGAGCCTCTCGCGCGACCGCCTCGCCGACCCGGACGGCCACGTCCGGGTCCCAACTGGACCCGACGGCGACCGCCGGAGGGAAGCAAGTTGCCGGTCGGCTCTCGTTGATTCCCAGGTGGTCCGCCGCCGTCCGGGGCGGCCGAACTCCGTGCGGACCGTCGACGAGCACGATGGGCGGTATGCCCGCCTCGCCGATCGGATGGCTGGTGGTGTGGTCCCGCCCGGTCAGGATCTTTGCCTTCTGCTCAAGGGAGAGGTCGGCGGGGTCGGTGGTCGGCACGGGGAGTCCTTTCGGTGGTTCGACGCGCTCCGCGATCGGGCGTCACGCGAGGCAGGCCGGTGCTCCGGACATGGGTGTTCCCAGGGAGCCGACACGAAGGTAGCGCGCGCTACTCGGTGGCAGGCTATGATGCGCGAGTAGCGCGCGCAACATGCGCCGAGGTTTGGAAGGGGAACCAGTGCCGGATCTGGCCGCCGCCCGCCGTGTCACGGCCGTGGACATCGCCAAGGAGGTCGGGGTTTCCCGCGCCACCGTGGGTTTCGTCCTCAACAACACCCCCGGCAAGAAGATCTCCGAGGCAACGCGCGCCCGCGTTCTCGACGCGGCCACCCGTCTCGGCTATCAGCCCAACCGTGCCGCGGCCGACCTCGCCCGTGGACGCAGCAAGATCATCCTGCTGGTCCTGCCCGGTCGGCTGCTCGGGCCCAGTTTGCAGGCATCTCTCGACGAGAGCGCACGTATCCTGGCCGAGGCGGGATATGCGCTGGTGACCCAGACCGGTGCGCCCGGCGGCGCCCCGCCGCTCTGGGAGACCCTGAACCCGGACATCGTCATCGGATGGACCACCTTCAGCGACGATGAAGTGGCCTCCATGCGCGTTGCGGGCGTGCGGCGCGTCCTCCCGCCCCCCGGCGAGTCCGCACGCTACGACCAGGCCCCGGGCGTCTCCGAAGGTGCGCGGATGCAGGTCGATCACCTGCACGAGCTGGGACACCGGCGGATCGCCGTCGCCTCGCTCGCCGATCCCCAGATGCTCGACCTCCAGCGCACGCGCGCCGAGGCCGCGGTGAAGCGCGCCGAGGAGCTGGGCATGGAGATGGTCGGAGTCCGTTCGGTCAGCCACGCCGACGGATCGTCCGGCGAAGCCGTGCGCGCATGGGCCGCCGACGGCGTCACCGCCGTCGTCGCGTACAACGACGATGTCGCGGCGACGGTGGCGGGAGCGGCGATCGACGCGGGCATGCGCATCCCCGCGGACCTGGCCGTGATCGGCCATGACGACAGCCCCATCGCCGAGTTGTTCCACCCGCCGCTGTCGAGCGTGCGGATGGACATCATCGAAGCCTCCCGGTACCTGGCGGCCGTCGCCCTGCGCGAAGCCGACGGCCGACCCATGACGTCCACGTGGACCGAGCTCGACTCGACGGTGGTCCCCCGCGCCTCGACCGTCGGCCGACCCCAGACCGGGTGACCGGCCGCGTGGGCGCGCTGAGTCCGTTCCGCGGACCGCGTCAGCACGACTCCGGGGACGTCGCGCGTTGAGGTGGTGCCGCCGCAGGTCGGGCAGCGGCGCCGGCACCGCGCCGCGCTGATTCCGGTTCGCCGCGGCAGAGGCTTCGGCTCGACTCGCGAACGACCAGTTCGGGGCGCAGCACGACCTCTCGGTGCCGGTGGCCGGAAGGCGCGTCTTCCCGGGCTTCCGACAGGAGCAGTTCGGCGGCCGTGCGGCCGATCTCAAACGCCGGTTGGCGTACCGAACTGAGCGGGACGGCCGCGGCCGCCGCGAACTCGATGTCGTCATAGCCGACAACGGCGATCTCGTCCGGGACACGTACGCCCGCAACAGACAGCGCCTGCAACACGCCCAGTGCCAGCAGATCGTTCGCGCAGAACACCGCTGTCGGTCTCGATGGCAGGCCCACGATGCGGGCGCCCGCGTCTCGACCGGCGGCCACGTTGAGGCCGTACGAGTCGACGGCCAGCAGGGCGTCGTCGGGGAGACCGGCGTGTCGGACGGCGCTCCGGGCTCCGCTGAACCGGTCGAGTACCTGGGGGAGCGCCGTCGGGCCGCCCACGTAGGCGATGCGCTCGTGCCCGGCGGACAGGAGGTGGCGCGCCACCTCGGCACCGCCATGAGCGTTGTCGACTGAAACGGAACAGCCTTCGTCCCGCGGCATCGAGCGGTCGACGAGGACGAAGGGGATGCCGTGGCCCTGGAGGGCGTCCACGGCCCGGCCGCGGCCGTCGGCGGGAGTGAGCAGGACGCCGCGTACGCCCTGTTCGGCGACCAGGGACAGGTACTCGGATTCCTCCGACCGACTGCCGGCGCTGTTGCAGACCATGACGCCGAGCCCTGCGCCGCGCAGCACCTGCTCGGCGCCTCTCGCGACCTCGGCGAAGAACGGATTGGCGACGTCCAGGACAAGCATGGCGACGATGCGGCCGGATCCGGTGCGGAGCTGGCGCGCAGGCTCGCTGCGGACGTATCCGAGGCGCTCGATCGCCTCACGGACGCGTTCGCGGTACTCGTCCGAGACCGCGTCCGGGTTGTTGATGACATTCGAGACCGTGCCGACCGAGACACCGGCCAGGCTCGCCACGTCCTTGATGCGGACCCTTGCCGCCATGCTCCCCCCACGGGCTGTCGACGCGAATACTCGGTCGAATCACTGGGAACGGCGGCGCGCCGCGGCACGGCGCGAATCTGCGTGTTCGCTTTCCCGGCGCGGAACAGCCGAGACCTGGTAGCGCGCGCTACTTCCGGCCGTCACCATACGCATTTGGTCCGATCCCGCGCAAGGGCGCTCCGCGGCCGGTGCGGTTGCCGCATGCGGAGACCCGACTCCGCTCGTGCTCAGTGAGCGATCGAGGGCTCTGCGAACAGGGGCTGCTCGGCCCAGATGGTCTTGCCGGACTGCTGGTATCTGCTGCCCCAGCGGCGGGTGAGCTGGGCGACCAGGAACAGCCCGCGACCGCCTTCGTCCGTGCTGCGCGCACGGCGCAGGCGCGGTTGGGTGTTGCCGGGGTCGGACACCTCGCAGACGAGCACGTTCCCGCGGATCAGCCGCAGCGTGATCGGGCCGCCTCCGCCGTAGCGGACCGCGTTGGTGACCAGTTCGCTGACCACGAGCTCGGTGGTGAAGGCGAGTTCGTCCAGGTCCCAGGCGGTGAGCTGGGCGGCGGTCAGATCGCGAGCCTGCGCGACGCACGCGGGGTCGGCGGGCAACTCCCAAGCGACGCTGTCGTCGTCGGCCAGCGGGTGGACGCGGGCCATCAGCAGCGTGGTGTCGTCGTCGCGCGGGCTGTCGGCCGCGGCCTCGACCAGGTCGTGGCCGGCTTTGTCCAAGTCCCGGTGCGCGCAGTCGAATCGCTCGATCTGCTTCAACAGCCCGCGCATGCCGCGGTCGAGATCACGGTCAGGGCCGGTGACCAAGCCGTCGCTGTACAGCACCAGGACGCTTCCCGGGGCCAGTTCGATGTCGGTGACCTCGAACGGCATGCCGCCGACTCCCAGCGGTGGTCCGGGCTCCAGGTCCACGTACCGCGCCCGCTCGTCCGGCGCGACCACCGCGGGGGGAGGGTGCCCGGCCGAAGCCATGCGGCAGCGGCGCGAGACCGGGTCGTAGTCGACGTACAGGCAGGTCGCCCCCGCGATCGCGGCGGGGCCGGCGCGTTCGTCGGAAAGCCGCAGGATCAGGTCGTCCAGATGGGTCAGCACCTCGTCAGGCGGCAGGTCCATGTCGGCGATCGCCTGAACGGCGGTCCGCAGCCGCCCCATGGTCGCGCTCGCCCCCAGGCCGTGGCCCACCACGTCGCCGACGACGAAGGCCAGCCGCAGGGAGGACAGCGGGATCACGTCGTACCAGTCGCCCCCGACGCCCGCCGCGGAGGCGGTCGGCAGGTACGCGCCGAACGTCTCGGCGGCCGGCTCGTCCGTGCGCCCCTCGGGCAACAGGCTGTGCTGGAGGGCCAGCGCGACACGGCGCTCGCGCGTGTAGCGGCGGGCGTTGTCCACACTCAGCGCGGCACGCGACGCGACCTCTTCCAGCAGCCGGGCGTCGTCCTCGTCGAAGGGCTCCGGGCGTTCGGTACGCCACAGTTGCACTGCTCCGAGCAGGTGGCCGCGGGCGAACAGCGGAACCGCCAGGATGCTGTGGCCGCCCGGCGGTATGATCCGGCGCAGCATTTCCGGCGGCAGTTCCGGCGCCGCGACCAGGTGTGGAGCCAACAGCGTCACACCCCTCTCGAAGGCCATGATCTCCGGCCTGCCGACCGGGACCAGCGGCGCCTGCCCGACCTGGACGAGCTCGGCCGGCCATGACGGCCCGGTCTGGGCGACCGCCGTCCGGATCGACGGCGTGTAGCCCGTGTCCGGGTCGCGCATGGGCTCCTCGCCGATCAGGACCGCCTCGGCCAGGTCCACCGCCGCCAGATCCGCCCAGCGCGGCACCAGCAGGTCCGCCAGCCGCCGGGTGATCTCCGTGACATCCAGGGAGGCGCCGAGTGTCGCCGCCGCCTCATGCACCATCGCGGCCCGCGATTCGGCGCGCACCTGCTCGGTCGCGTCGTTGAAGGTGACCAGCAGCCCGAGCGGCCGACCGTCGTACGGAGGGATGCGGAAGACCGCGAGCCTCAGCTGCAACTCGCGGCCGTCCGTGGCACGGGCGGTGAACAGCTCCTGCCCGATCACCGGAGTGCCCGACGCCAACGTCTCCCGGAGGAGCGGCCGGGCGTCGTCGAGGCCGAAGGCGCCGAACACCGTGTCCGCGTGAACGCCGATGCGGACCGGAGCATCCCGGAAGAGCTCGGCGTCCTCGTTGGCGGCGATCACCCGCAGCTCGGCGTCCAGGACCAGGAGCCCGATGGAAGCCTGCGCGAACACGGCCGCTGCAAGGTGCTCCGCCCACTCGGGCGGCAGCCCGAGGCCCGCTACCAGGCGACTCTGTTCGTGCACGATCAGACTGCTTTCACGACCCCGCCGGAAACTTTCGGACATCCCCAGTATCGTCCCGTGGATCTCGACGGGGCAGGCCAAGCAGGTGCGGCCCCACCCGTTCGCTTCGCGCGCTACCCGAAGGCGCGGGTGCCGATGGCGTGCCGGGCGTCCTCAAGGATGCGCATGAGGGCCACTGAGGCGTCCAGAGGCACGGTCGCGCTCTCCGTGTGGCCTCGGAGCACTCGATCCCGAACCTCACAGGCTCGTGCGGCGAACGCGGCGTCCGAACTGTCGATCAGATGCCGTTCTTTCCGTCCATCCCGCAAGACGGTGAGGCGCGTCGCCGCGTGGAACGGCGGCGCGATGACGAGTTCGCCCGCCGAGCGGACGATGCGGCCCCTCATGGGCAGTCACTGGGTGAGCGACGTGCGCAGGTCGGCTTCGGCCCCTTCCGTACGCGGAGGGGGCACCGAGTTTGGAAGCCAGGCCTTCCGCCCTCGACAGGTCCCGCGAGCCGACCGCGGCAACGCGCATGCCAGGTTGCCGGGCGATGATCACGCCCACTTGCTCGGCGACGGTCGCGGTCGCCGCTATGCCCCAGGAGAATCTGCTGTGCCCGGCGGTCTTGGTGTGCCTTTCGGTTCGGCCGAACTCGCTTGTGTGAGCATGGGTTGCGCGCGCTACCTGAGCATCGTAATCTACCTGCGATTAGCACGCGCTACCCGTGAAGACCGCCGCTGTCCGCGGCCTCGCCGGGAACGACCGCCGACAAGTGAAAGCCATCTGAATGAACCCAGACATTCGTGAGTCGTCCGGCCGGGAACCGTGGGACGCGCCCGAACTCACGTCCCTGAACCGACTGCCGATGCACGCCGTTCCACATCCCGAGAGGCTGCTCCTCGACGGGGTCTGGGACTTCCAGCTTCTGCCCGACCCACGCGCGGAACGCGCCGCCGCATGGCGGAGCATCGATGTACCCGGCCTGTGGACGATGCAGAGCACGGAAGACCGGCCGCACTACACGAACATCGCCATGCCGTTCGACGCGCCGTACCCGCACCCGCCCCGGGACAATCCGACCGGTGTGTACCGCCGTCGGTTCACCACGGGGGAGTGGGCCGGCCGACGCGTGGTCCTGCACGTCGGTGCGGCGGAAAGCGTGCTGCTGGTCCGGCTCAACGGCGTGGACGTCGGGGTGGGCAAGGACTCGCACCTGGCGGCGGAGTTCGACGTCACCGATTACCTGCGCGCCGGTGACAACGAGGTCGAACTCACCGTTGTGAAGTGGTCGGACGCCAGTTACGTCGAGGACCAGGACCAGTGGTGGCACGGTGGCATCCCGCGCTCGGTGTACATCTACACCACCGGCACGACCTACCTCGCGGACCTGCACGCGGTCGCCGACTTCGACCCGGAGAGCGGCAAGGGCGCCCTCTGCGTCACCGTGGACGTCGCCGCGCGGCTCGGCGCCGTCCCCGACGGATGGACGGTTCGTGCGCGCCTCGCCGCTCGGCCTGAACCCGTCGAGGCGACGGTTCCGCCCACGCGCTCGGTGGTCGTGCCGCCCCGGGAGTCGCCCGGGGACTACCCGGACGATCCGCCGGCGTCCCAGGTTCCCGACGGGGTGTTCGACCTGCTGACGCTGTATCCGGCGGGTGCGTCGCTGACGGACGAGGAGCGGGCCGTCGCACGTATGGTCCACGAGAGCGCATTCCCGCCCAGGGGAGGGCACGTCCGCCTGCGCGCCGACGACCTCGATGTCCGGCCCTGGTCCGCGGAAGACCCGCAGTTGTATCCGCTGGACGTCGAACTCGTCGCCCCGGACGGGGAGATCGCCGAGCGGGCGACGATCCGGGTGGGGTTCCGGCGGGTGGCGGTCCGCGGCCGGGACCTCCTGGTCAACGGCCGCCGCGTATGGATCCAAGGGGTCAACCGGCACGACTTCGATCCGCGTACCGGCCGGGTGGTCTCCGAAGAGCGGATGGCGTCGGAACTGGCCCTGCTCAAGCGGTTCAACGTCAACGCGGTCCGCACGTCGCACTACCCGAACGACCCCGTCTTCCTGGACCTGTGCGACGAGTACGGCCTGTACGTCGTCGACGAGGCGAACATCGAGGCGCACGGCCACGCCGCCACGGTGTGCGCCGACCCCCGGTACCTGAGCGCCTTTGTGGACCGCGTCTCGCGCATGGTGCGCCGCGACAAGAACCACGCGTGCGTGATCATGTGGTCGCTCGGCAACGAGAGCGGCTACGGCGTCAACCAGGACGCCGCGGCGGGGTGGGTGCGTTCGTACGACCCGACGCGTCCGCTGCACTACGAAGGCGCGATCAGTGCCGACTGGCACGACGGCCACCGGGCCACCGACGTGGTCTGCCCGATGTACCCCACGCTGGACGCGCTGCGGGCGTACGCGGCGCATCCGCGCGCCGACCGCCCGGTGATCCTGTGCGAATACGCGCACTCGGAGGGCAACTCCACCGGCGGACTCGCCGACTACTGGGACCTCTTCGAGTCCACGCCCGGTCTCCAGGGCGGATTCATATGGGAGTTCGCCGACCACGGCCTCGACCCCGCCGGCGACGGCCGCCACCGCTACGGAGGCGACTTCGGGGACCTGCCCAACGACGGCACCCAGTGCATCAACGGCGTGGTGTTCGCCGACGGCAGCCCGCAGCCCGCGCTGTACGAGGCCCGCCACCTCTTCGCCCCGGCGCGAGTGGTGTCCACAAGGACCGAAGCGCAGCAAGGGCGGGTGGTCCTGCACAATCGCCGGACCTTCCGTGACCTGGCGAACCTGACGCTCGACCTCCGGGTCGAAACCCTCACCGGCCCCGGAAGCGTCGTCACGGTCCCGGCTCCGCCGATCCTTCCCGGCGACGAAGGGGCAGTGGAACTCCCCGCTTCGGTGGTCGCCGCGCTGGTCGAACCGGACGCGGTCGCGCTCACCCTGACGCTGCGTCTCGCGGACGCCGAAGCCTGGGCCGTCGAGGGTACGGAGATCGCCTGCCTCCAGGTGCCGCTGGGCATACCGGCCGCCCTGCCCGCCGTCGGCATCCCCACGGGCCGTGTGCTCGTCGACGAAGAGGGTTTGCTGACGCACCCTTTGCTGAGTACGCCGCCTGCCCTGTCCTTGTGGCGGGCGCAGACCGACAACGACCTGTCGCCCTCGCTCGACCGGCGCGCCGTCCGCTCCGGGCTCTTCCGCGTCACCCGCACCCTGGCGGACCTGACCGTCACCGGCCCGACCGCGACCGTCGTCAGTCGGTACACCGCGGCATACGGCGCGACGATCGAACACCGCCGGCGCATCACCGCGGTCACGGACACCTGCTTCCGCTTCGCCGAGACGGTGGTCGTCCCCGGCGAACTGGACGACATCCCCCGGCTCGGGATCACCTTCGCCACGATCGCCGGATTCGAGCAGGTGTCGTGGCTGGGACTCGGACCCCACGAAACGTACCCCGACCGCAAACGCTCCGGCCTGCTCGGCCGGTTCACCTCCTCGGTCGACGCGCTGGCCGTGCCGTACCTGCGTCCGCAGGAGAACGGCGGCCGGGCCGACGTCACCGAACTCGTCCTCACCGCCGAGGGGAACCGGCGCATCACCGTCACGACGGACCGGCCCATGCAGATGAACGTCTCCCACTTCCAGCCCGCCGACCTGGAGGCGGCGCGCCACACTTGGGAACTCAAGCCGCGCCCGGAGACCTTCGTCCACCTCGACCTCGCCCACCGCGGCCTCGGCACGGCCGCCGTCGGCCCCGACACGCACCCGAACCACCGCGTGCGTGCCGGGGAATACCACTGGACCTGGCAGCTCGAACTCGGGTGACGCCGAACACGCGCGGGGCGGTGCCCTTCCGATGTGGAGGGGGACCGCCCCGCTCGGTGTGGAGGTGTGGAGGTGTGGAGGTGTGGAGGTGCGGACGTGTGGAGGTGTCGAGGTGTGGCGGTGAGGCCGTGCTTTGCGTGTGGGGCAACCGCTTCAGCTTGAGGCGGTGCGGAAACCGATGCCGGCGTCGCAACGCTCGGTTCCGGTCACCCGCGGCCGCGGTCCGCGGTCCGCGTTCTCAACTGACGATGTGCTCCTCGGGCTTCGGCCCGCGCATCACATCGTCCAGGAGTCGACCAGTAGCCAGGGGTTGGAGACGACGACGCGACCTTTGCTGTTCTGGTAGTAGCTGCCGACGCTGGGGTGGCTCCACACCCGCTGTTCCAACGCGCGCTCGACGATCTCGTTGTAGGTGTCGCGGGCGTCTTTGCGGGGTTCGATGGCGCGGGCTCCGCGTTCGTGCAGCCGGCCCAGACAGCCCAATACGTGGTCGGCCTGCGCCAACGCGGTTCAGGCCCCGGCCGTGGCCGATTCGATTGCGGTGAGCAGGTCCGGTGACAGCACGGTGAGCGCCTCGGCGTTGGCGGCGACCTGCGCGGCGGATGTCGCGCCCACCAGCACGGACGGCACCGACGGCTGCGCAGCGAGCCATGACAACGCCGCCCCGGCCATGGTCAGACCGGCCTGGTCGGCCAAGTCGCGCAGGCGCTCGACGACCGCGAAGTTCTCGGGTGTGGCCACGGATGTGAAGTACGGCAGCGACGCGAGCCGCGAGCCCTCGGGATAGTCGGCACCTTGCCGGTACTTGCCGGTCAGCAGTCCCGACGCGAGCGGGAAATAGGGGATGACCCCGACCCCGAAGTATGCGGCGGCGGGTACAAGTTCCCGCTCGGCGTCGCGCGTGAGCAGGTTCCATTCGGCCTGGACGGCGGCGAACTGCCCGAGACCGTTGGCGCGTCCCACGTGGACGGCGTCGGCGAGCTGCCAGGCGGCCAGGTTGGACGCCGCCGTGTAACGCACCTTCCCGGCGCGCACGAGATCGTCCATCGCGTGCAGGGTCTCGTCGACCGGTGTGTCGGGGTCGGGGTAGTGCTGGTAGTAGAGGTCGATGTAGTCCGTGCCGAGCCGACGGAGGCTCTGCTCGCAGGCCCGGACGATGTGTCGTCGTGACGACCCGCCGCCGTACGGACCGGGCGCGATCGGCGCCCCGAACTTCGACGCGATGACGACGTCGTCGCGCCGGTCGCCGAGAGCCTTGCCGA
The DNA here is from genome assembly GCF_051388915.1 of Yinghuangia sp. YIM S09857. Taxonomy (NCBI): domain Bacteria; kingdom Bacillati; phylum Actinomycetota; class Actinomycetes; order Kitasatosporales; family Streptomycetaceae; genus Yinghuangia; species Yinghuangia sp. YIM S09857. Next base: position 66,857 of record NZ_JBPKBH010000027.1, on the reverse strand, counting down.
GAATCTCCTCGGATTGGCCCTTGGCGTAAATGTCCGCGGTGTCGAACAGCGTGACACCGGCGTCCAGCGCGGCGCCGACGACCTCGGTTGCCGCAGCCTGGTCGATCTTCATGCCGAAGTTGTTGCAGCCCAGTCCGAGGGACGACACCTTGAGGCCCGATTGGCCGACGTTCGAGTACTGCACATGTGCTCCTTGGTCAATGGCGGAACGGCTCGGCCCTGAACCTCAATCGGCGGCCAAGTGGTTGTAGGCACCCCGTAGTTCGCGTTTGAGGATTTTGCCGCTGCTCCGCGAACCCGGCGGCGGCCCGCGAGACCGGCGCGTCCAACTCCGCGAACGACTGCCGCAACCCCTCGAACACGACCGCCGTCTTGTCCGGAGTCTGCACGGCAGAACGCGCCGACCGGTCCGCAGGCCCGTGACGCCGGGCACGAACGGCGGGTAGCTGCAAGGGCGTTGTCGTCACGTGTAGGTACTCCTGTGGTGGGGACCGCTTGGCCGGTGTGTCGCGCAGTATATGTGTAACTCATACGCGAAACCTGGGTGGCGCTGAGTACCTTGGCATCTAAACATAGTCATGATAGCTATGAAAAGAAGCCGACCGGGTTCCCGGAGACTTTCGTGGAGGGCCGCGCGGCCGGCGCACCGGGACGAACTCGCGGAACTGCTCACGGCCGTTTTTTGCATCGCCCCCGTCCGGGGCTGGGAGAGCAGGCTGTCGGATGCGGGGATCGCGTGCGAACCCGTCAATCTCGCCAACGGAGTAACGAATGTTCGATCTCAAGGGCAGGACCGCTCTCGTCACCGGTTCCGGTCAGGGCGTCGGCGCGGGCATCGCCGAACTGCCGGTCGCTCAGGGGGCGCAGGTCGCGGTGAACGACATCGACCTCCTTCGGGCCGACGAGACCGTGCGGCGCCTTGGCGAGGCCGGACACGCGGCGGACTCCCTTCCGTTCGATGTGACCGACTACGACGCGGTGCGGGAAGCCGTCCACAGGTTCGAGCGGCGTGTCGGGCCGGTCGACATCCTGGTGAACAACGTGGGCAACGCGATCGCCCTCGGCCTGATCGATCCGGCGGCGAGTGGCCGCGAAGCGAAGCACACTCGCGAAAGGCCGCCCGGCTGCCGGTGGGACGCATGGGAGTTCCGAGCGACCCCGCTTCCCTGTGCGCGTACCTGGCCTCCGAAGAGGCGTCGTCGACCGGGCAGACACTGCGCCTCAATGGAGGGTCCCACACCTCCTGACGCGCGCCACGCCGCGGCGCCTGTGGTGGACGCCGCGCGTGGCCGG
>NZ_JBPKBH010000027.1:37330-65454 GCF_051388915.1 Yinghuangia sp. YIM S09857 | reverse complement strand
CCGGCCCCGCACGCCCGCCACCCGCATCGCCGGCGCGGAGCGGACGTGCGGGGCCTTTTCATCACACGAGGATGATCTCTGCCGTCGCGCTGCCGTTCACGACGGCAAGGCAAGGCACGGCCGCCGCCGCGGCGTCGGCGTGGCACCGCGGCGGCGGGTCGAAGGGGCCAGAAGATGCCGAACTCCATGGGAGCCCTTCTGGCTGGCGTGCCGTGCGCGAACCTGCGCTCACGTGCGTAAGAACTATGCGTAACGCTTGCACAAAATCCCCCCGGCGTCTCAAGGGGAGGCGGAGAAAGTCGCGGACGACTGTCACTCGTACGTGTGGGTTCCCGGCGTCGCGTGGAAGGTGCGGCCGTCCGGCAGGAGTACCTCTGCTTCGGTGCCGGGCGGGACGGTCACCGTGAGGGTGAACCGGCCGTCCTCGATCCGCCAGGCGGACGCGATGACACCGTAGGGGCTGTCCAACTGTGCCTCGGCCCAAGCCAGTTCACCGCCCGGCATGGGGGCGATCCGGAACCGGCGGTAGCCCGCGGTGTGCGGGTCGGGGTCGGCGGGCGGGCGGATGCCTGCGACGCGGGTGTGGAGGAAGGAGATGACGGCCCCCTTGCTGTAGTGGTTGAGGGAGGCGCGGGGCAGCCCGTCCTCGTTGATGCCGTCCCAGTCCTCCCAGATGGTGGTGGCACCCCGGTCGACCATGGTGAGCCACGACGGTTCGGTGTCCTGGAAGAGGAGTTCGTAGGCGACGTCCAGGCGGCCGGCGTCCGCGAGTACTGGGAGCAGATACGGGGTGGCGAGGAATCCGGTGCCCAGGTGTGTGCCCGCATCGCGGACGAGTCCGACGAGTCGGTCCGCGGTGGCCGCGCGCAGTTCCTCCGGCACCAGTCCGAACGCCAGTGCCCGTACGTAGGTTGCCTGCGTCTGGGGCGTGAGGGACCCGTCCGAGGCGATGAACTCCGCACGCCACGCGGCCAGTACGTTGTCGGCGAGGTGCTGATAGCGGCTCACGGCCTCGCCGTGGCCGGTCAGTTCCGAGATGCGGGCCAGCAGCGATGCCGACCGGTACAGGTACGCGGTGGCCACCGCGCCTTGGTCGGCGGTGCGGAAGTCGTCGCCCGCGGCACCGGGTTCGGTCCACTCGCCCCAGTGGAAGCCGGCGTCCCACAGGAACTGCTCGTGGGGCGCGGCCTCGGGCCGAGCGGCCGCGCGGTCGGGGTGGCGGCGGGTGCGGGCGCGTTCGGTGGCGAAGTCCACCCAGCGCACCATCATCGGCCGGAACTCCGTGAGCGCGTCGAGGTCGCCGTATGCCCGGTAGAGCTCCCAGGGCACGATGACCGACGCGTCCCCCCAGGCGGAGGAGCCGGCGAACATCTCCAGGATTTCGGCGGGGAGGTGTTGGACGGCGCGGCCGCCGGGGTCGGGGGCGAAGTTGCTGAGGCAGCCGTCGTCCCACTGGTCGACGGCGAGGTCGCGCAGCCACTTGACCGAGAACCCGGCGACGTCGTAGAGGAATGCGGCGGTGGGGACGTACAGCATCCAGTCGCCGGTCCAGCCGGCGCGTTCGCGTTGCGGGCAGTCGGTGGGGATGTCGCACGCGTTGCCGCGGAAGCTCCACACGGCGACCTCGTGGAGGCGGTTGATCCGGTCGTCGCCGCACGCGAAACGGCCGGTGCGGCGCAGGTCGGTGTGCACGACGACGCCGGTGACGTCCTCCGGGGTGAGCGCGGGCGCGGCGCCTTCCACACGGACGTACCGAAAGCCGTGGGTCGTATGCCGTGGCTCGAACACCTCGCCGGCTCGACCTGCGGAGACGACCCGGTCCACCTGCCCCGCGGGCAGCGGCTCGGCGGTCAGGAAGTCCTGGCCGCGCAGGTGATCGGTCGTCACATCGCCGTCGGCGTCCAGCGCTTCCCCGTGCGTGAGGGTCAGTTCGGACCCGACCGGGACCGAGAGCGGGACCGAGAGCCGGACCCAGCCGTTGATGTTCTGGCCGAGGTCGACGACCTGGGCGCCGGTCGTCGGCTTCGTCACCGACACCGGGCGCAGTTCCTGGACCCGCCGCACCGGGGGTGCGGGTGAATCGGTGAGCCGGGTCCAGTCGTCGTACAGCCCACCGGTCGCGACCGTTGCCTTGGCCCATGAGGACGCGTCGAATCCCGGCTCCGACCAGCCCGGGGCCCGGCGGCGCAGGTCGTGGCTCTCTCCGTCCATCAGATCCGCCGCTCGGATCTCGGCTGTGGAGGCGGTCCAGGAGCCGTCGGTGCCGACGACCGTGACCGAGCCGTCGTCGTGAACGGCGTGCAACTGGCAGAGCAGCGCGGTGCGTTCGCCGAAACTGTCGGCGATGCGCATGGCACCGGCGCGGCCGCGGAACCACCCGTCGGACAACACGGCGCCGACGGTGTTGGCGCCCTCGACGACCAGGTCGGTGACGTCGTACGCCTGGACCTGGAGGCGGTCGCGGTAGGCGGTGTATCCGGGCGTCAGCTCCAGGTCGCCGACCCGGCGCCCGTTGAGGAACGCCTCGTAGATTCCGTGCGCGGTCGCGTACAACCGGGCACGGGCGACCGGCGCCGGCAGCGTGAAGTCGCGGCGCAGCAGATGCGCGGGCCGTTGCCCCGCCGGGAGCGGCCGGCCGTCCTCGTCCGGCTCGATCCACCGCGACGCCCAGTCGCCCGGCTCCACGAGCCCGGCCTCCCAGGACGAAGGTTCGGACCACGGGCTCTCGCCCAGATCGGTCCAGACCTTCACCCGCCAGACCACCCGTTCGCCGGACCGCGTCTCCGGCCCGGTGTACGGCACCAGGACGGACCGATCGGTCTCCACCCGTCCGGAATCCCACGTGTCGGTGCGCAACTGGTACGCGAATTGCCGGGAGGCGCCGTCTGGCAGCCGCCACGACAGCCTCGGGCGCCGAACGTGCAACCCCATTGGTGTGTCGAGGTGTTCCACGCGCAGGCGATGGGGGGCGGTGGTGGGAGGTACCGGGTGCATCGTCATGGGCTTCCTGACTACTGGACGTCGGAACGGGGGATGCCGGGCCGTGGCCGCGTCGCGATGGCTGCTTGTGGTGCGAAGGGTCGTGGTCAGCCGCTGGTCTCGAAGCACGACTTGGTTGCGCGCGCTACTCGGGATCATAGCCACCCCTGCTGCTCTCCGCGCCAGGCGCCGCATCGTTCTTCCTCGTCCCGGACGGCCCCGACCGCGACCGGCCGGTATCGGATGTCGGCCCCCGGGCGCGGGCTGCTCCTCCATCGGACTTTGCGAAACAGATACGCGGCGGCGAGTCGGTTTTGTGTACGCGTCATCCGAATGTTGGGAGCCGCGGGGGCGCCGGTGGAGGCGCTGTCGGAACGGGTACGCCGGGAGGCGCCGTGCTCGGCCGTGAAAAGCCCGCCACGAATGGGTAGCGCGTGCAACCTCTGGGAGCTACGCTCCACGCACTCGGCAAGATATCCCGCGCGACAAGCCCGGGCGGCACTCCGTCGTCGTCCACCCGCTCCACACTCCGATCGTGCTGCGCGGTCGGCGGGGCACGATCGGCGGTCCGGCCGGCCTCCGAAATCAAGCACCTCGGGGACCCGTCCCGAAGGTGTTCACAAACGCCGGGTCATCGATGCCGACGCTTGCGCACGCGCGTGCGGAGGCCAGACGGAGCATCACGCACCGATCAGAAGGGACCACCTCGTATGTCTGCACCGCACCGTGCCAGAGGACGCGCGGCGATCGTGCTCGCCGCGGCCGCCGCGCTGATCGCCACCGGCTGCACCGCCGAGAAGAAGGACGGCGCGACGGCCTCCTCCGGGCCCCCGGCCGCGCCGCCGGCGCCCAAGGTCGCACCCGGTGTGACCGCGGACACCATCAAGATCGGCATCACCTACCCGGACCTTGCCGGCGTCCGGCAGTTCGTCAACATCGACCACGGCGACTACGAGCTCGCGTACAACACCCTGATCAAGAAGATCAACGACGCGGGCGGCATCAACGGCCGCAAGATCGTCCCGGTCTACGGCAAGGTCAACCTGATCTCCCCGGCAGCCGCACAGGAGACCTGCATCAAGCTCACCCAGGACGAGAAGGTCTTCGCGGTCCTCGGCAGCTTCAACGGCGACGAACCGCTGTGCTACGTGCAGACCAACAAGACCGCGACCATCGGCGGCCAGCTCACCGCAAAGCGGTACGCCACCGCCCAGGCCCCCTGGTTCGCCTATTACCGGGGCGGGGACGAACTCACCGACGGCCTGAGCCTGGTGGCCAAGAACAACGAACTGGCGGGCAAGAAGGTCGCGGTGATCTCCAACATCTACGACCAGGCGGTCATGAAGGACACCGTCATCCCCGCCCTGCAAAAGCTGGGCGTCACCCCGGTGGAGACGGCCGTCCTCGACGCCCCGGCGCAGGACCCGGCGGCCGTCGGCCAGCAGACCGGCGTGTTCATCCAGAAGTTCCAGGCGTCCGGCGCGGACACCGTCGTCCTGGTGGGCAGCATCGCCGCGTCGTTCCCCCCGGTCCTGGAACAGACCAAGTACCGCCCGCGGCTGCTGTTCACCGACGTCGGCCCGGCCATGGGCTACACCAACGACAAGGCCAAGCACGACTTCAGTACGCTCACGGACGCGGCTGCCGTCGGCTTCAACGCGCAGTGGGACGCAGGAGGCGCGGCGGAGTGCATCGCCGCCGTCGAAGCGGCGGCCCCCGACCTCAAGGGCAAGATCGGCGACCCCGCGCTGGTGCCGAGCGGTTCCCCGACGCCGGGGGCGTCCGTCGGCGCCGCGTGCCAGAACCTGAACCTGTTCAAGGCCATCGCCGACAAGGCCGGCAAGGACCTCAACTACGAGACCTTCCAGAACGCCGGGTTCACCCTCGGCTCGCTGCCGATACCGGGCTTCGCAGACGCCGCCACGTACTCGCGCGAAACCCCGCATGGCAACCTCCCGGCGCGGCTGTGGAAGTACGACCCCGCGACGCAGAAGTTCGTCGTCGCAACGGGCTGACGCCCCTGCGGGAGCGACGCGCCGTCGATGCCGACTTGCCTGGCTCTTCCCAGGCGGAGCGAGGTAGGCGCGCCAGGCTTCGATTTCAATGGCCACCAGTCGTGGCGCGGCTTCGTCCTCCCCAGTTGTGTACTCGCCATGGTCTGGAGGCGCTGGACGAAGCCGACCAGGGCGTTGCTGATCGCGATGGCTGCCTCGGGGCCATGGTGCCGCCGGAGAACTCCGAATCTGGACATGATGTCCATTCATCAGCCATGGCGACTACTATTTGCCAAGCCGTCGACCGGGCGACGCCGGCCGCCGGGCCCCGATTCCCCGTCGGCGGACCCTGCGCCGGCGTCGCACCGGATCGCGTGGGAATCCCAGAGGAGCAGCGACGACCCACTGGAGAACCGGGTGACCCCCGGGCCCGATGCGGCCAGGACCCGCAACTCCTCCTCATCCACGCGGCTCAACACCCCGGCTGCGCCGTTATCGGGATCTCCGTACGTCGTCCGGTCGGCAGTTGAGCACCTCCGGCGCCTCCGGATCGCCGAGCGCCAGGTGCCGGGCGTCCTCGGCGGTGCCGTGCCGGCGGATCAGCCGCGAGAAGACCTCGTCGCCCTGCGCGTCGTGGACCGGCACGAGCAAAGCCGCCGCGGATGGCCTTGAGGCGGCGTTGGTCGTCCTCGGTGAGAGATTCGGGTCGGCGGAGGATCCAGCTGGCGAGGACTGCCCCGAACTCGATGCCCTCACCGAACACGTCCGGACCTTCGCCACGATGCTGACCGAACGTCGCGGCGAGCGCCTGCCCGCCTGGCTCGACACCGTCCGTAGTGACAACCTGCCCGGCCTCCACACCCTCGCCGCAGGCATCGACAGCAACCGCGACGCGGTCATCGCCGGACTCACCCTGCACTGGAATTCCGGCGTGGTCGAGGGCCACGTCAACGGCATCAAAATGCTCAAGCGACAGATGTTCGGCCGCGCCGGCTTCGAACTGCTGCGGAAACGGGTCCTGCTCGCCTCATGAACCGGGTCAGACGCCGTGGTCGAGCAAGCCGAATGCGTCCGGGAGACTCTCGATGAAATCGCGGCGCTCGGCGCCGGGTTCCGCCTGGGCTATCGCAGCCACAACCCCGAGGAACTCGTCCCGTTGGTCATCCGCGAGTCCGCCGAGCCGATGGGCCACGCCCTCAAGCACCTTCACGGCGTCGTCCGGGTCCATCTGCTCGTCATCGCAGCTCTCGACGAACCAGACAACGTCGATCAGCGCCTCGGCCAACCCCCGGGACAAGGACGAGTACTCGGACATCCACCAGCTCCACGGGTCAAGTCATTCGCACGAACGGACGGCAGCATGACCTCACCACACACCGCCGACATCCGTCGGGGCACCACACAACCTGAGCCAGAACCAAAACTCGTGAACATCGTGCCCTCGCTGCCCGGGTCCCACGCACCAGAACTTCTGACCAAACGGTCTCGGTAGTCATGAACGAAGCCAACGGGCGTTTCGTGCGGCTCGCGTCCGGCGGCCGTGCGACGGGACTCACACGGCCGACGCCGTCCGGACGCTCACCGCCGACGGCCGGCCCGGGGACCGCATTGACGGCCCACCAAGCCAACCGACGTGCTGACGTCGACCGGACCCCGTTGTCACACTGGGCCCTTGGCACCTGCTCGTGTCGCCAGTGCCACTCGCGTGTCTCGTCCTCGACCGCAGCCGGACAGACGGCAAGTGGCGACGGCGGCCAGCAGCGATTGGGCAGTGCGCGTGGGTGGAGCGCAATTCGGCCGTTGCCGCTCAGGCAACCCAGGCGGGTTTGGTCTTTTCGCCGCCCGGGACCCAGGCGTGTGCGTCGGCGGGGGCGGTAACGATGGCGGTGTAACCCTCCGGTCCGGCGGTGAGTTGCCGAGTGGTGTGGGCGGGCAAGACAGCCGTGTCGCCGGGGCGGGCAGTCAAGGTTTCACCGTCAAGTTCGATGCTGGCCTCCCCCTCGAGGAAGGTCCAGATCTGTTCGCCATCGAAGATGTGGACTGGTCCTGCCACGTCCGGCTTGACCTCGGTGCGCCAGATCGAGGTTTGAGCGCTGCCCAACGTCGGCGAGGCGAGGGTGGTCATGACCCCGTTCGGGGTCTCCGAGCGACGGCACTCGGCGTGACGGACGAGCTTCATGGTTCGCATCCCTAATATAGACAATGTGGTTGTCTATATGGTCAACGAGGTTGTCCATCATGTCAAGCGACCCGCACAGCCCTGAGCTGGATCTCCGGCTGCTGCTGGGCTCGGGCGCTCATCAACAAGTTGCACGAGGAGCTCGCGCGGCAAGGCCATACGGCCAGGTCCTGCGGAGACGAAAAACCTGACGCCGTCGGTGTTCGCCGACATAGCACCCACCGCAAAGAACGCAACAGGCTCGTCAGTCGGAACGAGAGGCGCACTCCCAAGGTTCGCGTTCGCAGGGGAAGTTGCCTCGGGCATCGTCGCCGGTGCCCGACGGAAGCCCTTGGTCCCCATACGCCCATCCCATTCGGGCCGCTCAGGAACCTCGCCGATCGCATCGCAACGGTGAAAGCTTCACCGCAGGCCACGCAAGCGAACACCTTCACGAGCGATCCGTGGCCGGCCCCGCCCAAGACTGGTGCCGTTAACGAATCCGTCGTTAGTGGGTGGTGCGGATCAGGCGGCCTTCGAACGCGATCTCAAAGGCGTTCAGCGCAGGATTCCAGCGGCGGACCCAGCGGGCTATGGCGGTGCCGGTGGGGTTGAGCGCTATGTGCGCGCGGTAGAGGCATTTGAGGGCGGCGGTGTCGCTGGGAAAGTGGCCGCGGGCGCGGAGCGCGGCCGGGATCGGGCAGCCACCGCAGTTTGCCTTGGACCCCTTCCTCGCCGACGAGGCAGAACGTGGGGTTGTATAACCCGCCGGACGTGTCGCCCGGCGACTTTCCGCTGGTCTGCCACACCGGATCATCCGCGGCCGGAGGAATGGCGACCGTGTAATAGCAGCCTTGGTAGAAGAAGCTCTTGCCGGGCAGCGAGCACTCCACCGTGAAGCCGCCCCACGAACGCGCGCCCGGACCGGAGCTGCGAGCCGCTGCCTGGCCGCCGCCGGGAGCGGTGGGGTGGCGGGAGTGTCGACGATCTTGCCGACGACGTCCTCGTTCGTGCAGTCGCCCTCGGCACGCGCACTGGGCGCGGCCACCAAGCCGCCAAGCACGAAGACGGCCGCTGCGGCCGCGCTCTTGGCGGCCCGCCGGAAGCTCAGCATGCGCGCTGTCGGTCGGTGGTGACGCCGTCCAAGCGCCACGGCGTGCCATCCGCGCCCCGTCTCGGACCAAGGCCGCGGTCTGCAGGTAACGCGGCGCCTAGGAGCGGGTCGGCACCGGTTTCCCGGCGGCGTCGAGGAGTTTGACGGCGCTGGTACGTGGTACCGGTGAACACGAACGCGAGCGGCGGGTAACCCTCGTGGCCCGTCGCCGGATACACCCGAGACCACAACCGGAAGCCGTTCCCTCCCGCCCCGCCGGCGAGACGGGCGGCGTCCGCTGCCTTGGCGTCCACCTTCGGCGCCAGCAGCTCGAACCACTCCACGTAGCGGCGTGCCTTCGCCGCCAGTTCCCCGACCGGCTCGGTCCCGCGGTCGACCTCGACCAGGAGCACCAGTACCCCCGCAGCGTCCGCGCCGCGCCCGCGCATGCCGCAGGTACAGCCAGTTGTTCCAGCGGCATGTATGTCAAGGCCAAGGCGAACGTCAAGATCCGCAGAGCGCCACAAGCTGGGAACTACTACAGCCAGCGCCGATTGCTTGTACTGGACCATCGACGACGGCTCTCGCCGCGACTACGAAGGGCGTCGACCCGCGCACGGCGTTGGAGCAGAGGCCTGACGACGAGGGCAAGCAGCACATGGGAGCCCCGCCGAACTGGATTCGGCAGGGCTCCTGTTCGCGCATCCTGCTCGGCGACCTGTCGTGTGCCTTTTTTGGGGGGGCAGGCTCCGGGAGGGGCCGTGCGCCCGGCACGTCCCGGTCGAACGAGCGGCCGTTCGAAGGGTCAGGCAGTGGCGTAGGTCCAACTGCCGCAGTTGTAGCGGGCGCCGCTCGGGCCGTTCTGCGCGCAGACGCTGAACCTGAGTGCGTTGCCCTCGGGGAAGTCGTAGTCGAACACCTTCGTTGTGCGGGAGCCGGCGCCGGAGTAGGCGTTGGTGAGGCGGTAGTACACACCCTGGTACTTCAGGTCGATACGCACCACGACGCCATCGCCGTCGCCGACGCTGTCGGTCAGCTCGAACTTGTCGCCGTAGCTGTTGAAGTAGGCGTGGCCCTGGGGCAGGAGGTATCCGCCGGGGGCGGTTTCGGCGTAGTACACGGAGTAGCCCGCCGCGTGGGCGGACGAACCGGTGACGACGGAACCGGTGACGATGGCCATGGTGGCGCCCGCGGTGGCAAGGGCGCGCTTGACGGATCTGCGCATGAGGAGACTCCCGATCGAGGCGAGGGATAAGGCTTCAATATTGGAGCTCAGAAGCGGAATGCGGATATCCATTTTGCGCAATGGGATGCAAAGACTTTTGGCACGAAGAAACGTTTTTTAGTCGACGCATGCGGTGAGTTGCGCTGCCTTTCTGTCGGTTCACGACTATGGTGGTGACTGTCATCCACTTCGAGATCTGCAAACCAGACCGTTCCTGAATTGATTTTGCAGATCTCGGTGGTGCGGGTGGTGCAGGTTTGCGGCGGACACGCACTGGATCCGGCGCGGCCGGGGCGACCGTGGGTGCTGCCGTTGGAGGACCGGGTCCTGATAGTCGCGTTCTACCTGCGGTCGAACCTGACGATGCGGCAGTTGGGTCCGTTGTTCGGGTATCGCACGCGGCCGCGCCGCACCGGATCGTCGACCAGTCCGCTCCTGGCCCTGGACCCGCCGCGGGCGAAACCGCGCGGACGAGATGCTGATCATGGACGGCACCCTGGTCCCGACCTGTGACCGGCAGGTTGCGGCGTCGTCGAAGAACTACCGGTTCTCCACGAACCTGCAGGTCCTGGTCCACGCGGACACGCGGCTGGTGATCACGGCCGGCCGGCCGCTGCCGGGCAACCGCAACGACTGCAAGGCGTTCGCCGAGTCCGGTGTCGACACCGCAGCCGGTGCGGCGACTACCAGGGCACCGGGTGCCTGATCCCGCACCGCCGCAAAGCCGACCAGGCCGAGGTGGCCGGCTGGCGGGCCGAGCACAACCGCGACCACCGCGCCGATTGAGGCGTGGATAAGCCCCTATTACCCATGGCAACTCCCGGCGCGAGCTGCGGAGGCCGTTCCGGGCCGACGCGAAGCGACCCCGTTATCTGCGGCAAGCCGCGCGAGGGGGTCCCGAGGTGGCGGAGGTCGTGGCGCTGCCGGTCGTGGCTGGTCCGACAGTACGGGCGGCAGCGGGCGCGTTCCTCGACGCGCAGTCGAACCCGAACACGGCCCGCGCGTACGCCACACCGCCGTCGGCAAGGTCGCCGAGCACCTCGGTGATGCCAGGCCGCTCGCGTCGGTCGCTGATGACGAGGGCGGCCAGGCCCTCGAACTCCGGTGGGGCGGCAACGCGGTCAATACGTGGAACGCGCGGCGCGCGGCGGTGCTGTCCTGGCTGGGCTGGTGCCGCGAGCGTGGGCAGACCGGGGGTCACGGCAGGAACGGAACGAAGAGCCCGGGTTACTGTCAAAACCTTTGACGGGACTGGCCCCTGAGTCCGCATCTATCCGGCCCCGGACTCCTACCTCTGACCCTAGGGGAAAAGCAGCCGTCCGCCAGGCTCGGGCCAGGGCTGAACGGTCGTCTTCCGGCGGCGCGGGAAAGGGGTGGGTCGCGCAAACGGTCCTTTGCGTGAGCAAGATCAATCGCGGGCCGCCGAACCCCCGCCGAACCCGGATTCACTCTCAGAACCCGTGCTCACTCAAGAACGGGACGGACCCCCTTCTGAGACTTGCATTGTGCGAAAATCCCGGCCCAAGACGAACCCTCAGCAGCCTCACCCAACCGATCGGTCGGACACCGACGACGTCGAACAGCACGCCTGCCCGAAGTTGCGACGCCCAGCCCGGCTCACCGTGCCGCGGCGCGGCGGCGGGGTCGCCTCCGCCTACCACACCCGCCGCTTCACCCAGGTTCCTTACCTGAAGAAGGAGCTGCGGGTGCCGACCCCCGTCGACCGCGGCCCGGGCCGGTCGTGGCGCCCGGGCACTCCGCCGCCGGCACCGATCGACCCGGCCCTGCCGAGCACGGACATCCGCATCGGATGCGCACGCTGCTCGACCCTCGGGCAGGAACTCGACTCCCAGCTCGACGCCCTCGCCGGGCACGGCATCCCCAGGGACAAGGTCTTCGCCGAGAAGATCAGCACCCGCATCCGCGTACGGCCCAAGTTCGAGGAGGTGCTGCGCACCGCGCGGGAGGTCAAGGCGCACGCCCCGCACTGCCGGATCGTCTTCACCGTGTGCGAGATGAAGCGGCTCGGCCGCGACGCCGCCGAGCTCACCGCGCTCGCCGACCAGCTCACCGCCCACGGCCTGGTCCTGGAGATGCTCGCCGGTCCGCTGCCCGGCATCTACGACCCGACCGGGCCGGGGAAGCTGCTGTTCGCGTTCTTCGCAGCGATGGCGGAGACCGAGCGGGAGAACATCCGCGAGTCCACCCTCGAAGGACTCGACACGGCGGCGCGCTAGGGCAAGCACGGCGGCCGGCCGCTGGTCATCACTGACGACATGCTCCAGACCGTGCTGCGGCGCCCTGCGGGCGGCGAGTCCGTTGAGCAGACCCAGCCCGACCTGATCATCCCCACCGGCAAACGCAAGGGGCAGAGCCCTCCGTGGTCCGTGGCCAGCATCTACCGGGCGCTCGCCGAACATGGCAAGCGCGAGGCGTACCCCGAGGCTGTCGAACAAGCCCACACCGACTTCGCCGCCCTCCAGGCCGGCGACGTTCTCCGGCCCCGCCCGGACGCCGCAGCGCTCAGCTCGTGACCCTGATCGTTCTCACCGGGATTTCCTGCACGCCAACTACTCACACCCGAGGAAGCCGCGTCGTGAACGACGCCTGGACCAACTCCGCCCACTGGCCTCGCGGATCAATGGATGCGGTTACCGGTGCGAACGATCACAACGCCGGAGTGCTTCCAGCTCGGTGAGTTTCACGCGTAGTTGCGCAATTCGGGCCAGATCGTGCCCCAGGGGCGGACGGGGTCGGTACAGACGTAGACATGGCCGCCGGATTCGATGGTGTGGGTGCCGCCAGGGGGGAGGGTGGCGACGGCGTGGACGGTGCGGAAGTACTGGCGGAGGTGGGTCTCGTATCCGGGTGCGCGGTGGGGGCCGGGGGCGATAGCCACCACGGTTGTGGCGTTCGGATTGCCAGGGCCCCACCACCAGTCGGTGTTCGCTGGGCCAGTGCCATCAGCGCGGCGAAGACCACCCCCGCGACGGCGAACACCCGCCGGTCGAGCGGTGCGATCTGCCCGCTGCCCTGCCCGGCCTGCGCCGCACGCCGTGTCTTCGCCGTCTCTGTCGTGCTCATATGGTCATCCGTCGGATCGTGGCGAAGCCGCCGGTGAGCAGGACGGCCACGACAGCGGCGAGGGCGCCGGTGAGTCCGGTGGCGGTGAGGCTGCCGAGGTAGTGGCCGATGCCCGTCCAGCCGTGCGCCCACGTCGCGACGAGCGCGGCGACAGCCAGCACGCCGAGTTGCGCCGCGCCGAAGGCCGTGGTGCCGGGCAGTCCAGCGCGGCGGTAGACCAGGCCGTACCACATTCCGTAGATGAACATGAGGACGAAGATGGTCGTCGCCGTGAGCCACGACAGGTACCAGGGGCCGTCGAGTAGGTGGGGGACGCGGAAGTAGGCCATGCCGATGCCCCAGCCTCCGGTCGCGCGTTCGAGGGCCCGGCCGATCGCGACGACGAGTCCGAAGCCCACGGACATGGCGAGGGCGAGTGCCGTGGCGCCGAGGAAGTAGGTGCGTCGGCTCACCCCGAGGGTGAGGGCGAACGGCAGCGAGCGGGCGATCGACTGCGCGCCCACGACGAGCATGACGAGCGGAACCGCGACCAGACCTCCGACCCAGCGGTGGTCGCCGTGTCCGGCCGGGACGAGCCGCAGGATCACTACGTCAAGGACGAAGCCGAAGGCCGCCCATGCCCAGGGCAGTACGAGGTAGGTGACGCGGTCGAGGAGCAGGTAGCGCACGACGGCGACGATTGGGGTGGAGCGCATCAGGATGTCCTCGCTGCCGTGACGTCGGCTCGGTCATCGTGCTCGGCCGCGTAGGCCGCGAGCTGCTGGAGCGTGACCTGCTCCAGGCGCAGGTGCAGGTGGTGGGCGAGTTCGCGGTCGCGTGCGTCGAGCTGGCCGACCACCACCGCCGTGGTCTGCGCACCCATCGAGCGCCGGTTCAGCGTCGTGCGGCCGGCGATCAGCCGGTCCACGCTGCTGGCCCGGCCGGTGACGATCGCGGCGGTGCCCCGCAGGTCGTCGGCGGGCGCGTCGAGGACGAGCCGGCCGCGGTCCAGGACCAGCACCCGGTCCAGGAGCTCGGCGGCCTCGTCGATGAGGTGGGTCGAGAGCACGATGCACCGCGGGTGGGCGGTGTAGTCGGCGAGCAGCTGGTCGTAGAAGAGGGCGCGGGCGACCGAGTCCAGCCCGGCGTACGGCTCGTCGAACAGGGTGAGTTCGGCGCGGGCGGCCAGTCCGATGGTGATGCCGAGGGCGGTGCGCATGCCGCGTGACAGCTTCTTGATCGACCGGGCCACCGGCAGCTCGTAGGCGTCGAGCAGCATGTCGGCCAGTTCGGCGTCCCAGTTCGGGTACAGCAGCGACGCCGCCCGGATCGCGTGCCGGACCCGCAGGTCGGGGTAGGTCTGGTCCTCGCGCACGAGGATCATCCGGCGCAGCACCGCGTCGTTCTCCAGCGGCTCGGCCCCGAAGACCCGCACGCGTCCGGCGGTGGCGAACTCCCGGCCGGCCAGGATGCGCAGCAGCGTGCTCTTCCCAGCGCCGTTGCGGCCCAGCAGCCCGGTGATGGATGGCGGGTCGAGCTCGAAGGTGAGATCGGTCAGAGCCTGGTGGTCGCGGTAGCGGCGCTCGAGGCCGGTGACCGAGATCGCCGGGGTCACGCTTTCGCCCCCGTCGTCACCTCGACCGAAGCCAACTCCTCGCGTACCAGCCCGAGCAGTTCGTCAAGGCCGATCCCAAGCCGTGCCGCCTCCACCACCAGCGGGCGTAGGTAGCGGTCGGCGAAGTGGCGCCGCCGCTCGTGCACCAGTCGGTCCCGCGCGCCCTTCGCGACGAACATGCCGACACCCCGCCGCTTCTCCACCAGGCCCTGCTCCGCGAGCACGGTGAGGCTGCGCGCCGCCGTGGCCGGGTTGACCCGGTAGAACGCCGCGATTTCGTTGCTGGACGCGACCCGTTCTCCCTCGCCCACCGTTCCGTCGGCGATCTGGTTCGCTAGCTCGGCAGCGATCTGGGCGAAGATCGGGCCGTCGCCGTCAAGCAGTGACATCATGCCTCCATTGCTCTACTGGTTCACTACTTTACCCATACACCAGTGCGCGAGCACGCGGGGGCGGACGCTTGACCCTCATTCGGCGTGATGCCGCATCGTCACTGGCGTGGAAGAGCGCCTGACCGTGGGGCGGTTGGCCGAGCTGGCCGACGTGACCGTCCGGACGCTGCATCACTACGACGAGATCGGCCTGGTCCGGCCGTCCGCGCGGACCGCGGCCGGGTACCGGGCTTACTGGGCGAATGACCTTGCTGCCAAGCGCCAGCACACACCGTCAGCCGCCGCGGTACCAGATCCGCCCGCACCCCGGGCGGAAACCGACGATCAGGGAACAGGCGAGCTCCTGGGTTGGGAGCGTCGCGCGCGAAAGCCCCCGATGATCAAGTAGCCACGCGGTGCCCACCAACACACCGGCGCGCTGTTCGGGGAGCCGGGCAAGAACGTCATCGACTGGGACTTGATCGAGTCCCAGTTCCGGCACCTGATGGGGTGGCCATCTCCGTACGGGAGGGGGCGATCTCCTCGTCGACGCTGCTCAAGCGGCTGCGCTCGGGATCGCGGAAGAACGCCACTTACACCGCGTTCCGCGAGGTCGGCCGTGTGATCCGCACCGAGCAACTGCTGCGCTACCTCTCGGACGCGCCGCTGCGCCGGCGGGCGACCGCAGCGACGAACAAGGTCGAGGCGTTCAACGGCTTCTCCCAGTGGCTGGGGTTCGGCAACCGCGGCGTCATCACCGACAACGACCCGGTCGAGCAGGAGAAGGCGATGAAGTTCAACGCGCTGCTCACGAACGCCGTGGTGTTCCATAGCGCCTTGGACATCGCGGAGATCGTCCGGCAGTTGCTGGAGGAGGGCTGGGAGATCGGCCCGGAGGAGCTGGCCCGTATCTCTCCGTACCTGACGGAACACATCAACCGGTTCGGCGAGTACTCCACGCACGAGCTCGGCCTCCAGCCCGAGGCGTACGACCAGAAGCTGGACGTCGACTTCACCCCGCTGCGTGAGCAGGACCAAGTCGCAGCTGGCTTCGGCACTGCCGCCTGAACCGGAGCCGCCCCCGCGCTGGCGGGGGCGGCCCTGCGACCACGGTGGATCACCGGTCGTTCACAATGCGGGGGCGGCCCCAGGCGGCATTGGCCAGCCGGCGCAGAGCCGTGTACTTCAGGTGCGGTCTCCGAGCCGGAGCCTCAGCTGTTGCCCAGGGCACGGCCCAAAAGAGGGAGCAGGCGGTCCCAGTGACGCTTCAGCCCAAAGGCGCTGAAAGCGTCGGTGTCGGACATGGTGAAGCCATGGATGGTGCCGGGGTAGATCTCGGAGGTGTAGCTGACACCTGCGGCATCCAGGGCCTGGTTGAGCTCGCCGAGGGCCTCGGGCGTCAAGTCGCTCTCGGCGTGGCCGAAGTGGACCTCGGCGGTGAGCTTCGAGAGGCTGTCGGGTCCGTCGACTCCCACCGGGCCGTGGAATGCGGCGAGGGCGGCCACCTGGCCGGGGTGGGCCGCGGCGGTGCGTGTCGCCAGGAGGCCGCCGATGCAGTAGCCGGTCACCGCGACCGGTCCGGCGCTGACCTCGGGCTGAGCGGTGAGGAACGTGAGATAGGCGTCAGCGTCGCTCAGGACACGTTCGGTGGTGTGCGCCTCGATCATCGGCATCAGCTGGGCGAAGACAGCAGGCCGGACCTCATCGCCAATGTGCTCGGGAAGCTCGATCACCGGAGCCGGGCCGTGCCGGTAGAAGAGGTTGGGGACGAGCACGTAGTACCCGTGTCCGGCCAGTTCGCGGGCCATCTCCCGCAGCACGGGGCGGATACCGAAGCCGTCCGCGTACATCAGCACCCCCCGGTACCGCCCGCCACCATCGGGGAAGGCGGCGAACGCGTCGGCCTGGCCGTCCGCGGTGGGAATCTGCAGCGTCTTGATGGGCATGAAATCTCCTGTCGTGGTTGATGTGCCGAGCCTGTGATCAACACGACGGAGGCGGAGCCCGCACAGGGGCGCAAGAACCTCGATCGAAGAGCGGGCCCACACCGGCCCGTACGATGCTCAGAAGAGCACCGGGTCACCAATCCGTGTGCGGCGCAATGCCATCCCGGTAATCATCCCCACAACATAGTCCACCGCCCCGACCATCCGGTGCGACAACTTGACTGGGAGCAGAACGTAACGGCCGTCACGCTGCGTACTCGCAGAAATGAGTAGTTCTGAGAGACCGCGACCCACGCCGGACCGTGTCCGGTTTGCCCCTCATCTTTGTTCTCACAACCTCTCGCAAAACAGCTTTCGCACAATGCCCCTCGCGATAGGTTCTGCGACGTGCCAGAGCTCGCCGAACCGGCCGCCGTCGTCGAACAGTTCGACTGTCCGACCTGTGAGGTGCCCGCCGGAAGCACTTGCCGTACCCGCGGCGGCAAGGTCGCCCCGAAGTGCCACACCCCGCGGTTCATGCTCGCCCCCAACTCCGTGCCGAACTCGAAGTCCGCACCCCTGCCGACCGCGGCCCCGGCCGCGCGTGGGAGGAGGGCCCGGCGATCGAGGCCGCGGTGCCGGAGGCCGCGACGAAGCCCACGAGGGTGGGGCACGCCCGTTGCAGTACCGCTCAGCAAGAGCTCCAGAGCCAGCTCGACGCCCTGGAAGAGGCGGGCTGTGATCCGGTCTTCTCGGAGAAGATCAGCACCCGGGTCAAGGTGAGGCCGGAATTCGTCAAGGCGATGGACTTCGCCCCGCTCCTCCGGCGACGGACGCCCGCCCAAGCGCCCGGAACTCACCGCGTGGGACGGCGGCCCGCACGATCAAGAAGGCCGTCCCGCACCAGCGGGTGATCTTCACGGTGCACGAGATGAAACGCCTCGGCCGCGGCGCCGCCGAACTGCTGGCCATCGCCGAGGACTTGCGCCACCACGACATCCAGCTCGCACTCCTTACCGGCCTCCTTCAGGGGGTGTACGACCCGTCCGGACACGGCGCCGCCCTGTTCGCGTTCTTCGCCGGCATGGCGGAGTCCGAACGCGAGTACATCCGGGAGAAGTCCCTGGAGGGCCAGGCGTCCGCCCGCGAGCGAGGCCGCCATGGCGGGCGTCCCAATGTTGTCGACGACGACATGGCCGCGTACGCCCGCAGCCTGCGGGCCAACGGGGTCCCCGTCCCCGAGGTCGCCCGCAAGCTGGTCATCACCTCGGGCAAGAATCAGGGCAAGCGGCCCTCGGTCGCCACCGTCTACCGCATCCTCGTCGAGGACGCCGACAGCACCGAATGAGTCCGGACGCCTTCAGGGCTTCAAGATCAACTCATTGCCCTTTTGACGCGTATCTGGGTCACACCCCGTTAACGCCCATGACCCGACGCAGTGCCCCCGCCCGAACCGCCGCCAGTCTTGCGCGTCGAAACGCGGCCAGCACCGTGGCTACCGCGCCCGGCCCAGGTCGGCCGTGAGGGTACTCCTCAGCGGGCCGTCCGGGTGCGCAGGGGCCTCATGCGGCCGGGCAGTTCGGGGAGCCGGAAAGAGTACCGGCCGAGCATGTTGACCTGGTTCCGGGCGAACGGGGAAGGGCGGGCGACGTCCTCGTCGCGCACGTCGAACCCGTCTGCGCGCAGCTTCGTCACGGCGGCATCCATGTAGCGGGTGTTGAACAGGACGAGCGCGTTGAGGACGAGGCCCAGCGCCCGATCTGGTCTTCCATGCCGTCCTGGTAGCGCTGGTAGAGCTGCCCGTGCTTTCCGTGGAAGATCTTGCGGGCGAGCGCGTGCCGGCCCTCTTGGAGGTTGGCCTGGACCTTGATCTGGCGGCGGTAGTCGGGTTCGTCGGCCAGGCGCAGGATGTGCAGGGTCTTGGAGATCCGCCCGTAGTGCGCGATGGCGTCCCCAACGGGGTGGGGCGGCCGTCGCGCGAGAGCATGCGGATGACGTCGTACGCGCGCACCGCGCCGGTGTGGATCGAGCCAATGATCCGCAGGATGTCGTCCCAGTGTCGGGCGATCCGGCCGGGGGCGACCCGGCCGCGCGCCGCGTCCTGGAACGCGCCGTAGTCCGCGGTGCGGTCGATCCGCCACATCTTCTGGTCGGGCAGGTCGGCGAGCTGCGGCGCGTACGCGAACCCGGCCAGGGTCAGCAGCCCGAACACGATGTCGCTGTACGACGCGGTGTCGGTGACGACCACCTCCGGCCGCTTGCCGTCGCGGTCGTACAGGACGTCCAGCACGTACAGGGAGTCGCGTGGGGTGCTGCCACCACCTTGCCGCCCAGCCCGGCGGCCTGGTCGTTGAGGAGGTTCAGCCACGTGGCGCCGCCCCGGCGGCCGAAGTAGCGCGGGTTCGGCCGCGCGTACACGCTGGGTCCGGCACGACGAACCGCATGCCGTCGACGGACGCGACCAACCCGCCGCCCCACGCCTGCGCGAGCGGGATGGCCGCCTGGTGCTCGATGAGCGTGGCGTTCGCCGGGACAACCGCCCGTACTTCAGCGCGTCGACACCGCCGATCACCGGGGTGTAGCCGACGTTGCAGCCGTGCGCGACCAGCAGCGCGGCGATAGTCACGTGCAGTTCCTTCAGTCGCGCCTCGCCGCCGGTGACCGCGGTGAACGCGGCATCGGCCCCGGTCCAGGCAAACACCTCCGCCGCGAAGTGCAGCCGCCCCGCGTCGTCGAACGTGATCTGTGCATTGGCCGGCACACGGTCCGCGACCTCGCGGTAGGTGCCGTGCAGGAGCGCGGCCCGCGCCGCGAGGTGCGCGTCAGGCGAGGCGGGCAGGTTCAGCGACGCAAGCACTGTCGGCCGGGTCCGCTCCCCCGCGTCGCCGGCCAGCACCTTGGCCCGCGGGTCGCTCCACTCGGAGGAGTTCTTCGCGAACACCTCCCGCCGGCGCAGCATCCGGTGGAACTGGCTCCAGCACGCAGAACACGTACGCCTTCCAGTCCACCGTGCCCGGCTCCAGACCCGGCCCGTGCAGCACCAGGCGCCGCCATGACCCGGTGAGCAGGCCGGTGTCGATATCGACGGGGGGTGACCTTCTTGCGGCCCATCAGCTCGGGCAGCGACCGCAGCGCGACCAGGACCGACGTGCCCTCCGGGGTGGCGCCGAAGTCGACCATCTCGGTCAGCAGCTTCAAGAACGGCCGCACGGTGCCGAACCGGGGACACCAGCAGCGCCCGCCACGCGGCATCGGCGTCGGAGTCCAGCGGCGGCGTCAGCTCGAACAGCGCCGCGACTGCGGCCGCCAGGATCTAGCGGCTTTGGCCGCCCGTCGTGCTGATGACGCCCGTGGCGGTCTCGGCGATTTTCGCGAGCAGCGTCTTCAGGGTGTCGAGCTCCTTCGCCGTGAGGTCGGCGGCCAGCACCGTGTCGAGGTCTGCGACGCGGGCGTCGGCGCGGGCGAACAGCTCCCGGCCGGCGTCGGTGAGCCGGATCTCGATCAGGGTGCCGTGCATCGGGTGCGGGGTGCGGGCGATCAGGCCGCGTTTCTCCAGCCGGCCGAGGGTGCTGTTCATGGTCTGCGGGGTCACGGCGGACTTGCGGGCCAGTTCGGCGGCGGTGATGCCGTCGTGGTCGGACAGGATCGCCAGCGCGGTCTGCTGCGCGGGGGTGATGCCGTGGTCGCGCAGGACGTGTTCCTTGGCCGCCTGCGTGGTCTGCTCCGCGCGCTTGACGTAGCCGAGAAGCCGCTCACTGTAGTGCATGCCCACGATCCTATCAGCCGTCGGCCGTTCGCCGGTTTGCTTCCATCAGCCAGCATGCTGTTAGCTATAAGCCATCGAACAGTAGGCATTTGAGGGAGAAAGCCATGCCCGCGACCACACCACGACGCATGTCCACGACCGCGGCCATGACCGGTGATCGGCCTGATCGGCGGCGGTGGCTCGTCCTCGCGGTCGGGCTGGTGGCGATGGTCGCCGGCTGTGCGTTCCAGTTCGGCCTGGCCTACCTGATCCCGGTGCTTCGCGACGAGGGGATGTCGCTGGGCACCGCCGGGGCGCTGGCCGCTGCACCGACCGCCGGGATGCTGGCCACGCTGGTGGCCTGGGGGGCCGCGGCCGATCGGTTCGGCGAGCGGATCGTCCTGGCCACTGGCCTGGGCCTGGCCGCGATCGCCCTGAGTGTGGGGAGCATGGTATCCGGGCCGGCGGGGCTGGGGGCCAGCCTGGTCGCGGCCGGCGCGGCCGGAGCCTCGGTGCATGCCTCCTCTGGGCGGCTGATCCTGGGCTGGTTCGCCCCTTCTGAGCGGGGCCTGGCCATGGGGCTGCGGCAGACCGCGCAGCCGTTGGGTGTGGCGGTCGCGGCGATCGCGCTGCCGGGCCTGTCCGCGCACGGCCGATCCTGGGCGCTGGTGTTCCTGGCCGGTTTCGCCGCCGTGGCGGCCGTGCTGGTCGCGGTGCTGGTGCGCGACCCGAAGCGTGCGGTGAAGACGCAGGCCGTCGCTTCCGGTTCGCCTTATCGGGGCTCAGCGCTGTGGCGGATCCACGCCGCCAGTGCGCTGTTGATCGTGCCGCAGTTCACGGTTGCCACCTTCGCCCTGGTGTTCCTGACCGACGCCCGCGGCTGGAGCCCGGCCGCCGCCGGGCACGTGCTGGCGATCACCCAGTTCGGCGGGGCCGCGATGCGCCTGACCGCAGGCTGGTGGTCTGACAAGGCGGGCTCGCGGATGCGGCCGATGCGCACCCTGACCGTCGCCATTACGGTCGTCGTGACCATGCTGGCCGCAAGCGCACAGGCCGGATCGACGGCAGCCATCGCCGCGCTGGCCGCCGCCGCGATCCTGACCGTGAGCCCGAACGGGCTGGCGTTCACCGCCGTCGCCGAACACGCGGGCCCGGCCTGGGCCGGGCGGGCACTGGGCATCCAGAACACCGTGCAGAACGCGGTCGGCACCGCCACCCCGCCGGTCATGGCCGCCATCGTCGCGGCCACCGGCTACGGCGCTGCCTTCGCCGGCGCCGCGGTGATGCCGCTGATCGCCGCCGCCGTCATCCCCGTCGAGGCCCGCCGCGCCAAGACAGTCGGGCCTGCTGCGGCCGTCCCGGCCACCGAGCCGGCCCCGGCCCGCTGACCACCCGTATCAAGCCACGAAGAAGACGACAGCAATCAAGACAAGGAACACGCCATGAACACCACCACCCTGAGCGTCGCCGCCACCCCGATCGTCCGCACCGTCCCGGCGCTGAGCTTCGCTGCCGCCCGCACGATCGTGGACGCCGCGATCGCCGCCGCCGAGCCGACCGGGATCGCGTTCTCGATCGCGGTGGTCGACGCCGGCGGTCACCAGGTGGCCTTCGCCCGTATGGACGGCGCCGGTGTGATCACCGTGCAGGTCGCCGCCGACAAGGCCTACACCGCCGCCGGGTTCGGGATGGCCACCGACGCCTGGCACGAGTTCATCAAGGACGACGCCCCACTGGCCATGGGTGCCCCGGCCCAGATCGACCGGGTCGTGACCTTCGGTGGCGGCATCCCGATCTCCGTCGACGGGCACGTCATCGGCGGGATCGGGGTCTGCGGCGGGCATTGGAGCGACGACGTCGCGATCGCCCGCGCCGCCCTGGCCGCGATCGCCTGAGCAGGCCGCGTCCCCCTCAAGCCCCCGGCCCGCGCCTGCGCTCGGCGCGGGCCGGCCCATCCGTCCGCGCCTTCGGTGCGGGTGAAGGACACCGTCGACGGCGAGGAGAACCTTCCACGTGGTACCGAGCACGGAATCCCGGTGCTTGCACTGGTGGTACGCGGGACCATGCATCATGCGACCACTCAGCAGCATGACGGACGGGGAGGTCAGCGGCGCCGCGAACCATCCGGCGCAGCGGCGTCTGTTGCCGGTGCTCAGCGATCTGATATGGCGGCTGCGGGCGTGCCGTACCAACGAGGACTTCTTCGAGCCGCAGGCCGATCTTTTTGGGCATCGGCGGCGGCACGAGGTGTGGCGTGCCGAGTGAGCCCGCGCGGCGGCGCGCGTGAAAAAGCGCTAGCAGCCGACGGCGGGCGCTCCCGGCATGGAGCTCGTGGGCGGCGACCCGGCGGACAGCACGTCGTGGCGGGCACAGGCTGTAGGAGGCCATGACGTTGCTGACGCCGGTCAGCAGTAGGGACGCTGGGGGGCCGTCGACGGCGCTGTGCGGCCGGTGGTAGTTGTAATGGATGTTCCAGGCCCCGAGGGCTTCTCGGCGCTGCTCCTCTGAGGTCCAGTGCCGGCGTAGAGGAACTCCTCGGAGATGATCCGGTTGTAGCGCTCCACCTTCCCGTTGTGGCGGGGCGTGTACGGCGTGATCCGCTGGTGTCGTGCCCCAGGAGTGCCCGGGCGAACGCGTCGGCGCGATAGCACGCTCCGTTGTCAGTGACGATGCGCTCGATACGGACGATGCCGTGGGCGGTGAACCACGCGCGCGCACTGTGCATGAACGCGATCGCGGTGACGGCCTTCTCGTCGGGGAGGGCTTCGATGTAGGCGAGGCGTGAGAAGCCGTCGATGGCGGAGTGAAGGTAGACGTAGCCGCCTCGTTTCGTCTTCGTCTTGGTGCGCTCGGTGGCCTTGGCGGCATCGCTCCCGCGGCCGTGGACCCGCCAGCCGCCGCCGTCGGGGATGCGCCCGACCTTCTTCACGTCGATGTGGACCATGTGCCCGGGACGTCGCGCGGTGATCTTGCGCGGCTCACGGTCGGTGTCCCCGTTGGGGTCGATGAAGCGGCGATGGTTCAGACCGAGGGCTGCAAGGTGACGGGTCACCGTTCGTCGGCTGATGGTGACGCCGTCGGCCTGGAGCTCGAAGGTGATGCGCAAGGCCGACCACTTATGAGTGCGCCTCGTCTGCTCGATCTGCGCCACGATCGCTGAGCCCAGGGCGCTGGGCTGTCGGTGCGGGGTCGAGGGCCGATCGAGGAGCCCGAGGTCGCCGAAGCGCCGATGGCGGTTGACCCACTTCGAGGCGGTGGCCCGGAAGATGCCCATCTCGGCCGCCACGTGAGCGATGGGACGGGTGCGACAACGCTCGACGAGTCGTCCTCGGCCTTCGGGCGAAAGAGGCGCGTTGCGGTGGAGGGTCGCCGAGGCGGCGCGTGGTGGTGGCACTGGTCTGCTCGCCGGGCGCTCGTTGGACGTGTGGTGGCTCTCGTTCACCATGCGAGGGGTCCGGTGGCGCTGAAGAAGCCTCCGGTGGGGCCACCGGGCCCGAGTTGTGCCATCTTGACGATGATCTCGGCGCCCTGCTCTACGGATTGGTGGCCGGCCGCGCCGTTGAGGTCGGTGGCGGTGAAGCCGGGCTCAACGGCGTTGATCCTGATCATGGGGAAGGCCTTGGCGAACTGAACTGTGACCATGTTGAGTGCGGTCTTGGAAGCTGGGTATGCGACACCTGGATACCCGTAGCCGGGTGCCCCCGGCGTGGTCGCCCTGTCTAGGGACGCGAGCCCGCTGCTCACATTCACCACCACCGGTGCCGGGGACTGCGCGAGCAGCGGGAGAAACGCGTGAAGCATCCGGACGGCCCCGAACACGTTGGTGGCGAACGTCTGCTCCATCAACTTGGCGGTGAGCTCGTGGGCGCCTGTGACAGTCCCGTCTGCGTGCCACTCGGGCGCGATCCCGGCATTGTTTACCATGACGTCCAACCCGCCCTCGCCCGCGATCAACCGCGCCGCCGCGACCGCCGATATCTCGTCGGTGACGTCGACCTGCACAGCTGTCGCCCCGATCTGCGCGGCGGCGTATCGGCCGCGGTCGAGGTCGCGGCATCCGAGATAGACGGTGTGGCCTGCGGCCGTGAGCTGCCGGGCGGTCTCTAGCCCGAGCCCCTTGTTCGCTCCTGTGATCAGTGTTCTCGTCATGCGGCAGACGCTATTTTTTAGAGCGTGCTCGAAGTCAACACACCATCCAGCGGCCGAGCCTCGGAAGAGGCTGAGCCGGGCACCACCATCGGAGATGCCGCACGGCTGACCGGCGTCTCTGTCCACACGCTCCGCTACTACGAGCGCGCGGGCCTGGTGGTAACGACGGTCGACCGCACCGCCAGCGGTCGACGCCGCTACCGAAAGATCGACCTCGACTGGATCCGTGTCTGCACCCGCCTACGAGCGACCGGCATGCCGATCCAGGCGATCCGTCACTACGCCGATCTCGTCGCCGAAGGACGGGGCAACGAAAAGGAACGGCTCGCCGTCCTCGAGAAGCACCGAGACCAGGTCAACGAGACCATCGCAGAGCTGCAGGAGAACCTCACACTGATCCAGCACAAGATCGACGTCTACCAAGGCCGAGTCGAAGCAGGCGACGCCGACACCCTGTGGGCACCACCCCGACAGATGTGAGCCTCACGCGCCCCGCTCCGACCGAGGGTCAGCAACCTCTTGGCCAGCAACAACTAGCACGGCCAGGAGCACCGCGACCCCGACGCCGATCGCCGCGCCGAGGGGCGGGTTGAGGTAGGCGGCGACGACCGTCGCGCCGGCGATGGCGGGTGGCTATGTCCGTGACTCGTGGTTCTGGTTCAGATTCTGTGGAGTCGTGACCGAGTGTTGATGGCGCGATGGGTTGCGTGGGTGTGAGTTGCGCGCCGTTGTGTGTGCCCGCGCCGACGTGGTTGACCTGACGCTTCGTCAGGCCGTGGTTGGGCCCGTCAATCCAGGCTCCGCATTCGCCACCTTTCGACCATGGGCATTAGCGCCGCGCCGGGCGGCTTACTCGGCTTTGACGGGATTCCAGACCTCGTGGTGGAGGCGGCCAGCGTCGAGGGGCAGGTCGTGCGGATGACGGCCCGCAGCCGCGCTCACCGGGCTGCCTGTCCGGGCTGCGGGTGCTGGTCGGCGAGGGTGCACGGCTCGTACGGACGCGTCCCTTCGGATCTGCCTGTCGGTGGCAGACGGGTGGTCGTCGCTCTACGGGTGCGGCGGTTTCGGTGTGACGAACCGACTTGTCCGCGTGGCACGTTCGTCGAGCAGATACCAGGACTGACTCGCCGACATGGCCGCTGGACCGAACGCCTGCGACAGGTGCTGGTCGGCCTGGGCCTGGCGCTTGCCGGCCGGGCGGGTGCCCGGATCGCCGATCTCATCGGCATCCAGGTCAGCCGTTCGACGATCCTGCGGATCCTGGGTGCGCTGCCCGATCCTGCGAGTGCATCGCCGAGGGTGGTCGGCATCGACGAGTTCGCGCTGCGGAAGGGCCGTGTCTACGGCACCGTCTTGGTCGACGTCGAAACGCGCAGGCCGGTTGATCTGCTGCCCGACCGGGAGTCGGGCACCGTGGCAGCGTGGCTGGCCTCGCGTCCCGGGATCGAGGTGGTCTGCCGGGACCGCGCTCCCTTCTACATCGACGCGGCCACCACCGGCGCGCCTCAGGCCGTGCAGGTCGCGGACCGCTGGCATCTGTGGCACAACCTCGGCGAAGTCGCCGAACGCTGCATCGCCGCGCATCGCGCCTGCTTGCGGGCCGTCCCGCCGGACGCATCCGAGGCGTCACCTGCTGCTGAAGTCGATCCGACGCCCGAGCAGCCGTGGCCGACCGGACACCGTTTCGCCGACCGCGCCCGGGCCCGACATGCAGCCGTCCACGAACTGCTCGCCGCAGGTCACAGTCGCCGGGCCATCGCCCGGCGACTGCGCATAGGCCAGAACACCGTCCTGAAGTACGCCGACGCTCCCGCCCCTGAATCCCTGTTCCACGGCCAGTGGCAGGGACGGCCGAGCAAGCTCGATCCCTTCAAGGCCCACCTCGACCGACGCTGGGCCGAGGGCTGCACCAATGCCTGGCAGCTCTGGGAGGAGATCAAATCCCAGGGCTACTTGGGGAGTTACGGGCGCGTCCGCGCCTACATCCACGACAAGCGTGCCAAGCCGGGGCAGGTCGCTCCCCGGCCGCCGACCCCGCACACCGTCGCCGGATGGATCCTGCGCCATCCGGACAGCCTCGACGAACAAGAACGCCTTGGGCTCAAGGCCGTACTCGCAGGCTGCCCCGAGGTCGATGCTCTGACCGGCCACGTCCGCGCCTTCGCCCGCATCCTCACCGAACGCCGCGGCGACCTGCTGCCCTCATGGCTCGGCGCCGTCCGTGACGACGATCTCCCCAAGCTCCACGGTTTCGCCGTCGGCCTCGAACGCGACCTCGCCGCGGTCACCGCCGGGCTCACCTTGCCCTGGAGTTCCGGCGTCGTCGAAGGCCACGTCAACCGCATCAAGATGCTCAAACGCCAAATGTTCGGACGAGCCGGCTTCGAACTCTTGCGGAAACGTGTCCTACTCGCACCGTGACAGGCCGTGTCGCCGCCCGATGCCATGATCACCGCACCCGGACATGAGGAGACGCCACCGTGGGCACCTGGGACATCGGGCCGTTCGAGAACGACACGGCTGCGGACTTCGCCGACAACCTCGACGAGGCAGCCCCCGACCAGCGCGAAGGCGTGGTGCGTTCTGCGCTCGTGCAAGCTGTCCAGACCCAGGACTACCTGGAAAGCCCGGAAGGGGCCGAGGCGGTCGCCGCCGCCGCGCTCGTCGCGGCCCAGTGCCCGGGCGGCGAGCCCATCCGCACAAGCTACGGGCCTGACGAGCCCGTTCCGACCTTCCCCGACGACCTTCGGTCGTTGGCCGTCGACGCACTCGACCGAGTTGTCGCCGAGAACTCGGAGCTCGCCGAACTCTGGGACGAGACAGTCGACGGCCCGGCATGGCGCAACAGCGTTCGTCGCCTGCGCGCTGTTCTGGCCCCGGAGCCGGAGCGCCTGGAGGAACCGCTCTTCGAACTCTGACTGCAGCACACAGCGTTACCGATCACAAAACTTGAGCCAGAACCTGACTCGTGAAGGCGTTCGTCCGCGAGTTTGGAAGGCGGTTGAGTCGTGACCGCGGCTCGAATGTTCGCGAGTTTTGAAGGCGCCGAAGGTTCCGGGGAGTGTCGGTTTCGCTGCGCTAGCCCGCCAGCGCTGTCGCTTCGGCGCTATGCGAGGCTGATCGTCCCGCAGTCGGGCTGACGCGGAGTGCGACTGGAGGGGACCTGATGCGGATGCCATGGCGTCGGCGGCCGGCCGGGCTGTCGGGACGGCGACTGGAGGGGACCTGATGCGGATGCCATGGCGTCGGCGGCCGGCCGGGCTGTCGGGACGGCTTCTGGAGGCGGCGGGCATCCCGCGGAGGTCGCTGGCTGACACCAGCGACCGGGAGGTTTGCCGGGAAGTCGCGTTTCGGGTGGTTCGCAGGGACAACGAGGCCATCGCCGACGTCCTGACCGTCCTTGAAGAGGAACTGGCAAACGAGTCGGAGTATGAACGCGCCGTTTCGTTCCTGGAGGACCTTCAGAACCTCTCCTCCCACGGCCTCGCCGCGATGCGCTCGTCCGAGGAGATCCGGTCGCTGCTCGGCCCCCGATCCATGGTCTGCTGGAACACCGTGGACGGGTTCTGGACCGAAGTGGCCCGGTGGTGCGCGCGGACGGACCGGGCCCTGGAGCCTATGACTCGGTTCCTCGAAGTGGACAACCGGCAACTGCAGGCGCTGGTCTGGACGGGCAGCAGAACCCTGCCCGGCGGAGAAAAGCTCGGCCTGGCCGAAGCCCTCCTCTTCGAGAAGAACGGCGGGACCCCGATCCCCGGGATCAGCCACCTCGCGGAAGTGCTGCGTCGAACCGGGCAAGGCTGACCG
>NZ_JBPKBH010000027.1:18799-37210 GCF_051388915.1 Yinghuangia sp. YIM S09857 | reverse complement strand
CCCCCCCCCCGGAACCAGCTCCGCCTTGGCCGAGGTTGAAACCAAGTTCAGGCGGGACCCTCCTGCTCGGCTTTGGCTCGGGTCTGGGCGAGGCGGTAGGAGTCTGTGCCGGTCTCGATGATGTTGCCGCCGAAGGTCAGGCGGTCGACGATGGCCGCGCAGAGCCGCGGGTCGGTGAAGGTCTTGGTCCAGCCGCTGAACGACTCGTTCGAGGCGATCGCGAGACTGTTCTTCTCCCTCTCGGTCAGCACCTGGAACAGCAACTCGGCGCCGCGGCGGTCGAGTTCCATGTATCCGAGTTCACCGATACAGAGGAGGTCGACGCGGCCGTAGCGGGCGATGGTCTTGGACAGCTGCTTGTCGTCGGCAGCCTCCACCAGCTCGTTCACCAGCTTGGTGGCCAAGGTGTAGCGGACGCGGAACCCTGCCATCGCGGCCTCGGTGCCGAGCGCGATCAGCAGGTGGGACTTGCCGGTCCCGGAGTCGCCGATCAGGCAGAGCGGCTGGCCCTCTTACCCGCACTCCGCAGCCGAACCCGCTCGCGCCTAGAACGGCTTGGGACCGCTTCCGGTGATCCTCAGTACCCCGGTGCCGACGCTGGTGTTCGTCGGGACGAACTCGCCGGTACGGCCGTCCGCAAGACGAAACGTCGGGTTGCCCTCGGCGCGTATCACCTCGTTGAAGTCCTCGTTCGGGTCGTCGGCTTCGAGGATGCCCCGCCAACCAGCCAAGCCAGGGGAAACCTCCATGTGGAGCTCCGCCATGACAGCGATCTCGAAGTCCCCCAGAACGATGTGTGTCGATCCCTGGTACGTGGAGTTGGTCATGCGCACCAGCCTGCGGCACGACAGCAACCGCGGCATCACCGCTCGCCCATCCGAGTCAACGTCCCAGCCCAGGCGGACCCGCGTGCTACGACGGCCGGGCCTCAGTTCCCGCCGGGAGTGATCGGGGCGATGCCTGTACCGGCGTACAGCCCGGGTTCGAAGCTGATCAGCGGCCTGCCGCCGGGGTGGTCGAGGGTGGGACGGGCCAGGTGCACCGCCTGGGTGACCCGCCAGTCGGTGCCCGCTCGCAGCAAGTCCCCGGCGGCCAGTGCTGCGGGCAGGTCCAGGGGTTCGATCTCCACCCCGGGCAGCGAGGCGACGTGCTCGGCGAGGTACTCGCGCTCCCTGCCGGCGACGGTCAGCGACAGTGCCGGGACCTGCAGGACGCCGCGGCCGCCGGCTGCGGCGACGACGAATCCCGACAACTGGCGGTGGCCCTTGGCGAGCACGAGGAGTGCGGTGTGGTCCAGCAGTACCGGGGTCACGCGGCCCCCGCCGCGGCGGCCGGGCCGGTGAGCTGGTCCCAAAGCTGCTGTCCGGCGGTCTCGTCCGCAGGCGTGACCTGGATACCGAACCGTTCGCGCAGCTCAGTCCGCGCCACCTCGGCGCGGGCCCGCAGTTCGGCCTTCGTGGGCGCGGACGCCGCCAGTACCTCCACCAGACCGCGGATGGTTGTTCCGCGTTCCTGCGCGAGTTCCGCCAGCCGCTCCCGCGTGGCCTTAGCCACCTTGATGCTCGTGTCCTCGTCCATACCCGAACTCTACCGCCAGTAGAGCCCCGCGAATCACGGTGGGCCGGTCGGCGGCGGCGCCGGCGGATCGGTGGGCGGCGGAGGATTCAGTGCCTTCGTCATCTCGATGACGTGCTGCGCCCGGCGTACGCCAACATGGTTGGCGCGGCGCCGAACACCGCGATGGCCGCCAGGGTCGTGACGGTGATGGTCACGACCATCGGTATGGTGGGCCTGTGGTTGCTCCCGGCCGCTCTTTCGCCCCGGCTTCTGGAGGCCCTGCCGAACACGCGGCGCCTCGTCCTGACGGTCCCGGTCAGGCGGGAGGTTCGGTGCCGGTGGCCGCCGGATCGGTGTCGTCGGTGTCGGCGGCGCGGTCGTCGAGGGCGATGCTGACGCGGCTGCCTTGGTCGCCGAGGCTGGCCAGTTGCTGGGAAGCACAGGAAGCGTCTGCTGCGCGCGGCCCGGATCTCCTCCGCCACGGTGCGGTGCCACCGCGACACCTGGGAGTTCCTGATCGCCATCGCGGGACCCCACCCGCATTTCCGGCATCCCCACAGGTCACCGCCGAAGGCGAGGGCGTGATCGCCGCCGACCTGTCGGGCCGATCGCTGATCGCCGTCCTTATCCGCTTGCACGAGGCGCCACGCAAGGACGACGACTGCGGGGACTGGGCCCTGGCAGCCGCGTTCTACGAGCGGATCGCCGAGGGCCGTCGCGCCCGCGACCGCCTCGGCCGGTCCCATTACGACCGGTGGGCCGACCAGCGGGCGCAGGCCGTTGACCGGCAGCAGGGCAACATGGACTGCGGGCTCGTGCTTACGGTGGCGCGCGAGATGCGCCACATCCCGGATCTCCCCGCCGAAGAAGACGCGCACGCCACCGCTTTCGATGACGTACGCATTCTGCCGCTGCCCCAGATTCCGACCCGCCGCAACGGCCCGCACCGAGAGCGTCGGCACGGGACGTACGGTCTCTCCCCACGGCAGGTACCGCGCCCGCGAGTAGCCGGCTCGTCCGGCCCGACGGGCCATCCGCGCACTGCTCGTGCAGACCATGGGACCTGTCTTGTCGTGGTACCCGCGCAACCCGCGCAGGTCCCAGTGGTTCGGATACGAGTGACTGGCCACGATCGCGGTGAGAGAAGGGAGTTGGCCGACCGTCAGGCCGAGCGGTTCGCCGCGGCGCACGTGCCACCGTTCGGTGAAGAAGGGATCGGTCAATACGGTGAGGCCGCCGATCTCCAGCAGCACACAGGAATTGGCCACGCGCGTGATGGCGATGGTGTCGTTGCTCATGCCGGTCACGTTGCCGCTTAATGTCCGCATGAAGTCAAGCGATACCGCCGCAGGCAAGTGCGGGCCCGGCGACGGGGCAGCCCGAGCCGACGAAGCGCCCGCGGCCCGTGGCGAGACCATGACAATCGGCGAGTTCGCGGACCGGTTCGGAATGGCCACGCACGTGCTGCGGCACTGGGAGAGCGTCGGCCTGCTCGCTCCGGAGCGGGACCACAGCGGGCACCGCCGCTACCGCCCCGACGACCTCGCCCGCGTCGCGATGATCCTCATCGCCAAGGACGCCGGGCTCGAACTCGGCCAGGTGCGCGAGGTGTTCTCCACCGCCGATCCCATGGACCACGCCGACCTGCTGCGCGACCACATCGCCGAACTGGAGCGTCGCATCGCACGGGCCCAGGCTGCCAGGGACCTCATCGAGCACGCTCTCCAGTGCCCCTTCCCGTTCGAGCAGTGTCCGCGCGCCCACGCCGCCATCGCCGCGCGCATCCCGCCCCACCGAACGGCAGGGTAGGGGGAGCAGGTTCGGCGGCGGCGAGCCGCATCACGCCTCACCGCCGCGTCCGCATCTGCATGACGGACGCACCGGTCCGCCAAGGCCCTTCGGGCCCGCGACAACCCCGGACATCCCCGCCTTCGACGGACCGGCATGCGGTACGAGCACGGTGTATCAGGAACCCCGGACGGCAGGTACTGCCGCGCGGACCGAGGTGTGGACAATCGTCCAGTGCTCGTGGCGTGCCCATGGTCGGAGGTTCACGGGGGACGGCACGCCGGCAGGCTCGTGGCTGCGGCCCGAGGCGGCGACCGTCTTCGGCGAGGCCGCGGCCTGCGCTGAGCACCGCCCTGGGTATCCGGAGACCGCCGTGCGCTGGGCGTCGGGTGAGACGTGCCGCCCGCGAGGACGTGTTTTGGACCTGTGAGTGCTCTTCGATCAGATGGCGATGCCATTGAGTGCCCGAACGCGATCCTGCGCCGACGTCGGGAGCAGTAGCCGGTGGGCGCGGACGTGTTTCGTGGTCGGCACCATGGGGGGCTGTGACCTCTCGGTCCTGGAAGGCTTGAGCATGCCGCGTCCGCGGGCGATCGACGACTGCCGTCCCCGTCGTCCGGTGCGCGTCTGCTTGCCCGGGATCGGATGGAGCCGTTTGTTGCGCTACGACCTTGCCGATGTCTTCACCGACCGGCCGCTGGCCGGCAATCAGCTTGCCGTTTTCACGGACGAACGACCGCTCGACGATGAGCTCATGCAGGCGGTCGCGTTGGAGATGAACCTTTCCGAGACCGTGTTCCTCACCGCTCGGCGGGACGGCGTTGATGCGCGGGTGCGGCTGTGGTCGACGGTCACCGAACTCGATTTCGCAGGCCATCCTCTGCTGGGCACCGCAGCGGTTCTCGCCGCCCGGCGCCCGGCGGACAAGGCCGAGTTGAGAATCGAGACCAACGTCGGCATTGTCCCGGTCACCACCGTCCGCCACGGGCCGGCGCGGTTCACCGCGTGGATGGACCAGCCGCTGCCGAAGATCGAACCCGTCCCCGACGGGCTGACCTGCCGGCTGCTCGACGTGCTGGGCCTGGCGGGGAGCGTGCTGCCGGTCACGCTGTACGACGCGGGGATCCGGCACCTGTACGTCATGGCCGACAGCCCCGAGGCGGTCATGGGCATCGTGCCGAACCACCCCGCGCTGGGCGCCGTCGTCGGCAGCGATCATGTCAACGTGTTCGCCCGGACCGGGCCGACCAGTGCCGTGACGAGGATGTTCTCGCCCTTCGACAAAGTGCCCGAGGACCCGGCGTGCGGCTCGGCGGCCGGCCCGCTGGCCGCCCATCTGGTCCGCCACGGGCTCCTCGTGTCCGGAACCCGGATCACCCTCAGCCAAGGCGAGGCCGTCGGCCGGCCGTCCACGCTGTACGCCACCGCCCGCGCGGACCGCGACAAGATCCGGTCCATCGGCGTCGGCGGAGGCGTCTGCCTCATCGGCAACGGGCAACTGACCCTGCCCGACGACTTCCTGCGGACGGACTGACCCGGTCCTCGCCGGGAGCACAGCGGCTGCGCCGCCTTGCGCCGTCTTACGCAGCCCTGCGGCCCGGGGGTCAGCGAGCCACTGTCTCGACGCCGCGCGTTCGGCCTCGTGTGAGCTGCCGGGTGGACTGCCGCGTGACCTTCCCCTTGCCTTTGGTGCCGGGCCGTGCGCAGAATCATTCACGCTCAACGAGTCAAAAAATTATTCGAAATATCAAAACGTTACGCCGAGACCGCCGAAGCAGAGGTGCTGTGGAGGTGTGGCCTCGGCGTCACCACGGGCCTGCGGGTTGTCTCCCACCCATCGAGACACGAGCACGCGAGCCGGTCGATATCTGTTCCAGGAGCCCCCGTCGGCTCGCAGTTCACTCCGAGGAGAGCCGTGTCCCGCACCGACAACACCGAGGTCCCCGATTACCCCGGCCGCCTGCGCCTTGACGGGCAGGGGGTGGTTGTACTCGGGGCGGGGCAGGGCATCGGGCGTCAGACGTGTCATGCACTGGCCCAGGCGGGGGCCCGGGTCCTCGCCGTCGACCTCGACCCGGAGCTCGCGAACGACGTGGCAGCGGAGGTGGGCGGCACGGCGTGGGCCGGCGACGCGAGTTCGCGGGCCGACATGTCGGCGTTCTGGGACGAAGCGGAGTCGCGCCTCGGGCGGGTGCATTCCGTCGTCGACATCATCGGCATGAGCAAGTACCAGGAGCTGATGGCCTGTACTGACGAGGACTGGGAGTGGCACCAGGGCATCGTGCTGCGCCACGCGGTTCTCGCGCTGCAACTCGGCGGGCGGCACATGGCCCGGCACGGCGGCGGCACCTTCGCCTTCGTCGCCTCGGTCTCCGGTCTCACGGGCGCTCCGATGCACGCGGCGTATGGAGCCGCCAAGGCGGCCCTGATCTCCCTGGTCCGCTCCTCGGCCGTCGAGCTCGGCCCGTCCGGTGTTCGCGTCAACGCGGTGGCGCCGGGCGTTGTGTGGACGCCGCGGGTGTCCGCGTACCTCGGTGAGTCCGGGCGTGCCGCCAACGCCGCCAACGCGCCCGTACGGGACGTGGCTCTGCCGGCGGACATCGCAGGGCCCCTGCTCTTCCTCGTCTCGGACCTGGCCCGCTACGTGTCCGGCCAGGTCCTCACCGTCGATGGCGGCGTCTCGGTGAAGTTCCCCTATCCACTGCCGGACATGGAATCAGCTCCGCGCTGACCGTGCGGCAGGCACATCGAGGCAACGCAGCCACAGGAAGAGGAGTAATGGAGACGACCGTCGACCGTGCGTTCATCCGCCGGGCCGTCGAACTGGGCGACCTCAACGCGGTACGCGTCGCACTGTTCCAGCAGACCGGGGACCCCGAACTGGCGTCGCTGCCGGTCGCCGCGAAACTCACCGAGCAGCAGCGTGAACTCCTCGTCGCCAAGGCGGTCGACTGGCTCGACGCGCATGCCGGACCGGGAATTCCCGACGAGCCGCCCGCGTCCGAACTGCGCACGCTGATGACCATGGCGACGGGTGAGGAGATGAGCGACCTCGAATTCGAGGCGCGCCGCGACATCCCGGCGTTCAAGCCCTTTCCGTGGTACGCGCAATGGACGGGGGAGCGGCCCGAATTCCCCGAGGGATTCAAGGCCGTGGTCATCGGCAGCGGCTTCAGCGGTCTGGCCATGGGAATCCAGTTCGAGCTGCTGGGAATCCCGTACCTCGTGTTGGACCGTCAGCCGGAGCCGGGCGGCACCTGGAGCATAAACCGGTACCCGGGGATTCGCGTCGACACGTCGTCGATCACCTATGAGTTCAGCTTCGAGAAGAACCACCCGTGGACGGAGTACTACGCGCAGGGCCCGGAAGTACGCGCGTATCTCGAAGACATGGCGAAGAAGTACGGGGTGTTCAAGAACACGCGCTTCGGTCACACGCTGCAACGCGCGACGTTCGACGAGGCGCGCAATGTGTGGCTCCTGGAGGCGACGACGCCCGACGGCCCCGAGACCCTGGAGGCGAACATCCTGGTCAACGCGCTCGGGACGTTCGCCAACCCGCGTCTGCCGCACTTCGAAGGCCGGGACGACTTCCGCGGGCAGATCGTGCACCCGTCGCAGTGGCCGCAGGACCTCGACGTCACCGGCAAGCGCGTCGCGGTGGTCGGCAACGGGTCGACCGGCGTGCAGATGGTGGCGCCGATCGCCGAAAAGGCCGAGCAGGTCCACGTGTTCCAGCGAACCCCGCAGTGGATCAGCCCGCGCGTCAAGTACGGCGCCGAAGTCGAGGTCGAAATCCGGTGGCTGCTCGACAACTTCCCGGGCTACTGGCACTGGTGGCGCTACATGTCCGTCGCCGGCCTCTTCGGCACCCACGGATTCCTCATCCCGGATGAGGAATGGCAGGCCAACGGAGGCCGGTTCAACGCGATGAGCGACAAGCTCCGCGACGACCTCACCGCGTACATCAAGGCGCAGACGGACGGGCGGCAGGACCTCGTCGACCGATTGACACCCGACTACGCGCCGTTCTCGCGCCGCCCCGTCGTCGACAACGGCTGGTACCGGGCGCTCACCCGCGACCATGTCCACCTCGTCACCGAGCCGATCACCCGCCTCACGGAATCCGGCATCGAGACAGCCGACGGGACCGTTCACGACGCGGACGTCATCGTCACCGCGACCGGCTTCGACGTCGGCAAGTACCTGTGGCCGGCGCGGTACACGGGCAGGGCGGGCATCGACGTCCACGACTTCTGGGCAGCCGACGGCCCGCGGGCGTACCTCGGGATGATGGTCCCGAATTTCCCGAACATGTTCGTCCTGTACGGCCCCAACTCCCAGCCGCTGTCGGGCGGCACGAGTCTGCCCATGTGGTACGTGATCTGGGCGTCCTACGTGGGTCAGCTCGCGGTGCGGATGCTGGAGGGCAAGGCGTCGAGCGTGGAGGTGAGCACCGAAGCGTACGAGCGGTACAACAAGGCACTCGACGCCGAGGCGAACAAGCTCCTGCTGCTCCAGGACTACGGCAACCCGGAAAAGAACTACTACGTCAACGAGTTCGGACGCCTCCAGGTCAACGCCCCCTGGTACGGGCCGGACTTCCACCGCATGTGCACCCAAGTCGATTGGGACGACCTGGAGATCACGACTCCCCCAGAACGGTCCTGACGCCGCTGCCCGCCTCCTGGTGGCGGGGCTGACCGCCCGGGGTCCGCGCGCCCATCGACCACGTCGGTGCGAGCGGCACAGCGCATCGTCCACGGCGCGGCGGAAGGAGCGTGCGGAGTGCCCACGCCGCCTGCCGTGCCAACTCCGGTGCGGTCATCAGTCCGTGGTGGCCGGCACGGTACTCGGCGAGCAGCAGCGTGACGTGACTGTCGGTCTACGTCACATGCCCGCCGGTGCCCTGCTCGGTCACCCGCAGGTCGGTGAGGTCGTCGTCCGGAGGCTGCCCGGTGGGTGGCGGCGGTGCGGATTGCCTTCAGGTTTGTTGCGCTGCCGGGCGGCGTTCGAGGAGGACGGGGAAGGTGCCGACGGCGTCGAGGGCCATGGAGAGCTCGGCGACGATCTTGGGGTTGTCCAGGGGGCCGCGCAGGAACTCCTCAAGCCGGCGCATCCGGTAGCGGACGGTGTTCTCGTGGCAGTACAAGGCACGTCCGGCCTCGGCCGCCGATCCGTGTGCTTCCAACCAGGCTCGCGCGGTGGCGAGCAGGGTGGTGCGGTCGTCCTCGGCGAGAGCGAGGACGCCGCCGAGGATGCGGTTCACCGCACGTTGGGTGGTGTCCAGATTGTTCATCACCAGTTCGGTCAGCGGTGTGTCGTCGAGTTGCCGGACGGCCGGGGCGCCAGGGGGCAGTGACTCCGCGGCGACGCGGGCGTACCGAAGTGCGCGGCTGGTCTGGTCGAGGCGGTCGTACAGCGGGCTCACTCCCACGCGGCCCGTCGCCACAGCCCGGACGGCGTCGAGGATCTGTTCGACCGGCCTCCGTCGCGGGCAGCACAACACGCCCGTCTCGGACCCGGGTTGCGCGCGCCAGGCCGATCCGACGTCGAGGGCACGCAACCGACTGTCCAGTCCGGGCAGGGGAGACTCGCTCGCGGTGGCGTTCTCGGCCGTGACGACGAGGAACGCCCCCTGGAAGGGGAAGCCGAGCATCTTGGCGACCTCCCAGACCGTGTCACTGGTCGCGGAAGGCCCGTCGATCAACTCCGCGACCAGCACGGAGCGGCGGCGGTCGGTCTCCACCATCCGTTCGGAAAGCGTCTCGCGGTAGGCGTCGGTGAGCGCCGAGGAGTACGCGTCCGCCAGGCCCCAGACCTGCGGCGTGGCATTCAGGAGAGCATCGGGCGCGTCCCCGCCCCATCTCCGCGCCTCCGCCAGGAGTTGCTCCCAGAAGTAGCAGAAATTCAGCCGGTAGGAACGCAGGACCTCCGGAAGCGGCGCGTTCTGGAGAGCGCGTCTGCGGCCGGTCGCGGTCGGTGCCGACAGGTCGGGTGACGACAAGGCGGGGGCGGCCAGGAACTCCAACGTGTATCTGAGGTTGTCACGCATGGACGCGATCAGGTCCTCCGGGCCGACCACCATGGACCGATAGAACTCGACTTTCTCGTACGTCAGTTCGGCCATCTCCTCGGCGAGGCGGTCGACTCTGCCCATCAGGATCCCCGCCAGTGCGGCCACCAGCTTCTCGGATTCGGTCCCATGCACGCGGCCGAGCCTAGGACAACGCGGGCCCGGCTTCCGGCCCAACGCCGAACGTCCGGTGAGGTCGTTGTCGGCGCAGACACAAGACGCTGTCGGTGTCGACATGGCCCGCCCGCGCCCGGCGCCGCAACGATCGTCACGTTGAGTTACGGCGTACGGATGTGAAGACGAACTGACGTGAACGTAGACCGCATTCCCCAGGCAGGAACCCCCGCGCTGCCATCCGCGGTGGCCGGCGCAAAGCAGAACCCCGCGAGGACCGCACCAAGGCGGGGGACACCCGGTACCCACCCGTTATCCCGTGAGGGCACTCGTAACGCACGCCTGTCGGGCCCCACACACGGGACGCCGGTTCGCCTGCGCAATCCGCACAACCCTCCGAAACCCGCAGCCGAGGACCGCAGACGTCCCCCCAATCGCCCGACACGACCGACACCACCGACCAGGCCACCCGCGAATTCGCCGCCCGCCCCCCGAAGACACCCGACACCGGTTCGCATACCTCACCACCGACCGGGACGCGAAGTTCACCGACGCCTTCGACGCCGTGCCCACTGCACCGCAGGCACCGCGGATGAACGCGTACGCGGAACGCTAAATCGCCTCCGTCCGCCGCGAATGCACCGACCGGCTCCTCATCACCGGCGAACAGCACCCCCGCACCGTCCTCGACACCTACATCGAGCACCACCACGCCGACGCCAGCGCCAACGCGACGGACTGCACCTGCACGCCCCCGACGAGGAACCGAATGTGCCCACCTTCCCGACGCAACCCGACCGGATACGCCGACACCAAGTCCTCGACGGACTGCGCAACGAGTACCAGTCTGCCGCATAAACCGCAGGTCAACCCCGGGGACCGCGCTTTCGACCAGCACAGGGCACTCGGAGGGAAACACGCGACGTCTGCGTCGGCTGTCTGCCTATGGCGTGCCCAAAGTTGACACGCGTACTGCATGACCTGATGAGCCGTCACCCGGGTGCAGGTGCGGGTATTGGGAGCGGCAGAATCCGTTGCCATGACGGGTGACGGGGTGGGGCGGCTGGCCCTGGTGGGTTCGCGGTGGCCTCGTTCGGCGCAGGTGACGGCGTTGGTGGTGGCGACGTTCTGTTTCGGGGCGGCCGCGGCTTGGTCGTGGTGGTCTGCGTGGCATCTGCCCGCGTGGGACCGGCAGATGGACCTGCACGTGTATCGGGGCGCCGTCCGTGCCGTCGGCGACGGGGTGCCGCTGTACAAGTACGTGGCGGAGAACGGGGATCCTTTCACCTATCCGCCATTTGC
The DNA here is from genome assembly GCF_051388915.1 of Yinghuangia sp. YIM S09857. NCBI lineage: Bacteria > Bacillati > Actinomycetota > Actinomycetes > Kitasatosporales > Streptomycetaceae > Yinghuangia > Yinghuangia sp. YIM S09857. Next base: position 26,373 of record NZ_JBPKBH010000027.1, on the reverse strand, counting down.
GCTGGTGGTGTTCTGGCCGCTGGGCTGGGTGTCCGAGCCGGTTGCGCGTGTCGTGTGGACCGGTGCGACGTTGGCCGCGGTGGTCGGGATCGTGGCCGCGCTGCTGGCCCGGCACGGGATCGTGGGGCGGCGTCGGTACGTGGCGCTGACCCTGGTGGGGGCCGCGGTGCTGGTCTGCTCGGCGCCGGTGCAGAGCAATCTGCGGTTCGGGCAGGTCAGCGTATTCCTGGTGTTGTTGGCGTTCACGGACGTTCTCGACCTGACGCCGCGTCCGGTGCGCGGAGTCCTGGTCGGGATCGCTGCGGCGATCAAGCTGACGCCCCTCCTGTTCGTACCGTACCTGTGGATCACCGGCCGACGCCGCGACGCGGTGCGCGCGGGGGCGGTGTTCGCGACGTGTACGTGCCTGGCGCATGCGCTGTGGCCCGCTGCTTCGACGACGTTTTGGACCGACGCGATCTTCACCACCTCGCGGATCGGCAATCTGGCCGCTACCGGCAACCAGTCGCTCAACGGGGCGCTGATACGCGTCGGAGTGGTGCCTCCGGAGCGCGCGGCAGCCTGGCTGGTGCTGTCCGTGCTGGTATGTGCCGTGGCGCTGACCGGCGCACGCCGGTGCCACCGCGAGGGACGACCGACACAGGGCGCGATTGTTGTGGGGTGCGCGACGGTGGTCGCTTCCCCGGTGTCGTGGACGCACCATCAGGTGTGGCTCGTCCTGGCCGGACTTCTCCTGGTCGCCGCCCCGACCAGGGCGCGCTGGATATTGGGTGCGGCGCTGCTGGCGGTGATGACGGTCAGCGTCGGCGGGTGGCTTCCGGGCGGGTTCGTACGCGAGAACGTGCGGCTGATCTCGGCGCTGGCGGTGTGCGTGTGGGGGCTTGAGCCGTTGCGGGATCGCGCTGCGACGTCCGTCATGCTCCTGCCTGGGGTCCGGCTGATAGTGCGGCCCCGGACCGCCATGGCCTACACGGCCGTTCTGGCGGTGGTCGCCGGGGGAGTCGTGCTGCTCGTCAGGGAATCGCCCGTCGCCGTGCGCGTCCAGACAGCGGCCGACCACGACGAAGCACTGTGGGGTCCGTCTCCGAACGGCTGCGCCTACTACGGCCAAACGCCCGCGCCGGACGGCACCCCCGGCGGATACGCCTGCTTCAGCGCCGTGGATCCGGTCGGCGGCCGACAGCTCAACTTCGGCAGTGGCGGGCCGGGAGGCACGAGTGGGCTCGTCGTCATCAGCGGGCAGGTCGGCCCGCAGGTGGCACGCCTAGTGTTCGTCCCCGTCGAAGGGACGAAAGCGATCGACGTCCCCCTGCTGCCCGCTCCCGGTCCCGGAAGTGGCCCGGTGTACGCGCCGAGCCATCTGCCCAGGCTGTCCGGCGCCTACGACCCGACGCCATCAGGCGCCCTCGAAGACCGGCGCATCGAGGGTGCCCGAGACTTCGCCATCGCCGTTACCAGAACCGACCACGCCCTGCTTTTGGCGTACGACTCAGCAGGGCAGTTGATCGCGGACGGTGGAGAGAAGCTTCGCATGGGTTAACGCGGAATACTGCGGCTCCGACCGCTGCCGGGTCGAGCAAGGCCTCCGATCCCCGGGCTCTTGTCGCATGGGTCGTGTGACAAGGGCCCGGGGGCGCGCGTTGACGGGGCAGGGTGCGGGTACTTCGTCGACTGGTTGGACTATGGCGAGTCGGCGGCTTTCGCGACTGCCGAGCTCAACTCAGCGTCGTACGTTTGCGCTGGTCGATTTCGGAGCGTCCTGGGGGGTGGCGAACGTGTGGATTGCCAGGGCGGCCCAGGTGGCGAAGTACGCCGGCTTCGGGCAGTAGTTCTCGTCGAACATCAGCGGCTTGGCACCGGGAAGCCAGGTGTAGGCGTGGGCGTCGGTGAAGCCCCAGAAGCTGATGTCGGTGACTCCGGCGGCGAGCGCCTCGGAGACCATGTCCCCGTAGATCTGCGCCTGGACGGTGTTCGACTGCCCGGGGCCGGCGGTGTCGTCGGTGACGTGCACGTCGAGCTCGGTCACGGCGACTTCGAGCCCGAGGGCCTGGTAGGACTCGATGATGCCGGTCATGGCGCCCGGCGGGGGACCGGCGATGGTGGCGTGGGACTCCAGGCCCACGCCGTGGATGGGTACGCCGCGGGCGACCAGATCGGCCACGAGGTCGTAGAGCTCCTGCGCCTTCGCGGGGTAGTACTCCACGAGGGACTCGTTGAGGAACAGCTTGGCGCTGGGGTCGGCGTCGTGCGCCATCTGGAAGACCTCGGCGAGGTAGTCGGGGCCGAGCTTGTTGTACCAGAAGTTGTGCTCCAGCCCGGTGCCGCCGAAGGTGGAGAAGACCTCGGTGGCGACGTCCCACCGGTCCATCTTGCCGTGGTAGCGGTCCATGAGGGTGTTGAAGTGGTTGAACGTCGCGGCGCGCACGAACTCCGGTGTGTTGCCGGGCTGTGTCAGCCAGTCCGGATTGACCCCTCCGGAGATGAGGCCGTGCCCCTTCACCGCCATGTCGTGGTCTTCGGCGAAGTCGACGAGGCGGTCGAGCGGCGCGAAGTTGAAGACGCCTTGCTGCGGTTCGCTGAAGCTGAACTTGAGTTCGTTCTCGGGCGAGAGGCTGTTGAACTGTGTCGCGAGCGTGGCCGCGAACCGCGGATCGTCGAGGTAGCTCGGGTTGATGGCTCCGGAACCGATGAGGATCCCCGCTCGGTCCGCGATTCCGCGCAGAGTGAGGGGAGAGGCGTTGGCCGTCCCCGAAGTGAACAGGCTTGACACAAGCGCGAGTACGGTGAGGACCGCGAGCGTGCCGATCCGCCGGAACCGACGATGGTGGGGGGCTCGTGATCGAGCGCGCGTGCTGCCGGACGTGGGTGCCGTCGTGCGCGAGCTCGCCGCTCGGACGGCCGATCGGTGGTGTTCCAAGGGATGCCTCCTCGCTGTTCGGTCGCCTCAACAGAGGCGCACGCAGTTCACGTTGGCCGATCTTGTGTCGCTCAGCGGTGGCCGGTGGTGGGGCCAAAGATGCGCTCCAGTGCCGGGTCGCGTGCACTGACCTGCAAGTTCGCGAAATTGCGGTGCCGGCCACACCGCCGTCACCGAAACACCCGCTGCTCCGGTCGCAGGCGGGGTCCCATTGCATGCCGCACGATCAGTCGGCGGGCGGAGTACGCGCGTCGACCGAACCGAGCCGACCGTACAGCTAATTTTGCGTAATAGCTATAAAAATCGATGCGGATTGCTTGGAAAAGGGATCCGATCGGGCGTGATGACATGCCAAATAGCGCCCACCCGTACCCCGGTGGACATGGGTGGCGCGCTGTTTTTCACGTCTCGGCGACGAAGCCCGGGAATGGCGCTGACTCGCCGAACAGTCCGCCCAATACCGCACGCCCGGCGGGTACTTCGCGCCCCAGCTCTCGAAGGGCGCTGCGAATGGAGATCCAGCCCCGCCGGTCACCTCACGGGGTGGTGAGGATGGGGATGACCTTCGTCGCGCAGAGTTCGGAGAGCCAGTGAGAGCTCAGCTTCGGGGTGCGTTCCTGGGTGTCGTAGTCGACGTGGACGATTCCGAAGCGAGGACCGTACCCCTCCGCCCATTCGAAATTGTCGAGCAGCGACCAAACGATATATCCGACGACGTTCGCGCCGCGTTCCCTGGCGCGGTGAATAGCCGTCGCGTGGTCGATGAGGAACTGCGTCCGGTCGCGATCCAGGACCACGCGCCGGCCGTTGGAATCGCCGACCGCGTCCGCAAATGCCGCGCCGTTCTCCATGACCATGATGGGCAGCCCGGGAAAATCCTTGGACAGCGCGACCAGGTGGTCCTCCAACCCCTGTGGCTCGATTCCCCAGTCCATGGCCGTCCGCTTCAGATCCGGGCGGCGCACGATCTCGATGCGTTCCGAGCCCGGAAAGAGCGTGCCGCCCATGGCCTCGGTGGCGGGGTCGAACTCCGGCCTCAGGCGCAGGTGCATGACCTCGTAGTAGTTGACCCCGAGGAGGTCGATCGGTTGACGGCAGAGTTCCACGTCGCCCGGGAGTACGAAGCTCCAGTCGGTGAAGGTGCGGGTGTCGTCGAGGAGATCGGGTGGGTACGCTCCGCGGAGCATCGGTCCGGTGAAGATGCGGTTGGCGACGGCATCGAAACGACGGACTGCCTCGGCATCCTCGGGGGTCTCCGCCTCAACGCGGAAGATGTTCAGCACAACGGAGATCTGAGCATCGGGGTGTTTCACGGTTCGCCGCAACGCCGCAACCGCGAGTCCGTGCGAGAGGTTGAGATGGTGAGCGGCCTTGAGCGCGTCCGCGTGGCTCTTGAGGCCGGGCGCGAATGCGCCACTCCCGTATCCGGCGAACGAGTTGTTCCACGGCTCGTTGTGCGTCGACCACATCGCGACCCGGTCGCCGAGGGCGGCACCCATGATCTCCGCGTACTTCTCGAAGGCGAAGGCGGTTTCGCGTCCCCGCCAGCCGCCGTAGCGGTCCTCCAGGGCCTGTGGGAGGTCCCAGTGGTTGAGCGTCACGACCGGTGTGATTCCGCGGGCGAGCAGGCCGTCGACGAGCCGTGAGTAGAACGCCAGCCCCTCTGGATTGACTTCGCCCTCGCCCCTGGGCATCACGCGCGGCCAGGAGACGGAGAACCGGTAGGCGTCGAGGTTGAAGGAGGCCATCAGGTCGAGATCGGTCTCGACCCGGTGGTAGTGGTCGGCGGCGATGTCTCCCGTGGCGCCCTGGGCGGTCTTGCCCGGCGTGTGGCTGAAGGTGTCCCAGATGGAGGCGCCGCGCCCGCCCTCGTTCGCGCCGCCCTCTATCTGGTAGGCGGCGGTCGCGGCACCCAGGACGAAGTCGGGCGGGAACGCGAGGTGCCCGCGGGCGATCAAGTCGCGATACATGGACCAGCCTCTCTGGGGACGTGGCGCCAAAACCTATCACCTGAACAGTAATTGAAACAGGGGCCGGCGAAAGACTGGTGTCTTGCACTCGGCGGGCCTGTCGGCTCCGGCCGGGGGCCGACCGGTCGCGACCGCCAAGGGAGTTGCCAGGGCCCTCGGTCTACGACGTGACCGAGGCACTGCGGGCGTGCGCAGGCCACCGTCGATGGCGCTGCCCTGTCGAGCCGGCCTCAGGGTGCGGAACGGAGTGGGCTGGAGTTGCGTAGGGCGTACGCGAAAGCGATCGCCGCCGGCGCCACAGCCGATGGGCGAGCCGGGGTGGCATGCGCACCACGGCACCGCCTGGCCGACAGGGCGGATGACCGTACGGCCATGCCCGAGCCGACGCGGTCCCTGCTCGTTGCGGGAGGCCGCGCCCGGAGCGGCCGCCGGCTTCGCTCGGATCAGTCGGAGCCGCCGCCGTCGCGATGGTCGGAGTCATCAGGGGGCGACTGCCGGGACCAATGCGCCCGGGCGGCCGCAACGAGCTGCCAAAAGGCGTCGACGGCCGCGACGACATCGAGGTCGTCCCGATATCGCCGCTGGAGTTGCAGCCCGTCCTGCACGGCGATGCCCAGGGTGGCGATCATCTCCGCGCTCACCCCCATCGGGGCGTGCTCGGGAGTCTCGGGGTCGGGATCGAGCGTCTGTGCCTGGGCCGATTGGTAGTGGTCGACGAAGTAGGCGTGCGCTGGATGTTCGCGGTCGATGGCCTCGGCGGACAGGATGATGAAAAGGGACGTCAGCCCCTCGTGCTCCGCGGAATGACGCGCGACCTCTCGCGACCTGGTCGCGACATCGGTGGCTTGGACCTCGGAGAGGTAGTCGGCAACCGACGCGTCGCGCAGACTGAGGACCTCTACGAGCAGCTCCTCCTTGTCGGCGAAGTGGTGAAGGACCCCTGTTTGCGTAAGGCGCATACGCCTGGCGAGCTCGCGCATCGACGAGTGTTCGTACCCGGATTCGGCAAAGAGCTCGGCTGCGGCGGCGACAATTTCCCGGCGGCGCTGAAGCCCCTTGCGATACGGCCCCCGAGGCCCCGTGTGTTCCGCCATTCCCTCAACATACAGCGACGCGTGTCGTGCTCGGCCCGGGTGTCGGCGTGACGATGAGGACTCCGCGAAACCTTGTCAGGTGAACTGTATTGAGTGATACTGGCCGCCGCCACGACATCGGAAACGACACCTCAGCCGGGGGCGCAGCGGCATGCGCGATCTTCGGGCGCAAGAGGTTCGTACCCCCCCCCGCGGGAGCGCGCGGCCGCCAGGGCGGCTGCCTTGTCGCCGCGAATTCGAGGCACACCGCCAGGGACAAAGGAGTGCAGATGCGATCCACCCGAAGGGCCATCGCTGCGCTTGCAGCCGCCTCGCTGACCGTCCTCGCCGCCGGTTGCGGATCCGACGACGACGGCGCCGACGGCAAGACCACTCTCACGATCTCGACGTTCAGCGAGTGGGGGTACGGAGATCTGCTGAAGGAGTACGAAGCACTCCACCCCGAGATCACCATCAAACACAATCGCTTCGCCACGAGCGACGCGGCCAGGGAGCAGTTCCAGACCGCCTTGGGCGCGGGTTCGGGGCTCGCCGACGTGGTCGGTGTCGACAACAGCTGGATGCCCCAGGTCATGCGGTACCCGGACAAGTTCGTGAACCTCGCCTCCCCGAAGGTCGAGGGCCGCTGGAAGGAGTGGACGGCCAAGCTCGCGACCACCAACGACGGCAAGCTGCTCGGCTACGCGACGGACATCGGCCCGCAGTCCATCGCCTACCGCGGCGACCTGTTCAAGGCAGCCGGCCTGCCGTCCGATCGCGAAGCGGTGGCCCAACTGTTCGGCGGCAACAACGCCACCTGGGACCAATTCTTCGCGGTCGGCGAGCAGTTCATGACCGCGAACACGGGCCCGGCGTTCTACGACGCGTCGGCTTCGGTCGCAACCAGTTGGGGCGACCAGTACGAGGTGCTCTGGGAGGACCCCAAGACCGACGACATCATCGCGGGCGACAACAAGGACCTGCGGCACATCTACGACACGGTGATGGCGCACGAGAACCTCTCGGCTCATCTGCAGCGGTGGACCGACGACTGGGTGAACGCGTTCCAGAACAACAAGTTCGCGGTCATGCTCGCACCGTCCTGGATACTGGGCGTGATCGAAGGCAACGCAGCCGGCGTCAAGGGATGGGACATCGCCGACGTCTACCCCGGCGGCGGCGTCAACAGCGGCGGGTCGTACCTCACCGTGCCGACGCAGTCGAAGCACCCAGCGGAAGCCCAGGCGCTCTCGGAGTGGCTCACCGCCCCTGAGCAGCAGCTGAAGGCGTTCCAGGCGTCGGGCAACTTCCCCAGCCAGATCCAGGCTCAGAACAGTGACGAGTTGCAGAAGGTGACCGACCCCTTCTTCAACGATGCGCCGGTGGGGAAGATCCTCACCAACCGGGCGTCGGCGAGCATCACGCTTCAGTACAAGAGCACCAACTACTCGGCGATCACCGCGGCGTTCAACAACGCGATCAACCGTGTCTCGGTCGACAAGACCGACTCCGCGCAGAAGTCGTGGGACACGTTCGTCGATGATCTGAAAGCGCTGAAGTGATCGGTTCGTCCGCGCACTCGGGGACGCCCGCCACCGCGGGCGTCCCCGGGGC
>NZ_JBPKBH010000027.1:0-18785 GCF_051388915.1 Yinghuangia sp. YIM S09857 | reverse complement strand
CCCCCCCCCCCCCCCCCCCCCCCCCCCCCCCCCCCCCCCCCCCCCCCCCCCCCCCCCCCCCCCCCCCCCCCCCCCCCCCCCCCCCCCCCCCCCCCCCCGGGGCACCACCGAAGGAAGAGCGCATGGCCCAGCCGGCAGAGGGCGCGTCAATCGGCACAGGCAGCGTCCGCCCGGGACCGCCCGGCCCATGGCGTCGGCGTCTCGGGCGCTGGGACACGAAGGCTTCGCCGTACGCGTACGTCTCGCCGTTCTTCATCCTGTTCGGGATCGTCGGCCTGTTCCCGCTCCTCTACACCGCCTACGTCTCGGTGCACGACTGGGACCTCATCGGAGGCAAGGGCGACTTCGTCGGGTTCGACAACTTCACCTTCGTCCTCCAGCAGCCGGTCTTCTGGCAGTCGCTGCGCAACACCGTCAGCATCTTCCTGCTGTCGACGATTCCCCAGATCGCGATCGCGCTCGTACTCGCCAGCCTCCTGCACGCGAACATCCGCGCGCGGACCTTCTGGCGGATGGGGGTGCTGCTGCCGTACGTGATCGCACCGGTCACCGTCTCGCTCATCTTCTCGCGCATGTTCGCGGACCAGTCCGGCCTGGTCAACGCGCTGCTGGAGCAAGTGGGCATCGACCCGATCGGCTGGCACCGGGACAACCTGCCGGCGCACATCGTCATCGCCAACATGGTCAACTTCCGGTGGACCGGCTTCAACACACTCGTGCTGCTGGCCGCGATGCAGGCGATCTCCCGCGACCTGTACGAAGCGGCGATCCTCGACGGCGCGGGCCGCATACGGCAGTTCTTCTCCGTCACGGTGCCGTCCATCCGGCCCACGATCATCTTCGTCGTGATCACGTCCACGATCGGCGGCCTGCAAATCTTCGACGAGGCACGGGTGTACGACACCCAGGGGCTCGGCGGGAACTCCGGGCAGTGGAAGACGATCACTCTGTACCTGTACGAGCTCGGCTGGAACCAGCAAAGGCTCGGCCGGGCCGCGGCCGTCGCCTGGCTCCTCTTTCTGCTGATCATCGTGTTCGGGCTGGTCGGCAACTGGCTGGCGCGCCGCATCGCCTCCAGCGACGATCCCTTCGCCGCCCCACGCAAGGCACGCCGCGCCGCCCGACGAAATGCGCGCGGGGCACCGGCCCCGGCACCCGCCTCCTCCGCACCGTCCGGCGAAACGCCCGGGAGTTCCACATGACCAGACCCTCCACCCCGTACATCCAGCAGACATCCGGTCGCGGTGCCGCCCGGGCGCCACGCAAACGGCGCGGGCGGGAATACGGCGCCGCGCGTCGGCCCGGATGGGCGACGTACGTCATCCTCGGCGTGGTCGCGCTGATCTCGATCGCTCCGCTCTACTACACGCTCCTGCTCGCGTCGTCGACCTCGGCGGAGGTCGCCCAGAACCCGATCCCCTCGCCGATCCCGGGCGGGTATCTGGGCGACAACCTCGGACGCGTCTTCGACTCCGACATCGATCTGCTGCGCGCGACCTGGAATTCCGTCATCGTCTCGACGACGACGGCACTCGCGGTCGTGTTCCTCTCCACCCTGGCGGGCTTCGCCTTCGCGAAGCTTCGGTTCAAAGGCCGGGCCGGGCTGCTCGCGTTCGTCGTGGCGACCATGGCGGTCCCCACCCAACTCGGTGTCGTGCCGCTGTTCATCGTCATGCGCGAACTGGGGCTGACGGGAAGCCTGTGGGCAGTGATCATCCCCGGCATGGCATCCGCATTCGGGGTGTTCTGGATGACCCAGTACCTCCAATCAGCCCTGCCTTACGAGCTCATCGAAGCTGCCCGTATCGACGGCGCGTCGACCTTCCGGATCTTCCGCTCCATCGTGCTGCCGATCGCCAGGCCCGCGGTCGCGATGCTCGGACTGTTCACCTTCATCGGAGCGTGGACCAACTTCTTCTGGCCGTCGATCGCACTCGGAACAACCAATCCGACGCTGCCTGTTGCGTTGCAGCTGCTGCAAACCGGGTTCTTCAAGGACATCCCCCTGATCATGACCGGCGTGCTCATTTCGGCGGTTCCGCTGCTGGCGCTGTTCGCCGTCGTCGGCAAGCAGCTGGTCGCCGGTGTCATGCAGGGAGCCATCAAGGGGTGACGACGCTGCCGGCCGCAGCGCTCAACCGGCTTGCGGGGGCGTCGCGTTGCGCTGCCGCCGAGCCCGACCTCGCCTGGGCTGCTCCCGCGGCCCGGGGACGAACGTGAGAGGAACCACCGACCGCGCATGCACGACACGACCACGCCGGACCGCATCGAATTCCGCGACCTCAACGGCAACGGCCGTATGGAACCTTACGAGGACCCGAGGCTCAGCCCCGAAGAACGCACCGAGGACCTGTTGTCCCGGCTTTCCATCGAGGAGAAGGTCGGTCTCCTCTTCCACACGGTCATCGAAATCGGCCCGGACGGCACGGTCCTCGAAGAGCCCGGCGCGATCAGCAAGTCGGCCACCAGCGAGGTGATCCTCGGCCGGGCGATGAACCACTTCAACGTCCACCGCATCGTGGATGCCGGGGCGGCCGCGCGATGGCACAACGCAATCCAACGGCTGGCCGAGAAGACACCGCACGGCATCCCGGTGACGATCTCCACCGACCCACGGCACGGGTTCCTGGAGAACACCGGGGCGTCGTTCACCGCGGGCCCGTTCTCGCAGTGGCCCGACGGGCTCGGTCTCGCGGCGCTTCGCGACCCGGATGTCGTACGCGAGTTCGCGCGAAGGGCACGTGACGAGTACCGCGCTGTCGGCATCCGCATGGCGCTGCATCCGCAGGTCGACCTGGCCAGCGAGCCCAGGTGGGCACGACAGTTGCAGACCTTCGGCGCCGACACCGAACTCGTGGTGGCGTATACGCGTGCGTACCTCGACGGGTTCCAGGGAGCCGCGCTGGACGCGACGAGCGTCGCCTGCGTCACCAAGCACTTCCCCGGCGCCGGCGCGCAACTGGACGGCGAGGACGCGCACTTCCCGTACGGCCGCGAGCAGGTCTACCCGGGCGGGGCATTCGACGAGCACCTTCGCCCGTTCACCGCCGCCGTCGACCACGGCACCGCCGCGGTCATGCCGTACTACGGGATGCCCGTCGGACTGGAGATCGACGGCGCTCCGGTCGAGGAGGTCGGGTTCGGGTACAACAAACAGATCCTCACCGGACTGCTGCGCGGCAGGCTCGGCTACGACGGGGTGATCCTCACCGACTGGGAGTTGGTGAACGACAACGTCGTCGCCGACAAGGTCCTGCCGGCTCGTGCGTGGGGCGTTGAGCAGCTCGACGCCCGCGAACGCCTCCTCAAGATCCTCGACGCCGGGGCGGACCAGTTCGGCGGCGAACAGTGCACGGATCTGCTGCTTGGGCTGGTACGGGACGGCGTCGTCGCGGAGAGCCGCATCGACGAGTCGGCACGCCGCGTCCTGCTGGTCAAGTTCCGGCTCGGCCTCTTCGACAACCCCTTCGTCGACGAGGAAGCCGCCGCGACCGTCGTGGGCAACGCCGAGTCCCGCCAAGCGGGTTCGGAGGCGCAGTCTCGATCGGTCACCGTACTCAAGAACTCCGTCGTGCACGGCGCGCCGCTGCTACCCCTCTCCCGACGGGCGAGAGTGTATGCGGAGGGCATCGAATCAGCAGCTCTCGCACGGGCCTTCATTCCAGCAGCCACGCCACAGGACGCGGATCTCGCCATCGTGCGCATCGACGCGCCCTTCGAGCCGCGGGACGACCTGTTCCTGGAGGCCTACTTCCACCAGGGGTCTCTCGACCTGCCCCCCGGCCTCGTCCACCGACTGCGCATGATCGCCCGACAGACGCCCCTGATCGTGGATGTCGCCCTGGACCGCCCGGCCGTCCTCACACCGCTGATCGACGCGCTCGCCGGCCTCACCGTGACGTTCGGAGTCTCGGACGACGCCCTGCTCGCCGCCCTCACCGGCCGCATCGCCCCGCGGGGCAGGCTCCCCGTCGAGCTGCCGCGCTCGATGGAGGCCGTGCGCGAGTCCGCACCCGACACGCCGGCCGGCACCATCGACCCGCTGTTCCCCCTGGGATCCGGGCTGGAGATCTGATGTCCCACGCGAACACGGAGCACGCCGTGACCGAAGCCCGCTCTCGCGCCGTCGAGTTGCTCGGTCGGATGACCATGCACGAGAAGGTCGCCCAACTGACGTCGCTCATACCCACGGTGCTCTTCGACGCCGAGGGCATCCGCCCGGAAGTCGCCGCGGCGAAGCTCGCGAACGGCATCGGCTACATCGAACCCCACATGGGCGGGTTCCCGGCGACCGCCGTCGACCTCGCCCGGCTGAACAACGCGGTGCAGCGTCATCTCACGGAGAAGACCCGTCTGGGCATTCCGGCGATCATGCATATCGAGGCGCTCAACGGCGTGAACGCACCCACCTTCACCTCGTTCCCCACCGCGATCGCGCTCGCGGCCACCTGGGACACGGCAGGGATCGGCGAGATGGCCGCCCTGACCCGTCGACAAATGCGAACCGTGGGCCTGCACCACGCCCTGTCGCCGCTGCTCGACATCGCCCGCGACGCGCGATGGGGGCGCGTACACGAGACCTACGGCGAGGACCCGTATCTGGTCAGTGCGCTCGGGGTGTCCTTCGTGCGCCATCTCCAGGGCGAGTCGTTCCAGGACGGCGTCATCGCCACGGGCAAGCACTTCCTCGGGTACGCCATGAGCGAGGCCGGCCTCAACATGGCGACCGTGCCGATGGGAGCCCGCGAACTCCGGGAGGTGTACGCCCGGCCCTTCGCCGCCGCGATCCAGCTCGGCGGTCTCGGATCGGTCATGAACTCGCTCGCAGACTGGGACGGCGTACCCGCGGCCGCCGACCCCCGCGTGTTCCGCGGGCTGCTGCGCGACGAACTCGGCTTCGACGGCACTGTCGTATCGGACTGGCTCTCCATCGAAAACCTCGTGACGCATCACCGCGCGGCGCGCGACGCACGCGAAGCCGCTGTGCTGGGTATGCGGGCCGGCATCGACGTGGAGATGCCCGAGCCGTTCGGCTATGGCGAAAGCCTCATCGAGGCTGTCCGCGCCTGCGAGATCCCCGAGGCGACCGTCGACGAGTCGGTGGTGCGCGTCCTGACGCACAAGTTCCAGCTCGGCCTGTTCGAGAACCCCTACGTGGAGACCGACCCGGTCGAGATCATGTCCGTGGCGCAGGAAGGACGCGACCTCTCCCTGCGCCTCGCGCGCGAGTCGGTCACCCTGCTCAAGAACGCCGGCGGTGTGCTTCCGCTGAGCGGCGCGCCCCGCGTCGCCCTCGTCGGGCCGCACGCCGACCGGATCGGCGCGGCCTTCGCCCCGTACACCTTCCCGTCCTTCATCGCGCTCACCCGGGCGATGCTGAACGGCGCGACCAGCTCCATGGTCGGCGTCGACGACATCGACGCCTTCGGCCCCGACGACGCCTACGTGCACCAGGAGGTCGGCCATCTCCTCGCGATGGACGAGGACGAGTTCGCCCGGACGCAGTACGGGGCGGTCTCCCTTGCGGACGCGCTGCGCGCCGCGCTCCCCGATGCGGACGTTGTCGTTGCCGCGGGATGCGGAATCACCGACGGCGCCGAGGAGATCGAGACCGCCGTCGAGGCCGCGCGTGACGCCGACATCGTGGTCCTGGCACTCGGCGGCCTGGCCCGATGGTTCTTGAGCGTCCGGACCGAAGGCGAAGGCGCGGACATCGCCGATGTGGGCCTGCCGGACGTGCAGCGCCGGCTCGTACGCGAGATCGCCGCGCTCGGCCGGCCGACAGTCGGTGTGATCTTCTCCGGCCGCCCCCTCGCGCTCGGTGACGTCGAGCCCCACCTCGACGCGATCCTGCTCGGCTACTACGGCTCGCAGTTCGGCACGCGCGCCGTCGCGGACATCCTGGCCGGCGCAGCGCAGCCGCAAGGACGCCTGCCCTACACGATCCCCCGCTCCAGCGGACAGGTGCCCATCCACGTCGGCCAGCGGTTCGGCAGCGGATACCGGCGCCGCGACGGCGACCCGCACGGCGGGTACGTGGACGAGACGGCGGCACCGCTCTACCCGTTCGGCCACGGCCTCACGTACACCCGCTTCGCCTACTCCGACCTCGAACTCAGCCGCACAGAGGTCGCAACCGACGGCACCGTCGACGTCACCGTCACCGTCGAGAACAGCGGCGACCGCCCGGGCGTGGAACTTGTCCAGCTCTACGTCGAGGACGACGCCCCCGGCGTTTCTCGGCCGGCACTCCAACTCGCGGGCTTCCATCGGCTCGAACTGCACCCAGGCGAAAAGGCGACCGTGACGTTCGCTCTGGAACTCCCTCTGCCGGCCTACCTGTCCCTGGACGAGCGATGGGTCGTCGATCCGGGGCCCATGTGGATCTCTGTTGGCTCGTCGTCGGGAGACCTTGCCTTGCGGAGCCGATTGGACGTCGTCGGCGACACCGCGGACGTCACCGACCGGAGGGTCTACCTGACCCGCTCCACCATGGCCCCGCACCGCGCGACCGTGACCTGACCTCACCTGACCCGGCGCGGCCTCGGCCGCATTCTGCGCGCCGCCGAAGTGCTCCGGCCGTGTGAGGTGGATCAGGCGTCAAAGCGCTGCCTCCCGGTGACTGACGGACGAGCGCCCGCCTGGTCGGGGCATGCGGTTCTCGGAGACCGCTCCGGATACTCCCGCCGAGGCCCTCGATTTTGCGTTCACCATATGTTAATTCTGGTCGTGGAACGACGCGATGTTCATCTCCGTCGAGGAGGACGCTGTGACGGTTGTCGACGTGGACACGCATTGGGAGACAGGTCGGTTGGCGGCGGGGGACCACCCGTTGGCCCCCTGGCTGGATCGCGGTGCCGGGTTCGACGACGGGGTGGAGCAACTCGCGCACGGCATCGCCGGCGACCTCCTGGACGCCCTCCCGAAGTCCCGTCGGCCTTCGGGCAGGACACTGCTACCAGGCCTGGTGCGCCTGGCCGAGGAGCGCGGCGGCCCCGTCGTCCTCCATCCAGTGCACGACTCCACGGCGGCCGAACGCGTCGCCTGGATGGACCGCGTCGGTATCGACCACTGCTTGGTCAACCCCGGTGCGTACGCCCAACCGCTGCACTTCCTCGGCGCGGACCGCGCGGCGGGCGCGGCCCGTTGCAACGACTTCCTCGCCGAGCAACTGGCCGACCATGCCGACCGCCTGCACGGAGTCGCGCACGTTGACCTGTCGGATCTCCCCGGCGCTGCGCGGGAGTTGGCGCGCGCCAGGAACCGCGGCCACCGCGCGTTCCACCTCTACACCGTCGACGGACGCCCGCCGGCCACCACGCCGCCGGGGCATCCCGACTGGGACGTGGTCTGGGCCGCGGCGGCCGACCTGGGGATGCCGGCGTTCATCCACGTGGGCAACACCGCCGCAGGCTTCGGTGGTTGGGCCGATATCGGCTGGGACCTCCCGGGCGGCGCCGGAGTCACGGCATTGACCCGCCTGGCCAACACCCAGCGCATCCACGTGGCGCAGAACCTCTTGGTCTCCATGCTGTACGGAGGGGTCTTCCACAGGCATCCGGACCTGACCGTCGTCCTCGAAGAGATGAAGGTGGCCTGGCTCCCCGCGTTCATCGAGATGTGCACACGGCAGTCCCTGCCGTCCCCCGGACTGGGCGACTGGCCGTTCCCGACCAGCGGGGGCGACATGCTCCGGCGCAACCTTCGGTTCACCCCGCTGCCCGGTTTTGGGGACTCGGAAGCACTGGAGGTCCTCGCCCAGCTCCCCGAGATGGGCCTGTTCTCCTCCGACTACCCCCACATGGAGGGGAACGCCGACCCGATCAACCTCTATGGCCGACCGCTCCGCGAACTCGATCCCGAACTCCGGGCCCGCTTCCTCGGCGGCAACGCCCACGAGGCCTTCGCCCGCACGGGCAACCCGCTCTGAGCCCCAACCTCCTGTGGCGTACGGGAGGTTGGGGGTTCGTTCGCCTTCCAGGTTCGGGACCATCACGAGTCCGTCGGCGCCGGGTGGGACGGACGGGGCGAGTTCGGCGAGCCTGTCGTGGTCGGCGCCGAGCATGCGTCCGGCTGCGTCGAGTACGTGGGGATCGCCCTGGTCGGCGGCGCTGTCCAGCCGCAGATTGCCGTCCACTTCCACACGACGCAGATTGCCTGGTTCGCGCTTGCGACCGGAGTTGTCGGGACGCTTGTCACCCCGTATGTGATGAAGGCCGACGACATCTTCGGGCGTCGCCAGGTGATGATCGTGATCACGGTGCTGGGCCTGATCGGCGATGTGGTGGCGGCGATGGCCCCGAACTTCGGCGTGCCCCGGTGACCTGGCCGCACGAACGAGCCGGGGAGAACGATCCGCCGAGTCCGCCGCCGGCTCCCCCGGGCCCGCCGGGTCCGTGACCGCCTGATGGTCGCCGTACGTGCTCAGCAGGTCCGGGAGTGGCTTGTTACTCCCCGGTGAGGAGTTCGGCGAGGGGGAGGAACGAGGCTGGGGGCGCCGCCTCAAAATGGCGTCCCCAGCCTGCTGCGCCGGGAGGAGTGAAGTCGAACGCTCCTGCGGCAGAGGCAAGTTGACGCCCTGGGGAATCTTCTCGCCGTCACCCGCAAGCTGGCCGTCGCGCCAACGGGTACCCGCCGCCGGAGTCAGTGCAGTGCGGGGAGAACTTCCTCCTCGAACGTCTTCAGCATCGGCCAGGCCAGATCGGGGGCGATGCCGCCGAGGAGGGGATTGAGGTGGAGTTCCCCGGTGGGGCCGAGCTCGCGGGCCAGGGTGATGGCCTCGTCGGGGTTGACGACAAGGTAGGCGCCGTCTTGCTTGAGTGAGCTGACGTCCTTGGTCGGGATGAACGGTCCGAACGGGCCGGTGGGGGACTGCTGCATCCACGCGCCGTAGGTGTTGATCTGGTTGCGGATGTAGGGCGCGAGGCGTTCCCAGGCCGCGTCCTTGCTCCCGGTGGTGACCCACAGGAACGCAGGACCGCGTTTGGCCCAGGGACCAGGGTCGGGGCGGCCGAGGCGGATGCAGGCGGCGCGGTAGTCCTCCCACGGCCTTTCCATGGCCGGTGCGAGGAACCCGTCCGCGATGCGTGCCGCGCGTTCCACGCTGACTCGACTTCCGCCGCCGCCCAGGTAGATGGGCATGGGGTCCTGGCACGGACGCGGCATGACGCGGACCGTGGTTCCGCGGTATTCGAAGGGCTCACCGGTCCAGGCCCGGCGCAGGAATCCGACCAACCACTCCAGGTGCCTGCCGCGGTTGCTGTAGTCGGCGCCGAACGCGTCGAAGTCCTCTTTGACGTACCCCGCCGCCATACCCAGTTGCAGTCGGCCTTGCAGGCACAGGTCCGCGACGGCGACTTCTTCCGCGAGGCGCACCGGGTCGTACAGCGCGGCGATGAGGATGGACACGCGCATCTGGACGCGTCGGGTGCGTCCGCCGACCGCGGCGGCGAACACCAGCGGGCACGGCAGATACCCGTCCGCCGACTGGTGGTGCTCGCCGACCGAGATGCGGGCGAAGCCCTTTTCCTCGGCCCAACTGATCATGTCGAGCGCGGCCGCGTACGTCTCCGGACCGTTTCCCCCGAGGTATGGGGGGTGACGCAGCTCGAAGTTCATTGCCAGCAGCGGCGCTTGGCCGGAAGTGGTGCCGGGGACTGCCGGAGTGTCCGTGGGTGTGGCGGCCATGTGGCTCCTTGAGGCGGGGCTTTCGGCGGGGACGTCCTCAGCGGCGTTCATGCGCGCTCGGGCGGGGTGCCGAGTCCCTCGACGGGCAGCCCCGCGGCCTTGCGCCGCTGCATCTCCGCGATCTTCTCCTCGGCGTCGGGCTCGTACTGGGTCAGTTCCAGGACGAAGCCGTACGCGTCGGCGGTGTCGTACTGGACCTGCCGCATCACGCCCGGGAACCCGAGCCGCGAGATCTCCCGCAGTCCGCACGAGGCGGCGTGCGCCGCGGCCGCGTCGATGTCCTCGACACGGAACGCCAGGATGGACACGCCTTGGCCGGAAGCGGCCAGGTAGTCCTTGACCGGCCCGTCCAGATCGGTCGCCTCGAACACGTCCAAGAAGGGTGCGTGGCCTCCGCCGCCCGGGAACCGCACGGTGGTGTTCACCGCGCCCATGACGTTGACCAGGCTGGGGATCGACGCCTCGGCCCCGAACAGTCGCCGGAAGAGGTCGACCATCTCCTTGCTCTCTCGCAGGTAGACGTGGATGTGGTCGACGCCTGTGGTCTTGATGGTCAAAGCCCCTCCAAGAGGACGAAACGCGACGCCGGACGCCGGCGCGTGCCACGCGGGACGGCTCTGCGGCGTGGGCGCGCGGAGTACCTTCTCCGGCGTCGCGACCCCATTGCGTATGGCATACGCCAATGCGCCATTATTTGCATCCATGGCGTCTGGCGTCAATGCATTCGCTTAGTAACGGAAGAGCCGAGTCAGTCGTCCGCGATCAGGGACGCGAAGTGTCGGCGGCCGGCCGCTTCGGTTTGCCGCCACACGGTGTTGGTGGCGTCGCGAACGGCGTCGATCGGCCAGTCCGCGAGCAGGGCGGGCGGGAGCGCAGGGTGGGGGTCGATGAGGGCGAACCAGTCGCGGGACAGCCCCGATCGGGCGGTGTACGCCTGCTCGTCGTCCAACCGGCTGCCGCAGAGCGGCGCGTACAGATCCAGGAACTGGGCCAACCGGGAGCGGTAGCGGGCCAGTTCCGGGCTGGCGAACCCGGGCGGCGTCTCCGACAGAGGGTCAACCTCGGCGCGGAACAGGCAGATCGACGGCACGTCGAGCTCGGCCAGAACCTTGCTCGCCCTCTCGGCACGGTCCGCGGTCGCCGCCCAGAGTCCGTCGAAGACACTCACGTACCCGGCGCCCGCCAGCGCGGTGCGCAGCTCGTGGCGAAGGTCGCGGTTGGCCTCCGGGACGGTGAACGCGACCAGGCTGAGCGGTCGGCCGACAGCAGGCGCCTCGGTGGCGAGCATGCGCTCCCGCTCGCCGTCCAGCACCTTCCGCACCGGAGCCGCGAGCCGGTAGCTCGTGTGCCGTCCGTCCCGGTGCCGGACCAGACTCCCGTCGGCCTGTAGCCGACTCAATGCGGTGCGCGTCGACGACTCGGACAATCCCAGCGCGCGCACCGCTTTGACCAGTCCGGCGGAAGGGACGAGCTCGCCGGGGCCCGTGTACATCGACAGGAGGCCCAGGATCACCGCGGGTCGGTGCCCGCGGGCCCGGATCTCCGTCATCTGACGCTCGATGCGCTCGCCGCTTCCCATGACGGCCATTGTGACGCCCTCGCAGGGCACGAGCCGGGCGCCTCGGTGGCGCCCGGCTCTCACCACGGCCGGGTTCAGGCGGGTTCGGCGACGGATTTGCGTGCTTCGGGTGCGGCGTCGGGGGCTACGCCGCCGGTCGCAGGAGTGCGACCGGACTTGAGCAGGACGGCGAAGACGATGCCGAAGAGCCCGGCGATTCCGAGTGCCCACAGTGCCATCGTCCAGCCGCTGTCTGTGTAGACCTGGGCGATGTCCGTGGTCGTGGTGCCCTGCCCGGTGGGGCTGGGGGCGACCATCTGCAAGGGGTGGGCGGACAGGATCGCGGTGATCATGGCGGTGCCGACCGCGGACCCGAAATTGCCGGCGACGTTGAGCATGCCCGCGCCGATCGCGGACTCCCGTTCGGGTACGGCCTCGACGATGAGGTTGGTGCTCGCCGAATAGAAGACGCCGAATCCGATGCCGTACACGGAGTAGAGGATCAGCACGGTCACCCAACTGCCGTGCCACAGTGCGAACATCGCGCATGCGGCTGTCATGACCGAGGTGCCCGCGATGAGCGGGCTGCGGAGTCCCCGGGCGCGTCCCCACAGTCCGGCGGCGGGCCCGGCGGTCATGCTGGTGGCGGACATGCCGATGGTGATGTGGACGGCGAACGCGAGCAGGCCGAATCCGAACGCGTACCCCAGGTCCCCTTCGAAGGTGATCGCCTGGCGCATGACCTCGACCGGCTGGCCCGCGGCGGCCGCCGCGCCTTGCAGGATCTGGTCCTTGATCGCGCCCGCGTCGGTCTGTGCCATGTACGGGATGGAGTAGCCGATGCCGCCGATCACCATGTTGCCGAAGAAGTACACCGCCAGGACCAGCGACACCTTCGCGGAGCGCAGCAAACGAGGATCCATCATCGGTGAAGGCGCCTTGGACTCCCAGGCTCCGAACAGCACGAGGAGCACCACGCCTCCGACCAGGTACGCCCAGGCGCTCGGCCGACTCCAGCCCCAGGCCTGGCCGTTGCTGAGGTAGATCAACGCGAGGGCGACGCCGGCGCCGACCAGGGCGGCGCCCTGCCAGTCCAGCTTCTGGCGTACACGCACGCTGCTCTCGGGGACGAAGAGCACCATGAGAATGGTGATCACGATGCTGTACGCGACGAGGAACCAGAACAGCGCGCGCCAGCTGTAGTGGTCGGTGAGGGCGCCGCCGACGAACGGGCTGACGACTCCGGAGAGGCCGAACCCGGCGGCCAGCGCGCCGATGGCGACGGGGATGTGGCGACGGGGCAGCAGGTCGCGGACCAGTCCCACGGCGATGGCGATCATGGCACCCGCGGTGGACTGGAGCCCGCGCCCGACCAGGAACAGCGTCCAGGACTCCGTCAGCGCGCACAGCAGTGATCCGGCCAGGAAGGTCGAGCTGCTGAACAGCAGGACGCGGCGCTTCCCGTACAGGTCCGCCAGTTTGCTGACGATGGGCAGGGTGGCGCCGGCGACGACGCCCACGATGATGATCATCCAGCTGAGGTTGCTGCCCACTTCGGGCCAGGTGGCGCCGATCTTCTGGACGGCGGGCAGCACCATGGCGTACTGGAGGACCATCGCCTCGGCGAACAGGATGATGATGGCGGCGACGGCGATGATCCGTCCTGTCGAAGCGCCGTCAAGACGCCCGCTGTCGCCGGCTCCGCCGCCGTTGTCGTCCGGTGGTTCCGCGGTGCGCACGTTGTCGGCCATGGATCCTCATCTCGTCGTAACTGAGGGTCCGCGCCGTCGGCGGAGTCGCTCGGTCACGCGTGTGCTGGAAAGGGAAGCGGTCGAAGGCCGCCGGAGAAATCGCCTGCGGTGTTCATGAACCGGCCCGTCGGACCCGGTCTGTGCGGCGGAGAAATTAACATACGAGATACGCGAAAAGAAGAGCGGCTGGTTCGGCGACCCGGATGCGCTGTCGTCGGTGGTGCCGGGTGCGCCGAAGTGGCGGGTTCCCTTCCGGTTTGCGCGGCGCCGTGTTATACCCCTACGTCGTGTAAGCGAACACATTGTTCGAATATATGAATTCCTGCTCATGTCGGCAGCGCCGGGTCATGGACGGCGGTGCGACAACTGGCGAACCAGTTGCGGCGACAGAAGCCGTCTGCTTCCAGGAGGACGACGATCGTGAACAACGCATTCATCCGAGGTCGCCGCAAGTCCCGCCGACGAGCCCCACGCGCGGTTGCTGTGGTCATGGCCGGGCTGCTGGCCGCGGCGTGCGGAGGGGCCGGTGGAGGGAGCGGCGACCGACCTCCTGCGAGCGATGACCCCACCGTGGCCGCAGAGGCGCGCCCTGGTGGTTCGCTGGAGGTCATATCCGTCAGCGACATGGCCAAGGTGGACCCGTTCGGTGCCGGCAGCAACTACTACCTCGACAGTTCGCGCCTCAACGCCATGTACGACTCGTTGTTCTACAGCGAGCCCAAGACCGGGAAGGCCCTCCCGCAGACCGCCGAAAGCCTCACTGCGGACGCGACCGCCCAGGTGTGGACCCTGAAGGTGAAGCCCGACATCAAGTTCACCGATGGCACGGCCTACGACGCCGCCGCCGTGAAGTGGACCTGGGATGAACACAAGAACCCCGACCGCCGCTCACTCGTTGCGGGCGCCGCCGCCGCAATCGACAGGACGGAGGTGGTCGACCCGCTGACCCTGAAGATCACACTGAAGGCGCCGAACGCGGCGTTCGACCGGGTGGTCGCCTCCTCGCTCGCGTTCATACCCTCCCCGAGCGCGATGCAGAAGGACCCGAACGGCTTCGCGGCCAAGCCCGTCGGTGCGGGCCCGTTCGTCCTGAGCCAGTGGGATCGCGACAGTCAGATGGTGTTCACCAAGAACCCGAACTACTGGCAGGGGCCGGACCTGCCGAAGCTCGACAAGGTGATCTTCCGGGTGTTGTCCGACAGTGAGCAGTCCCTCAACAGCATCGCCGCGGGCCGCGGTGACCTGAAGGTCTCGGTGAGCGCCACCGACCCGGCGAAGGCTCGCGATCGAGGGCTGGGCGTCCAGCAGGCGCCGGTGATCGTCGGAGAGGCGATCGTCTTCAACGCCAACAAGCCGCCCTTCGACGACCCGCGCGCCCGCAAGGCGGTTGCCCTGGCTCTGGATCCGAACGAGATCAACAAGGTTGCCTTCGCGAATCAAGGCGTGCCCAGCTCCAGCCTGTTCCCCGCGGGCAGCCCGCTCGTCGCCCCCGACGCGCCGCCCCTGCCGACCGCGGATCGCGTCGAGGCGCAGCGGCTGCTGGACGAACTCGCCGCCGAAGGCAAGCCGTTGAACTTCACGTACCTGTTGCCGCAGAACAACCAGGCGACCAGGACGGGCGAGTACATCGCCACACAGTTGCGCGGCTTCAAGAACATCACCGTTGCCACCGAGGCACAGGCGATCGTGACGTACACGAACTCGACGCGGGTGCAGCGCAATTACCAGGCGGCGATGATGAACTGGCTGGTGTCGGACATGGAGCCGACGGCCTACAGCTACCTCTACAGCTCCAGCCCGTCGAACTTCCTCGGCTTCAAGAACCCACAGGCCGACGCGGCGCTCGACCAGGGCCGCCGGACTGCCGATCCGGCCGCGCGCCAGGCCGCATACACCGAGCTCGCCCGCCAGGTGGCCCAGGACGTGCCGCTGTGGCCGTATCAGGAGGGCCGCATCACGGTCTACTACGGCAAGACCGTCGCAGGCCTGCTGCTGAGCAACGACGGGGTCGTCCTGATGGACCGTCTCGGCAGGCGCGCCTGACCCGCTGCCGCTCGTCGGCTGCGGCGCTTCGGCGGACGCGCCGCAGCCGGGCAGGGATTCTGCGGTAGGGCAACGGCCAACGTGCGACGAGTCGGCCGTGGACGTCGCCGTGGACGCCGCCGGTGTCGGCCAGGTGTTCTTCGAATATTCGAATCGTTCACTTGTTATTTCGAACACTGGCTCTTGTGGGTGACAGCTTGTGCGCCTACTCTCACGCTCATCCCCACTCCACCCCACCCCACCCTCGACCTAGGACGGCTCATGGTTGACTCCGCCACGGCAGCCCCCGCCCGCGACGCCGGTGCCGATGCGCACGTCGTCGCAGACGAACAGCCCGACACCGTGTACGCATGGCTGGACGAGCGCGGCTGGGGTGACGGTCTGCCCGTCGTGCCGCCCACAGAGGCGCGCGTCGCCGCCATGCTGGCGGGCTACGACGGTGATCCCGACGAGGTCATCGGCGCGCTTCCGCCGCGCTTGGGGGAGGCGACGCCGAGGGTGCTCGCGGTGAACGCGGTGATGGCCGGTTGCACGCCGGAGATGCTGCCGCTGCTCGTCGCCGCGGTCCGGGGCATCTGCGCGCCCGAGTTCAACCTCCGCGGCGTCAACTCCACGACTCACCCGGTGTCGGTGATGGTGCTCGTACACGGCGAGGCCGTGCGATCGTGCGGGTTCAACTCCGGTACGGGAACGCTCGGCCCCGGCAACCGGGCGAACGCAACACTCGGCCGGGCGGTCCGACTTGCGCTGCTGCACATCGGCGGCGGCACCGCGCACGGCACCGGCGACGCGGGCATGGGCGACGCGGCGACGCACGGCCAGCCGTCGAAGTACACCTTCTGTTTCGCGGAGAACGCCGAAGCAAGCCCCTGGCCGGTCTACCCGCGGGCGCTGGGCCTGGACACTCCGAGCGCGGTGACCGTCGCCGGAATGGAGAACCCGCACAACATCCATGACATGGAGACCCGCGGCAAGCCGGCTCCGATCCTGGACAAGATGGCCACCGTCATGGCCACCTTCGGCACGAACAACGCCGTGGTCTCCAGCGCGGAGTACTTCATCGTGCACGGCCCGGAGCACGCCGCTACCCTCGCCGCGGCCGGGTGGGCCCGGCAAGACGTCCAGGCGTACCTGTTCGAGAAGGCGAGGCGGCCCGCGGGTGAGTTCCGCAAGAGCTTTCGGAACTCGATGTGGCGGCCGTGGATGCGCGCGCTCGGCGACGACGACCTTCAGCCCATGACCGAATGCGCCGACAACATCCGCGTCCTCGTTGCCGGCGGCCCCGGAAAGCACTCCCTGGTGATCCCCAGCTGGGGCCTGACCCGCAGTGTCACCGTCCCGGTCGACTGAACCACTCGTCCCACCGGTCCGGACCGGATGCGGGCCGCTCCGGTGTCGGACGCGGCTCTCGAACCACGCACAGGACGTCCCATGTCGACCCCACCCGACCGCCATCTGAAAAGAAGGACCCCATGACCGTCACACTGCTCGACCCGGCCGGACGCGTCGGTGAACCCGCGAAGCAACTCGCCCCGGGGATCGAGGTGTTGACCGGTGCCCGCATCGCCGTGCTGGACAACCTCAAGCCCCACGCCGGCTACATCCAGGGCGGCATCGCCCGACTGCTCGCCGAGCGCACCGGCGCGGTCGTCTCCCTGGAGATCCCGAAGGTCAGTGCGGCGCTGCCCGCCGAGCCCGAGGTGATCGAGCGCATCAAGGAGTCGGCGGACCTGGTCATCACGGGCTCGGCGGACTGCGGGTCGTGCACCTCGTGGAGCTGCCACGACACCGTAGTCCTGGAGCAGTTGGGGATCCCCACCCTATTGCTCGCCACCGCGGGATTCACCGAACTGGCCCACCAGGTCACGTCGTTGTACGGGCTGTCCCAAGCCCGCGTACTGACCGTCCGCGGTCCCCTCGGCGGCTCGACCGACGCCGAACTCGACGCGATGGCGCTTGAGGCACTGGAGAACGCCCTGCTCCTGGCAACCACCACGCCCGCACAGTAGCCGCAATTCCTGCCGCTGCCGGTGAGCGGTCTGTCGCGAGACCACGAGTTCAGTACCGTCGCAGGGGCATCGAGTCATGACCATCACGATTTCGCTCGCGGGTCAGACAGCGCTGGTCACCGGCGGCGGCGCGGGAATCGGGTGGGCCATCGCCGTCCGAAACGTCGGCACGCCGGGCAAGCACACCGCGGCGCCGTTCCTCGACTGGACCCCGCAGGCCATGTCCAGGCGTCCATCCCGCACTGACCGAGCACCTGCGGTTTCTCCCCGGACCGCCTCTCCAACCAGGGAACGACCATGACCCACACGGACACACGCGACGCCGACGTCGTGGAGGCACTCGCTCCGCTCGCGCAAACGCTCGCCGCGGACGACTACCAACTGACGTGCGCTCGCGCGGAGGAGCACCATGTGGTGGTGACGGTGGCAGCCGGTCCTGCGGCTTGTGCCGATTGCCTCGTTCCCAAGGAACTCACCGAACGCATGGCTGTCCAGCGTCTGCGTTCGCTCGACAGTTCGGCCGTTTGGACGGTGGAGATCCACTATCCGGGCGACCACACGGAGCCGACCATCCCATGAACGAGATCCGCAACCTGATCATCATCGGCTCCGGTCCGGCGGGCTACACCGCGGCGGTATACGCCGCGCGTGCCGACCTCGAACCGCTCGTGTTCGAAGGTGCTGTCACAGCCGGCGGCGCGCTGATGAACACGACCGATGTCGA
Source organism: Yinghuangia sp. YIM S09857 (assembly GCF_051388915.1). Lineage (NCBI taxonomy): Bacteria > Bacillati > Actinomycetota > Actinomycetes > Kitasatosporales > Streptomycetaceae > Yinghuangia > Yinghuangia sp. YIM S09857. Next base: position 1,013 of record NZ_JBPKBH010000027.1, on the reverse strand, counting down.
GAACTTTCCCGGTTGGCCCGAAGGCATCATGGGCCCCGACCTGATGGCCAACATGCGGGCCCAGGCCGAACGGTTCGGTGCCCGACTGGTCCCCGACGACGTCGTGGAGGTCGAACTCGACGGCAAGATCAAGGTGGTCAAGGACGCCTCCGGCGAGACCCACCAGGCACGCGCCGTCGTCCTCGCCACCGGCTCCGCCTACAAGAAGCTGGGCTTGCCCCGAGAAGACGCACTGTCCGGACGCGGGGTGTCCTGGTGCGCCACATGTGACGGGTTCTTCTTCCGTGACCGCCACATCGCCGTCGTCGGCGGGGGCGATTCCGCCCTGGAAGAAGCCATCTTCCTCACGCGGTTCGCCGCGTCGGTAACGGTTGTCCACCGCCGCGACCGACTGCGCGCCAGCAAGGTCATGCAGCACCGCGCGCTGAACGACCCGAAGATCACCTTCGCGCTGGACAGCGAGGTTGCCGAACTCCTGGGAGAAGACAGGCTCACCGGGGTGCGTGTGCGTGACACTCGTACTGGGGCCGAGCGCAATCTCGACGTCAGTGGGCTCTTCATCGCCGTCGGCCATACGCCTCGCAGCGAACTGGTCGCCGGTCTCGTCGACCTCGACCCCGAAGGCTACGTACAGGTCACGCACCCCACGACCAGGACCAGCCTCGACGGTGTCTTCGCCTGTGGGGACGTCGTCGACCGCACCTATCGCCAAGCCATCACGGCCGCGGGCACAGGATGCGCTGCCGCACTCGACGCCGAGCGTTACCTGGCCCGAGTCGAACAACTGGACCACGCACCGCTCGGCTGAGCACCGACGCCGCGGGGCGCATCGACCCGCCGCGCCGGGGCCGACGGGAGACAGGGTTTCCGCCCGGCTACCGCAGAAGGTGGCGCCCTGTCCCGACAACGCTGCTCGGGCTACGGGCACCGATAGCTAGGAGGAGAAGTACATGCGCGCGATCCTGCACACGGACAAGGGTGTCGAGACTCGGGACGACGTGGAGGTGCGCGAC
>NZ_JBPKBH010000026.1:134173-144961 GCF_051388915.1 Yinghuangia sp. YIM S09857 | reverse complement strand
GTCGCGCACCTCCACGTCGTCCCGAGTCTCGACACCCTTGTCCGTGTGCAGGATCGCGCGCATGTACTTCTCCTCTTAGCCGATCGGCCCCCGGAGATCCCCAGGCGACCGGCTCCGATTTAGCCACCGGCCCCTGCAAGGGTCAAGGGCGTCCGTCACCCGACATCGGGGAATGGCGCAGGTCGCGGCCGGTGGGGCCGGGGGGCGTCAGAGTGGCGTCGCTTGGCGGGCGGACGGTCGCGGGGGGCCGTGCCGGGGCGGGGAGATTGAGGCGACCCTTCATGGCGCGCTCAGCCGATTCTCAGAAACCGGGCCGAAGCTCGGATTCATGGACACGACACCACGGAACCCCGGTCAGGACCCGAACACCGACGGGTCGTCTGAGGCTGCTGTGCCGCAGGAGGCGGCGTACGGCGACGCCTCCGCACCGCCGCCGCCTCCGGCCGCCGCGCGGTATGGCCCGCTCCCCGCCGGGACGGGCGCGGACGCGGGTGCCGGGACGCCCGCTCCCGAGTACGCGGCCTCCGGCGAGGAGACTCCGCTGTTCGCCATCGGCCCGCCTACTCCGGGGTACGACGCGTCGGCGGATCCGGACGGCGACGCCCGGGCGAGCGGCGGGGCGGACGGTGGGTCGGTTCCGGACGGGTCGGGTGCGGACGGGTCGCTTCTGGGCGGGTCGGTTCCGGACGGGTCGGGTGGGGCCGATGCGCTCGGGGACGGTCGGCCCGGGGGCGATCCGGGTGGGACCGGCACGAGTACGACGTACTCCTTCGGCCCGCCCTCGGACGAGGCCGCGGGCACCGCCGCGCCGAAGCGGTCGGCGCTGCGGCGGCGCGGCGTGGCCGTCGTCGTGGCGGCCGCGCTCGCCGCCGGGCTGCTGGGCGGCGTGGCCGGCGGCTGGGTGGGGGGCGGGTTCGACGACGACTCGTCGTCCTCCTCCTACACCGCCACCGGCAGCGCGCCGGTGCAGTCGGTGGCCGACAAGAGCCTCACCGGCGTGGCCGCGGTCGCCCGGGCCGTCACTCCGAGCGTGGTCGAGATCGGCGTCAAGACGCGGCGCGGCACGTCCGGCGGCTCCGGCATCGTGCTGAGCGCGGACGGCAAGATCCTCACCAACGCGCACGTCGTGGACGGCGCCGACGGCGGGACCATCACCGTCACGTTCTCGGACGGGCGTACCGCCGAGGCCAAGGTGCTCGGCACCGACACCGCCAGCGACCTGGCGATCCTCAAGGTCGACGGGGTCGACAACCTCAAGCCGGCGACCCTCGGCGACTCGGACTCCGTCGCGGTCGGCGACCCGGTCGTCGCGATCGGCTCCCCCGAGGGTCTGACCAACACCGTGACCTCCGGCATCGTGAGCGCGCTCGACCGCGAGGTGACCGTGCCGTCGGCGGACTCCGGGCAGGACAGTCGGCTGCCGTTCGGCGGGACGTACGACAGCACCGCGCAGTCGGAGGGGACGACGTACCACGCCATCCAGACCGACGCGTCGATCAACCCCGGCAACTCCGGCGGCCCGTTGCTGGACATGAGCGGCCGCGTCATCGGCATCAACTCGGCCATCTACTCGCCGACCTCGGGCTCGCTCGGCGGCGACGCCGGCAGCGTCGGCCTCGGCTTCGCGATCCCGGTCAACCAGGTGAAGGCCCTGCTCGGCGACCTGGAGTCCGGCGCCAAGGCGTGAGCGTACGTGCGAGCCGTGCCGCGACACACCGCCCCGGCACCGTCCGCCCTACGGCGCGGCGGTGCCGGGGCATGGCAGCGTGAACCACCGGACACCGCCCCCGTCCGCAACGCCGCCGCCCGCAACGCTCCCGAACGCCGAGCCCCCGCCCGTCGCGCGCCCGAACGCCACGTGCCCGACACAGGAGATCCCGTCCCCGATGAATCCCATGAGTCCCCGATGAGCGGCCCCGCGCCCGCCGCGCGCATCCTCGTCGTCGACGACGAGCCCGCGGTCCGCGAGGCGTTGGAGAGCAGCCTGCGGTACGAGGGCTACACCGTCGCGCTCGCCCCCGACGGGCTCGCCGCCCTCGACGCGCTGGAGCGGGAGGTTCCGGACCTGGTGATCCTGGACGTGCTCATGCCGCGCATGGACGGCCTCACGACCGCGCGGCGGCTGCGCGGGCGCGGCGAGACCGTGCCGATCCTCATGCTCACCGCACGCGACGCGGTCGGCGACCGGGTGACGGGGCTCGACGCGGGCGCCGACGACTACCTTGTGAAGCCGTTCGAGTTGGACGAACTCTTCGCTCGGGTACGGGCATTGCTGCGCCGCAGCGCAATGGTCGGGCCCGCCGGCGATGCCGCCGACGACGCCGTTCTGGCGTTCGCCGACCTGCGCATGGACACCCGTTCGCGCGAAGTCACGCGCGGCGGGCGGACGATCGAGCTGACCCGCACCGAGTACACGCTGATGGAGTTGCTGCTGTCGCATCCGCGCCAGGTGCTGACGCGTGAGCAGATCCTGCGCAACGTCTGGGGGTTCGACTTCGAGCCGTCCTCGAACTCGCTGGACGTGTACGTGATGTACCTGCGGCGCAAAACGGAGGCCGGTGGCCTGCCGCGCCTCGTGCACACGGTGCGCGGGGTGGGATACGTGCTGAGGGCGCCGGAGGGTTCGTCGTGAGGCGCCACCTGCCGCTGCGCGCCCGGCTCGCCCTCATGACGGCCTCGGCGGTGGCCGTCGCGATCATCGGGGCCTCGATCGCGTGCTGGTTCCTGACGCGGGACCAGTTGATGCATCAGATGGACGAATCACTACGGGCAGTGCCGCCGCCTCCTGTGGTGCGCCTGTCCACTTCGTCGGATGGATCCGGCTGTGAATTCGTCAACGAGCGGGGCCCCGTGCTCGTCCAAACCGACGACAGCAACAAGGCACGGACGTTCGAGACGCGGCAGATTGTCCGGCCCGACGGGACGGTGTGCGTCTCGGAGTTCGCCTACGAGATCCCGCCCACGCAGGCCGACCTGGACGTCGCACAAGGCCTGCGACGCGAGTCGCTGCACGACGCCACCGACGCCGACGGGACCCACATGCGGGTCTTCGCTCGGGCCATCCCTTCACCCGAAGGTGTGCAGGCGTTCATCCTGGCTCGGCCCTTGACCGATATCGACGAATCCCTCAAGAACCTCGGCATCCTCCTCGGCATCGTCTCCGGCATCGGCATCCTCGGTGCCGCGACGACAGGGGTCCTCGTGGCCCGTGCCGCTCTCAAGCCGGTCGACCGGTTCACCGACGTGGTCGAGCACATCGCGCGGACCGAGGACCTCGACACCACGATCCCGGTCGAGGGCAAGGACGAAATCGCCCGGCTCGGAACCTCGTTCAACGCGATGACGAGCGCGCTCAAGGCGTCCCGCGAGCGGCAGCAGCGCCTGATCGCCGACGCGGGCCACGAACTCCGCACGCCGCTGACCAGTCTGCGCACCAATACCGACTTGCTGCTGCTCAGCGAGGAGCAGAACCGGCCGCTGCCGGACTCCGACAAGCAGCGCCTGCTGCGCAACGTGCGTGGCCAACTGCGCGAGCTGTCGGGCCTGGTCGTCGACCTCCTCGAACTTGCCCGCCCCGACCGGGCGCGCAATGCGCCCGCGCGCGGCGTCGCCGCCCTGCACGCGGCGGTGGAGAACGCCGTCGAACGCGCCAAACTCCGCGGTCAGGAGGTGGAGTTCGTGGTCGACGTCGAGCCGTGGCACGTGCGCGGCGAGGAACAGGAGTTGGAACGCGCCGTCCTGAACCTGCTCGACAACGCGGTCAAGTTCGGGCCGCCCGATGGGGCCATCGAAGTCCGGCTGCGCGACGGTGAGTTGACCGTACGCGACCACGGGCCCGGCATCGATCCCGCGGACGCTCCGTACGTCTTCGAGCGGTTCTGGCGCTCCGCGAGCGCCCGCGCGCTGCCCGGTTCGGGCCTCGGGCTGGCGATCGTGGCCCGCACGGTCGCGGAGAGCGGCGGCACGGTCGGGCTCGAACCGGCCGAGGGCGGCGGTACGTTGGCCCGCCTCCGCCTGCCGGGCACCGACCGGGCGCCCGGTCAGGGGTAGGCGGACTGCCGCGCCTGCTCCAGGTCCGCGAGGATCGCGTCGAGGTCGGCGGGGTTGGCGACGTACGCCAGGACGGCGCGGTGGAACGCCCCGCGCATCGGCCCCGGCATACGGTCGGACGCGTCGAAGCGGATCGCCTCCGCGTCGGCGAGCGCCTTGCCGAGTCGCTGCGCGACGGGGTGCGAGGGGTACGCGTTCGGCGGGACACCGCGGTTCGCGCTGAGCGACCCTTCGCGGACCCACAGCGTCTGCGCCTCCGTACCGGCAAGGTAGGCGATCAACTCCCGGGCCTCCGGGGTGTCCTTGAACATCGCCATCACGTCGCCGGCCACCTCGCGAGGCGGCGCGGCCGCTCCGGCGCCGGAGGACCCCGGCGCCGCGAACGCCGGGAACGGCACGAAGTCGTAGTCCACGCCGGGCACCGGGCCGCCGGGGGCGGAGCCGTACCAGCCCGCGGCGAACGACGCCTGGTGCTCCAGGCCGCACCCGGGCTCGGCGGCCACGAGGTCGGCGCCCGCGCGGTCGTACGGGGTGAGCAGCGCGCGCATCGGGCCGCCGGAGCCGACCTGGACCGTTCCTGTGGCGCGGGCGGCGCTGCCCGAGCCGGTGGCGCTGCCCGAGCCTGTCCCTGTGCCGATGGCCAGCAGGTCGCCCCACGTGCGCCAGGCCCCGGCGACCTCGGGCGAGGTCCACTCCAATTTGCCGTCCACCCACCGGTCGTAGGCCTCCGGGCCGTAGCGAGCCAGCATGATGTCCTCGATCCAGTCGGTGCCGGGCCACCCGGACGCCGAGCTGGACGCGAGGCCGAGGCACCACGGCCGGACGCCGTCGGACGCCAACTCCCCGGCGACACTCGTCATTTCCTGCCAACTTGTGGGCGGGGCCAGGTTGCGTTCGGAGAGGGTCCTCGGGTCGTACCAGAGCAGGCTCTTGAGGGCCGCCTTGACGACGACCGCGACGCGCTTGCCGTCGACGCGGCCCAGGGTCACCCAGTCGGCGGCGTAGTCGCGGTCGCTCTCTGCGAGGCCGGGCACGGCGTCCAGCGACACGAGGCGGTCCGACCGGGCGTACCGGATCAGGTTGCCGGGCGAGGAGATCGCGGCCAGGTCGGGCGGGGTGCCGGCCTCGACGCGGGCGGCGAGCACGGCGTCGACGTCGCGGGTCCCCTCGTAGCGCACGTCGATGCCGGTACGCCGCTCGAACGGCGCCACGACGCGCTCGAACGCCTCCTCCTCGGCGCCGGTCCAGGTCCCGAGGACCGTCACCGTCGGGCCGTCGCCGTCGTCCGCGCACGCCGCCAGGCCGGTCGCGCACGCGGCGGCGGCGAGCACGATCGCGGTGCGGCGGCGCAGCCGGGAGCGCATCCCGGCACGTGTGCCGGTGCGCATGCCAGAGCGATTGCCGGTGCGCTTCCCGGTGCGCTTCCGGAACCCCATGCCTCAGCCCCCCGTCCGATACTCGTCCCACCTGCGCCACAACCCCCACAGCCCGGCCACGAGCATCCCCAGGCACAGCAACGGGCCGCCCACGGCGAGTCCTTGGTCGTCGGACGCGGTGGCAAGGCGCCGCTCGGTGTCGCGGCGCGTCTCGGCGATGGCGTCGGCGATGTCGTTGTCGGCGTCCTCGGCAACTGCGGTGAGTGTTCCGGAATCACCGCCGATCACCAGGTCGACACTTCTCTGGTCCTGCGGGGTGTGGTCGGTACCGTCCGGTTCCGGCCCGAAGCCCCGGCCGCGCAACTCCCCGACGATGCCCGCCATTTCCGCTGCCTTTGCGCGTACTGTGGCCTCCGGCCCGGCGGGGTAGGCGAGTTCGCGCAGCGCGGCGTCCGCGGCGGCCCGGTGGTCGACGCCGACCCCGCGGGTCACCAGCGCCAACGACTCCGCCCCGACGACGCGTTGCACCGCGGTACGGGCCTGCCACAGCTCGGCGAGGCGGGTCACGCCCGGGCCCGCGGCGGTGTCGATCCGCTCGCGCGTGCGGGCGGCGTTCGAGAGGTCCCATGCGGACAGCACGAGCAACCCGACGAGGACCAGCACGAGCGGCGGGTTGATGTGCCTCCGGAACCGGCGCCGCAGGTACCACAGCGTCGTCACGACCAGGACCAGCCCGGCCGCGGCGCTCACCGCGAGGGGAGCCATGGCGGTCGGCGAGGTCCAGTAGTCGTCCCGCGTCTCGCGGATCGCGGCGAGCTCGCTCTCGCGCAACTGCCCTACCCGGGCGAGGATTCCGGTGTCCGGGGCGTGCAGCAGGTCGGACGCGTACGCGATCCCGGCCACCGCGCGCGGCCCCTCGCCGCCGGACTGGGCCATGCCGACGAGGCTGGTGAACTCGATGATGAGCCCGTCGACGGCCCGGAGTTGGGCCAGTGTGCGGTCGGATCCGTCGAGCCGCTCGCGCGCGTCGGCGAGCGCCTGCCCGGCGGTCTTGACGGCGTCCTGGTAGTCGGTCCCCGGACCGGTCAACGGGAAGGAGCCGGAGGCGAGTTGCCCGACCGCTGCCCGGTCGGCAGCGGTCAGTGCCTCGGCGACCTGCTCCAGCGCCAGCACGGCGGGCAGCCGCCGCTCCCGCAACCGGTCGGCGTCCTCACCGGCCCGGACCACCCGCGTCCAGGACGCCGCGGCGACCAACAGGACGGCGGTGACGAGCAGTACGGCCAGCAACCGCAGTCTGTGCGGCGTCGTACGAGGCACCACGGAGCACGCTCCCCCCTCGGCCGGACCACCAACCCTAGGAACCCCCGCCCCGAGAAGCCACACGGCACTCCCCGTTGACGTGGGACTACGCATCGTGTAGGCCAACCGGCAGGGCGGCGAACAGGCGGCCGTGACCCGCAACGCGGATGGGCGGACGCGTGGAACGACACGCACTCCAAAGCCGCGGCGCTCCGGACCACAAGATGCCGCACCGACACAACGCGGAGTCCGGTCGGGACCACGGCAGGGCAGACCGTACATCCGCCCCGTGGCCCGCGAGCTTCGACGGCAGGGTTCACCGGGTGACGTGCGACGTGGGCGCGCAGGAGTTGCCGGCGGACGCGAAGGGCCCCTGGCGGAACATCCGTCCCCGGTCCGGCATTCTCATCCGGCGTTAAGGATCGGCTCAGGCGCCTCCCAGTCCCCGCGCCGAGCGTGGGGCCCATGAACCACTCGCCCGCACACTCGACAGCACTGGACACCGGTGCCGGGACGGACGGACCGCCCGGCGTGCCGACGCCGTCCACCGCCCGCCGGCAGCGGCTCGTGGACGTGGTCGTGCCGGTCTACAACGAGCAGCACGTCCTGGAGCGGAGCGTCACCCGGCTGCACGCCTACCTCCTGGCCGAGTTCCCGTACGCCTTCCGCATCACCGTCGCCGACAACGCCAGCGTGGACGACACCTGGAAGGTCGCCTCGCGCCTCGCCCGCGAACTGCCGCACGTGCGCGCCGTGCACCTCGACCTCAAGGGCCGCGGCCGCGCGCTGCGGCACGTCTGGGCGGCGAGCGACGCCGATGTGGTCGCGTACATGGACGTCGATCTGTCCACCGACCTCGACGCCTTCCTCCCGCTCGTCGCGCCGCTGCTCAGCGGGCACAGCGACATCGCGATCGGCAGCCGCCTGTCGCGCGGTTCGGCCGTTGTCCGGGGCCCCAAGCGGGAGTTCGTGTCCCGCACGTACAACCTGCTGCTGCGCACGACGCTCGCGGCGCGGTTCACCGACGCGCAGTGCGGCTTCAAGGCGGCCCGCAGTGACGTCGCGCGGGCGCTACTGCCGCTGGTCGAGGACGAGGCGTGGTTCTTCGACACCGAACTGCTGCTGCTCGCCCAGCGGTCCGGGCTCCGCATCCACGAGGTCCCGGTGGACTGGGTGGACGACCCGGACAGCCGCGTCGACGTGGTCCGCACCGCCGTGGACGACCTGCGCGGCATGGCCCGCGTGGGCCGCCGGATTCTCGGCGGGACGTTCCACGCCCCCATGTCGGCCCGCACGCAGGCTGCCAGGCTGCCCACCGGAATGCGCCGCCAACTGCCGCGCTTCGCCGCGGTCGGCGTCCTCAGCACCCTCGCGTTCATGGGGCTGTACGCGCTCCTCCGCACCGGCCTCCCCGCCCTCGCCGCGAACGCGCTCGCGCTCCTCGTCACGGCCGTCGCGAACACCGCGGCCAACCGCCGCTTCACCTTCGGGGTCCGCGGACGCTCGCACGCACTGCGCCACCAGGCCCAGGGCGGCATCGCGTTCGTCCTCGGCCTCGCCGCCACCAGCCTCGCGCTCGGCGGCCTGCACCTGCTCGCCCCCGACGCGTCGCGGGGCGTCGAACTGACCGTCCTCGTCCTGGCCAACGCACTCGCGACGCTGGTCCGCTTCCTTCTGCTGCGCGTATGGGTGTTCCGCACCGCCGCGCCGCCCGACACCACTGCCGAGGTCTCCAGGTGACCACGACCCATCCCGAACACACCGCGTCCGTCCCCAGACTGACGGCCCCTCAGATCGCCCGCGACCGCACCGTGCGGTTCGTGCGCGGCAACGAGGCCGACCCGCGCTGGGTGCGCCCCTCGCTGCTGGGCCTGCTGCTGCTCACCGGGGTCCTGTACGTCTACAGCCTCGGCGAGTCCGGCTGGGCCAACTCGTTCTACGCCGCGGCCGTCCAGGCCGGCAGCGAGAGTTGGAAGGCGATGTTCTTCGGCTCGTCGGACGCGGCGAACTTCATCACCGTGGACAAGCCCCCGGCCTCGCTGTGGGTGATGTCGCTGTCCGCCCGGGTCTTCGGCATGAACTCGTGGAGCATGCTGGTGCCGCAGGCGCTCGAAGGCGTCGCCGCCGTCGGGCTCCTCTACCTGACGGTGCGTCGACGCTTCGGGCCCGCCGCGGGGCTGATCGCAGGTGCGGTGATGGCGTGCACGCCGGTGGCGGCGCTGATGTTCCGGTTCAACAACCCGGACGCGCTGCTCGTGCTGCTGATGGTGGCCGCCGCATACGCCGTGCTGCGCGCCCAGGAGACGGCGTCGACGAAGTGGCTTGTCTGGGCGGGGGTGTTCCTCGGCTTCGGCTTCCTTACCAAGATGATGCAGGCGTTCATCGTGGTGCCCGCCTTCGCCGTCACCTACCTGCTGTTCGCGCCGACCGGATGGTGGCGCCGCGTATGGCAGTTGTTGGCCGCGGGCGGGGCGCTGATCGCCTCGGCGGGCTGGTGGATCCTCACCGTCGAGCTGTGGCCGGAGTCGTCACGCCCGTACATCGGCGGCTCGCAGCACAACTCGATCCTCGAACTCACTCTCGGCTACAACGGTTTCGGACGCCTCAACGGCGAGGAGACCGGCAGCGTGGGCGGTGGCATGCTGACGCTCCCCAACGGTGCGGCGCCGGAGGCGGGCGGCGGCAACATGCCGGTGATCCGAGGCGGTTGGGGGGAGACCGGCTGGGACCGCATGTTCAACACCGAGAACGGCGGCCAGATCGCGTGGCTGATCCCGGCCGCGCTCGCGCTGACCCTCGCCTGCCTGTGGGTCACGCGCCGCCGGTCGCGACTGGACGGGCAGCGCGCGGCGTTCGTGCTGTGGGGCGGCTGGCTCCTGACGACGCTGCTTGTGTTCAGCTACATGAAGGGCATCTTCCACGCCTACTACGACGTGGCCCTCGCCCCGGCGGTGGGCGCGCTGGTCGGCATGGGCGGCGTGCTGCTGTGGCAGAAGCGCCGGTCGTGGAAGGCCGCGGTGTTCCTGGCCGCGACGGTGGCGGGGTCGGCCTGGTGGGCGTACGTCCTGCTCGACCGCACCCCCGACTTCCACCCGTGGCTGCGGTACGCGGTCCTGGCCGCGGGCGGTCTCGCGGCGGTCGGCATCCTCGCCACCACGCGCTTGGCGGCCCGTACGGTCGCGGTGGGCGCGGCCGGCCTGACGCTCACCGCCGTCCTCGCGGCGCCGGTCGCGTACTCGGTCGAGACCGCCAGGACACCGCACGAGGGCTCGATCCCGACGGCCGGTCCGGCCGGCTTCGGCGGGCCGGGCGGCATGGAACGCGTGGGCGGGCCGGGGCTGTTCCTGATGGGCCCCAACGGCCGGCCCATCACGGTGCCGAACGGTCGGGTGCCGGCCGGTCAAACACCGAACGGCCAGGCGCCGGACGGCGGGCAGGCTCCCGGTGGCCAGGCGCCCGACGGGCAGGCCCCCCGCGGCCAGGCCCCCGACGGGCAGCAGCCGAACGGCGGGCCGGGCGCACCGCAGGGCGGCTCCGCACCCGACGGCACCAGGCAGGGCGGCGGCCCGCAGGGCGCACCGACGACACCGGGCTACGGCCGCATGGGCGGCCCGGGCGGGCTGCTCAACGGCAGCAAGCCCGGCAAGGAGGTCACCGACCTGCTCAAGAAGAACGCCTCGGACTACACCTGGGTGGCGGCCGCGGTCGGCTCCAACAGCGCCTCGGGCTTCCAACTCGCCACCGGAAAGCCGGTCATGGCGCTCGGCGGCTTCAACGGCAGCGACCCGGCCCCGACCCTGGAGGAGTTCCGGAAGATCGTCGCCGACGGCAAGGTCCACTACTTCATCGGTGAAGGCGGAGGCATGACCATGAACCGCATGGGCGGCAGCGGCGCCTCGCAGGAGATCGCCCAGTGGGTCGCGGCCAACTTCACCGCGCAGACGGTGGACGGAACCACGCTGTACGACCTCACCCAGCCGAAGACGGCGTCCTGACGAGCCGTCACCCGTAGGGGTGAAATCGGCGTGCACCGTGTGTGGGTCGCGGTCCGGGGGCGGACCGC
>NZ_JBPKBH010000026.1:109460-134091 GCF_051388915.1 Yinghuangia sp. YIM S09857 | reverse complement strand
GGTCCGGGGGCGGACCGCGACCCACCTGCGCCCCACGACGCCTCCCCCGGTCAGGCAGGCCCTTCCACGCGCGGAAGGGCCCTGGAGGCGGCGACGGACGCGTCACGGTGGCCGCCACGAGCGCACGGCCCGCCGACGGGCACGCGCGATCCGCCACCCGGCGAGCGTCGGCGTTTCCGACCATACGGACCGGATTCGCGGTCTACTGGGCTGTGCACGCACACTTGTCGGCTGCGCGTGCATCAGGCCGCGCACCCCGCGCACCGGTCTCCCGGCCCACGGTCACCCGGCCACCGCCGGTCGGCCCAACCGGTCGGCCCGTCGGTCGGCCCAACCGGGCGGCACCGCCGGGCTGTTCCGTCCGGCACCGGGCCGCCGGGCGCAGGGGGCGTCTGCGTACGGAAGGGTGTGCGATGACCGTCCTCATCGACACGACGGAACTCCCCGTCGCGGAAAGGGTCGACGCGGTCTACACCGCCATGGTGGAGGCCGTCGCCCCGTGCTACGTCATCCACGAGGCACCTGCCCACACCCTGCACACGCGCGTCGAGGAATGGCAGCTCGGCGGCGCCCGCGTACTGCGCACCGAGTCCTCGGGCTTCCGGCTGCTGCGCACCCCCAAGCAGTCACGCAGATCGGCGTCCCCGATGATCGCACTGTCGGTGCAGACCCGGGCGGCGGGACGCCACGTGCAGTTCGCCGCCGAGCAACTCGTGCCGCCGGGCGGCCTGATGATCGCCGACCTGAGCGCGCCGTACGACTTCTCCTGGTCCGGCCCGGGCGGCGCCGCGACCCTCCAGGTGCCGATCGACCAGCTCGGCGTCTCCGCCGACGTCATCCGCCGCGCCATGACCCGCCTGCCGGCAAGTCCCGTTTACCACCTGCTGATCGAGCACGTCCGACGCATCACCGCCGAGGCCCCGCGGCTCTCCGACGACGTCAGCGCCCCCGAACTGGGCGCCGCAAGCGTCGAGTTGGCCCGCGCGCTACTCATCTCCGCCGGACGATCCGCCGGAACGGGCCGCCCCGTGCTGGCCGAGACCCTCCTCACCCGAGTACGCGAGTACGTGCGTGCCCGCCTCACCGACCCAAACCTCTCCCCGGACTCGGTCGCCGCCGCGCACAACATCTCGGTCCGCTACCTCTACAAGATCTGCGCCCAGGCCGGTTTCAGCCTGGAGCAGTGGGTCATCGGCGAACGCCTCCGCGGCGCCCGCGACGAACTCGCCGACCCCGTCGCGGCAGGACGCACCGTCGCCGTCGTCGCCCGCCGCTGGGGCTTCAGCGACCCCACCCACTTCGGCCGCCGCTTCCGCGCCGAATACGGCCTGACCCCCAGCGAATGGCGCCGCCGGTCCCAAGACGAACCATGACCCCACCACCGCTCACCGCCGATTGAGCACCCGCGTAAGCCCCGCGACAACCGCGGTCGTCAACAACCACCCGGCAGCCCGCAGCGCATATCCCGCCCATGCCCCCTGAAGCCGACCACGCCGCACGCTCGCCGAACACACTGACCGACGGCGACCGGCCGGATCTGGACGGCCGAACGAGAAGGCGTTCCGTCAGGTCGCGAGGAGCCTGGGGCCGGTTTTGGCTCGTAGTTCGGACTCGGGGACGTCCGGGGCCAGTTCGACGAGATGGAGGCCGTCGGGAGTGACGTCAAGGACGCCGAGGTCGGTGATGACGCGCTGGACGCAGGCCTTGCCGGTGAGCGGGAGGGTGCATTCCTCGACGATCTTGGGGCTGCCGTCCCGAGTGACGTGCTCCATGAGCACGATGACCCGGCGGACGCCGTGGACCAGGTCCATGGCCCCGCCCATGCCCTTGACCATGGTGCCGGGCACGGACCAGTTGGCGAGGTCGCCGCCCGCGGACACCTGGAGGCCGCCGAGGATCGCGGCGTCGATGTGGCCGCCGCGGATCATGCCGAAGGAGAGCGCGGAGTCGAAGGTGCTGGCGCCGGGGAGGAGGGTGACGGTCTCCTTGCCTGCGTTGATCAGATCCGGGTCGACGTCGTGCACGGAGGGGTAAGGACCGACGCCCAGCAGGCCGTTCTCCGAGTGGAGGACGACTTCCGTGCCCGGCGGTATGTGGTTCGGGACGAGGGTGGGCAGGCCGATGCCGAGGTTGACATAGGCGCCGTCGGTGAGTTCGGTCGCGGCACGGGCCGCCATCTGGTCGCGTGTCCAGGGCATCAGCGCAGCCCTGCCGCCATCGCTCGGATCGTACGTTTCTCGATGTGCTTGTCGGCGGCCTGTTCCCAAGTGAGGGGGACGACGCGTTGCACGAACACACCGGGCAGGTGGATCTCGTCGGGGTCGAGTTCGCCGGGCGGCACGATCTCCTCGATCTCGGCGATGGTGACGCGTCCGGCCATCGCCGCGAGCGGGTTGAAGTTCCGGGCGGAGCGCTCGAAGACGAGGTTGCCGTGGCGGTCGCCGCGGGCCGCGCGGACGAGGGCGTATTCGGTGGTGATGCCGTGTTCGAGGACGTAGTCGACGCCGTCGAAGGTGCGGACCTCCTTGGGCGGGGAGGCGACCGCCACCGCGCCGTCGGGGCCGTAACGCCAGGGGAGTCCCCCGTCGGCGACTTGGGTGCCGACGCCTGCGGGGGTGTAGAAGGCGGGGATGCCGCAGCCGCCGGCGCGGAGGCGTTCGGCGAGGGTGCCCTGCGGGGTGAGTTCGAGTTCGATCTCCCCGGCCAGGTACTGCCGCGCGAACTCCTTGTTCTCGCCCACATACGAGCCCGTCGCGCGGGCGATGCGGTGGGCGCTGAGGAGGAGTCCGAGGCCGAGGTCGTCCACGCCGCAGTTGTTGGAGACGACGGACAGGTCGCTCGTGCCCTGCTCGTACAGCGCCCGGACGAGCACGGAGGGGATGCCGCAGAGTCCGAATCCGCCGACGGCGATCGATGCGCCGTCGGCTATGTCCGCGACCGCATCGGCCGCCGAGGCCACCACCTTGTTCATGGGATTTCCCTTTGCCGGATTCCGGTGCCGGATTCCTGTCGTCGGTTGCTCAGCCGCGTGTGGGGACGATGCGGCCGGTGACTTCGCCGAGGGCGATGCGGGTGTTGTCGGGGCCGGGGGCGGTGGCGGTGACGGTGACTTCGTCGCCGTCGTCGAGGTAGGCGCGGGTGGACCCGTCGGAGAGCTTGACGGGGTCGCGGCCGTTCCAGGTGATCTCGATCAGTGCGCCGCGCTGGTCGACGTCCGGGCCGCTGACCGTGCCGGAGGCGTAGAGGTCGCCGGTGCGCAGGGAGGCGCCGTTGACGGTCATGTGGGCGAGTTGTTGGGCGGCGGTCCAGTACATGGTGCGGAACGGAGGGCGGGAGACGGTGTGTCCGTTCAGCGCGATCTCGATCGCCAGGTCCAGACCGCCGGGTTCGGTGGTGCGGTCGTCGAGGTACGGGAGGGGTTCGACGTCGCGCGGCGGCGGCTCGGTCCAGGCGTGGGCGAGCGCGTCCAGGGGGGTGATCCAGGGTGAGACGGACGTCGCGAAGGATTTGCCGAGGAAGGGGCCGAGGGGGACGTACTCCCAGGCCTGGATGTCGCGGGCGGACCAGTCGTTGACCAGGCACACCCCGAAGACGTGGTCGCGGAACGCGCCGAGCGGGACCTGGGTGCCCAGGGTTGTCGGTGTTCCGACGACGAAGCCGACCTCGGCTTCGATGTCCAGGCGCAGGCTCGGCCCGTACGTCGGCGCGGCGTCCGTCGGGGCCTTGCGCTGCCCCGACGGGCGGGCGATGGCGGTGCCGGAGACGACGACGGTGCCGGAGCGCCCGTGGTAGCCGATGGGGAGGTGTTTCCAGTTGGGGGTGAGTGGTTCGCCGTCGGGGCGGAAGATGCGGCCGATGTTTCGTGCGTGGTGTTCGGATGCGTAGAAGTCGACGTAATCGGCGACGGTGAACGGCAGGTGCAGGGCAGCGTCCTGGCGGGGCGTCAGGTTCGGCTGCACGTGCGGGCGGTACGCGGTGTCGGTCAGCCACGCGGTGATCTCGGCGCGGACGGTGGTCCAGACGGGGCGTCCGGCGGCCATCAGCGGGTTCAGGTTCGCCGCGGACAGGACCGTGGTGTGGTCGGAACCGGTGGCCTGCGCGACGGCGCCGACATCGAGGATGTGGTCGCCGATCGCCACGCCGATGCGGGGGGAAGGGTCCTCCGTGGTGGTGAACACGCCGTACGGCAGGTTCCCGGTGCCGAACGGATGATCTGCCGCGACAGGCAGCCAAGTGGACGTCACGGGGTCTGCTCCTTGGGGTCCGAGGGCGGGGCGATCAACCCCAGGGAGATCAGGTCGGCGAGCGGCTCGGCGACGCTGCACGAGCCGAACGCCGTGAACGCCGCCCGGTATTCGGCACCGTGCGCGGCGGCGGTCAGCCGGACGCGCGCGGCGACCGGCGCGGGATCGGACTCCCCCAGCGGCCGGGCGATGCTGTGCACGACAAGGGGCAGCCCCTCGGCCCGGTCCGCCTGGGCGACACGCAACGCGGTCAGGACGTTGAGGAAGCCGTGGTGCCGGAAGCCGGTCACGGGGTCGGTGTGGCGTACCGCGTTGTGCAGCCCGGCGGTGAGCTTGAACGGGAGTTCGCGGGCCACGCATTCGGCGAGGAAGGCCGCGAGGCGCCCGTCCTCGGGGAAGGCCTCGGCGACGGTGCCGCCGGTGCGGAACTTCGCGCGGTGCCGGGTCTCCGCGATGGCGTCCAGCGCCTCCGGCATGGCCTGGTCGGCAACCACCTCGATGGCCCCCGGCACGCCCTCGGGCAGGTGCTCGTGGAACGCGCCGACCAGTTCCGCAGGATCGCCGTTGGCCTCGACTCCGGCGAGGACAAGTCCGGGCGTTTCCAGGACCATTCGTACGGCATCTCCGACGGCCGCGGCGCCACCGGCGACGACCACGCCCACCCGCAGCGGGCGTTCGGGGTCGGCGAGGGCCGCGAGGTCGGCGATACGCCCGGAGCCGACGAGGAACTGGCCGACCAGGTCGGCGTACCAGGAGGCGCGGTGCGCGTGATGGGCCTCCACGGCCTCGGCGAGCGGGAGGTTCCCGGGCGGGAAGATCGCGGCGTCGTCGACGAACCCCGCGAACAGGGCCGGGATCACGCCGGGTTCGGGGGCGGGGACGGGTGTGGTGTCGGGTACGGGATCCGGCTGCCGGGCGGTCATGCCTCCGGCCCCCGTCCTGACCAGGTCCAGGCGTAGCCCGGATCCTCCGCCGCGAGCCCGCCCTCACCCAGTTCCAGAGGCCGGAACGTGTCGACCATCACGGCGAGTTCGTCGAAGAACTCCACCCCGATGCTGCGCTCGTACGCCCCCGGTTGCGGCCCGTGCGCATGCCCGCCCGGATGCAGCGACACCGACCCCTGGCCGATCCCGGACCCGCGCCGCGCCTCGTAGTTCCCGCCGCAGTAGAACATCACCTCGTCCGAGTCCACATTCGAGTGGTAGTACGGCACGGGAATCGACAACGGGTGGTAGTCAACCTTCCGCGGTACGAAATTGCACACTACAAAACCCGCGCCCTCGAACACCTGGTGCACCGGCGGCGGCTGGTGCACCCGCCCCGTCAACGGCTCGAAATCCGCGATGTTGAACGCATACGGGTACAGGCAGCCGTCCCACCCGACCACGTCGAACGGATGCCCCGGGTAGGTGTAGCGCGTCCCGACCGGGCCGCCGTGCGCACCGCGGTGCTTGACCAGCACCTCGACATCCGAGCCGTCCACCACCAACGGCTCCTGCGGCCCGCGCAGGTCGCGCTCGCAGAACGGGGAGTGCTCCAGGAACTGCCCGTACTTCGACAGATACCGCTTCGCCGGGGCGACATGGCTCGACGCCTCGATGCAGTACGCCCGCAACGGCCCGTCCCCCGCAGGCACCCACCGGTGCGTCGTCGACCGCGGCAGGAGCACATAGTCGCCCGGGCCCACCGTCAACGTGCCGAACACCGTCTCGACGACCGCCTCCCCGGACTCGACGTACACGCACTCGTCACCCAACGCGTTGCGGTACAGCGCACTCGGCGCACCCGCCACCACGTACGAGATCCGCACATCCGCGTTGCCGAGGACCAGCCGCCGACCCGTGACGACATCCGCGGCCTTCCACTCCGCCCCGGGGAACAGACCGTGCAGCTTCAGGTGCCGCGGCAGCAGCGGATGGTTCGGCGTCGTCGCCTGGTCCGGCAGCTCCCACACCCGCGCGTCCACGATCGCCGACGGAATGTCCCGGTGGTACAGCAGCGACGAATCGGAGAAGAAGCCCTCCTCCCCCATCAGCTCCTCGTAGTACAGGCCCCCTTCCGGGGTGCGGTGCTGGGTGTGCCGCTTCCGCGGCACCGAACCCAAACGCCGGTAGTAGGCCATGACTCACACCTTCGTCCTCGTCGCAGGGTGCCGGTCTGCGTTCTCCCGTTCCCGGCATCCGGAGGATCCAATCGGATCACTCTGTAAAACCTTTTACTATTCTGGCACCAGGCTCGCGGCACCGCCAGACCCCGGCACAAGGTCGCCCCCGCTCAGTCCCTGCGCCGCACCCAGTCGCCCGTCGCGTGTGCCGCGACCTTGCCCAACAGCTCGACAAACGTCGCCCGCTCGTCGTCGGACAGCGCCTCGGCCCACTGCCGCTCGCGGGCGTTCTGCGCACGGTACGCGGCCGCCAGGGCGCCCTCCCCCGCCTCGGTGAGCCGCAGCGTGACCGCCCGTCCGTCGTGCGGCGCGGGCCCGCGGGCCACCAGGCCCTGCTTCTCCAGCGTGTTGGCCAGGCTGGAGATCGCCGCGCGGCTCATCCCGGACATCTCCGCGATGCGCTTGCCCTCCGTCGGCCCGGCCAGCCACAGCACGTTGAGCAGGCGGAAGGCCGGCCAGGTCCAGCCCTGCGGGCGGTGCACGGCCGACTCCAGGTCGTACGTCACGACGTTCGCGACCCGGTTGATCAGCAGGATCATCCGCAGCGCCTCGGCATCGATCCCCGGCTGCCGCCGCGCCGCCCGGCGTACCGCGAAGTCGACGAACGACAGGAAATCGACGCCGTCGGCCTCCCCCGGCTCGGCCGGTGCCGGGGCGGGGCGCGGTTCACCGGGCGGGTTCGGGGAGGCTGGGGAGACCGGGGACGCGGCGGCAGGGTCTGGCACAGCGTCAGGGTACGCGCCGAGCCCGTCCGGCCGGGATCGAACCGCCCTGGCGGCCGACCGGTTCACGGCTCCCCGCCGGGCTGTGCGGAACAAAACCGCGGGCGGCCCTGTTGGGCTGCGGGAACAAGGACGCGAACCGGAGGGAACTGTCGTGTTGCAGGTCGAGGTCTACAGCGACATCGCTTGCCCGTGGTGCTACGTGGGCAAGCGGCGCTTCGAAAAGGCGCTCGCCGCGTTCCCGGGCGGCGCCGACGTCGAGGTCGTGTACCGGCCGTACCAGCTCGACCCTTCCACCCCCGAGAAGGCCGAGCCGCTGTCGGAGCGGCTCGCCCGGAAGTTCGGCCCCGACCAGTTGCCCGCGATGCACGCGCGGCTGCACGAGATCGGGGTCGCCGAGGGGATCACCTTCGACTTCGACAACGCCCTGTCGGCCAACACCTTCACCGGGCACCGTCTCCTCTGGCACGCGCTGGAGGCCTACGGGCGCGACACGCAGGCGGCCCTGAAGGAGCGCCTGCTCCAGGGCTACTTCGGCGAGGGCCTTGACGTCGGCGACCACGCGAAGCTGACCGGCCTCGCCGCCGAGGCCGGGCTCGACCACGACCGCACGGCCGAGTTCCTGGCCTCGGACGAGGGGCTCGCGCAGGTGCGGCAGGCGATCGACGACGCCCGGGAGATCGGCGTGACGGCGGTCCCGACGTTCGTCTTCCAGGGCAAGTGGGCGATGCAGGGCGCGCAGGAGACGGAGACGTTCTTGCAGGTGCTGGAGCAGGTGACGGAGGAACTGGGCAGGCAGCCGTCCGCGTAGGCGACCAAGGCCAGAGGCATCCGCGCAGGCGACAAGGCCGGAGCCGAGTCCGCGAGCCACGCGTCCCCGACCGCACGCCGCGCCCGTTCCGAAGACCCTCAGTCGAGGTCGCGCCTGGCGTACGCGATCCCTGCCACGTCCCAGCGCGGCAGCTGCGCGGCGAGCCGGGCGCGGTAGCGGTCCCAACCGCGTGCCTCGGGGACGGACCAGCCGATCTCGGCGACGCCCGCGACGCGCGGGAAGGCCATGTGCTCGACGTCCGCGAAGCTGTCCAGCGTCTCGCTCCACAGCGGCGCCTCGACGCCGATGACCGCGTCCTCGGGCACGCCGGCCAGCAGCGTGGCCGGGTCCCAGTCGTACGACTGCCGCACGTCGACGGTCCCCGCCCAGGTCAGCCCGAGCTTTTCCGCACCGTCGTACTTCATGTCCAGGTAGACGCGGTCGGACGGGGAGAGCACGACCTTCGCCCCCGCCCGCGCCGCGGCGACGATCATGTCCGCCTCACGCCCCTGCTGGTTCCAATACTGGACGACGGCGCCGGGCACGGGCGGCACGTCCGCGAGCTGGTGCCAGGCCATGACCGTCTTGCCGTGCCTCCCCACGATCTCCTGGGCCCGCCGCATGAACGCCGCGAACTGCTCCGGCTTGAGCGTGTGCGCCTCGTCGCCGCCGATGTGCACGTACGGCCCGGGCGTCAGCGCGGCGACCTGCCCGACCACCCGGTCGACGAACTCGTACGTCCGCCCACTCTCCACGCACAGCGTGCTGAAGCCCACGTCGATGCCGGTGTACGGCTCGTATTCCCGTCCGTCGCAGCCCAGTTCGGGGTACGCCACGAGCGCCGCGCCGGTGTGCCCCGGCAGCGCGATCTCCGGGACCAGCGTCAGTCCGCGCTCCGCCGCGTACGCCACGACCTCGCGGTAGTCCTGCTGCGTCCAGAAGCCCCCCGGCCCGCCGCCGACCTGGGTGGCGCCGCCGACCTCGGACAACCGCGGCAGCCCGTCGATCGCAATGCGCCAGCCCTGGTCGTCGGTCATGCGCAGGTGCAGGTGGTTGAACTTGTAGCGGGAGATGTCGTCGACGAGGCGCCGCACGTCGGCGGGCGCGAAGTACTGCCGGACGATGTCGAGCATCATGCCGCGGTACGCGTACCTCGGGCGGTCGACGACGCTGCCGCCCGGCACGGTCCACGGCCCCGCCGCGGGCGCCTTGGACTCGACGGAGACCGGCAGGAGCTGACGGAGGGTCTGAACTCCATGGCGCAGTCCGGCCGTTCGTGCCGCGCGGATCTCGACGGCGTCAGCGGTGACGGTGAGCCGGTAGCCTTCGGCACCGTCCGGGCCGTCGGGCTCCAGGACCAGAGCGATCCCCGACGGCGGCGCATTCGCGTCGAACTCCCGGACCGGCAGCACATATCCGGTCGCGGGCCGGAGCAACGAGGCGAGCAGCTCGCCGACTTGGGCAGCCTCGGCCGAACCGGGGTCGGTGAACACCGCCGCGTCCGAGGCAAGGGTCCATGTGACGCCGGGAGTTGCGGTGGCGCTGACGGGCGCGGGCAGGATGGCGTCGTAGCCGGGCGCGCCGCGGGCGGCATCCGCGGCGTCGGTGGGTCCGGAGGCACCGCCGCCGTCCGGACCGTGGCCGGACACCAGTTCGACGGTCCCCCACGCGGCGAGCCCGAAGATCAGCAACAGCGCGGCCGCTACCGCCCAGATCCGCTTGGTGCCACCGCGCATCGGTACTCCCCGGGGCCGATTGCCGGACGTGGGTCCGGGCGAACTCTACGGCCCCGTGACGTCACCGAGCCCGCAAGTTGACCTCAAGCGTCGTCCACGCGCCCACATGGATGCGGTCCCCGTCGTGCAGATCCACCGGCAGGTTGAACTCGATGGCCCGCTTGCCGCCGTTCAGCGTCGTGCCGTTCGTCGACCCCGGGTCGACGAGCTGCCACGAACCGTCCTGACGCCCCAACAGCACGACGTGCAGGTGCGATATGCCCGGATCAGACGGCGGACCGGACAGGTCGATCTCCGGTACGTCCGCCCCGGCGGCTCCGGCCCGCCGGCGGCCGACGCGCATGCGGTCGCCCTCCAGCGCGACCGTCCACGTCTCGTGGTACGGCGGGAACCGCATCGCGTGCGCGTCCGGGCCGCCCTGCGAGACGACCCGCTCGAAATACTCGGGGTCGGCCGTCACGCGCACCGTCCAGACGTACGAGCCCTGCGGGGCCTGCGACCCCCGCGGCGGCGCCGTCCCCGGGTGGTAGTCGGAGGGCAGCATCGGCGGGCGCGGGGGCACCGTGACGGGCCCGGAGCCGACGACCGTGCCGCCGCCCCACTCGTCCGCGTAGGCCTGCTCCTGATAGCCCCCGCCGCCCGAGGAGTACGACTCGCCGGGCGGGTAGCCGGCCGGCGGGCTGGTCTGAGGCGTGTACCCGTACGACTGCTGCACCGGCGGGCCGGACGCCTGCCCGGGCACACTGCCGCCCGCGTGCGTGCCCTGCTGTCCGGGGTAACCGCCCGCCGCGGGCCTGCCCTCGTGGCCGGTGGCCTGGCCCCCGTGGCCGCCCTGAGTGCTCTGACCGCTGTGGCCGCTCTGCCCGCTGTGCCCACTCTGGGACCCGTACCCGCCCTGGTCCGCCGAGTAGCCCCCCTGGTCCGGGTACCCGCCCTGCCCCAAGTACTCCGGCTGCTGCGGAAGCGGTGGTGCCTGCGCCCGCGACTGCCCCTGCGGTTGCTGCGGAGGCTGAGGCTGCTGCCCCGACCCGTAGTCGTACCCCGTCCCCGAATACCCCTGCACGCCGCCCTCCGTCGGCGGGTACTGCGCAGGCGGCGCCGAACCGTACCCCGCCGCGCCGCCGGGGTCCGCGTCGAACTCGTGGCCGCACGCCTCGCAGAACCGCGTGGCGCTGTCCCGCGGCGTGTGGCAGACCGGACAGGGTTCACCGGGCACCCGGGCGTAGTCGGCGGCCGTCCCCGACGCCGGGTACTGCTGCTGGGGCATGGCCTGCCGACCGATCGGCCTGCCGCACGCGTCGCAGAAGTCGTCGGCGATCGAGTTGTGGCCGCGCGGGCATATCGCCATGTCAGCGCCTCCTGTCTTCCGTGACGACGACGCGCGCCGGGGCCCGGCGGTTCGGCATGCGGACGAGTTTCGGGTGTTTTGCCGGTCGGCAGGCTACGAGGTCCGCAGCCGCGACGTCTTCACCGAGGCCGTGTCCAGCGTCATCTCGTCCTCGTCGGACACCTTCCGCCGCAGTTTGATGGTGCCCGTCACCGGGTCCTCGTCGACGACATTCTTGATCAGCTTGGCGGTGTGCTCGTCACCGGACTCCTTGGCCAGGTCGAGCGCGCGCCCGAGCTTCGCGGTCGCCTCGCTCTCGTGGCCCACCCGGCGCGCCTCCAGGCCGTCCTGGATGGCCTGCGCCAGCTCGGCACGGCCGGTGTAGAACGCCACCTCCTTGCTGATCTTGGTGGACAGCTCCTCGTTGTCGGTCCATTCGGCGAACACGCCGATGCGGGTCAGCTCGTGCTCGGTGCCGTCCCCCGCGCGCGAGACCAGGCTCACCAGCCCGACGCGCACCGGGTCGTCGATGTCGCCGGGCTCGACCTCCAGGCAGATGTGGTAGTCACGGCTCTCCGTGCCCCATGAACCGGTCGGGTAGTCCCCGATGTTGGGTCCGGGCTCGCTGCGACGGTACGTCAGTTCCTCGATGGACGGACGCACTTGCTTGACGAACTTGACCTGCGCGCTGCCGGGAGTGCGCAGCCGCAGGGCCACGTCGGCGACCGCCTTGCCCATCGCGTTCTCGATCATCGCGGTGAAGTCTGCGACGAGGTTGGCCGGTTCGGCCACGATGTCGAGGCTCCCGAGCAGTCCGGAGGCGACCTGGCGGAGCTCGGCCACCACCCAGTCCGTCCCGACGCCGCGGCAGTCGCACGTGAAGACGCCCTGGCACTGCTCGATGGCGGCGGCCAGGTCGGCGGCCGTCTCGCTCTCGTCCTTGCCGTCGGTCAGCAGGATCGCGTGGCGGATCGCCTCCGGGTACGGCGACAACAGCCGCCTCGCGGCCAGCAGCCACTGCCCGATCGCCGTCCCGCCGCGGGCCCGCAGCCGGTCGACGGCGCGCTTGGCCTCGCGCCGGGTGTGCGCGTCGAGCGGCACCAGGCGTTCGTCGGACGGGTACACCATCGAGGCCATGCCGGTGCCCGACACGACGGCGAACAGCGTCCCCTCGCGCAGCGCGTCGATCGCCGCCTTGGTCGCCAGCTTGGCGGAGCTGAGCTTGGTGCCGGGGAAGTCCATCGACCCGGACGTGTCCACGAGGATCACCTCGGCGGCCAGGCCACCGGACACGGCGCCGCCGGACACCTCGCCCTTCGCGGTGACCGTGGCGACCGCGTGCACCTCGCGCCCGCCCATCGGCAAGTACTGGTTCTGGAAGACCTCGACATCGAAGTCCGGCGCCCCGGAGGGGCTTGCGTTGGCGGACATTGGGGCTACTCCTTGGGTTCCGGCCCGGCGTGGGCGGCGGGCGGGAAGGGGACGAGGACCACGGTGATGTTGTCGGCGCCCCCGGACTGGAGGGCGTAGTCGGTCAGTGCCCGTGCGGCCCGCATCGGCTGCGCGAGGCCGTAGGGCAGCGCGAACGCGGAGAGCGTCTGCGCCGCCTGCACGTAGTTCCACAGCCCGTCGCTGCACAGCAGCACCGCGCCGGGGGTGTTGGGCCGGAGCGTCATGACCCGCGCACGTACCTCGCCCGCGTCGGCGCCGAGCCACGACACGATGGCGTGGGCGCGGCTGTCGGCGTACGCCTGGGCCTCGGTCAACTGGCCGCACGCCACCATGCGAGCGGCCCACGAGTCGTCTTCGGTCAGCAGTGCGGACGGGGTCGGCAGCCGGATCGTGCTGTCCGCGCCCACCGCCTCCGGGAAGGCCGCGGGCGGCGGGGTCTCCGGCAGCGCGATGCGGACCGGTTCGTGGTCCGGCTCGGGCGCCGGGCGCGACGTGCCGCCGTGTGCCGGCACCGTGCTGTCCTGGTCGCCGACGGGATGGTCGTCCACCGACAGCCAGTAGGCGCGGCTGTCGCCGACCCACCCGATGGTTACCGTCTCCTGGGTGACGACCGCCGAAACATACGTACACGCCGGCGCGTTGCCGTCGACGTCGCCGGGACCCGCGAGCCGTGCCACGGCACTTGCCGCCGCGGCGGCGGCCGCGCGGGTGGCGGCCTCCGGTCCGGCCCCGCCGCGCAGCGCGGCGACCAGCGCGGCCCCGGCGGCCCGTGCCCCGGTGCCGGACGCGTCGTCCGGCCGCGGCGACGAGGAGACGCCGTCGCACACCACCGCCACCACGCTCGGCCCGCCGTGCGGGGACTGCACGACCTCCACGGCCATCGCGTCCTCGTTGCGGCGGTGGCGCAGGCCGCGGTCGCTCATCCCGGCGGCGATGCGCAGATCGGTGACGACCGAGTCGCGCGGGTTGTACGCCCGGCCGCACGACTCGCACCAGCCGTCCGCGCCGATCGACGAGGTACGGCACGAGCGGCACGTCGCGGTGGCGAACTCACCTCGGCGCGGCGCGCGTTCGGCCACCGGCGGCGGAGGCGCGTTGCGCAGTTCGTAGCCGCACGCCTCGCAGAAGTTGTAGCCGGGTTGGGGCTGCACCCCGCAGCTCGGGCAGCCGGCGACCGCGCCGGGTCCGGCGGCCGCGCCCACCGCCGGATCCGTGCCGTGCGACGTCCTGCCCGTGCCCACGCCGATCACACCCATGTCCGGGGGCGTACTTCGTTGGCCTTGTCCACCAGTGCCACGCGTTCCTCCGTAGCGTCGACGTGCCGCGCGAGGGAGCGGAAGGTGCGTTCGAGGGCGAACCGCAGCGGGCGCTCCTGGAGTTCGCTGCCGAGCACCGAGCCGTCGCGTCCGGACGCCCCCGAGCGTCCCGTGCGGACCCAGGCGAGTGCGGAGCCGAGGAGTTCGGCGGCGAGCCGGTCGTACGCCTCGCCCTCGACCGGCAGGTTCTGGAGGTGCGAGGAGGCCTGGAGCAGGTCGTCCTCCAGCGCCTCCGCCGGGTCGCGGTCGCACACCCGGGTACGGAGCGCGGCGGTCTGCGCCGCCACGTAGTAGGCGGAGGTGTCCGGCACGGACTCCATAGTCGCCACCGCGCCCACCCGGTCGCCGGAAGCGAGGCGGCAGCGGGCCAGGCCGAACGCGGCGCTCACGTAGGACCGGTCGGTGTTCCACACCCCCTCGTATTCGCGCGCCGCCTGCACGGGGTTGCCGTGCTGCTCCAGGCAGATGCCGAGCGCGAGGCGCGGCGCGCGCTCGCCGGGCAGCAGCGTGCGGACCGCGTCGAAGGAGGTGAGGGCGTCGCTGATGCGGCCCTCGGAGAGGGCGGCCAGGCCGCGGTACCAGAGCAGGCGCCAGTCGTCGGCCTCGACGTCGTCGAGGAACGCCTCGGCGCGCGTGACCAGTCCGCGTTCTATGCAGACGTACGCCAGGCGCAGCGTGGCCTCGACGGAGTCGACGCCCGCCGCCCGCAGCGCCGCCAGGAGCTCGTCGGGGTCGTTGGTCGGCAGCGAGGCCAGCAGGCCCGCCGCGGGGTCCGACGGGTCGACGCGCGGCACCGGCAGTCCGGCCGCGGTGGCGACCGCTCCCGGGGCGCCGGGCGCGTTCCAGGCGGTGACGTCGGTGTGCGCGACGCGGGTCTCCGGGCCGAACAGGCCGGACAGCGCGGGCCTCGGTTCGCCGGTGCGTGCCGAGACGACCTCGCGCAGCACGCCCAGGCACTGCTCGGCCATGTCGGCGGCGGTGGCGAAGCGGTGCTCGGGCTCTTCGTGGGTGGCCCGCAGCAGCAGCCGGTGGTATGACTCGAACTCGGCGAACAGCGGCACCGAACTCGCGGGCGGCAGCGCGCTCTTCCAGTCCTTCGTGAAGTTGGCGAAGGGGAAGCTGAGCACCGCCATCGTGCGCCCGACCGTGTACAGGTCGGACTCGGGGCTCGGCCCCACACGCCCGATCTCCGGCGCCTGGTAGCCGATCGTGCCGTAGATGGCGCCCTCTTCGTCGTCCACGTGCCGGACCGCGCCCATGTCAATCAGCTTGAGCTGGTCGTCGGTCTGGATGACGTTGTCGGGCTTGAAGTCGCAGTAGATCAGGCCGCGGCTGTGCAGGTGTCCGAAGGCGGGCAGGATCTCGATGGCGTACGCGAGCACCTGTTCGAGCGGCAGGACCGCGCGGCGGTCGGCCAGTTCGGTGCGGCGGCGTTCGACGAGGTCCTTGAGCGACATGCCGCCGACGTACTCCATGACGATGTACGTCTCGGCGTCGCCGGTGTAGCGGTCCTGGTGCGTGACGACGTTGTGGATCGTGACGATGTTGGCGTGCTGCGTGTGCGCGAGGATCCGCTGCTCGGCCAGGACGGCGTCGCGGGCGTCCTTGTCGCCGCTGCCGAGCAGGCCCTTGAGCACCACCCACTTGTCGTGCAGCACGGTGTCGACGGCCAGGTACACCCAGCCGAAGCCGCCGCGGGCCAGGCAGCCGACGACCCGGTACTGGCCGACCATGTCGCCGGCTTCGAGCTTGGGCGCGAACGAGTAGGGCGTGCGGTCGTACGGGCAGAAGCCGTTGGCGATGCCGGGCTTGCCGTCGCGCCCGCGCCCGACCGGGCGGCCGCAGTCCTCGTTGCGGCAGAAGCGCTTCTCCTCCGGTATCACCGGGTCCTTCATGAGGATCGCGGCGGGGTCGCGCACCGGGACGGCCGGGATCTCCACCAGCCCGGCACCCAGGCGGCGGCCGGAGACGCCGGTGGTGTTGCGGCGCGAGGTGCGGCCGGACGTCCGACCGCTGCGGCCGGACGAGGTGACGCCGGATCGGGCGCTGCCCGAGCGGGTGCCCGCGGCCGAGTGCCCGGTCGGGCCGAGGCCCCCGCCGAGGCCGCTCGCCAGCCCGGAGCCGGTGCCGGCGCCCGTGCCCGAGCCCGAACCTGACTTGGCGCCGCCCGCACCGGACTTGCCGGGGCCCGCAGTGCCGCTCTTGAGCGGCTTGCGGCCGCAGTCGAGGCAGTATCCGTCCTCGATGGCCCCGGTGCCGCAGTCGGAACGGTTACAGGTCGCCATTGTCCTCGCCTTCCCCCCTCGGCCCTTCGGCCCTCGTCGGGCCGCCGGCGCGTCCGGCGCCGCCCGTTCCCGATCCCGTCTCGGTTCCGGCGCCGCTGCCCGCCTCGGCGCCGGTCTCGTTGTGTATGCCCCGCGCGTCGAGTTGAACCGCGCGGTGGTGCACCGGTCTTGGCGCGGTGACGGCGAGCTGGTACTCGCCGACGAGCCGCGCCGCGTCGTCCAGGTCGCACGGCGCGCGCCAGAGCACGTCGTACGCGCGGTGGTGTAGACGCTCCAACACCTCGTCCTCGCCTCGCCCGCGTCCGCCCGCCATCGCACGGTACGCCTGGAGCAGGCCCCGGAGTTCGTCGCGGCGGGCCAGCAGCGCGTCGAGTTCACCGCGGGCCGCGCGCAGCCGCTCCCCGGCCGCGTAGGCGTCGCGCTCCAGGGAGCTGAGCTGAGCCGAGAGCTGCGGCCAGGCGTCGCGGCGGCGCAGATCGGCCACCTGCGCCGCGCGGGCGCGCAGCGGCGCGGCGGCGGCCGGAACGTCGGGGACGCCGTACGAGATGCGGGTGAGCACGTGCGCGCGGCGGCGCTGCGTCTCGGCCTCGTCGGCGGCCAGCACGTCGAGGAGGCCGGTGACCCGCTGCGCGCGCTCCTCGTACCGCTCCTGGAGCAGCCGGAGTTGGCGCAGCCCGTCCTGCACGCCCTTCAGGTCGCGCTCGAAGCCGTCGAGGTCGACGTCGCCGACGCGCGAGCGGGCGGTCACGCCGACGAAGCGCAGCGGGTCGGCGGCGACGCGGGCGCGGGCGTCCGAGAGGCGCTTGCGGACCTCGGCGACGACGCGCGCCTCCACGGCGAGCGCGGCCTGGCCGCCGAGCCGGTCCACGAGCGCCGCGGTCTCGGTGGCCGACGCCTCGACGCGGTCCAGGCGCGGCAGCACGATCGACCACACGTCGTCGACGGCGGCGACCAGTTCGGTGGCGCGGCGCCACACGGTGTTCATCTCGGCCACCACGGCGTCGAACGTCAGCGTGCGGTTCGTGGCGGCCGGTTCGACCAGGCCGCGCTTGCCGATCGGCAGTTCCTCGCCGGGCACGCGTACGTTGGCGCCGGTCAACAGCCGTGCCATCTCGTCAAGTTCGGCGCGGGACGGCCGGGAGCGCCGGGTGCGCAGCGCGCGGGCCTCGTCGAGCACGGCGCCGTAGGCGGAGTACAGCTCCCACAGGCGGGCGATGTCGGTCCGGCAGGACGCCCAGCGCTCCTCCGTCCGCCCCTCCAGCACGGCGCCCTCCAGCAGGCGGCGGCCGGGGTGTTCCTCCAGGGCCATGAGGCCGGCGGAGATGCCGTCGCGCTCGGTGTCGAGGCGGGCGATCTCGCGGTCGACGTGCTCGCGGGTCCAGTTGCCGGGGGTGGTCACGACTCGGTCCGCCAGGTGGTGACCGCCGGGGGCTTCGGGTCGGTCTCGTTGAGGGAGGTGCCGATGTGCTTCTTGTACAGCTCGGTCCAGCGGCCGGAGCTCTTCACGTCGGCGAGCACGGCGTTGACGAAGCGCACGAACTCCGCGTCCGCCTTGTTGATCGCCATGGCGTACGGCTCTTCGCTGATCCGGCCGCCCACGACTTCGGTGAACTTGGCGTCCTGGGCCTGGAGTCCGGCCAGGATGGTGTCGTCGGTGGAGATGGCGTCGGTCTCGCCTTTCTGGAGTTTGACCAGGCAGTCTGCCCAGGTTTCGCCCTCGACGGGAACGGCCTGGTACTGCGGGTCCTTGATGCGGGCCAGCGAAGTCGAGCCGTCGACCGCGCAGACGCGGTATCCGGCGAGGGCGGCGAGCCCCTCGTCGCGGACGCGCTGCGGCAGGCTCGGGTCCTTCTGCACGAGGGTGCGCTGCCCGGCGGTGAAGTAGACGTCGGAGAAGTCGACGCGCTCGCGACGCTCGCAATTGACGGTCATGGTCATCGCGACGATGTCGACCTGGTCTTCGTCCACCTGGTTCTGCTCGACGGCCGGAACGCGGTCGGCGTTGAGGAGCACGCGGAACCGGATGCGGTCGGGCCGGTCGTCGCCGAAGATCGCCTTCGCCACCTCGCGCAGCATGTCGATGTCAAAGCCCTTCAGGGTCGCGTCGACGGGGTCGAGGTAGCCGAACGGGTAGGTGCTCTGGTCCACTCCGGCGATCAGGAAGCCCCGCTGGACGATCTTCTGCATCCTGCTGTCGGCGGACCAGGAGGCGGGCTTCGGCACAGAGGCGGGCGGGCGCAGGCTGAGCTTGGGATCGCCGCAGTCCGTGGCGGCGGGTGCCGGCGGTGCCGCGGGAGCCGCCGGGACGGCCCGGGGCTGCTGCCGGGGCGCGCCGTCCGCTCCGGCGCCGCCCTGCGAGGCGACCACGAGGGCGATACCGACGGCGAGTGCGGCGGTGGTGCGCCGCGTGCCGCGTCCGAGCAATGCGTGCGAATCCGTGCTTTTCACCGGTATTCCCCCAACCTCCGGCGGACCCCGTCGACGATCGCCGCGGCGGCGACGGCAGCCAGGACGAGCAGCCCGACGGCCAGCCCCTCCATGGCGTCGCGGCCGCGGGCGGCGGCCTTCTCGAAGTCCGCCTGGTCCTTGGCGATGGCCTCGGAGAGCGCCTTCTCGGCGCGCGCGAAGGCGACTTGGGAGGACCCGTCGTCGTTGATCACGAGCGCTACCGCGCCCTTGAAGTTGGTCTGGTTGAACTGGTTCATGACATTGGCGTTGGACGCCCTCCAGTCGGCCACCGCGGCGCGCGCGTCGGCGATCCGCCCGGTGGCGAGGTCGTCGTCGCGCGAAAGGCGCTCGGCCTCGCTCAGCAGCCCGTCGGCGCCGGGAGCCTGCAACAGCCGGAACTGCTCGTCCAGCGCCTCCTTGTAGGCACCCCCGTCGCTGCCCTGCTGGACGAGGATCTGCCCTTCCGCGGCGCGGGCCTTCAGCACCGCGAAGCGGGCGTCCGACAACGCGTCGACCGGGCGCCACCCTTCGTCGCGGCTTGCCGTCAACTCCGAGCGGGCGGTGGACAGCCCCGTGGTCAGCCAGGCCAGCGAGGCGGCGACGGCGAGGGACGCGAGGAACAGCCCGGGGTTGATGATCCGCTTCGTACGCCGGGCCAGCATCACTTGCGCCACCACCAGTGCGCCCAGCGCGAACCCGCCGCACAGGTAGGCCGCGAGCGGCACAGCGGTCGCCTCGCGGTGGTCGTCGCGCAGCCGTCCGGCCGCGATCTCGTGCAACTCGGCCGCGGCCGGCAGGATCACGCGCTCCATCTGGCGGCTCGCCGCCCGCAGATACGCGCTGCCGACCGGATGCCCCTGCCGCGTCGCCGACTTCGCCCAGGCGACGTCCTCGCGGTACTTCGGGATCTCGACCGAGAGACGGCTCAGCAACTCCGCGACGGGTCCGGAGGCCCCGGCGGACGACGCCGACATCAGCGCCCGCTGCGCCGTCTCCAACGACCGCTCGTAGTCCTCGCGAAGCTCCTTCTTCTCCACACCACCGGACAACAATCCGGCCGCGGCGGCGGCGTCGGCCTCGGCGAGCGCGCGGTACAGCTCCTGGGTCCGGACGCCCAGCGGCTCGCTCCGCGTCGCGACGCGCTCGGCCGCCTGCGACCGCTCTCGTACCGCCGCGAACGCAAACAATCCCGCCAAAAGCGACAGCAGGACGAGCAGCACACCGACGACGGCAAGCCGCCCGGGCGTGGTCCGCGCGCCGCGCACCACACGCCCCACCACCCCGCGCGAAGTCGGCGCGACATGGGGCCGAGCCACCGCTGTGACCACCCGCCACCTCCCCCGGGAACGCCCCCCATCCCGCCGATCCCGACCGGATCGGCAGCCACGAGGGTCGGTCCGCCCCCACCTCCGAAGTTATCGTGCGCCACCTCCGACGCCCGATGGTCTTCCCTCAATCCACCCATGAGCAGGCATTCCGACGAGCCCCAAACCCCACCACATCCCCCGGCGGGGATCCACCCCCGGACACCCGACCACACCGCCACGACTCGGTCGGCGCGAAGGCCACACCGGAGCGGCAACAGCGCCACCCAGCGCCCAACGCCCGCGCAGCCCCGCTTCACAAGCGGTCGAACGTGACGCCGGGAAGCCGGGAAGCCGGACGCGTGCGAACGCCGTTGCCGACGTGCGCATTCCGCTCCCGCAAACCCCCGGCAACTGCCGCCGAACGTCAGCGAGTCCCGCCCGCAAATGACCGCCATCGGCGCCACGACGGCGCAGTCGTCGTGCGGGCCGCCCACACCATGTGGTGCGCGCGAACCCAGGGCGGCGTTCCCCGTGCGGGGAACGCTCGTGCAGGCGGAGTCACCCGCCCACGTCCATGCGGTCACGGCCGCTTCACAACGCAGCCGCAGTGCCACACCGCAGCGGGGCCGACTTCGCGAGCCGCCGCACGCGACGTTGGGGCAGGCGCGCCAACGCCGTTGCGAGCCGACGCCGCCTGCCGCCTGCCGCCTGCCGCCTGCCGCCTGCCGCCGCAACCCTGCGGCAACCGCCACAGCGCGTCAACGAGTCCGGCCCGCAACGGCCGCCGAGTGGCGCGGAGCCCCGAACACCCGCCTTGCGGTGCGGATCCCCCGCCACACACGACCGCCCCCAACCACGCAACTCCCCGCACGCGGTTGTCACCCCTCCACGGCCGCCGCGTGGGCGCAGGGCCCCGAACACCCGCCCTGCAGTGCGGATCCCCCGGCCCACACGACCGCCCCCCAACCACGCAACTCCCCGTACGCGGTTGTCACCCCTCCGCGGGCGCCGAGTGCCGGGCCCCGAACACCCGCCCTGCAGTGCGGATCCCCCGGCCACACACGACCGCCCCCCAACCACTCAACCCCCCGCACGCGGTTGTCACCCCTCCACGGCCGCCGCGTGGGCGCAGGGCCCCGAACACCCGCCCTGCAGTGCGGATCCCCCGGCCCACACGACCGCCCCCCAACCACGCAACTCCCCGTACGCGGTTGTCACCCCTCCGCGGGCGCCGAGTGCCGGGCCCCGAACACCCGCCCTGCAGTGCGGATCCCCCGGCCCACACGACCGCCCCCCAACCACGCAACTCCCCGTACGCGGTTGTCACCCCGCCGCGGGCGCCGAGTGCCGGGCCCCGAACACCCGCCCTGCAGTGCGGATCCCCCGGCCCACACGACCGCCCCCCAACCACGCAACTCCCCGTACGCGGTTGTCACCCCTCCGCGGGCGCCGAGTGCCGGGCCCCGAACACCCGCCCTGCAGTGCGGATCCCCCGGCCACACACGACCGCCCCCCAACCACTCAACCCCCCGCACGCGGTTGTCACCCCTCCACGGCCGCCGCGTGGGCGCAGGGCCCCGAACACCCGCCCTGCAGTGCGGATCCCCCGGCCCACACGACCGCCCCCCAACCACGCAACTCCCCGTACGCGGTTGTCACCCCTCCGCGGGCGCCGAGTGGGCTGCCCAGCGGTTGTTGTGGCGGGTTACTTGGATGGGGCGGGCGAAGCATGCCGTCAGGTTAGGGGCGGTCAGGACGGTGTCGGTGGGGCCGGACGCCTGGATTCGGCCGTCTCGTAGGAGCAGGGCGTGGCCGATGTTCGGGGCCAGTTCTTCCAGGTGGTGGGTCACCGTGACGGTGGCCAGGTGGGGGCGGGCGGTTGCGAGGCGGTGCATCGCATCGATGAGGTCCTCGCGGGACGGCAGGTCGAGGGCGTTGAAGGGTTCGTCCAGGAGCAGCAGGGCCGGGTCGGCGAGCAGCGCGCGGGCGATGAGGATGCGGGCGCGCTGTCCACCCGAGCACACGCCGTACGGCCGGTCCGCGAGCTCCTTCAGGTCCAGCTCCGCGAGCAGTTCCTCGGCCCGCGCGCGCGTCGCCGCGTCGTACTTGCGCCACAGCGGCTGCACGGTCCCGGTCGCCCCGGTGAGCACGACGGTGTGCGCGGTCTCGTCCAGCGGGACCTTCTGCGCGCTGGAGACGAACCCGATCACCGCCCGCAGCTCACGGACGTCGACGCGCCCCAGCCGGTGCCCCAGCACGTCGACCGTGCCGACCGTCGGGTGCATCGTCGCGCCGAGCAGCCGCAGGACCGTCGTCTTACCGGCGCCGTTGGCCCCGAGGAGCGCCCAGTGCTCGCCCGCCCGCACGGTCCAGTCGATCCCGTCGAGGATCACCTGGCCCGTCGTGTACTTGCGTACGCCGACACCGCGCAGTTCGGCGACGGTACGGGGTTGCTCGGCCGCGTCCACGGTTCCTCCCGATGGTCGGTGCGCTGCTGCCCACGCCAAAGAGCCCACTTTAGATGCATACAACACGTATCTGTCGCTGCGTCCAGGGTGTGGGACCGGCTCCGGCCCACCCCCTGTGACCTGCGGAAACAGCCGCTGTCAGGCGCCATGTCAGCGTCGTGCCAGCGAGCCGCGCCCCGTGACAGCGAGGTGTGCGAGACCTGTCAGCAGACCGTTGCACCGTGGTCGTCGTCACCTGATGAGAGAACCACGGGAGCCACGATGACCCGCTACGCGATTGAGGCCGAGGGCCTCGTCAAGCGCTACGGCAAGACCACCGCCCTGGCCGGGATCGACCTCGTCGCCCGCGAGGGCACCGTCCTGGCGCTGCTCGGTCCCAACGGGGCCGGGAAGACCACGACCACCCGCATGCTCGCCACCCTGATCACGCCGGACGCGGGGCACGCCACCGTCGGCGGGTACGACATCGTCCGCGACGCCCCCGAGGTCCGCCGCCTGATCGGCCTGACCGGGCAGTACGCCTCCGTGGACGAGGAGATGTCCGGCTTCGAGAACCTGGTCCTGCTCGGCCGCCTGCTCGACCTGTCGCGCTCCGACGCGAAGGCCCGGGCACGCGAGCTGCTGGAGCGGTTCGAGCTGACCGACGCGGGCCACCGCGCGCCCGGCACGTACTCCGGCGGCATGCGCCGCCGCCTCGACCTGGCCGCGAGCCTGGTCGGCCGCCCCCGTTTCCTCTACCTGGACGAGCCGACCACCGGTCTCGACCCCCGCAGCCGTGGGGACGTGTGGGGCCTGGTGCGCGGCCTCGTCGCCGACGAGGGCGTCACCGTCCTGCTGACCACGCAGTACCTCGACGAGGCCGACCAACTCGCCAGGGACATCGCGGTGATCGACCACGGCCGCGTCATCGCCAACGGCACCGCGGACTCCCTCAAGGCGCAGATCGGCGGGCAGAGCCTGGAGATCCGCCCGGCGGACCCCGCATGCCTCGACGAAACGGCCGCCATCGTCGCGGAGTTGACCGGCCTCGCACCGGACCGCACCACCCGCCCCGGCGTCGTGACGGTCGCGGTGCACGATCCCGACCTGCTGCCGTACGTGGTGCGCCGCCTCGACGAGGCCGGCATCCGCGCCACCGAACTCGCCCTGCGTCTGCCGAGCCTGGACGAGGTCTTCATGGAACTGACCGGGCACGGCGCGGACGCCGAGGCGCCCGCCGCCGCGTGAGGCGCACCGCACCGCAGACCGTGCGGTGCCACCGCCGCCCGTCCGTCCCCGTTCCCCCGCTCGTCCGTACGCTCGGCCGCCGCTACGAACGCGTGGCCCTGCTGGCCGCGTTCACCTTCCTCGTCCTGTTCAGGAGTTTCCTGTGACCACCGCAACCGCGCACCCCGACGCCTCGTCCCCGCAGTCCCCCGGCCCGGCGCCGCACACATCCGCCCCGCACGAACCCGGGGCCAAGAGCCAAGTGCCCCGCCGCTCCGACCCGTTCGCGGTCGTCCGGCACACGCTGACGCTGACCTGGCGCAACCTCGTCAAACTCAAGCGCCAGCCCGAGCAGTTGATCGACCTGACGCTGCAACCGGTCATCTTCATCGTGATGTTCGTGTACCTGTTCGGCGGCGCGATCGAGGGCAGCACGCACGACTACCTCCAGTTCGTGCTGCCCGGGATCCTCGTGCAGACCGTCGTGTTCGCGTCGCTCGGCACCGGCGTCGGGCTGTGCGAGGACGTCGCCAAGGGCGTGTTCGACCGCTTCCGCTCGTTGCCGATCTCCCGGTTCGCCCCGCTGGCCGGTGCCGTCCTCGGCGACATCTGCCGGTACATGGTCGCCATCGCCATGGTGTTCGGCTTCGGCTCGGCGATCGGCTTCCGCGTACAGACCAACGCCCTGGCCGCGCTCGCCGCGGTCGGCCTGGTCCTGGTGTTCGCGTTCGCGATGTGCTGGATCTTCGCGTTGCTCGGCGTCGTCATGAAGAACCCGCGCAGCGTGCAGGGCACCGCGATGCTGGTCGGCTTCCCGCTCACCTTCGGCGCGAACATCTTCGCCCGCACCGAGACCATGCCCGGCTGGCTCCAGGCGTGGGTCGACGTGAACCCGATCAGCCACCTCACCAGTGCGGTACGCGGGCTCCTGGTCGGCGGCGAGGTCGCCGGCCACGCGGTGGCGACGCTGCTGTGGGCCGCCGCCATCTTCGCGGTCTTCGCCCCGCTGGCCGTGCGCCGCTACAAGAACAACGCCTGACGATCGGCCGGTACGCCGCCGACCCGGACCCGTCCTTCCCGCCCAGCCCTTCAACCCGAACTCCGTGCGACGCGGCGGTCCCGGCGGTCTTCCTCCGCCTGGGCCG
>NZ_JBPKBH010000026.1:67022-109351 GCF_051388915.1 Yinghuangia sp. YIM S09857 | reverse complement strand
CCGCGTCGTCGTCCGCCGACCCGGACGGTACCGCCGGCCCGGACAAGTGGGAAGCCGACGACGCGGCGCGGTGGTCCGGCAGGAACAAGCCCGCCAGCGCGCCCAATACGGCGATCCCCACGGCAACGCCGAGCGCGGCGGCGAAGCCGTCCGAGAACTCCTGGGCGGTCGCATAGCCGCCGACTCCGGAGAACACCGCGACGGCCATCGCGATGCCGAACACGCCGCCCAGTTCGCGCATCATGCCGTTGGCCCCCGCCGCCTTGCCGATCTCCGCGTGCTCGACCGAGCCCACCACCGAGGTCTGCACCGCGGGGATCGCCATCGACACACCGCAACCCGCAATCACCAGCGGCGCCACCAGCGTTCCGTACGCCACGTCCGGCTCGGCCACCAGCGCGATCCAGCCCAGACCGACCGCCTGCAACGTCAATCCGCCGGAGAGCAGCGGGCGTTCGCCGACGCGGTCGACCAGCGCCCCGGCAACGGGCGCGCAGAAGAAGAGCGTGGCCGTCCACGGCATCAGGCGCAGCCCGGCCCCGAGCGGGCCGTACTCCAGCACCGTCTGGAGGAACTGGGCCAGGAAGAACACCGCCACGAACAACGAGGCGAACGTACAGAACACCGCCGCGTTGCCCGCCGAGAAGGCGCGCGACCGGAAGAAACGCATGGGCAGCATGGGTTCGGGTGTGCGCAGCTCCCAGCGGACGAAAGCGGCCAACAGCGCGGCGCCGCCCAGCAGTGCGCCCACGACCTCGACGCTCCCCCACCCGGCCGGGTTGCCGCGTACCAGGGCCCAGACGACGCCGAACGCACCGGCCGTCACCAGGCCCACGCCGGGCAGGTCGAGGGTGCTGTCCGGGCCGTGGCTCTCGGGCAGCTTGCGCAGCACCAGCGGTACGGCGGCCAGCCCGATGGGCACGTTGATCCAGAAGATCCACTGCCACGCCAGCCCCTCGGCGACCGCCCCGCCGACCAGCGGGCCGAGCGCGACGCCCAGCCCGGTGATGCCCTCCAGGATGCCGATGGCCGCGCCCCGGCGTTCGGCCGGGAAGGCCGCGCTCACGAGGGCGAGCGCCAGCGTCATGATCAACGCGGCCCCGACGCCCTGCACGGCCCGCGCCGCGATCAGCGCCGCGACGCTGCCGGACAACGCGCACGCCGCCGACCCCGCGGTGAACACCAGCAACCCCGCCGCGAACATCCGGCGCCGCCCGAAGCGGTCCCCGAGCGCGGCCGCGGTCAGCAGCAGCACGGCGAAGCTGAGGTTGTACGCGTTGACGGTCCACTCCAGGTCCTCCACCGACGACCCGAGGTCGAGCCGGATCGTGTGCAGCGCCGTCGACACCACGAGGGTGTCCAGCGCGGCCATGATCGACGCCACGGCGCCCAGCGCGAGCGCCCAGCGCCGGGCCGCCACCAACCCGGGCGCGGGGCCGGGCCCGCGCCCCGGATCCGGATCGGGCTCGCGCTTGCGCTTCGGTCCCGGGCCGCCGGATTGGGCCTCCACCATGCCGCTCATGTGCGTCTCCCTGATCGCTCCGAAAGCCTCGCCGGTACCGATCCGCGGACTTTCGAGAACTCATCGCCGAACGCCTTAAGCGCAGGTCAGAGCCTGTCCGGTGAGCGGTCGACCGAGGTCGCCGACCGCGGCCCGTACCCCGCCCCCGATGACTTTCCGGCGCCGCGCGGGTCAGTACTCATGAGGGACGGCGCCCGCCTGTCACGCGCGGGCGACCCGACCCGCACGGCACGCACACGAGGGCGACGAGAGGACCGGCCATGGCAGCGCCGCGTAGCGACGAGGACTTCCTGCGGAGCACCGGCAAGATGCAGCCCGAGTTGCTGGCGTACTGCTACCGCATGCTCGGCTCGGTGCACGACGCCGAGGACCTGGTGCAGGAGACGCTGCTGCGCGCCTGGCAGGCGTACGGCGGCTTCGAGGGCCGCTCGTCGATGCGCACCTGGCTCTACCGCATCGCCACGAACGTGTGCCTGCGTGCGCTGGAACGCCGCGAGCGCCGCGACCTGCCCGTCGGGCTCGGCGGGCCGGACTCCGATCCCGACCACCCGCTCGCCCCGGAACGGCCCGGCCACACCTGGTTGCAGCCGATCCCGGACGCCCTCGTCACCCCCGCCTCCGCCGACCCGGCGGCCGTGGTCGGCTCGCGCGAGTCGATGCGCCTGGCGCTCACCGCCGCCTTCCAGTACCTGCCGCCCCGGCAGCGTGCCGTCCTGATCCTGCGCGACGTGCTCGCCTGGCGCGCCGCCGAGGTCGCCCATCTGCTCGGCACGAGCGAGGCGGCGGTGAACAGCACGTTGCAGCGGGCGCGGGCCCGGCTGGCCGAGGCCGCCCCGGTCGCGGACGAGGTCGCCCGTCCTTCCGACGAGGCCGAACGCGCCCTTCTCGACCGGTACGCCGCGGCCTTCGAGGCGTCCGACATCGACGCCCTCATGGCGCTGCTGACCGAGGACGCGGTGTGGGAGATGCCGCCGGTGCCGTCGTGGTTCCGCGGCCGCAGGACCATCGGCCGCCTCATCGAACGGCACTGCCCGGGCTTCTTCCGGGGCTCCCGCGTGGTGCCGACCCGGGCCAACGGGCAGCACGCACTGGCCATTTACATGAGGAACGACGACGGTACGCACCGCGCGCAGGGCATCTACCTGCTCGACTGCGTCGCCGTCGGTCCGTCAGATGTCGATCGCGGTGCCATCGCCCACATCACCGCGTTCCACGACACCGACCTGTTCCCGACGTTCGGGCTGCCGCCCGTGCACCGCGGGGTCCTGGTCCCGTGAACACCGCGCCGCTACTCCTCGAACGGGCGGTCGGGTACGCGCTGTCCGTCACGCGCGGCATCCCTCCGGCCCTGCTGTCCCGCCCGACCCCTTGCCGGGCCTGGGACTTGGCGATGCTGCTCGCGCACGCCAACGAGTCGCTGGCGGCGCTGGCGGAGGGCCTGACCGGCGCCCGCGTGGCACTCGACCCAGCGGACGCACCGCCGAACCGACCGCCCTGCGACCCGCAGGCGACCGACGTCCGGGCCACCACCCAGCGCGGCGGCCATTCGGTGCCCACGGCGTCGACCGACCCCCTCACCACCTTCCGCCGACGCGCTCGGGACCTGCCCGGACTCTGGGCGACCGCGCCGCGCCGGATCGCCGTCGCCGACCGCGGCATGCCCGCCGAACTGATGGCCGCCGCCGGTGCACTGGAAATCGCCGTGCACGGCTGGGACATCGCCCGAAGCTGCCGCCGCGACACCCCGATCCCCGCCGCCATCGCGGTCGAACTCCTCTCCGTGGGCATGTTGTTGGTACCCGAGAACGACCGCCACCCGCTGTTCGCCCCGCGCACGCCGGTCGCGACCGTGGCCTGCCCCAGCGACCGACTGGTGGCGTACCTGGGACGCGATCCGGGCTGACCGGCCGCCGGAAACGACGTCACTCCGATCGGTGCCACCAACCAGTGCCCTGCCAAGGCAAGTTCAGCGTCCCGCGGCCCCGCACGAGGTCTCAGCTCCGTAGGCGCCCCACACGAGGTCAGCTCCGGAGGGGCCCCACACGAGGTCTCAGCTCCGCAGGCGCCCCGCACGAAGTCTCAACTCCGCGCCAGCAATTCCGCCGCATCCTCCTGCGACAGCGCCGCGCCTCGCGCGTACGCCTCCTCGTACACCTCCGGGGCAAGCGCCGCACGCACCCTCTCGGTCGTGGCCAGCGTGTCGAGGCTCCCCAAGTCCTCGTGCCCACGCATCGCGACCGCCGCACCGAGCAGTACGGCGGCCTGCTCCGCATCGCCGGACTCCAGCGTCCACCACGCCATGCCCTCGGTCGTCGAGGCCATCACCGGCATGTCGTGGCTGTCCACCGCCGCGACCCGCGACGCGTCCAGGGCCAGCCGCGCCTTGCCGCGATCACCCTGCGTCCCGTAGTGGTACGCGACGCTCAACTGCAACATCGCCAGCATCTGCGCCGGAACCACCCGAGCCCGCGGCAACTCCGCAAGGGCCAGGGCGTATTGCCGGTCCGCCTCCTCACGGTCGCCCAGCAGCCGGGCCAGGTCGCCGCTGCCCGCGTAGCCGATCAGCAGGCCGCCCACGGTGTCGCCGCTGTGCGCGGTCTCCACGGACGCGGCCAGGTCGCGCCGCGCCGCGTCGATGTCGCCGAGTTGCAGGTGCATCATCCCGCGGCGCAGGTAGAGGAACGGGACGTCCTCGTCGGACCGCAACTGCCCGACCAGTTCCAGGCATTCGTCGATCGCGGCCAGGCCCTCCGCAAAGCGCCCGGTGTAGCGGTAGACCTCGGACAGCCCAGCGACCGCGGACGAACGCCCCCACCGGTCACCCAGTTCCACGAACCGCAGCCGGGCGCGCCGCAGGCAGTCGAGGCCCTCGTCCGTGCGACCGGTGTTGATGGAGATATGACCGCGCATCAGGTCGATGACGCCGCGCACCCACGGGTCCCGGTGTTCGTCGATGCCTTCGAGGGCCCGGCCGGTGCCCGACGTGTAGTCCTGGAACGCCAGGTTCATGGCCTCGATGAGCACGAACACCGGGTGGTCCGGGGACGGCGTGAAGTGCCGCAGGTGCCAGCGGCTGCGCATCATCCAGCGCAGGCCCTGCATCTCGCTGGTGGTCACGACCAGGGTCGTGCCGTAGAACCACGCCGCCAGGATGTGCGATTCGCGGTCCTGGATGTCGTCGGCGCCGGGCATGCCGAGGGCGTCGCCGAGCCACGCGGTCGCCTCGCGGTGGTAGCCGCGGATGGTCCAGTACCAGGCCATGAGCGCGACGAGGCGTACCGCGGACTCCGCGTCGCCCGCGTCGATCGCGAACCGCAGCGCGGCGGCGATGTTGTCGTGCTCCTCGATGATGGTGTCGATGGCCTCCAACTGCTCGGCCGTGCGCAGCATCGGGTCGGCGCGTTCGAGCACCGCCTTGCACCACGCCACGTGCCGCAGCGTGACCCCGGCGTCGGCACCCGCGTCGTCACGGTGCTCGGCGGCGAACGCGGCGATGGTCTCCAACATGCGGTAGCGCGGCTCGCCGGTGCCGAACATCTCGACGAGCGACTTGTCGACCAGCCCGGCCAGCAGGTCGAGGACGTCGTCGCGGTGCACCAGCGCGCCGTCCGCGAGGACCGTCTCGGCGGCCTCCAGGGTCGCGCCGCCCGCGAAGACCGAGAGCCTGCGCAGCAGCGCGCGCTCCGGGTCGTCCAGCAGGTCCCAGCTCCATTCGACGACCGCGCGCAGGGTCTGGTGGCGCGGCATGGCGGTGCGGCTGCCGCCGGTCAGCAGGCGGAAGCGGTCGTCCAACCGCCGGGCGATCTGCGTCGGGGTGAGGGAGCGGGTACGGGCGGCGGCGAGTTCGATGGCGAGCGGCATGCCGTCGAGGCGGCGGCAGATCTCCGCGACGGCGGCCACGTTGGCGTCGTCGACGACGAGGTTGGGCCGGACCGCCTTGGCGCGGTCGGCGAACAGGCGTACGGCTGCTGAGCGGAGCGCGGTCGTGGTATCGCCGTGGTCGTCCGGCAGGGTCAGCGGACCGAGCGGGTACAGCGTCTCGCCGACGATGCCGAGCGGTTCGCGCGTCGAGGTGAGGATGCGCAGCGCGGGTGCCTCGGCGAGCAGGATGTCGGCCACCTCGGCGGCCCCGGCGACCAAGTGCTCGCAGTTGTCCAGGATGAGCAACGCCGGGCGGCGGGCCAGCACTTCGACCACGCGGGCGAGGGCGTCCCCGGCGGGGATGCTGC
Source organism: Yinghuangia sp. YIM S09857 (assembly GCF_051388915.1). Taxonomy (NCBI): domain Bacteria; kingdom Bacillati; phylum Actinomycetota; class Actinomycetes; order Kitasatosporales; family Streptomycetaceae; genus Yinghuangia; species Yinghuangia sp. YIM S09857. The sequence goes on along the minus strand of NZ_JBPKBH010000026.1, from coordinate 103,600 downwards.
CGGACGTGTCCGCCATCGAGTTGATGATGCCGAAGTCGCGGCGGCCCAGGGCGCCGAGGATGGCCTGCGGGATGTCGGCCGGATCGTGGACCGGGGCCAGCTCCACGAACCAGACGCCCGCCGGGAATTCGGGCAGGAGCCGGGAGCCGGTCTCCACGGTGATCCGGGTCTTGCCGGCGCCGCCCGGCCCGACGACCGACACCAGCCGGGACTCGTGCAGGAGTTGGCCGAGCCGCAGTCGTTCGTCGTCGCGGCCGACGAAGCTGGTCAGGCGCGCGGTGAGGTTCGTCGGCGGCGCCTGACTCGGCGACGACACGGATCCCCGCGCGTCGGAGCCGAGTTGCCCGTTCACCCCGGACCCGGCAGATGCGGCGGATGCGGCGGAGGAGGAAGTGCCGCCGGAGAGCGCGGAGTTGGGGGTAGCGGTGGACGTGCCGCCGGAGTTCGCGGACCCGGCGTCGTCGGACGCCGTGGAGCCGGACGCACCGCCGCGACTGTCCACCCCACCGGCAAGCGCGCCCTCCCCGACGCCCGCCCCCGCCGCCAGCGTCGGGGAGGGCCCCGCCTGGCCGGGCCCCGTCTGACTGGGCCCCGCCTGAGTGGGGGCCGGGGCCCGGCCGAACGGAGCCGTTGTCGCGACCGGACCCGAAACCGAGCCCGAATCCCGATCCGGAACAGAGGCCGAGCCCGAGACCGAAGCCGGACCCGAGACCGAACCCGGACCCGGACCCGGACCCGGACCCGAGACCGAACCCGAACCAGGCGCCGGATCCGAAGCCGCAGTCCCGATCCCTACCCCCCGCTCGCCCCGCAGCACCGCGATGTGCACCGCATCCAGCTCCGGGGACGGGTCGATGCCGAGTGCCTCGCCGAGTTCGGTACGCAGTTTGTGGTAGACGGAGAGGGCGTCCGCGCGGCGGCCGACCGCGTCCAGTGCGGTCATGAGCTGGCCGTGCAGGCGTTCGCGCAGGGGGTGTTCGGTGGCCAGTTGTTCGAGCTCGGGCACCACCTCGGCGGCGCGGCCCAGCCGCAGCCGGGCGTCGACGCGGTCCTCGACCGCGGTCAGCCGCTGCTCCTCCAGGCGCGCCGCGGGCCCGGCGGCGAAGCCGGACTCCGCGGCGTCGGCGAGCGCGGCACCGCGCCACAGGTCGAGCGCGCCGGTCAGGACGCGTTCCGCGCCCGCCGCGTCGCCCGTCGCGAGCAGGCGGCGCCCCTCGGACGCGGCCTGCTCGAAGCGGTGGGCGTCGACGGCGTCGGGCGCCAGCGCCAGGACGTACCCGGCCGGGCCCGAAGTGATGGCCTCCGGGCCCAGCATGCGGCGCAGGCGGGAGACGAGCGACTGAAGGGCGTTGGCGGCCCCGGAGGGCTCGGCCCGGTCCCATACGGCACGCACGAGGCTGTCCGAGGGCACCGGCCGCCCCGGGTCGAGCGCCAGGCGAGTCAGGAGCACGCGCAGGCGCGCGCCGGAGACCGCGACCGGGTCCCCTTGGTCGTCCCGCACCTGAAGCGGGCCCAGCACCGAGACATACACACCCCCACTCTTCCAGGTGGGACCGGGAAAGGGGGCGTCCGGTGTCGCGGCGGGGAGCGGTGCGCGTCGTCCTCGGACTCGGGGCCGGGGCGTCGCGGGCCCGCTTCAGGCGAGATCGATAAGGAGACCAAAACGATCATCGTGAGAATTCACTCGTCCGGGTAATAACCACCACTCTTACGAGTGAATTCGCCAGGGCGAAAAGCTCAGCCTGCCGAGCCTTCGCGGCGTACCCGACCGAGGAATTCATCCCACGCGACAGATGCCACGGAGAGGATCGGACCGGGTACCGACTTGGAATCGCGGACACAGATGAACTCGTTGGTTCCGGCGGCTTCCACACAGTTGTTGGCGCCGCCGCTGAAAGTGCTGCGGTGCCAGGGCAACCCCGCGTGAGCTGCGTCGACGGCATGCGCCGCGGGGAGCCTTCGGAGTGCTGGATCGTGCTGTGCGTTGCTCAAGACAATTCCTTTGCAGCGTGCTCGATCATGGACGTCGAGTCCCCGTACGAGAGCGCGGAAGCGCGGATGTCCTCGAACATCCGCTGATAGACGCGGACGTGGTCGGGTTCCTCGAGATAGAGGCTACTCGTGCGCGTGTCGACCACCACTACGTCCAGATCGGACAATGCGGGGAAATCGATGATGGCGAAGGCGCCTTCGATCGCGGGATGTGCTCCGGACGCGAACGGCAGCACCTGAATGCGAATGTTCGGGCGGTTTGCCGCGTCGGCGAGATGCAGCAGTTGGGCCCGCATGCTCTCGCGTCCGCCGACGGCCTGCCGCAGCACCGCTTCGCCCAGCACGAGCGTGAGTTGGAAGCTCGGCTCGCCGTCGGCGCCGACCCGGTCGAGGATCGCCTGTCGTTCGGCGCGGACCCGCACGAGGGTGTCGACCTCGTCCTGGGTCAGGTCGGCACGCACCGAGGAGATCACCGCCCGGGCGTAGTCCGGCGTCTGCAACAGTCCGGGCACGAGCGAGAGTTCGAAGCCGCGCATGCCGGAGGCGTCGGCCTCCAGGCTGAGCAGCTCGGTGTACGAGGGCGGCAGCACGGACGAGTAACTCCGCCACCAGCCACGCTTCTTGGCCTCACGGGCCAGGGTCAGCAGGGCCTCCCGCTCGCCTTCGTCCTCGACCGCGTACAGGTCGAGGAGGATGCGCAGGTCGACGGGACGCACGCCGCTGCGGCCCAGTTCGATGCGGCTGACCTTGGAGTCGGAGCATTCGAGGCGGGCGGCGACGGCTTCGAGGCTCAGGCCGCAGGCGTCGCGGAGCCTGCGCAGTTCGGTGCCGAGCCGGCGCTGGCGGACGGTGGGATTGGGGGCTAAGGCCACGGTGCGCCTCCAAGAGGTGGAGCCGGTTGGATTTCGCGGCTGCGATGGGGGGACAGTGTGCACCACGATGGCCCGCTTCGTGACCACTACGGAAAAAGGCCCGACATTCCAAGAGTGGGAGTTGCAGGCTTGGTGGACGCACGGCACGCTGAATGTCCGATCTGACTCACCGTCGCCTTAGGGTCGCTCTCGGTCGTCAACTCCCCGACCGGTCGGCCCCGATCTCACGCAGTCCATGCGTGTTTGTTCGGAGGATGACTATGCCGGTGTTGACGGAAGACGTCCGTCACTACTGCGTCCAACTCTCGGCCTCGGACCGCGGCGTCCGCCTGGCCCGCCGAGAGGTGGAGCACCTGCTGCGGACCTGGGATATCGGCGAACTCGCCGACGTGGCAACGCTGTTATTGAGCGAGCTGCTGACCAACGTGCTGCTGCACGTCGGCCCCGGGTCCTGGCACACGCTGACCGTGCGCCACGACGGCACGTGTCTGCGCGTCGAGGTGCGCGACACCTGTCCGAGGCTGCCGGCCTCGCGCGGCGGGGGGCCGGCCGACGAGTTCGGCCGCGGCCTGGCGCTCGTCGACTGCCTCGCGCACGCGTGGGGCGCGGACGCCCTCCCGAACGGCAAGGTGGTCTGGTTCACCCTCAGGGGTGACGACTAAGTTCACCCGATCAGGTGAAGTTGGCGCGGGCCTCCCGGCACTCCTCGGCGAAGGCCAGAATCCGCAGGTGATAGGCCCGCGCCGCGTGGTGGAGGCTCATGTTGTGCCCGACGCCGCGCTGCGTGTGCAGTTCCACGCGCGGCGCCTGGGAGAGCAGCCGCCCGGCCTCGGCCAGGGCCTCCGGGCCCGCCTGGTTGGAGTTCTCGAACTCGGCGATCGCCCACTGCACCGGCACCCGCACCTTGCCGAGGAACCCGGGCAGCGTCAGCGGGTTGTCCCGGGCGTCCACGAACTCGGCCATCGGGACCGGCGCGGCGATGCGCCCCTCGCGCGTGAGCAGCGCGGGGTCGAACGTGCCGGGCGGGCCGAAGAAGGTGGCCGAGCCGGTGCCCGGGCCGCGCATAGGCGGCACCATGTCCCACCGGTCGGTCGGCACCGCGGCCATGGCGGCCGACTTCTCCGCGCTGTAGCGCAGCGGGACGCCGCCGGCCGCGATGCCCAGCAGCATCCGGCCGTCTTCGCTCGCGCCCATGCGCAGCGCGAGGATCGCCCCCATCGAGTGGGCGGCCAGGAACACGCCGCCGCCGTGGTCGTCGCCCAGGTGTCCGGGCAGCGCGTCGATGAGCCCGAAGACCACGTCCGCCTGGTGGTCGAGGTCCTGACGGTCGCGCGGGAGCCCGGCCGAAGCGCCGTAGCCGGGCCGGTCGACGGCCAGGACCGTCCAGCCGAGCGCGGCGCCGAGCTCCAGGAGCGAGGCGTCGCGGGCGTTGTCGCGGTGCCAGTACGCGGCGCGCGAGCCTCCCCCGTGCAGCGCCAGGACCGTGCCCCGGGCGGGGCCGGCGGCGGGCCGGGCGAGGAGCCCGGACAGGCGTACGTCGCCCACTTCGTAGTGGACCGTCTCGACCTGGTGTTGCATGCGTGCGCCGACCTCCGCGTGATCTCTCCGTCCGATGACACCACATACCGCATTGACGGTGTCATGACCCCCTTCACATAATGAACCCTCATTAGAACGCCGGAGCGCCCCCGCGGACGCCCGTGGGCGCACGGGCACGCGGGACACAGCGGGCACGCACCGGAACACGCACCGGACACGCGAGCGTCGGCAGCGACCAGGCACGGGAGTAGGGGCCATGAAGCACGAGGACGTCGTCAGCACCGGCCGCCGCATCATCGACCACTTGGCCGAACGCACCCTCGACCTCGGTGAGGCGCCGCTGCGCGTGGACGCCTCGGTCTTCACCGACCCCGAGCGCCTGGCCCGCGAGCGCGAGGTGCTCTTCCGCCGCACGCCGCAGGTGGTCGGCTGGGCGGGCGACGTCGCGGACCCCGGCGACTTCCTGGCGCGCGACGTGGACGGCGTGCCGGTGCTGGTGACGCGCGACCAGGACGGCGAGCTGCATGCGTTCCTCAACGCGTGCACGCACCGGGGCATGCCGGTGGCGCCCGAGGACTCCGCACGCGAGGGCACCGAGGGGACGGGCTGCGGCAGCGCGCGCCGGTTCATCTGCGGCTACCACGGCTGGCAGTTCGACTCGGCGGGCTCGCTCGTCGGGCTGCCGTCCCGCCCGCAGTTCCCCGGCATCGAACCGGAGCGGTTCGGCCTGAAGAGGTTGCCGGTGACGATCTCCGCGGGCCTGATCGTGGTCGGACTGCGGCCGGACGTCGAGGTCGAGGGAGCGCTCGACGACGTCGCCGACGCCTTCGCGGGATTCCCGTACGACCGCACGCGCACGGTGGTCAACGAGACGTTCCGGCTCAAGGCCAACTGGAAGCTGACCGTCGACATCAACCTGGAGGGCTACCACATACCGTTCCTGCACAAGGCGACGATCCACGGCATCGTGCTCAACAACGGCATCGTGGACACCTTCGGCCCGCACACCCGCTTCGCGGTGCCGATCGCCGGCTTCGAGGCGCTGGCGGCGCTGCCCGAGGAGAACTGGCCGGCGCGGCTGCCGATGGTCAACGTGCAGACGGTGCTGCCGTCGACGGTGCTGCTGGAGAGCCCGCTGAGCACCACGATGCTGCGCATCTACCCCGGGCAGGTGCCCGGCGAGTCGTACATCACCATGACCGAGGGGTCGTGGGACCCGTTGGACGAGCAGAGCATCGCGACCGCCCGCGGGAACCACGAGACCAACAAGCGCGTGCTGGTCAGCGAGGACTTCCCGGGCGCCGAGGCGTGCCAGCGCGGGTTCGCCTCGGGGCTGGACACGATGGTGGTCGGGATGGGCGAGTCGGCCGTCTCGCACTGGCACAACGTGTGGGACAAGGCACTCGCGGACGCGTCCTGACCCTCCCCTGAACGTCCGTACGGGCCCGGCGGCGTCCTCCGCGTCGCCGGTCCCGTACGGACCTCCGCGTGTTGCCGGGACCGCGCGGCGGCTCAGCGTCCGACCGGGGCCAGCGTCGCCGCCAGGAACATGTCGACCAGGTTGCCCACGAACAGCTCCGGAGCGATCTGCGTCGGCCTGCCGGCGAACTCCAGCAGCCGGGCGCGGTCGGCGAGCGCGTGCAGCACCATCGTGCCGCCGACGCGCATGCGCTCGGGCCGCAGCAGCGCCGGGACGTTGTGGCCGTGCTTCCAGATGCGCGCGTAGGCCTCGTCCGCCAGCGTCTGCGTGAGCAGTTCCCGAACCTCGGGCGCGCTGCGCGAGGGGTCGGCCATCAGCTCGGCGGTGATGCGCAGGAACGCGCGGCCGCGCCAGTCGCCGTCCAACTGCTCGGCGAGCGGCAGCACGAACGCCTCGGCCGACCTGCGGACCTTCTCCGGGTGCGCGTCGGCCAGCGCGAGCAGCTCGTCGCGCCGCGCCCGCACCTGCGGGATGTGCCGCTCCAGCATCGCGCGCAGCAGACCCTCGCGGGACCGGAAGTGGTACTGGAGCGCGGAGGCGTTGCGCTGCCCGGCCGCGGTGTTGATCTCGTTGAGCGACACCGCGGCGATGCCCCGCTCGGCGAAGAGCCGGGCGGCGCTGTCGAGCAGTTCTCGGCGCGTGGCCTCTGGATTGCGTCCCACGAGTGTTGAAACTAACGGACCCCGTACTTAATGTGCACTCATCAATTGCGTGCCCGCCGCCCCACGCACCGACACCGCTCTCCGCGGCCCGGTGCCGCACGTGAGAGGACCGCCATGGGGACGCCCCTGTTCGCGATATCCGCCGACTCGCATGTCACCGAGCCCGGCGACTGCTACCTCGACCGCATCGACCCGGCCTTCCGCGACCGCGCGCCCGTCGCCGCGACCGACCCCCGGATGGGCGCGGTCATGGACATCGACAACGGGCGCAGCCGCATCCCGTACGGCATGGTGGCGGCGGCCGGACGGCCCCCGGAGACCGTCGGGCCGTTCGAGTACACCGACTGGGACCAGCTCCACCAGGGCGGCTGGGACCCGGTGGCCCGGCTGGCCGAGCAGGACCGGGACGGGGTCGCGGCCGAGGTGGTGTACCCGTCGGTCGGCATGCTGCTGTGCAACCACCCGGACGCCGACTACAAGAAGGCGTGCTTCGACGCGTACAACCTGTGGATGGCCGAGGAGTTCGCCGGGCACGCCCCCGAACGCCTGATCGGCATGGGCCAGACCGCGCTGCGCAGCGTCGAGGAGGGCATCGCCGATCTCGCGCGCATCAAGGAACTCGGGCTGCGCGGCGTCATGATGCCCGGCCACGCCGCGTGCGAGGGCGAGGCGGGCGACTACGACGACCCGCGCTGGGACCCGCTGTGGCGCGCCGCGGCCGACCTCGGACTGCCGCTCGCCTTCCACATCCTGACGTCCGGCAACGACCAGCTCGGGTCGCAGCAGTACCGCGGCCCGAAGATGAACAGCTTCCTCGGCATCATGCGCGGCTGCCAGGACGTCATCGGCACGATGGTCTTCGGCGGTGTCTTCGACCGCGAACCGCGCCTGAAGGTCGTGTGCGTCGAGGCCGACGCCGGGTGGATGCCGCACTGGATGTACCGCGCCGACCACGCCGTCCGCTACCACGGCAACTGGCTCGGCGACCGGGCGCTGGGACGGCTGCCGAGCGAGTACGTCCGCGACCACATCTACCTGACCTTCCAGGACGACGCGGTGGCGTTCCGGGTCACCGACCTGATGGACCACCGGCGCCTGATGTGGGCCAACGACCACCCGCACTCCGACTCGACGTTCCCGTACTCACAGCAGGTGCTCGCGGACCACACCGCGCATCTCGCCGACGACGTGCGCGACGACATCCTGTGGCGCAACTGCGCGGAGCTGTACGGCCTTTCGTTCGCGCACCGCACCTCCGACGGCGCCTACGACAACGCCTCATCCGACAGCGTCTCACGCGAAAGTGCCTCCCCCGAAGGCGAATCCCCCGAAAGAAAGGGCGTTCCGGCATGACCGCGGACATGACCGCTGACCTGGTGATCACCGGCGGAACGGTGGTCGACGGCACCGGCTCCGCCCCCTACGCGGCGGACGTCGCGGTCACGGACGGGCGGGTCTCGGCCATCGGCCCGAACCTGACCGGCCGTCAGACCCTGGACGCCACCGGGCACATCGTCGCCCCGGGCTTCATCGACATCCACACCCACTACGACGCGCAGGTCTTCTGGGACCCGGCGCTCACCCCGTCCTGCTTCCACGGTGTCACGACCGTCGTCGCGGGCAACTGCGGCTTCTCCATCGCCCCGACGCGCCCCGAGCACCACGGCGTGATCGCGCGCACGCTGGAGAACGTCGAGGACATGGACGTCGCCACGTTGGAGGCCGGAATCCCCTGGGACTTCAGCGACTTCCCGGGCTACCTGGACTCCGTCGAGCGGCGCGGCGTGGGCCTCAACTACACCGCCTACATCGGCCACACCGCGTTGCGGCTGTACGTCATGGGCATGGACGCGTACGAACGCACCGCCACCGAGGCCGAGATCGCCGAGATGGCCGAGGTGCTGCGCACCTCGCTCCGGGCCGGGGCCGCCGGATTCGCCACCAGCTTCGCCAAGACCCACCGCGGCATCGACGGCAAGCCGGTGCCGTCCCGCCTCGCCGACCGCGCCGAGATCGACGCGCTCCTCGCCGTCGTACGCGAAGAGCGGCGCGGCGTCGTGGAGTTCACGCCCGGCGAGCAGCTCGGCATCGACGACCTGTACGAGATCCAGCCGGATGTCGGTGTCCCGTTCACCTACACCGCGCTCATGACCACGCCGACCGGCGCGCACGAGCGCCTGGTGCAGCTCAACCGCGACGGCTGGGCCAAGGGCTCGCAGGTCTGGCCGCAGGTCAGCCCGCGGCCTCTGACCTTCGCCTTCACCCTCGCCGAGCCGTTCACACTCAACTCCAACCCGGTCTTCGGGGAGCTGATGGCGGGCGGCGCGGACGAGCGGCGCGCGGCGTACGCCGACCCGGACTTCCGCGCCCGCGCACTCGCCGCCTGGCAGGTCGAGGGCGCGTTCCTCGTCCCCCGTTGGGGCACGTACAGCGTCGACGAGTCCTCAGCACATCCGGACCTGCCGGGCCGCCGCCTCACCGACGTCGCCGCCGAACGCGGCACGGATCCCTTCGACACGTTGCTCGACCTGGCCCTCGACGAGCCCGACCTGAACCTGCGCATGCGCTGCGTGCTCGCCAACGACGACGTCGACGCCCTCCTCGGCATCCTCGCCGAGGAGAACTGCACCCTAGGCCTCTCGGATGCGGGCGCTCACGTCGGCCAGCTCTGCGACGCCCCGCAGGCCACGGACTTCCTCGGCAAGTGGGTCCGCGAACGCGATCTCATGCCGGTCGAACGCGCGGTCCGCAAGCTCACCGGCGTCCAGGCCGACATCCTCGGCCTCACCGACCGCGGCTACCTCCGCCCCGGCTACTGGGCCGACGTCGTCGTCTTCGACCCCGCCACCGTCGCCCCCGGCCCGGTCCGCCGCGTCCGCGACTTCCCCGCCGACGGCGAACGCCTCACCGCCGACCAGCCCACCGGCATCCGCCACATCCTCGTCAACGGCACCCCCATCCAAACCGACGGCACCCGCAACCCCGACGCCGGCCTCCCCGGCCAGGTAGTGAGGGTCCCCGTCCGGGACTGACGAATGCGGCGGGCGGCGACCCCAAGCCAGGGGCCGTCGCCCGCCGGTCGGTCTGCCCCGGGCCGCGCCTCCCGCTCCAGCAGGCCGAACTCCCCAGCGGCAATCGCATACGCCAAGGCGCGACGCCTCGACAGCATCACGGCATCACGGCATCACGGCATCAGGAAGGACCACGTCAACCGATGTCACGCACGCTGTGCTCGCGCAGATCGGGCGCGTGCCGAGCGACGGTGCAATAGACGCCGTCGTCGTGCAGCACCGTCAGACCATGGTGAGCCGCCGTAGCAGCAATGATCAAGTCGACGGCGGACGCACTGCGATGCCGTTCCACTCGTGCCATGCGGTGCTGCACCGCTCCGATCCGGCGCCCGGCGTTCTTCGGCACCGCCACGTCGGGGTAAAGCTCCGCGAACATCTCCGCGATCTCGTCAAATTCCCGACCGTCGCGGGCGCTGTACAGGAACTCGGCGCGCTGCGGGTAGCAGGAGGCCACAGCCTCCGCATCGATCGCGTCGTACCAGGCCGAAGCCAACTTGGGCTCGGCCAACAGCCGGACCGGCGCCGAAGTGTCCAGCAGGTACATCACCTGTCGGCCTTCTCCGCCCGATGCCGTCGATCCGCGTCCTCGACCGCTCCCCAATGGCGGGCGCGTTCGAAGTGGCGACTGATGCGCGCAGCGCGCTCCTGTTGCTCGGCGTAGAACTGGAGCGCGAGGTCGACCGCCTCCTTCTTGGTCTTTGCCTTGGACAATGCCATGGCACGATGCAAGGCGTCGTCGTCGATGTCGATCTGCGTCACGGCCATGGGCCCTCCGAATGTTGGCCAAAAAGTACTACCCCACCAACGTTCTGTGCGCTGACAGCTCGCGAAGAACCGGAATTGCAGCCAACCGAAACCTTGTCCGCTACTATTGCTTCGCTCGCGAACCTGTGTAGTTCGCATGGAAGGGCGTCCTTGGCCGGGCGCCCTTCCGCTTTTTTGGGCCGGTCTACGGGGTCATCAGGGCCCAGGCGTCGGCGATGATGCGGGCCAGGTCGGGGTGCTCGGGCTTCCAGCCGAGGAGGTCGTGGGCGCGGGCGGCGGAGGCGACGAGGACGGCGGGGTCGCCGGCGCGGCGCGGGGCCTCGACCGCGGGGATCGGGTGGCCGGTCACCAGGCGCGCCGTCTCGATGACCTCCAGGACGGAGAAGCCCACACCGTTGCCGAGGTTGCAGATCTCGTGGCGGCCGGGGGCGGCGGCTTCGAGGGCGAGGACGTGTGCGCGGGCCAGGTCGGCGATGTGCAGGTAGTCGCGGATGCAGGTGCCGTCGCGGGTCGGCCAGTCGGTGCCGTTGACCTGGATGTTCTCGCGGAGGCCCTGCGCGACCTGGAGCACGATCGGGATCAGGTGCGTCTCGCGGACATGCCGTTCGCCCAGCCCCGCGTGCGCGCCGGCGACGTTGAAGTAGCGGAGCGACACCGCGGCGAGGCCGTAGGCGCTCGCGTACGAGGTCAGCAGGTGGTCGACGGCGAGTTTGGAGGCACCGTACGGGTTCGTGGGGCGAGTTTCGGCCGCCTCGGGGATCGGGACGGTCGCGGGTTCGCCGTAGACGGCCGCGGTCGAGGAGAACACGAAGCGCGGCACGTCGTGCTCGCGGACCGCATCGAGGAGGGCGAGCGTCCCGCCGACGTTGGTGTGCCAGTAGGCGGCGGGGTCGGCGACCGAGTCGGCGACCAGGGAGCGTGCCGCGAAGTGCAGGACGCCGTCGTGGTGTTCGGCGGCCAGGACCGATCCGGCGTCGGCGACATCTGCCGCCACGAAGCCGGCGCCCGGCGGGACCGCGTCGCGGTGCCCGGTGGACAGGTCGTCCAGCACGGTGACGTCGTGTCCGGACTTCAGGAGAACCGCCGTGGTCACCGAGCCGATGTAGCCCGCTCCGCCCGTGACGAGAAGTCGCATCTGATCCGCCTCCGGTTGTGCGCCGAGGCACCAGAATGCGGGGCCGGTGTGAGATCCCGCTGAGAAACCGGTGATGACCGGATGATTGCCCGCACGTAACGTAGCGGTTCCGGAGCCTTGACACCGGGCGGCGTACGCGCCAATCTCACTGCTGTGAGAGCGCTCTCACAGCAGGAAAGAGCGCTCCCGCAGCAGGCTTTGCCACGCCGTTTTCCGCGCTGTCTCTCGTGCTGTCCCGTGCTGTCCTCGTGCTGCCCCGGGTTGATTTCCGCACGCCCTTTGCCGGCGCCGCACGCTCTTGCGCCACCGCACCACCGCACCACCGCACCACCGCACGTCCGCACGTCCGCACGCCTGTACGTCCGCACGTCCCGCACGCCCATGCCCGCGTCCCACCGACCGACCCCGTCCCAGGAGGTCCCCTCATGCGCTTGCCCTCCGGCCGCTCCAGAGCGCTGGCCGTACTCTGCGCCACCGTCCTCGCCGGCTCCGTCCTCGCCGGCTGCGGCTCCGACGACGATGACGACAACAAGGACCCGGCGGGCGGCGCCGGCGACCCCGGCAAGCAGATCACGCTCAACGTCGGCCTGTTCGGCTCGTTCGGGTTCGAGGAGGCCGGCCTCTACAAGGAGTACGAAGCCCTCCACCCGAACATCAAGATCAAGCAGAACGTCACCCAGAAGGAAGAGGTGTACTGGCCCGCCCTCCAGACGCGCCTCGGCGGCGGGGGCGACCTCGACGACATCCAGGGCGTCGAGGTCGGCCGCATCATCGACGTGGCGAAGAACCAGACCGACAAGTGGCTCGACCTCAACACCCTGGGCGCGCAGTCCCAGACCGCGGAATACCTGGAGTGGAAGTCCAAGGCGGCCACCAGCCCCGACGGCAAGGTGGTCGCACTCGGCACCGACATCGGCCCGATGGCCATCTGCTACCGCACGGACCTGTTCCAGCAGGCCGGACTGCCCACCGGACGCGACGAGTTGGCGCAGCGCTGGTCGACGTGGGAGGGGTACCTCGACGTCGGACGCCAGTTCGCGGCGAAGGCCCCCAAGGGCTCGGCGTACATGGACAGCGTCACCGGCATGTACAACGCCATGATCGGCCAGCAGCAAACCTTCTACTACGACGCCGCGGGCAAGCTGATCTACGACACGAACCCGGCCGTCCGCAACGCGTTCGACCTGTCGGCGAAGGCCGGGCAGGACGGGCTGAGCGCCAAGCTCGTGCAGTTCCAGAACGACTGGGACCAGGCGTTCGCCAAGGGCGGCTTCGCCACGGTGTCCTGCCCGTCGTGGATGATCGGCTACATCAAGGAGAAGTCGGGCGACGACGCGAAGGGCAAGTGGGACGTCGCCCCCGCACCCGGCGCGACCGGCAACTGGGGCGGGTCGTACCTCGCGATTCCGAAGGGGGCCAAGCACCCCAAGGAGGCCTACGACTTGCTCACCTGGCTGACGGCCAAGGAGCAGCAGGTCAAGCTGTTCCAGCAGCGCGGCTCGTTCCCGTCGCGTACGACCGCCATCTCGCAGGTCGCCGACACGACCGACCCGTACTTCAACAACGCGCCCATCGGGCAGATCTTCAGCCAGTCCGCACAGAAGATGCCGGTACAGACGCTCGGCGTCCGCGACGGCGACGTGAAGGCCGCGATCCAGAACGCCCTCATCGCCGTCGAGGCGCAGGGGGTCAAGCCCGACAAGGCCTGGGACGACGCCAAGTCGTCGATCAAGGCCGCTCTCGGCTAGTGCCGTAACCGGAAAGGTCCACCGAGAGCCGGCAAACCTTCCGGCCGCAGCACTGGTCCCGTGACCGGGCACCCGGCTCGGTCCCCGGCGTTCGTCCCTGCGCCGGGGACCGGCCCCCGCTCCGCCTTCCGTCCGCTCCTCCCCCACGCCCCGAGGACATCCGCATGGCCGTCACGTCGCCGACAGCAGTGCAGCCGGCAACGCCCACCACGGCGCCGACCCGCCGCCAGTTGTGGCGGCGGCGCGGCACCAAGGCCGCACCGTACGCGTTCATCGCGCCCTTCTTCGTGTTCTTCGCGGCGTTCGGGCTCTTCCCGCTCATCTACACCGGCTATGTCTCGTTGCACCGCGTGCAGTTGCAGAACCCGGACGCGATGTCCTGGGTCGGGTTCGACAACTACACGACGCTGCTCAAGGACGAGTTCTTCTGGAACTCGCTGAAGAACACCTTCACCATCGGGGTCATCTCCACGGTCCCGCAGCTCTGCCTCGCGCTGGGCCTCGCGCACCTGCTCAACTACCGCCTGCGCGGCCGGACTTTCTTCCGCGTCGCGCTGCTGCTGCCGTACGCCACCTCCGTCGCCGCCGCGACGCTCGTCTTCGCCGGGTTGTTCGGCCGCGACTACGGCATGCTCAACTGGTTCCTCGGCCTCGTCGGCGTCGACCCGATCGACTGGTTCAACGAGAAGTGGCCGTCCCAGATCGCCATCTCCACGATCGTGACGTGGCGTTGGACCGGCTACAACACGCTGATCTACCTCGCCGCCATGCAGGCGATACCGCGGGAACGCTACGAGGCCGCGATGATGGACGGCGCGCGGCGGTGGCAGCAGTTCCGCCACGTGACGCTGCCGGGGCTGCGGCCCACGATCATCTTCACCATCATCGTGTCGACGATCGGCGCGCTCCAGATCTTCGGCGAGCCGCTGCTGTTGCAGGGCGGCACCACCGGCATGAACGGCGGGGCCTCGCGCCAATACCAGACCACCGGCCTCTACATGTACCAGACCGGTTGGCAGTACTTCTCACTCGGAAAGGCCGCCGCCATCGCGTGGCTGCTGTTCCTCGTCATCGTGCTCGTGATCGGCGTCAACGCCGCGATCGCCCGTTACCGCGCCAAGTCGGCCGCGGGCAAGCTGACCGCGGCAAAGCCGCCGAACGGGAAGAGGTGACCGACGTGTCCGCCACCACCACGCCCCTGATGGCCGCCAAGTCCTCTGCGGACGACGGACGTTCGCGACGATTGGGCAGGCGTCCCGGAAGGCGTCGGCTGCGGCCCCACGACCAGGCCGGCGTCGTGACGTACGTGATCCTCATCCTGGCCACGCTCGTCTCGGCGTTCCCGTTCTACTGGTCCATCGTCGCGGCCACCCGCTCCAACTCCGAGATCAACGAGGTGCCCCCGCCGTTCCTCCCCGGCGGCGGGCTCACCGGGAACTTCGAGCAGGCGAACGAGCAGGCGAACATCACCGAAGCCCTGGTGAATTCGACCATCGTGTCGGGAACTGTCGCGCTGGGCACGGTGCTTGCCTGCACGCTCGCCGGATTCGCCTTCGCGAAGCTGCGGTTCCGCGGCCGCGGCGCGCTGCTGTCGTTCACCGTCGGCACGATGATGATTCCGCCGCAACTGGGCCTCATCCCGCTCTACATGATGATGGCCAAGCTCGGTTGGGCGAACGAACTCCAGTCGGTGATCCTGCCGACCCTGGTGACGGCGTTCGGCGTCTTCTTCATGCGCCAATACCTCGCCGAGGCACTGCCGGACGAACTGATCGAGGCGGGCCGCGTCGACGGCGCCTCGCACTTCCGGATCTTCTGGAGCATCGTCATCCCGATCGCCCGCCCGGCCATGGCCGTTCTGGGCCTGCTGACCTTCATGACCACCTGGAACGACTTCTTCTGGCCGATCATCGCGCTCAGCCAGGACAACCCCACGGTCCAGGTCGCGATCAACTCCCTCGGCGGCGGCTACGTGCCCGACCAGTCGGTGATCCTCGCCGGAACCGTCCTCGGCACGCTCCCGGTCCTGGTGGTCTTCGGGCTGCTGGGCCGCCAGATCGTCGGCGGCATCATGCAGGGCGCCGTGAAGGGCTGACCAACCGCCCCGGCCGGCCCGGCACTTCCCACCCCCCTATTGCCAACTCCCGCACAGAGAAGGACAACGCGTGCGTACGACCACCGAAGAAGACTCGCCCGCCGGACTCGCCGACGCGCTCCCCGCCGGGTTCCTGTGGGGCGCCGCGACCGCGTCGTACCAGATCGAGGGCGCCGTGGACGCCGACGGACGCTCGCCGTCGATCTGGGACACCTTCTCCCACACGCCGGGCCGCGTGCGCGACGGCGACACCGGCGACGTCGCCGCCGACCACTACCACCGCTACCGCACGGACGTCGCGCTGATGGGCGGACTCGGCCTGGGCGCGTACCGCTTCTCCGTCTCCTGGTCGCGCGTCCTGCCCGAGCCGGGCGGCCGGGCCAACGCCCGCGGACTGGCCTTCTACGAACGGCTCGTCGACGCGCTGCTGGAGGCGGGTGTCGTCCCGGCGCTGACGCTCTACCACTGGGACCTGCCGCAGTACCTCCAGGACACGGGCGGCTGGACGAACCGCGACACCGCCGCGCGGTTCGCCGAGTACGCCGACACCGTCGCCCGCACCCTCGGCGACCGCGTCCCGATGTGGACCACGCTCAACGAGCCGTGGTGCTCGGCATTCCTCGGGTACGCCTCCGGGGTGCACGCCCCCGGCATCACCGACCCGGCCGCCGCCCTGACGGCCCATCACCATCTGCTGCTGGCACACGGCGAGGGTGTGGCCGCACTGCGCGCGGCGCTCCCGTCCGACCGGCGGATCTCGCTGGTCCTCAACCCCGCCGCGGTGCGCGCGGCTTCGGACGACCCGGTCGACGTCGACGCCGCCCGGCGCATCGACGGACTGGCCAACCGGATCTTCCTGGACCCCGTGCTGCGCGGCAGCTACCCGGCCGACGTGCTCGCCGACACCGCGTCCGTCACCGACTGGTCGCACATCCGCGACGGCGACCTCGCCGCCATCTCCCGGCCGATCGACGAGATGGGCGTCAACTACTACACGCCGTCGCTGGTGAGCGGGGGTGCGAAGCCCGGCGACCCGCGCAACGACGGGCACGGGGTGAGCGCCTACTCGCCCTGGCCCGCGTGCGACGACGTGCGGTTCCGGCACACCCCGGGGCCGCGCACCGCGATGGACTGGCCGGTCGACCCGAGCGGGCTGTACGACGTGATCATGCGCGTCCGCTCCGAGGCCCCCGGACTGCCGCTGCTGGTCACCGAGAACGGCGCGGCGTACGACGACACCATCGCCCCGGACGGCGTGATCGCCGACCCCGGGCGGCAGGCCTACATCGCCTCCCATCTCGCGGCGATCGGCCGGGCGGTCGCGGACGGGGCCGACGTACGCGGGTATTTCGTGTGGTCGCTGATGGACAACTTCGAGTGGGCCTACGGCTACGCCAAACGCTTCGGCATCATCCACGTGGACTTCGCCACCGGTCGCCGTACCCTCAAGGACAGCGCGCACTGGTACGCGTCGGTCATCGCCGCACACCGCGGCCGCAACGGAGACGGGGAGCCGCAGGGTGCCTGACGAGACGACGCCGGGTGGTTCGGGGCGGTCGGCCGGTACTGCGCCGCCCCCGCCGGAGGCCCCGACCCTGGAGACGGTCGCCGCGGTGGCCGGGGTCTCGCGCGCCACCGTCTCCCGGGTCATCAACAACTCGCCGAAGGTGAGCCCGCAGGTCCGCGAGGTCGTCGAGGCGGCGATCGCGAAGACCGGGTACGTGCCCAACCGCGCCGCCCGGACCCTGGTCACGCGGCGCACGGACTCGGTCGCGCTGGTCATCCAGGAGCCGGAGACGCACCTGTTCGGCGACCCGTACCTGACCGGCATCGTGCGCTCGGTGAGCGAGGAACTGTCGGGCACCGACACGCAGTTGGTACTGATGATGGTCCGCACGTCCGGCGATCAGCAGCGCCTCGAACGCTACTTGCGCGGCGGCCACGTGGACGGCGCGCTACTCGTCTCGCTGCACGGCGACGCGATGCTGCCGAACCGCCTCGTGCAGGCGGGGATTCCGGTGGTCGTCGGCGGACGCCCGCTCGGCCACGCCGAGGGCATCACGTACGTCGACGCGGACAACGTGGGCGGCGCCCGGCTGGCCACCCGCTACCTGCACGAGCAAGGCCGCTGCCGGGTGGCGACGATCGCCGGGCCGCAGGACATGTGCGCGGGCATCGACCGCCTGAAGGGCTACCTGGATGAGGTGGACGGCGAACCGCTCGTCGTACACGGCGACTTCACGCGCGACTCGGGCTCGGCGGCGATGCGCGAACTGCTGCGCGCCGCGGACGACGTGGACGCCGTCTTCGCCGCCTCCGACCTGATGGCCGCGGCGGCGGTCTCGGTGCTGCGCGAGTCGGGCCGCCGCGTCCCGGAGGACGTCGCGGTCGTCGGCTTCGACGACGTCGAGGCCGCGCTGTGGTCCGACCCCCCGCTCACCACCGTCCACCAGCCGGTCCACGAACAGGGCCGCCGCATGACGCGTCTGCTGCTCGACCACGTCATCGCGGGCGACGGCGCGGCACCGGTGATACTGCCGACCCATTTGGTAACACGAGCGTCGGCGTAACGGAGCCGCGCGGCGGCGTGTTCACCGCGCCGGTCCCGTCTGCACCGCGCAAGTCCTGCAATCCCGCGCCGCCTTCGGTACCGCGCCGGGTCAGCGGGCGGCTGCGGCAGGTCGCGTGGGACCGGGGACGCCAGGTGTCGCCGCCCCCGTCGCGGCGTGCCCTCCAAGAACCCGCGCACTCGCCCGTACCGCCTCGTCCGACCGCGCGGCGGCGGCCGGTTCGGGGGCGTCCTCGGCCAACAGGCGTTCGGCGGTGAGGGTGTCGGGGGCGGTCACCGTCGTGAGCAGACCTCCGCCGGCCAGTTCGCAGACCGCGCGGCCGACGGTGCTGGGCGGGTGCGGGGTGCTGCCGGGGATGTCGGGGAAGCGCAGCCGGGTCGCGACGACCGTGCCGCCCGCGGTTCCGGCGGGGCCGCGCCAACCGGGCTTGGCCGCCGGGCCGTACGCCGACTGCTGCCGCAGCAGCGGGCGCCCCTCGGCGGTGACGTCCCAGCGCGAGACCGCGTCGCCGCAGGCTTCCGCGGCGCGGCCGAGCACCAGGATCTCGGACATCAGGAGACGCGTCGCGCGGCCGAGCGTGACCTTCACGAGCGACTCGTAGCGGGCTCCGGCCGCCACGACGACCGGCTCGGGCAGCCACTCCAGCTCGCCACCGTCGTCGACGACGATCTCGACGCGCTGGCGTGCCGGTTCGCCGGTGCCCGGCAGCACGACGGCGGCCGCGGCGGTACGCACGGTCAGCCGCGCACCGGGCCCGACCTCGATCCGCACCGACAGGTCGTCGCCGCCGAGCGGCCCCGCGGCGCCCGCGACGAACACGACCTCCGCGCCCGGACCGGGGACGGAGGCGATGCGGGGCAGCAGCGGCACCTGGCCGCGGACCTCCACGACCCGCGTCACCGGCCCGGAGCCGCGACCGCCGCTCCGTCCGCCCCGCCGCAGCGGCGCCGTCTCGGCGCGGACGACCGCACCGGCCTCCATCGCCGGGTCACCCCGCCGCGGACGCGGCAGACGCGCTCGGATCGGAGGAAATCCCGTTTCTCGCAGCGGAGTTCACGGCGGCGCGCGTCGCGCCCCCGGCACTCGCGGCGGCCCCGGCGGCAAGGCCCTCGACGGCTTCCGCTGCCTCCGCGGCGCCCGCAACCCGCTCGGCGACCTCCGTCGCCCCCGCGGCCCGGGCGACAGCGCTCGCGGCGGCTCCCCCGACTCCCGCCGGCGCCGCGGCCCCCGCCTGCGCGGCCTCCGCGACAACGCCCGCGGTGCCCCCAGCCCCGACCCCATCCCTGCCCCCGGCGACGTCGACCGCGACCGGCACCGCGCCACCCGCCTGCCACGCCCCAAGCTGCGCAAGCACCCACTCCGTCACCGGAGCCGCGCCCGGCTCGCCGCGAAGTGACAGGAACATCACAGGAGTTCCCGGCCGCATGCGGGCCGCGTCGCGGTCCATCACGCCGAGGTCCGCGCCGACCTGCGGGGCGAGGTCGGTCTTGTTGACCACCAGCAGGTCGGACCGGGTGACGCCGGGTCCGCCCTTGCGCGGCACCTTGTCGCCGCCGGACACGTCGATCACGAACAACTGCACATCGGCGAGCCCGCGGCTGAACGTCATCGTCAGGTTGTCGCCACCCGACTCGATGACCACCAACTCCAGGTCCCCGTGGGCCGCTTCGAGGTCCTCGACGGCGTCCAGGTTGCCGCTGATGTCGTCGCGCACCGCCGTGTGCGGGCAGCAGCCCGTCTGCACGGCGGCGATGCGGTCGGCGGCCAGGACCCCCGCGGCGCGCAGGAAGTCGGCGTCCTCGGTGGTGTAGATGTCGTTGGTCACCACCGCCAGCGAGACCTTGCCGGCGAGCGCCCGGCACAGGGCCGCCACCAGCGCGGTCTTGCCCGAGCCGACCGGCCCGCCGATGCCCACCCGAAGCGGGCGGGATCCCGGCACCACCGCCGGGACCCGGCGCACGTGGCCCCCGGAACCACCGCTGTCGTGGTCACGATGCAAAGTGAACGACCTCCTCGCGGGCGTGCAGTTCGGCGCAGACGTCCAGGCCCGGTGCGGACCACGCGGGCAGGCGGTCCCAGTCGCCGTCCGCGAGCACGGTGCGGGCCGCGGTGGCGGCCTCCTCGGCGACCTGGTCGCAGTGCCCGGCCATTTCCGCCAGCACGACCGTGACCGCGATCGGGTCGAAGGACAGCAGCTTCACGGCGGCCGAGGCCGGGCCGTTGACGGTGTTGGTGGCGGCCAGCACGGCCGCCTCGCGGGCGTCGAGCCGCGCCCGGGTGGCCGCGGCGCCGAGCACGATCGCGTGGTGCGGCGACACGCCGAGCGCCGTCCAGGGCTCCTCCGGCCAGGCCGCCCGCGCGATCCGGCGGAGCGAACGGCCTTGCGCCCGCGAGGAGGCGCGCGAGGAGGCCGAGGGGGTGCGCGCGTCCAGTTCGGCGTCGAGGTCCGCCCAGGGTCCGTCGGCGTCGAGCCCGTAGGGCCCGGCGACGAGTGCCGCGCACGCGGCGAACGCGGCCTGGACGGTGCCGTTCCCGTACAGCCGGCCGAGCAGGAAGTCGGTGAGCGTGTCGAGGTCGTGCACCTCGCCGCGTGCCACCGCGTTCTCCAGCCCGCCGGAGTGCGCGTGTCCGCCCGCCGGGAGTCGTGAGTCGCCCAGGAGGAGAAGTCCCGCCGCCATTGCCAACCACCTCTTACCGTTCTAGCCGTCGATTCCGGGTTCTGGCCGGTCACCGCTGCTGTCCACGTCGTCCGTCGACGCTCCTGTCAAGCTACCCGCCCATTGTTAATGGACCGTCAGAACAGGAAGTAACGCTGCGCCATCGGCAGGGTTGCCGCCGGTTGCGCCACCACTTTCTCGCCGTCGATGTGCACGGCGAATGTGCCGGGGTCCACGTCGATCCGCGGCATCGCGTCGTTGAGCGGCATCGCGCTTTTGCCGCGCCCGCGCACGTCGGCGACCGGCACCAGGCGCCGCCGCACGTCGATGCGCTCGGCGAGCCCCGCGTCGAGCGCCGCCGGCGCGACGAAGTGCACGCTTGTCGCGGCGGCGGTGCGTGACGCGGCCCCGAACATGGGCCGCGGCAGCACCGGTTGGGGGGTCGGGATGGACGCGTTCGCGTCGCCCATCGCCGCGTACGCGATGGCGCCGCCCTTGAGGACCGCGTGCGGGCGTACCCCGAAGAACGCGGGCTCCCACAGGACGAGGTCGGCGAGTTTGCCGACCGCGACCGACCCGATTTCGTCGTCGAGCCCGTGCGCCACGGCCGGGCAGATTGTGTACTTCGCCACATAGCGCCGCGCGCGCAAATTGTCTGATGCGCCGTCACCGGGAAGAGCACCGCGCCGCACTTTGTTGACATGCGCCGTTTGCCACGTGCGCAGGACCGTCTCGCCCACGCGTCCCATCGCCTGGCTGTCCGAGCCGATCATCGAGATCGCCCCGAGGTCGTGCAGGACGTCCTCGGCGGCGATGGTCGACGGCCGGATCCGCGACTCGGCGAACGCGAGGTCCTCGGGGACCGACGGGTTCAGGTGATGGCACACCATGAGCATGTCGAGGTGTTCCTCGACGGTGTTGACCGTGTGTGGCCGCGTCGGATTCGTGGACGACGGAAGGATGTTGGGCATCGAGGCGACGGTGATGATGTCGGGCGCGTGCCCGCCGCCCGCACCCTCGGTGTGGTACGCGTGGATCGTCCGGTCGCCGATGGCCGCGAGGGTGCCTTCCACGAAGCCGGTCTCGTTGAGCGTGTCGCTGTGCAGCGCGACCTGCACGCCCGCCGCCTCGGCCACGCGCAGGCTCGCGTCGATGGCGGCCGGGGTCGAGCCCCAGTCCTCGTGCACCTTGAACCCGGCCGCACCCGCTCGCAGTTGCTCCCACATCGCCTCCTCGGAGACGGTGTTGCCCTTGCCGAGGAGCACGAAGTTGACCGGGATCTCGTCGAGGGATTCGAGCATGCGGGCCAGGTGCCACGCACCGGGTGTCACGGTGGTCGCCTTGCTGCCCTCGGCGGGCCCGGTGCCGCCCGCGATCATCGTGGTGACGCCCGCGCCCAGCGCCTCGCCGAACTGCTGGGGGCAGATGAGATGGACGTGGCAGTCGACCGCGCCCGCGGTGAGGATGCGGCCGTTGCCCGAGATGATCTCGGTGGACGGGCCGATCACCAGGTCGGGATGGACGCCGTCCATGGTGTCGGGATTGCCCGCCTTGCCGATGCCGGCGATACGGCCGTCGCGGATGCCGACGTCGGCCTTGACCACACCCCAGTGGTCGAGGATGACCGCGCCGGTGATGACGGTGTCGGGGGCGCCGTCCGCGCGCGTGGCCACGGACTGGCCCATCGACTCGCGGATCACCTTGCCGCCGCCGAAGATCACCTCGTCGCCGCCCGCGCCGTGCGGGCGGCACAGGTCCTCGGTGACCTCGACGACCAGGTCGGTGTCGGCGAGACGGATGCGGTCGCCGGTGGTGGGGCCGTAGAGCAGGGCGTAGCGGTGGCGGTCGATCGCGCTCACGTCTCCACCTCCGGCGTGGAAGTCGGCTGCGGGCTCCGGCCGTTGGGGGACGGGTCGGCGGCGTCCGTTGCGCGGGGGCTTCCGGCGGCCGCGGTACGCCCGGCTCCGGCATCGCCCGCGCCGCCCAGCACCCCGCCGCGCCCCGCCTTCAGCCCCCGTACGACGCGCGCCCCGGCCAGCGGCACGAGTGCCACCTCGCGGGCGATGCCGGGCTCGAAGCGGACGGCCGTACCCGCCGGGACGTCCAGGCGCCGCCCCCACGCCGCCGCACGGTCGAAGTCGAGTGCGTCGTTGGCGGCCGGGAAATGGAGGTGCGAGCCGACCTGGACCGGCCGGTCGCCGGTGTTGAGCACGCGCAGGACGGTGACCGGGCGGCCGGGGTTGAGCGGCACCGGGTCGGCGCCGAGGAGGAGTTCGCCGGGGACGACCGGTCGCGGGGCCTTCCCGCCCGGACCGTTGGGCGCGGCCGATCCGCCGGTCACGCCCGACACGCCGGACGCGCCGCTCACGGGATCGGGTGGTGCACCGTCACGAGCTTGGTGCCGTCCGGGAACGTCGCCTCCACCTGCACCTCCCCCAGCATCTCGGGGACGCCGTCCATGACGTCGTCCCGGCCGAGGACGTGGCGCCCGGCCTCCTGGAGGTCGGCCACGGACCGCCCGTCCCTGGCCCCTTCGAGCAGGAAGGAGGACAGCACGGCGACCGCCTCCGGGTAGTTGAGCCGCAGGCCGCGCTCCCTGCGGCGCCGCGCGAGATCAGCGGCGTACGAGAGCATCAGGCGCTCTTGCTCGTGCGGCGTCAGCAGCACGTCGGCCCCCCGTTCCTCCAGTCGACCCGTCTCCTCCTGGTGCACCGAGAATTCACGCCTCGTGTTACCCGCCGGTGCGGCCGTTGTTGCCGGGAGGTATCCAATTCCTCACGCCCCGCAATTGCGGTGGCTGACCAGCGGTTTCGCGGGAGGGACGCCGACCGGGCCGCAGGCACGCCCGCCCGAACGGGTGAGAGCGGGCGCGCACGCTGTCCACTGTGCGCGCGGCTGCGCGCGCGAACGGGACGATCGGCGCGGGCGCGCCCGCGGCTTGACGGTGCGTCAGAAGCCGCCCCCGGGCGGCGCCTCGACGGCGTCCGCCGGGTCGAAGCCGAACACCTTGCCGAAGAACCACAGTTCGGCCTCGCGGGTGCGGATGATGTTCTCCGCCCTGCGGAAGCCGTGCTGTTCGCCCTCGAAGGCGAGATACACGTACGGCAGCCCCTTCGCCTTGACCGCCTCCACGATCATCTCCGACTGCGCGGGCGGCACCACCTTGTCCTCCAGGCCCTGGAACACCGCGAGCGGGCAGGTCAGATCGTCGGTGTGGTTGATCGGCGACAGCTCCTTGTAGCGGTCCGCGGCCTCCGGGTACGGACCGACCAGCCCGTCCAGGTACCGCGATTCGAACTTGTGCGTGTCGCGCGCGAGCGCCGCGAGGTCCGCGACGCCGAAGTGGTTGGCCCCCGCCGCGAAGGTGTCGCCGAACGCCAGCGCCGCGAGCGTCGTGAACCCGCCCGCCGAACCGCCGCGGATCGCGAGCCGTCCGGGGTCGACCACGCCGGTGGCGGCGAGGTGCCGGGCCGCGGCGTCGCAGTCCTCGACGTCGACGACTCCCCAGGCGTCGTTGAGCAGTTCGCGGTACGGACGGCCGTAGCCGGTGCTGCCGCCGTAGTTCACCGACACGAGGGCGAAGCCGCGCGTCGTCCAGTACTGCACGTCGAGCGTGAGCATCGCGCGCGCCATCGACGTGGGTCCGCCGTGGATCGTGACGAGCAGCGGGGGCAGGGTGCCTGCGGGCGCGCGTACCCCGGGGTTGCGGGGGCGGTACAGGATGCCGTACGCGGTGCGGCCGTCCGCGGACGGGAACGAGATCGGCTCGGGGATCGAGAACCAGTCCGGCGTGACCACCGCGGCGCGGGCCGGGCGCAGGCGCTCCAGCAGCGCGTGGCCGCCGCCCTCGCGCTCCTCGCCCAGGTCGCCGAGGTCGGTCTCGGTGTCGTCGATGTCGCGGTCGAACACCGGGTCCGACTCGTCGGTGACCGGACGCCCGTGCTCGTCGGGCACCGAGATACCGAGCGGCTCCGCCTCCTCGGCCGGTCCGGCGCCGATGAGCACGATGTCCGCGCCGCCCTCCGGCCCCGCGGCGACCTGGTCCACCCAGGTCAGGCCGGTCACCATGGCCTGCGGCGGCTGCTCGGGACGGGACGGGTCGACCAGGGCCAGGTCGTACAGCCCGTCGCTCGCCAGCGCGCACGCCACGCGGCCGTCGGCGAGGAACGCGAACTGCCGCTGGCCGAAGACCCACTGCGGGCCGCCGATCTCGCCGTCCACCGGCGCGACCACCTCGACCTGCCCGCCGGCGCCGACCCGGTGCAGGTTCCACCAGCCGTCGCGGCGGTCGGACGAGAACCACAGCGAGCCGTCCGGCGCCCAGGCCGGTTGCAGCACCGACTCGCCGGGCCCGCCGGCCATCACCTCGGCGCCGGTGAGCTCCGGTGCGCCGTCCACGATGTCCACACGCGCGACGACCAGCTCCGTGGCGTCCCAGGGCATGTCCGGGTGGTTCCACTGCGTCCACGCGAGTGCCGTGCCGCCGGGGGCGACGCGCGGCGAGGACACGAAGTCGGGGCCGGTCACCAACACCCGGACCTGTGCCGGATCGTCGGCCGCCCCGCCGTCCAGCGGCAGCGCGACGAGTTCGTTGACCGCTTCTCCGTGTGCCTCGACCGCGGCCGGCTCGTGGCTCTCGCGCACCGCGACGACCCACGCCCGCTCGCCCCAGACGCCCGCGGGGACGATCTCGGCGTCGGCGTAGCGCCACCCGTGCGCGACACTCGGCTCCGGCGCCACCGGCACGGGATCCGCCCCGCCGGGATCGAGCCGGTGGAGCCGCTGGTCGGCCCAGTTCGCGTAGACCACCACCCCGTCGCGCACCGCCCACGCCCCGCCGCCGTACTCGTGCACCCGGGTGCGCGCGGAGACCCCCTCGGGCAGGACGTCGACCCGTGCGCCGTCCGGCCCACGCCGCACCAACTGCTCGCGCCCACCCTCCGACGGCCGCGACTCCGACCACCAGACATCGCGCCCGTCGACCCGCACCTCGCCCGGCGATGCGGCACCGACAACCAGCGCCTCCGCGGTGATCGGAGACGGCCAGGACCCGTACGGAAGTTCGGTCTGAGTACTCATGGGCTCGATTCTGTCGTGCACAGCCGCCGCCGAGGTGCCCGCAACGGCGAGGAGCGGCGATCCCGGGTCGCCGCCACAGCCGGGCGGGGCCGCGGGGCCGCCCCGCCGCCGCCGCACTTTGTCCGTTCACCGGATGCCGATCGGCGCCGAGCGGACGTCGGCGGACATCGGACCCGGCGCGGCTCGCTCGGCCGCCCACTCGGTGCGAACGAGACAAAACCCAGCACATCCCCCTCGCGCGCTTGATCACGTCCCGATAACGAAGCGCCGGTGGTCGCGCGGGTCGCGACCCACGGAACACGCGAGGCGGCTAAGCCAGAAAAATGAAGATAAGGAACATAACGCCACATCGTTGATCGCGAAACGATGACGAAAGCGTGCCAATTGTTTGCCTCGCTGCCTTGGCGGACCCCCTCAAGGGTCCCTAGGGTCGCCACGTCGTTCCGGCCGTGGCGTCTCTCACCGGAGCGGGGACCGGGTGTCCGCTCGACTGGGCGGTGACTTTCCGAGACAGGGCAAGGAGACGTTGGGTTTGGATGTCACCGACCAGAGATCCCAGCATGCGGGCGGGCTTTCCCGGCGCCGCCTGCTGCGCGGAGCCGCCGGCGCGGGAATGGCGGTGACCCTCTTCGGCACCACCGCCGCGACGACCGGGTGCAGCCGCATCGACCTTGAGGACGAGCCGGACGGCGGCACGCTGCTGAAGCGGCTGCGCGACCGGGGCTCGGTCCGCGTCGGGTTCGCCAACGAGGCGCCGTACAGCTTCCTCGACAAGGACGCCGAACTCACCGGCGAAGCGGCCGAGTTGGCCAAGGTCATCTTCAAGCGGCTGGGCGTTCCGAAGATCGACCCGGTGCCGGCGGACTTCGGTGCGCTGATCGCGGGCCTGCGGTCGGGCCTGTTCGACATCATCGGCGCCGGGATGTCCATCCTCCCCTCACGCTGCGAGGCGGTGCTGTTCACCGACCCGGAGTTCAACGCCTCCGAGGCGTTCCTGGTGCCCAAGGGAAACCCCAAGGGGCTGCGAACGATGGCCGACGTCGCCTCCTCCGGCGCGTCGCTCGGCGTCCTGCTCGGCGCGGTGGAACTGGACATCGCGACGAAGAGCGGCGTGTCCGAGTCCAGGATCACCCGGTTCGCCGACCAGCCGAGCGCCTTCGACGGCGTGGCCGGCAACCGCGTCGACGCGGTCGCCCTCACCGCGATCTCGCTGCGCTGGGGCCTCCAGCAGCGTTCGCACCTGAACCTCGAGGTGACGGAGCCGTACCGCCCGGTCATCGACGGCCAGGAGTTCATCGCCGCGGCCGGCGGCTTCGCGGTGCGGCCGGACCAGAGCAACTTCGTCGAGGCGTTCAACCGGGAACTGCACGTGCTCCGCGACAGCGGCCAACTCCTGGAGATCCAGAGGCCGTTCGGCTTCACGGAGAAGGACGTGCCGGCACCCGACCTCACCGCGGAGAAGGTGTGTCAAGGATGACGGCCGGAGAGGAGGGGGTGCGCGCATGACCTCCGGACAAATCGAACTTCTGCTCGACGGCGCGCTCAACACCATCTACCTGACGCTCGGCGGCTCCGGGCTGGCGCTGGTCCTGGCCCTGACGGTCGGCATCGCGCGCGCCCGCGGCAACCGGGTGGTGCGCTTCCTCGGCGCCTGCTACGTCGAGCTCTTCCGCGGCCTGCCGGTCCTGGTGCTCGCCTTCTGGTTCGTCTTCGCGCTGCCCGCGCTCGGCTGGCAGCTCGCGCCGCTGTGGGCGGGCATGCTGGCCCTCGGGCTGAACCTCGGGGCGTACGCCGCCGAGGTGGTCCGCGGTGCCTTCACCGCCGTGCCGCGCGCCCAGTCCGAGGCCGCGATCGCCCTCAACCTGTCCCGGTGGCAGCGCATCCGGTACGTCGAGTTCCCGCAGGCGTTCGTCGCGATGCTGCCGCCGCTGGGCAACAACCTGATCGAGTTGCTGAAGGCGTCCGCCGCGGTGTCGATCGTGTCGATCCCCGACCTGACCTTCAACGGCCAGCTCGTCCGCATGTCGTCCGGTGAGACCACGCTGGTCTTCACCGGACTGCTGTTCGGCTACGGCGCGATCGCCCTGGTCCTGACGTCGTTCATGCGGCTGCTGGAGCGCTACGCCGCGCGCTCGCTCGGCCGGGTACCGGACTCGGGCGGCGGCGGACCGAAGCGGCTCCGGCGCACGGCCCGACGGGCGGAGGCGGCATCGTGAACTGGGACTGGGACTACGCCTGGGACATCGTCCCCGACCTGTGGGACGGCATGCTCGTCGCCCTGGAGGCGACCGCGTACGGCTACGTGCTCGCCCTGGTGCTCGGCCTCGCCCTGGCCCTGCTGCGCCGCTCGCGACGCCGCTGGGTGTCGCTGCCGGTGGCCGCGGTCTCGGAGTTCATCCGCTCCACGCCGCTGCTCGTGCAGCTCTTCTTCATGTACTACATGCTCCCGACCATCGGGATCACCTGGGGCGCGCTCACCGTGGGCGCCCTGACCCTGGGCATCCACTACGCCACCTACACCTCCGAGGTGTACCGCTCGGGCATCGACAACGTGCCGGTCGGGCAGTGGGAGGCGGCCACCGCGCTGAACCTGCCGACGCGGCGGGTGTGGACGTCGGTGATCCTGCCGCAGGCCGTGCCGAGGGTCATCCCGGCGCTGGCCAACTACGTCATCGCCATGTTCAAGGACACGCCGCAGCTCATCGCGATCAGCGTCGTGGAGGTGTTCGCCGTCGCGCGCGAGGAGAACTCCCAGACGTTCCAGACCCTGGAGCCGTTCACCATGGCCGGGATCTTCTACCTGGTCATCGCGCTGGCGATGTCCGCGGTCGCTCGGCTCGTCGAACGCCGCTTCGGGAAGGTGCGCTCGACATGACCCCGAAGGCCGACGCCGCGAACCGCCCCACCCCGACCGGAGGCACCCGATGAAGGACACCCCGACCCCCGAGGCGAAGTCCGCCGAGCCCGGCCGGAACGACTTCGTGACGTTCGAGAACATCGGGAAGCGCTTCGGCAGGCAGGTCGTGCTGAACGACCTGTGCTTCTCCGTGGGCGCGGGCGAGCGCGTCACGCTCATCGGGCCCAGCGGCTCGGGCAAGACGACGATCCTGCGCATGCTGATGACGCTCGTCCGACCGGACAGCGGGGTGATCCGGATCGGCGGCGAGCCCCTGTACCAGGAGATGCGCGGGGGCCGCCTCGTACCCGCGTCGGAGAAGCACATCCGCGCCATGCGCGGGCGCATCACGATGGTGTTCCAGCAGTTCAACCTGTTCCCCAACATGCGGGTGCTGCGGAACGTCACGGAGGCGCCCATCCGCGTCCACGGGGTCCCCAAGGCGGAGGCCGAGGAGCGCGCCGCGTCGCTGCTGGAGCTGGTCGGCCTGCGGGACAAGCTCGACGCCTATCCGTCGCAGCTCTCCGGCGGCCAGCAGCAGCGCGTGGCCATCGCCCGGGCCCTGGCGGTCCGGCCCGACATCCTGCTCCTGGACGAGGTGACCTCGGCCCTCGACCCGGAGATCGCCGCCGAAGTGCTGGACGTCCTGCGGGAGGTCGCCCGGACCACCGACGTGACGATGCTGTGCGTGACGCACGCCATGCGCTTCGCCCGCGACGTGTCCAACCGCGTGCTGATGTTCAGCGACGGGGGGATCGTCGAGTCCGGCCCGCCGGAGCAGATCTTCGGCGATCCGCAGCACGACCGCACGCGGCGCTTCCTGAAGTCGGTGCTGGAGGAAGCCTGAGCCCCGGCGCGACGGCGGAAAGTGCTTGGACGGGAGCCGCGGCCCGGCGGACAATGGATCCATGCCGACAGATCTCGAAATCCGCGGCTCGGTGGTGCCCGCGGCCGAGCTGTCCTGGCGTTTTTCACGCTCCTCCGGGCCCGGCGGGCAGTCGGTCAACACGACGGACAGCCGTGCGGAGGTGTCGTTCGACCTCGCCGCGACCTCCGCGCTGCCGGAGCCGCTGAAGGCACGGGCGCTGCGGAACCTGGCGGACCGGCTGGTCGACGGGGTGCTGACGGTGGCCGCCTCGGAGCAGCGGTCGCAGCTGATGAACCGTCAGGCGGCCCGGCGGCGGCTCGCCGAGATGCTGGTGGAGGCCACCGCGCCGCCCCCGCCGCCGCGTCGGCCGACGCGGCCGAGCCGGGGGGCGAAGGAGCGGCGGCTTGCCGGCAAGGCGCATCGCAGTGAGGTGAAGCGGCTGCGGCGGTCACCGAGCGGCGGCGAGTAGAGCGCTCGGGGCGAATAGAGCGATCGGGGCGAGTCGGCCGCCTGCGTGTTAAATGTCGCAATTATCATTGTTTATAGCGACAATCAGGCATGGCCAGCAGCTCGGGTTCCTCGGACACGCCCTCGGATCAGCCCCTGGATCGGTCTCCGGAAGAGTCTCCGGGGCAGCCCTCTGACGAGTCGGCAGACGTTCCTTCGCGGGCTGCTGCGGACGAGGGGGCGAGCGCGCTGTCGGGGGACGAGCGCGCCGAGTTGGAGGCGTTGCGGAAGCGTACGTCCGGACGGGTGAAGCGCCGGTTCCGAGCCGCCGCATCCGCGCTGGTGCTCACCCTCGCGTGCCTGCTCGCGCTGCTCTCGGTGGTCGCGGTCTGGGCCGACGACGTCATCGAGGACACCGACACGTACGTCGCGACCGTCGCGCCCCTCGCGCACGACCCCGCGGTGCAGCAGGCCGTCACCAACCGCGTCACCACCGCGCTGAGCAGCCGGATCGACATGGACGCGGTCACCGACGCGCTCGCCGACACGCTGACGAACAACGGCCTGTCGCCCGGCGTCGCCGACCAGTTGCGCCGCCTGTCCGGGCCGCTGGAGAGCGGCATCGAGGGTTTCGTCCGCGATCAGGTCGAGTCCATCGTGCAGAGCGACACCTTCGCCGACCTGTGGACCACCGCCAACCGCGACGCGCACGCCTCGATGGTCAAGATCCTCACCGGCGAGGGCAGCGACACGGTGGACGTCGACGGCGGCACCGTGCGGCTGCAACTCGGGCCGATCATCGCGCAGGCCCAACAGCGCCTCGTGGACCGGGGGTTCGGCCTCGCCGGAGCGATCCCCGAGGTGGACCGGTCGATCGTGCTCGTGCAGTCCGACCAGCTCGACGAGGTCCGCACGTACGTCCGCATCCTGCACGCCGTCGGCTGGTGGCTCCCCCTCATCGCGCTCGCCGTCGCCGCGCTCGGCGTCTGGATCGCGCCGAACCGCCGCCGCGCGTTCATCGGCCTCGGCTTCGGCGTGCTCGCGGCCATGCTGGTCCTCGTGCTGGGCCTGGTGATCGGCCGCCGCATCTACCTGGACCGGCTGCCGGCGAGCGTCGAACAGGGCGCCGCGAAGGCGGTGTTCGACGCGCTGGTCAAGTTCCTCCGCGAGTCGGCCTGGACCCTCGCGGTCCTCGGCGTCGTGACCGCGCTGACCGCGTTCCTGTACGGCCCGGCCCGCCTCGCCCGGACGATCCGCCGCGGTCTCACCGGCGGCCTCGGCGCGGCCGGGCGCGCCGCGGCGGACGCGGGCGTGCGCACCGGCGCGGTGGGGACGTGGGTCGCCGCCCACCGCGGCCCGCTCTACCTCGGTGTCATCGCCCTCGGCGGCCTGTGGCTGTTCCTCTGGAACGATCCGACGCCCGGATCGGTGCTGCTGGTGGCGGTGCTGGTGGCTCTGGTGCTGGCGGTTCTGGAGGCCGTCGCGGCCGCGGCCGCCGCCGAGCGGGAGGCCGGTGCGCGGGGCGGGAAGGACCACGGCGGCGACGAGGGCGGCGGCGGTGCCACCACCTGGGAGGCCGACGAGGCGAAGTCGCGTACGCCCAGCGGCCCCATGAAGGACCCGCGAACGTCGCACGAAGACTGAACGACGGCTGAACGACGGCGCGACGAAGGTGCGACGAAGGCTCGACGAAGGCGCCCGTCACTATGCGTCGGCGCCTGGACACGGCATGGCGTCGGCCATCAGTATGCAGATACGGGCAAACCTGACCGGCAAAACATCACGTCCGATGTCATTCCGGATCACAGGCGGAAAACCATGGATGCTTCATCTCGGGGCGCTTCACACTGGCCATCCAAGCCGCTCCGCACTTTTGAGGATCCAGGGATGCGCCATCCCTCAGTGGGCGCGTGCCGCCCCCCGGACCTGACTTTCCGTCAGGCCGATCCCCGGCCGCGCACCTTCCCCCGCCCTCTTCCGTCCGCACCCCAGGGGAACCACCACAGGCATCACACCACGCACGCCACGCACGATCCCGGCAGCCCCGCCGCATCCCTCGCCCCCACCCCGCGGCGCCGTCGGCCACCCGGTCCGAACCACGTCAGAGACCACGACCACCGCCGACCACGGGGCCGCACATGACTGTGCCAGGACGGCCCGGCTCGCGCCGGGCCGCGCATCGTGAGAGCGCCGAAGCGCGCGTACGCCGGAGTCTGGAGACCGCCGTCGGCGCCGGCCCCCCGGGGCCCCGCACCGGGTCGGAGGCCCCCGGCCCGGACCACGCCCCCACCCCCTCCCCCGGTCCCGTGCTGGTCCGTTGGACGCTGCCGCCGGTGGTCGCCGTGGTGCCCGAAGTCCGGCACCGCCTGCGCGACGTCTTGCGGGGTTGGCACATTCACCGCGACCTTGAGGACACTCTCTTGCTCGTGGCGACCGAACTCGTGTCCAACGCGGTCCGACACGCTGCGGTTCTGACCGAGCGGGTACGCGTCACCCTCGCCCTCACCCAGGGCCGGATCCGGCTCGACGTCGCCGACGACCACCCGTTCCGGCCCCGCGCGCTCATGGACACCGACGAGGACTCGGAGGACGGCCGCGGCCTGCTGATCGTGAAGCTGACGGTAGCCGAGGCGCACGGGGTGATCGACGTGCTGCCGTCGTCGGCGGGGAAGACGATCCGCGTCCGGGTGCCGCTGCTGAGAGCCGCGTACTGACCCCCGCCGGAGCACCGATCCAGGCGCACCGCCCGAGCGCCGGCGGACCTGAGCGCCGCCCGACCCCGCCGAACTCCCGGCCGTCAGGGCGCCGGAACCACGCGCAGCGGCACGCTCTCCAACGTCCGCGAGACGTGTCCGAGCCGTCGCCGCGGCTCGCCCGCCAGTTCGACGCTCTCGACCCGCGACACCAGCGCGCCCAGCAGCGCCTTCGCCTCCAGCCGGGCGAGGGCCTGCCCCGCGCAGCTGTGCGTACCCGAGCCGAAAGCGAGGTGGTCCACGGGATTGCGTCCGACGTCGAAGCGGTCCGGGTCGGCCCACTTGCGGCCGTCGCGGTTGGCCGAGCCGAACAGCAGCATGGCCCGCGCGCCCTCCGGCACCTTGGCCCCGTCGACCTCGGTGTCGCGGGTGACCGTCCGGAAGAACGCCTGGACCGGCGCGTCGTACCTCAGCACCTCCTCGAAGGCGCCCGGGATCAGCGCCGGGTTGGCGCGCAACGCCGCCCATTGCTCCGGGTGTTCGGCGAGCAGGAGCAGCATCTGCGCGAGCGCGTCCGAGGTCGTGCCCATGCCGGACACCAGGAAGGTCATGACCACCGACAGCGCCTCGACGTCGTTGACCTCGCCGCGGTCCGCCGCCTCGTAGACCTTGGCACCCATGCCGTCCGGGTCCAGGTTCTCGCGCGTGACCACCTCGCCGACGTAGCGCACGAGTTCGTCGAGCAGCGGCAGCGCGGCGTCGGCGCGCGGGCCCGCCGGACCGAAGTTGTCGAACACCGCGGCCGACCACTGCGGCAGCCGCTCGCGGCCCTGCACCGGCAGACCGACCAGATCCCCGAGCACCTCCACCGGGAAGGTGCGCCCCCAGTCGGCCACGGCGTCGAACGACCCTCGTTCGACCAGGTCCTTGACCAGGTCCTCGGCCCGCACCCGGATCATGTCGCCGAGCCGCGGCAGGTGGCGCGGGCCCAACTGCGCGCCCATCAGCCGCCGGTAGCGGTCGTGGTCGGGCGGGTCGACGCTGCTGGGCAGCCCGGCCTCGACCGGGTCGTCCAGTACGCGCAGGCCGATGCCGCCGCGCGACGAGAACGTCGCGGAGTCGCGGAGCGCGTCGCGGACGTCGGCGTAGCGCCCGATGGCCCAGACGTCGTGCAGCGGCACGTGCACCGCGGCACCGGCCTCGCGCACGCGGGCCCAGGCCGGGTACGGGTCCGCGAGCACGTCGTCCGCGAAGGGGTCGAATCCGGGGTCGAGCGCCGGGGCAGGCCCCGGATCCGGCGCGGGGCCGGCCGCGCTCGCCGGGTCGGGCTGCGCACTCACACGTACCTTCTTCCTCGGCCCTGCACCGGCCGTCGACGCACCGGTCGGCCCGCGGGACGGCGGGGCCGGAAACGCTGGGAGCAAGGTAGTGCCATTCGCCGGGCACCAGAAGACCCATAACGGACGTAATGCCCGGTTGGCCAAAGGGAGTCCGCAGGTGCGGGGGCGCCGGACGGCGCTCCCGCACCCGTCAGCGGAACGCGTCCAACCCGGTCAGCGCCTTGCCGATGACGAGCGTGTGCATCTCGGACGTGCCCTCGTACGTCAGCACCGACTCCAGGTTCGTCATGTGCCGCATGACCGGGTACTCCAGTGAAATGCCGTTGGCGCCGAGGATCGTGCGCGCGGTGCGGCAGATCTCGATCGCCTCGCGCACGTTGTTGAGCTTGCCGAAGCTGACCTGCTCGGGACGCAGCGTCCCGGCGTCCTTGCGGCGGCCCAGGTGCAGGGCGAGCAGCAGGCCCTTGTGCAGTTCGAGGGCCATGTCGGCGAACTTCGCCTGGGTGAGCTGGAATCCGGCGATCGGACGGCCGAACTGCTCGCGGCCCCCGGCGTATTCCAGAGCGGCCTCCAGGCAGGTCCGCGCCGCGCCGAGCGAACCCCACACGATGCCGTAGCGCGCCTCGCCCAAGCAGGTCAGCGGCCCGCGCATGCCGACGACGCCGGGCAGCACGGCCGATTCCGGCAGCCGTACGTCGTCGAGCACCAGTTCGCTGGTGACCGAGGCGCGCAGCGACATCTTGTGGCGGATCTCCGGGGCCGAGAACCCCAGGGAGTCGGTCGGCACGACGAACCCGCGCACGCCCTCGTCCGTCTGCGCCCACACCACCGCGACCGCGGCCACCGAGCCGTTGGTGATCCACATCTTCCGGCCGTTCAGGACCCAGTCGCCGCCGTCGCGCTTCGCACGGGTGCGCATCGACGCCGGATCGGACCCGATGTCCGGCTCGGTGAGCCCGAAGCAGCCGATCGCCTCGCCCGCGGCCATGCGCGGCAGCCACTCGTCCTTCTGCTCGTCGGAGCCGAAGCGGTGGATCGCGAACATCGCCAGCGAGCCCTGCACCGACACGAGCGAGCGCAGCCCGGAGTCGCAGGCCTCGAATTCCAGGCAGGCCAGTCCGTACTGGACCGCGGACGCCCCGGCGCAGCCGTAGCCCTCCAGGTGCATGCCGAACGCCCCGATGCGGCCCAGCTCCACCGCCAGTTCGCGGACGACGGGCAGTTCGCCGCGCTCGAACCAGTCGGCGACGTGCGGCGTCACGCGCTCGGCGCAGAACCGCCGCACGGTGTCGCGCACCGCCAGCTCCTCGGCGTCGAACAGGTCGTCGATGCCCAGTGGATCCCGCGGGTCGAACGGCGCACGCGCCATGACTGCCTCCCGGTCGATGAACGAAGACGCGACGCGGCCGCGCTTCCTGCGGCTCCCTTGCTACCACTCAGTACGGGCGCGTGTCTGCCCGCCTGGCCTACGCCGCGCCTAGTGTGCGGGGTCGGCCTCGGGGACGGGGTCGTGGCCGCCGGGGTGGTTCCGGTTGCAACGCGACAGCCGGCGCAGCGTCATGCGGCTGCCGCGCCAGGCCCCGTGGCGTTGCAGCGAGGTGGCGGCGTACGTCGAACAGCTCGGCGTGTACCGGCACACCGGCGCGGCCTTGCGCGGGCTGATGCTCACGCGGTACCAGCGCACCGCGCGGAACAGCGTGCGCGCGGCCCGGCCCCGCGGCAGGACGCCGTCGACCGACGACGGCGGCTTCGCGGGTACGTCGGGGCGGGCGGGCCGCCGGCCGACCAGGGCGCGCAGGACGGACCAGAGCGCGACGAACGGCAGCGTGAGGACCATGACGATCAGGCACCCGTCGCAGCCGCAGCCGTCGCCCCCGCCGCGGCCTCCGCCGCCACCGCCGCCCCGGCCGCCGCCTCCGCCGGGCATGCAGCCGCAGCCGTCCTTGTCACCGCCACCGCCGCTGCTGTTGCCGCCGCCGGTGTTGGGTGTCGCGTCGCCGGAGGGGCCGTTGTCGTAGTTGCGGTCGCGCCCGCCGCCGTCGCGGCCCCCACCGCTTCGGCCGCCGCCGTCACCGCCACCGCCCATCTCGCCGAGCGCGTCGACGATCTCGCTGTCGTCGTCCTGACCACACGGGTTCTCGCACGGATTCCGCAACGGCTCGCGGCAGTTCTGCCGGTGCTGCACCGGCGGCTGTCCGCCCGGGCCGAACGGGTTGTTGCCCCCGTAGTGGCCGCCCCCGCCATAGGGATTGTTCGGATTCGCGTGCGACACGCCTTGCCTCCCCGAGTGTGGTCATCCGTGCAAATCGCAACCGGGCAGCCCCCATCCAACCCGGTACCCCACCAGAGTTCGCAAGTCCCGCTTCCGGTTCCCGCCCTGGTGAGGACGGGACAAACGCGGCAGGAGAGCTGGGCAGGAGCCGGCGGCGGACTGGCCCCGCCCTCCACCGCGGCGAGGACAAAGGCAATCGACGAGCCGCGCGGGCAAGCCGCACGGCCGCGAGCGAGCTGGACGCGAAACCGGGCCCGGTGGAAGGCGGGGCCGCGGGCGTGGTGCCGCGCAGGCGGCGAAACGCAGGGAAGGAGAGCGCGGCGGCGGACTTTCGCGCTGTCCGCCGCCGCGTTCACCTCCGTGCTGCTCCGCGCCGCGGCCCGCGACGCCGGGCCCG
>NZ_JBPKBH010000026.1:55223-66886 GCF_051388915.1 Yinghuangia sp. YIM S09857 | reverse complement strand
CCGGGACCTCAGGCGGACCCGAGGTCCCGGCACCACGGCGTCCCGGCACCGGGCCGCCCCGTCGTCCCCCGTGGGGCTACTTCTTCGGGGACGGGTTGCGGCGCATTTCCTTGTGGACGACTTTCCACTGCCGCGCCCGTTCCGCGCGGAGGCGGTGGTCGGTGCGGGAGGCGATCCAGTCCGCCTCGCGCCGCAGCTTGCGGTAGCTCTCCAGGCGGCGGTGCGGGAGAGCGCCGGTTTCGACGGCCTCCAGTACGGCGCAGCCCGGTTCGGCGACGTGGCCGCAGTCGGCGAAGCGGCACTGCTCCGCGAACTCCTCCACGTCCGAGAACGCCATGTCGAGGCCGTCGTTGACGTCATACAGGCCGATGCCGCGCAGGCCGGGGGTGTCGACGAGGACGCCCCCGCCCGGCAGCGGGATCAGCTCGCGCCACGTCGTGGTGTGGCGGCCCTTGCCGTCCTGCCGCACCTCGCCGGTCGCCACCTCGGCGCCGGTGAGGGCGTTTGCGAGGGTGGACTTGCCCGCGCCCGAGGTGCCGATCAGCGCGAGCGTCCGACCGGCCGCGACGGCGCCCAGCACCTCGACGCCTTCGCCGGTGACGGCGCTGACCACGATCACGTCGGCGCCCGGCGCGGCCGTCTCGACGTCCGCCCGCACGTCGTCCGCGTCGTCGACCGTGTCGGCCTTGGTGAGGACCACGACCGGCTGGGCGCCGGAGTCCCACGCGACCGTCAGGAGGCGTTCGATGCGGCCGAGGTCCGGTTCGACGTCGAGCGGGACGACGATGAGCACGGAGTCGACGTTCACCGCCAGCACCTGGCCCTCGGACCGCCCGGAGGCGGAGGAGCGGGTCAGGGCGGTACGGCGGTCGAGGACCGACTCGATCACCGGTTCTTCGTTGGGCGTTCCGACGACGGCGACCGCGACCCAGTCGCCGGTGCACGGCAGCGGCCCGGCGCCGTGGGCGGCCCGCAGCACGCCGTCGTCGGTGACGACGTCGCAGGTCGAGCGGTCGACGCGCGAGACGCGCCCGGCGACCAGGCCGCGGTCGACGTACGGCGCGAACTCCGCCGCGCGGGCGGCGTCCAGCCCGAGCGAGGCGAGGACCCCGCCGGTCGGGACGTGGTCGACGGACGGGCCGAAGTCGTTCGGCTCGTTGAACGCTGAGGACAAACCTGAAGACAAAGCAGTGGACCCTTCGAGACGGGTCCCGGGCGCGGCCGACGCGTGGTCGGCGGCGGCTCTAGGCGGTGGCCGGGACCCGGAGGATTGAGACGGATACGGGAGGGCCGTCGACGCGGACAGCCTTCATCCAGGTGACATGCGCCATCACGGTCTCCACCTCCTCGTCCGTCTCGTCCCCGACAGGTCAACCGGCCCGAAGGGCCGACCCCCAGCATACGGCACCGCGTGATCAGCGCGGGTCGTTGCGGTAGTGCTCCTCCGGCGGTCCGGCGGACGGGCGTACGGGCGGCCACAGTTGCTCGTCCAGGGACAGCCCCGGCGGGGTCTGCCCGGTGGGCATCTGGACCGGCGGTGAACCCGCGTCCAGCCGGTGGTTGCCGTTGCGCGCCTCGGGGCGGTTGGCGCGCGGCGGAACGTAGTTGGCCCACCGCTCCGGGAACTCCGCGGGCGGCTCGCCGTCGTCCGCACCCGGTTCGGGGGCGATCAGGTCGACGGTGTCGTCGCCGGCGTTCGGGTCCCAGTCCTCCGGCAGGCCGCGGTGCCGTCCGGCCCGGCGTACGGTCGCCATCGCGCTCGCGATCTCGGCCGCCGCGCGCTCCTTCTCCGCCTCGGCGCGGGCCTGGGCGGTCTCCTGGCTCGGCCAGACCTGGTCGATCGCGGCGTTCATGGCGGCACCGATGAGGATGGCCATCGCCGCGAAGTACATCCACACGAGCACCGCGACGGGCGCGGCGAGCGAGCCGTAGACGCTCGGGCCGTCGACCGTGGTCGCGAGGTAGACGCGCAGCAGGAAGCTGCCGAGGATGCACAGCAGCAGCGCGACCAGCGCGCCCGGGATGTCCTCGCGCCACGGCGTCCGCACCGGCACGGACACGTGGTAAAGCGTGGTCAGGAAGCAGACCGACATGATGACCAGCACCGGCCAGTACAGGATGTGGACGGTGCCCGCGAAGTGCGGGAACGCCTTGACCACCAGCTCGGGACCGGCCAGCAGCAGCGGGATCAGGAACATCCCGAGGACCAGGCCGACGACGTAGAGGCTGAACGACAGCAGGCGCGTCTTGACGATGCCGCGTTTGCCGGACAGGCCGTACATGATCGTGATCGTGTCGACGTAGACGTTGAGGGCGCGTGAGCCCGACCACAGGGCGATGACGAAGCCGACCGAGATGATGTCCGCGCGCCCCGACGAGAAGACGTCGTTGACGAGCGGGACGACGACTTGGTCGACGCTCTTCTGCGACAGGACGCTGCCGCTTCCGTCGATGATGTCCTCTTTGAGGCCGTCGATGGTGTCCTGACCGATGGCTCCCTGGAGGTAGCCGATGGTTCCGGCGAGGCCGAGCAGCAGCGGGGGCAGCGAGAGCAGCATGAAGAACCCGGCCTCCGCGGCCAGGCCGGTGACCCGGTTCTCGTAGCACGAGATGAACGTCTCGCGGACTATCCGCCAGAGTGCGCTCCGCAACCGGATGCGGCCGGGACCGCGGACCGGCGACCGTTCTTTCTTGTCCGCTGCCACGGTTCTAAAGTATCGGGAATGGGCCGTCCTACCCACGTGGTCGCCAACCAGCCGCCCCCGCTGACCGGATATGACGTCTTCGGTTCGGATCGGGTCCTGGTCGAGGCCGTACGCAGGCATGCACCGTCCGCCGATGTAGAACGCCTGCACGATTTGGGCGTTCTCGCAGGATCAGAGACCGCGCAGGAGTGGGGCCGCCAGGCCAACACGGTCACTCCCGTGCTGCACACCCACGACCGCTACGGGAACCGGGTCGACGAGGTGGAGTTCCACCCGGCCTGGCACTCGCTGATGCGCACCGCCGTCGGCTTCGGCCTGGCCGGCACCGCGTGGTCCGCGCCCGGGCCGGAGGCCCACGTGTGGCGGGCCGCCGGGTTCATGACATGGAGTCAGGCGGAGGGCGGCCACGGCTGCCCGGTGTCGATGACATACGCGGCCGTCCCGGCGCTGCGCACCGACCCCGCGCTGGCCGCCGAGTGGGAGCCGCGCCTGACCTCGACCGGGTACGGCGACCAGCTCCTGCTGCCGCCCGGCGCCAAGCCCGGCTGCCTGGCCGGTATGGGCATGACCGAGAAACAGGGCGGCACCGACGTCCGGACGAACACCACCGAGGCGGTGCCGCTGGCCGCCGAGGGCGAGTACGCGCTGACCGGCCACAAGTGGTTCTGCTCGGCGCCGATGTGCGACGTCTTCCTGGTGCTCGCGCAGGCGCCCGGCGGGCTGACGTGCTTCCTGGTGCCGCGCGTCCTGCCCGACGGCACGCGCAACGTGTTCCTGCTCCAGCGCCTCAAGGACAAGCTCGGCAACCGCTCGAACGCGTCGTCCGAGGTGGAGTTCGACGGCACGTGGGCGCGGCGGCTCGGCGACGAGGGCCGCGGCGTGCGCACGATCATCGACATGGTCGCGGCGACGCGGCTGGACTGCACGCTCGGCTCGGCGGCGCTGATGCGCCGTGCGGTGGCCGAGGCGACCCACCACGCCGCGCACCGGCACGTCGGCGGCCGGGCGCTGATCGACCAGCCGCTCATGGCGAACGTGCTGGCCGACCTCGCGGTGGAGTCGGAGGCGGCGACGCTGACGGCGGTGCGGCTGGCGGCGGCGTACCGCTCGGAGGACGCGTCACAGCAGGCGCTGTTCCGCATCGCGGTCGCCGTGTCCAAGTACTGGACGACCAAGCGCGGCATCGCGGTGGCGGCCGAGGCCATGGAGTGCCTGGGCGGCAACGGCTACGTCGAGGACAGCGGGATGCCGCGCATATATAGGGAAGCGCCCGTCAACGCGATCTGGGAGGGCTCCGGCAACGTCCAGGCGCTCGACGTGCCGCGCGCGCTGCGCCGCGATCCGGCCTGCCTGGACGCCTTCCTGCGCGAGGTCGGCGAGGCGCGCGGCGCGGACCACCGGTTCGACGCCGCGGTCAAGGACTTCCTCGTCGAGCTGTCCGACCTGGAGTCCGTGGAGGTACGGGCCCGGCGGCTGATCGAGCGCATGGCGCTGCTGTTCTCGGGCTCGCTGGTGCTGCGCTGGTCGCCGCCCGAGGTGGCTGACGCGTTCTGCGCGGGGCGGCTGGGCGGCGAGGGCGGGCTGATGTTCGGGACGCTGCCGCGCGGTGTGGACGCCCGTCCGATCGTCGACCGCGCCCGACCGCACGTGCCGGGCTGATCCGCCGCGGGCCGCGCGGGCCGCGGCCGACTGAGCGCGGCCGACTGATTGCGACCGACTGATCGCGCTCGGCAGACCACGGCCCCAGCGGGCCGCGGTCCGGTCGCGGCCTCAGCGGGCCGGGACGATGACCCCGGTCAGGCGGCTGATCACCCGGGCCGCGGTGAGCAGGTCCGCGGCCGGGAGGTCGGCGACGGTCGCCTCCCAGTGCCTGCGGAAGACGGTGTCGAGTTCGTCGAGGGCGCGCAGCCCGGCGGGGGTGAGGCGGGCGACCGTCCCCCCTCGCCCGCGTCCCGGGCGGACGCCCTCGACCAGGCCCTCGCGCCCGAGGGCCTCCAGCGTTCCGCTGACCTGGTTGAGCGGCATGCCGACCACGCTGGCCAGGGTCGCGGGGTCCAGGTCCAGTTCGTCGGCGAGGGTGACGAGGATGCGGTGCCGCTGCACCTGCGGCGAGTCGGATCCGGCGGTACGCGCGACGCGGTCGGCGCGGACCGCGGACAGGAAGCCGTTCAGGGCGTAGCGCAGGGTCTCGACCGACGCCTCGCGGTGGTCGCGCTCGTCGCCGCGCGCACTGTCGTCACGGCCTTCTTGTCGACATTCAGGCCGGTCGAGCAGGTCTCCGGACACGTCAATCAGCTCCTTAGCGCCTCCCGTACCGTAACCAAACACTCCGGATTGGCAACTCGGGGTGCCTGCAAAAGACGGCAAATCGCTCAGGATTCCAAATAGTGAGACTTGATGTCCATATTTTGGGATGAGCGCTCGAATCGCGGACGACGATGGACGACATGACGACTCCATGCCAACCTTTCCGCATGTCTCGCGCCGGAATCGCCCTCGTTGGTCGACTGCATGTCGACCTTGGACGCATGTCCAGCGCGTTCTGTATGCCGGTCTGACGACCCACGCCCGTTCCACTCGCTGCCGGGCGCGGTCGGACCGGCAGCCTGCGTCCATGCGCCGAAACGGTGCGGAGCGGGACCGCCGTGTGCGGCGCGCGTCCACCTGACACCCCGTCAAAGGACGCCCCCATGGCCACCTCCTCCTCGGCCGCCGGACCCCGCAAGACCTCCCGCCATCGCGGCGAGGGCCAGTGGGCGCTCGGCCACCGCGAGCCGCTCAACGCGAATGAGCAGTTCAAGAAGGACGACGACGGTCTCAACGTCCGCGCCCGCATCGAGAACATCTACGCGCACCGCGGCTTCGACTCCATCGACGGCAGCGACCTGCGCGGCCGCATGCGCTGGTGGGGCCTCTACACACAGCGCAAGCCCGGCATCGACGGCGGCAAGACCGGTGTCCTCGAACCGCACGAGCTCGACGACGAGTACTTCATGCTGCGCGTGCGCATCGACGGCGGCCGCCTGAGCCTGGCCCAGTTGCGCGCGGTCGCCGAGGTCTCCGAGCGGTACGCCCGCGGCACCGCCGACATCACCGACCGGCAGAACGTCCAGTACCACTGGATCCGCATCGAGGACGTCCCGGCGATCTGGAACATCCTCGAAGGCGTCGGCCTGTCGACCACCGAGGCGTGCGGCGACACCCCGCGCGTCGTGCTCGGCTCGCCCGTCGCCGGCATCTCCGCCGAGGAGATCGTCGACGGCTCGTGGGCCGTCGACGAGATCAACCGCCTCTACATCGGCAACCCCGAGTACTCCAACCTGCCGCGCAAGTTCAAGACCGCGATCTCGGGGTCGCCGCTGCTGGACGTGGCGCACGAGATCAACGACGTCTCCTTCGTCGGCGTCGACCACCCCGACCACGGGCCCGGCTTCGACGTGTGGGTCGGCGGCGGCCTCTCGACCAACCCCAAGCTCGCCGTCCGCCTCGGCACCTGGGTGCCGCTGGAGGACGTCCCGGACGTCTGGGCCGGCGTCGTCGGCATCTTCCGCGACTACGGCTACCGGCGCCTGCGCAACCGCGCGCGCCTGAAGTTCCTGGTCTCCGACTGGGGGCCGGAGAAGTTCCGCCAGGTCCTGGAGGACGAGTACCTCCAGCGCAAGCTCGCCGACGGCCCCGCCCCCGCGGAGCCCAGCGGCGTGTGGCGCGACCACGTCGGCGTGCACCAGCAGAACGACGGCAACTTCTACGTCGGCTTCGCCCCGCGCGTCGGCCGCGTCGACGGCGCCACGCTCGGCAAGATCGCCGACCTGGCCGAGGCGCACGGCTCGGACCGCGTCCGCACCACCGTCGAGCAGAAGATGCTCATCCTGGACGTCGCCGAGGACAAGGTCGCCTCGCTCGTCGACGGCCTGGAGGCGCTCGGCCTGCGCGTCAAGCCCAGCCCGTTCCGGCGCGGCACGATGGCCTGCACCGGCATCGAGTTCTGCAAGCTGGCGATCGTCGAGACCAAGGGCCGCGGCCAGACCCTCATCGAGGAACTGGAGCAGCGCCTGCCGGAGTTCGACCAGCCGCTCACCATCAACATCAACGGCTGCCCCAACGCCTGCGCGCGCATCCAGGTCGCCGACATCGGCCTCAAGGGCCAGCTCGTGCTGGACGACGAGGGCAACCAGGTCGAGGGCTACCAGGTCCACCTGGGCGGCAGCCTCGGCTTCGACGCCGGCTTCGGCCGCAAGGTCCGCGGCCTCAAGGTCACCGCCGCCGGACTGCCGGACTACGTCGAGCGCGTCGTCCGCCGGTTCGAGGAACAACGCACCGACGGCGAGCGCTTCGCCCAGTGGGCGGCACGCGCCACGGAGGCTGATCTCTCGTGAGCGAGCCAACCGTTGGAGGGGTGCGTGCCGCGAATGCGTCGCCGAGCGCCGGCGAGGCGACGGCATGAGTGAACGCGCGGCGCCCTTCTACTGCCCGTACTGCGGCGACGAGGACCTGCGGCCCCACGAGGAGGGCCACGGGGCCTGGCTCTGCGGGGCGTGCCGCCGCGCGTTCACCCTCAAGTACCTCGGCC
Organism: Yinghuangia sp. YIM S09857; assembly: GCF_051388915.1. Classification (NCBI taxonomy): domain Bacteria; kingdom Bacillati; phylum Actinomycetota; class Actinomycetes; order Kitasatosporales; family Streptomycetaceae; genus Yinghuangia; species Yinghuangia sp. YIM S09857. The sequence goes on along the minus strand of NZ_JBPKBH010000026.1, from coordinate 59,611 downwards.
TGGTGTTCCCCGCGAACCCACAGGCCCCCGGCACGAGTTCGACCCCGGATCCGACATCGAGTCCGACACCGACAACCGCGAAGGAGGCGACATGACCACGACCTTCACCGACGAGGCGCTGGAGCAGATCGCCCTGACCGCCGGTCGCGAGCTGGAGAACGCCTCGGCCGAGGAGATCCTCGGCTGGGCGTCGGAGACGTTCGGCACCCGGTGGGCGGTGACCTCGTCCATGGAGGACGCGGTCGTGGCCCACCTCGCCTCGCGCGTGCAACCGGGCATCGACGTTGTCTTCCTGGACACCGGCTACCACTTCGTCGAGACGATCGGCACGCGCGACGCGGTCGCCGCCGTCTACCCGGTGAACGTCATCACCCTGACGCCCCGCCAGACCGTCGCCGAGCAGGACGCCGAGTACGGCCCCAGGCTGCACGACCGCGACCCCGACCTGTGCTGCGCGCTGCGCAAGGTCGCGCCGCTGCAAAGCAGCCTGGACGGCTACGACGCGTGGGCCACCGGCCTGCGCCGCGACGACTCGCCGGAGCGGGCGGACACCCCGGTCGTCGGCTGGGACGCCGGGAAGCGCAAGGTCAAGATCTCCCCGATCGCCCGCTGGGACCAGGACCAGGTCGACGCGTACATCCTCGAACACGGCGTCCTCACCAACCCGTTGCTGATGGACGGGTACGCCTCGATCGGTTGCGAGCCCTGCACGCGCCGCGTGGCCCCGGGCGAGGACCCGCGCGCGGGCCGCTGGGCCGGGCGCGCCAAGACCGAGTGCGGGATCCACTGATGCCCGGCTCCCCGACCACCCCCGTCCGGACGACCAGCCCGACCCCTTGGAGGCGGAAGTGACAACCGCGGTCGAACTCTCCGCGCCCGGCGCGCTCAGCCACCTCGACGCGCTCGAAGCCGAGGCCGTGCACATCTTCCGCGAGGTCGCGGGCGAGTTCGAGCGGCCGGTGATCCTCTTCTCCGGCGGCAAGGACTCGATCGTCATGCTGCACCTGGCCCGCAAGGCGTTCTGGCCGGCGCAGATCCCGTTCGCGCTGCTGCACGTCGACACCGGGCACAACTTCCCCGAGGTCATCGAGTACCGCGACCGCACAGTGGCCGAGCACGGGCTGCGCCTCTTCGTGGGCCACGTCCAGGAGTTCATCGACAACGGCCGGCTCAGCGAGCGCCCCGACGGCACGCGCAACCCGCTCCAGACCGTGCCGCTGCTCGACGCCATCGAGAAGAACCGCTTCGACGCGGTCTTCGGCGGCGGCCGCCGCGACGAGGAGAAGGCGCGCGCCAAGGAGCGGGTGTTCTCGCTGCGCGACGAGTTCGGCCAGTGGGACCCGCGCCGCCAGCGCCCCGAGCTGTGGAACCTCTACAACGGGCGGCACCGCGTCGGCGAGCACGTGCGCGTCTTCCCGCTGTCCAACTGGACCGAGCTGGACGTCTGGCAGTACATCGAGCGCGAGGAGATCCCGCTCCCGGAGATCTACTTCTCCCACGAGCGCGAGGTCTTCCGGCGCAACGGCATGTGGCTCGCTCCCGGCGCGTGGGGCGGCCCCAAGGACGGCGAGGCCGTCGAGCGCCGCGTCGTGCGCTACCGCACCGTCGGGGACATGAGCTGTACCGGGGCGGTGGAGTCCCCGGCCGCCTCGGTGGCCGAGGTGATCGCCGAGATCGCGGTGAGCCGACTGACCGAACGGGGTGCCACGCGCGCGGACGACAAGCTGTCCGAGGCCGCGATGGAGGACCGCAAGCGCGAGGGATATTTCTAAATGACCAGCCAGAACACCGGTACGGCCGCCGCGGAGGACGCCGTGGACGCGCCCGTCGGCCTGCTGCGCCTGGCCACCGCCGGATCGGTCGACGACGGCAAGTCCACCCTGGTCGGCCGCCTGCTGCACGATTCCAAGTCGGTCCTGTCCGACCAGTTGGAGGCGGTCGAGCGGGTGAGCCGCGACCGCGGCATGGAGGAGGCCGACCTGGCCCTCCTGACCGACGGGCTGCGCGCCGAGCGCGAGCAGGGCATCACGATCGACGTGGCGTACCGATACTTCGCCACCACCCGGCGGCGGTTCATCCTGGCCGACACCCCGGGGCACGTGCAGTACACCCGCAACATGGTGACCGGCGCGTCGACCGCGGAGCTCGCCGTCGTGCTGGTGGACGCCCGCAACGGCGTGGTCGAGCAGACCCGCAGGCACGCCGCGGTGGCCGCGCTGCTGCGCGTACCGCACGTGGTGCTCGCGGTGAACAAGATGGACCTGGTCGACTACGACGAGGCGGTCTTCGCCGCGGTGGCCAACGAATTCACGGCGTTCGCCCGTGAGTTGGGCGTCCCCGACGTGGCCACCATCCCGGTCTCCGCGCTGCGCGGCGACAACGTGGTGGACCCGTCGGCGCACATGGACTGGTACGGCGGCCCGACCCTCCTGGAGTTCCTGGAGACCGTCGAGACCGGCGGCCAGGACGAGCAGGGGCCCGCCCGCTTCCCGGTGCAGTTCGTGCTGCGCCCGCAGAGCGACGACGAGTTCCGCGACTACCGCGGCTACGCGGGCCAGGTCGCGTCCGGCGTGTTCCGCACCGGCGACCCGGTCGTGGTGCTGCCGTCGGGCTCGCGCTCGACGATCGAGGGCATCGACCGGCTCGGCGCGACGGTGGACCGCGCGCAGGCCGGCGAGTCGGTCACCATCCGTCTGTCGTCCGACGTCGACGTCTCGCGCGGCGACCTGATCGCACCGGCCGAGGACGCGCCGACCGCGACGCAGGACATCGAGGCGACCGTGTGCCACGTGGCGGACAAGCCGCTGCGCCCGGGCGACCGCGTCCTGCTCAAGCACACGACCCGCACGGTGAAGGCGATCGTCAAGGAGATCCCGTACCGCGTCGACATCCGGACGCTCGAACAGCAGCCCTCCCCCGGCGAGTTGCACCCGAACGACATCGCCCATGTGGTGCTGCGCACGGCCCAGCCGCTGGCCCTCGACGCCTACGCGGCAGGCCGTCGCACCGGCTCCTTCCTGCTCATCGACGAGGCGGACGGCTCGACGCTGACGGCCGGCATGGCCGGTCCGGCGTTCGTGGACGCCGGTCGGGGCGGCGAGGACGACTCCGCTGCGGAGCGATGTCTGTAGCAGATCCCCGTCCGGGATCCGGCCGACATCCGTAGCGCACGTCCCCTCGCACCAGCCGACTTCCGTGCCCCTGCACGGTCACCCAGGGAAGGTCCCTCATGCCTGCTGCCCGCCTTCGGCGTCACAGAACGGTACGAACCGCAATAACGCTCGCGATCGTTCCGTTGCTCGCCGTCCTGTCCGCCTGCGGCTACGGCTCCGACGACAAGGACGACAAGACCGCTCCGGCCGCGGGCCAGGGCAGCGCGTCGGAGGCGAGGAAGCTGTCCGCGTCCGAACTGCGCCTGGGCTTCTTCGCCAACGTCACGCACGCGACGCCGCTGGTGGGCCTGAAGGAGGGCTTCTACGCGAACGAGCTGGGCGGCACCAAGATCACGCCGGCGGTGTTCAACGCCGGCCCGGCCGCGATCGAGGCGCTGAAGGGCGGTTCGCTGGACGCGACGTACATCGGCCCGAACCCGTCGATCTCCGGCTTCACGTCGAGCGACGGCGAGCTGCTGCGCATCGTCGCGGGTACCACCTCGGGCGGCGCGTCGCTGGTCGTCAAGCCCGGCATCAACTCAGCGGCCGACCTCAAGGGCAAGAAGATCGCCTCGCCGCAGCTCGGCGGCACACAGGACGTCGCGGTCCGCGCCTGGCTCGCCGCCAACGGCCTCAAGACCGACACCAAGGGCGGCGGCGACGTGAGCATCGTGCCGACCGACAACGCCCAGACCCTCGCCCTGTTCAAGAGCGGTGACCTGGACGGCGGCTGGCTGCCCGAGCCCTGGGCGACCCGCCTGGTGCAGGAGGCCGGCGGCAAGGTGCTGGTGGACGAGCGCACGCTGTGGCCGGGCGGCAAGTTCGTGACCACGAACCTCATCGTCCGCAAGGACTTCCTCGACAAGCACCCCGACGTCGTCGAGGCGCTCGTCAAGGGACAGCTGACCACCACCGACTGGATCAACGCCAACACCGACAAGGCGAAGGCGTCCGTCAACGCGCAACTCCTGGAGTACGCCAAGAAGGCGCTTCCGCAGCCCGTGATCGACGCGGCGTGGCCGAACATCGAGGTCACCAACGACCCGCTGGCGGCGTCGCTGCTCAAGCTCAAGGACGACGGCGTCAAGGTCGGCGTCACCAAGGACGCCGACATCGCCGGCATCTACGACCTGACGATCCTCAACAAACTGCTGACCGCGAACGGCAGGCCCGCCGTCGACGACGCGGGCCTCGGCGCGAAGAAGTGACGGGACGCGGGGGCGGACCGACCGTCCG
>NZ_JBPKBH010000026.1:39752-55109 GCF_051388915.1 Yinghuangia sp. YIM S09857 | reverse complement strand
CCCCCCCCCCCCCCCCCGCACCCGGGTTCCGAACGGCGAATCCCACCGGGAAGGGTGGACGCGATGTCCCAGACAGTGCACGAGCAGCCGGTCACGGCCGCCTCCGACGCGCCCCGCGCGAACGGCACCGCGGGCACCGACGCCTACGCCGTCCGCCTCGACAAGGTCTCCAAGACCTTCGGCCGCGCGGACGGCCCTCCGGTCCTCGACGGCATCGACCTCACCGTGGCCCCCGGTGAGTTCGTATGCCTGCTGGGCGCCTCGGGCTGCGGCAAGTCCACACTGCTCAACCTGATCGCCGACCTGGACAAACCCACCTCGGGATCCATCGACGTCAACGGCGGGCGTCCCGCGCTGATGTTCCAGGAGCACGCGCTCTTCCCCTGGCTCAAGGCGGGCAAGAACGTCGAACTCGCCCTCAAGCTGCGGGGCGTGCCGCGCGACCGGCGGCGCGAGGAGGCGCAGAAGCTGCTCTCGCTGGTGCGCCTGGACACCGCGTACGACAAGCGTGTGCACGAGCTCTCCGGCGGCATGCGGCAGCGCGTCGCGCTCGCCCGCGCGTTGGCGCAGTCGGGGAACGTCCTGCTGATGGACGAGCCCTTCGCCGCGCTCGACGCCATCACGCGCGACGTGCTGCACGACGAGCTGACCCGCATCTGGGCGGCCGGGCAATCGGGCGACTCCGTCGCGGGGGGCCGCTCGATTGTGTTCGTGACGCACAACGTGCGCGAGGCGGTACGCCTGGCCCAGCGCGTCGTCCTGCTGTCCTCCCGCCCCGGGCGTATCGCCCGCGAGTGGACGATCGACATCCCGCAGCCGCGGCGCATCGAGTCGCCCGACGTGTCGGCGCTGTCGATCGAGATCACCGAAGAACTCCGAGGGGAGATCCGCCGCCATGGCAAGCACTGACCTGACGAAGTCGGTCGGGGAGGAAGCGCGCCCCGCCGGCGGGACCTCGGACGACGTCGCGGGACTGGAAGCGGGCCTCGACGCCCTGGAGACGTACCAGAAGGACCGCACGCCGCTCTGGCGCACCGCCCTCGGCAAAGTGGGCCCGCCGGTGCTGGCCATCGCGTTCCTGCTGCTGGTGTGGCAGATCGCCTACTGGGCCGAGGTCAAGCCCCGCTACGCGCTGCCCAGCCCCAAGGACGTCTGGGACGCCTTCATGGTGGAGTGGAGGGCCGGCGAGGTCCACTCCATCCTGTGGGTGAGCCTCGAACGCGCGTTCCTGGGCTTCCTCATGGCAATCGCGGTCGGTACGCCGCTCGGCCTGGTGGTCGCGCGCGTCAAGTGGATCCGGGCGGCCATCGGCCCGCTGCTGTCCGGCCTCCAGTCGCTGCCGTCGGTCGCCTGGGTGCCCCCGGCGGTCATCTGGTTCGGCCTGAACGACAGCGCCATCTACGCGGTCGTGCTGCTGGGCGCGGTCCCGTCGATCGCGAACGGGATCATCTCGGGCGTGGACCAGGTTCCGCCGCTGTTCATCAGGGCCGGCCGGGTGCTGGGCGCGACCGGCGCCCGGGGTGTGTGGCACGTGCTGCTGCCCGCCGCGCTGCCCGGCTACCTCGCCGGGCTCAAGCAGGGCTGGGCGTTCAGCTGGCGCTCGCTCATGGCCGCGGAACTCATCGCCGCTTCCCCCGAACTCGGCTATGGCCTCGGCCAGTTGATGGAGCAGGGCCGCGACCTGGGGGACATGCCGATGATGCTGACCGCGGTGTTCCTGATCCTGCTGGTCGGCATCGGGATCGAGCTACTGTTCTTCTCCCCGTTGGAAAAGCTCGTGCTGCGCCAGCGCGGGCTGCTGGTCGGCAAGTGACGAGACGAACGAGACGCATTCCATGACCCTCCGCACCTCCCCCTCCGCCACCCCGGCGCTGCTCGCGATCGCGCACGGCAGCCGGGACGCGCGCCACGCCGCGACCGTCGAGGCGCTGGTGGCACGCGCGCGGCGGGCGCGCCCGGGGGTGCGGGTGGAGGCCGCGTACCTGGACCACTGCGGTGCGCGGGTGCCGGAGGCGCTGGCCGGACTGGCGGCGGACGGGGTGCGCGAGGCGGTGGCGGTCCCGTTGCTGCTGTCGTCGGCGTACCACGCGAAGCACGACGTCCCGGCCATGCTCGCGGAGGGACGGCAACTGCGCCTCGACGTGCGCTCCGCCGCGCCGCTGGGCCCGCACCCGCTGCTGGTCGCGGCGATGGAGCGGCGGCTGCGGGAGGCCGGGGTGCGGCCGGGCGACAAGTCCTGCGGCGTGGTGCTCGCATCGGCGGGGTCGACGGACGCGCAGGCCAATGCCGCGCTCCACGACCTCGCGCGCAACTGGCGGCGCTCCGGTTGGGGTTCGGTGGTGACGGCGTACGCGTCCGCGGTGCGCCCGGAGGTGGCCGAGGCGGTACGCGGTCTCCGTCGCACCGGCTTCGCCCGCGTGGCGGTCGCCTCGTACATGCTCGCCCCGGGGCGCCTCCCGGACCGCATCGTCCGCCAGGCGCGGGAAGCCGGGGCCGACGTGGTGGCGGGCACGGTGGGAGACACCCCCGAGGCCGCCGCGCTCGCGCTGGCCCGCTACGACGAGGCGCTGCGGCCCGCCCTCGAACGCTCGGCGTAGTGCGTCGCCGGGCACGGATATTGCGGTGCGGTGACGGTCCTGGCCACTGAGCGCCGAGAAGCCGACACCGCGGTGGCCCAGGCCACGCACGGCAGTACCATCTTCCGGTGATCGACACTGCGGCGGTGGAGCGGACGGTTCTGGCGCGCGCCTGCAACACGGCCGGGATCGACCCGGGCGCGGCAGACACCGCCGAGTTGCTGGCCTACGGCGAGAACGCGGTCTTCGCGCTGCCCGGCGTCGGCGTGGTGGCTCGGATCGCGCGCGGGCCGCACATGCTGGAGCGTGCGCGGCGCGAGATGGCGGTGGCCCGCTGGCTCGCCGAGCAGGACTTTCCGACCGTGCGGCCGGCCGTCGAGGTGACCGCGGAGCCGCTGGTCGTCTCGGAGCGGCCGGTGACGTTCTGGGAGCTGCTGCCGCCGGCCGACCGGGAACCGGACGTACGCGATCTCGCGAAGCTGCTCAAGCGCCTGCACGCGCTGCCCGAGCCGCCGTTCGCGCTGCCGCCGCGGGAACCGCTCGCGCTCGTCGAGACCTGGCTCGACTCGGCGGACGCCGCGGTGCACCTGGACGACCGGCGGTTCCTGCTGTCCCGCCGGGACGAACTGGCCGAGGCCCACGCCCGCGTCGTGCCCGCGCTCCCGCCCGGTGTCATCCACGGCGACGCGCTGCTGCGGAACGTCGGCGTGCACGGCGACCGGGCGGTGCTGCTCGACCTCGAAAACGTGTCCCACGACCTGCGCGAACTCGACCTGATCCTGATCCCGATGGCGGCCGTGCGCTATGGCCTGCCGGACGGCGCCGCGGAGCGCTTCGCGAAGAAGTACGGCTTCGACGTGACGGAGTGGGGCGGGTACCCCGTACTGCGCGCGGTTCGCGAACTGGCCGCCACCGCCTGGGTGGCCCAGCACGTGCCGGGCAATCCCGCTGCGGAGGAGGAGTTCGAACACCGCGTGCGCTGCCTGCGCACAGGCGACACGGAATCACGCTGGCACGCGTTCTGAGTGGACGCGGGGCCCGGGCGTTCCGCGGTCGGCACTCGTCAGTCAGGGGGCACCGGGTGGGCCGCCGCAGGTGTGCCTCCGCCGGACGGCACCCGGCCGGGCATCCGGCCGGACGGCCGGAATTCTCGCTGGACAGCGGCTCACGGGCCGCATGAGCATGGGCGAATGCTGACCACCCTGATCGCCTTCTTCGGCGCCTGCGTCGTCGTCGCCGCGGCGCCTGGGCCGAGCACGATGCTGATCATCAAGGAATCGCTGCGCTCCCGGCGCGCCGGGTTCCTGACCGTGCTCGGCAACGAGACGGGCGTGTTCGTGTGGGGCGTGGTCGCGGCGTTCGGGCTGACCGCGCTGCTGGCCGCGTCGGAGGTGGCGTACGACGTCATGCGCATCGTCGGCGCGGGCGTGCTGATCCTGTTCGGCGTGCAGACGCTGCGGGCGGCGTGGCGGCGCGAGGGCGGTACGCAGGTGGACGACGACGAGGAGAAGGCGGCGCGTTCGGGCTGGGCGTCGTACCGCATGGGGCTGGTGGTCAACCTGGCGAACCCCAAGGCGGCGATCTTCGCGATGTCGTTCCTGCCGCAGTTCGTGCCGTCCGGGGCGCCGCAATTGCCGACGATGGTCGCGCTCGCGGCACTGTGGGCGGTGTTCGAGATCGGCTACTACGGGCTGTACGTGTGGTTCGTCGTCCGCATGAAGGGCGTCATCTCACGCGCGGGGGTGCGCAGGCGGCTGGAGCAGGTCTCCGGCGGTGTCCTCCTGCTGCTGGGCATCCGGATGGCCGCGGACGTGTGACGCCCGGCGCACCGGTCTCATCACTCGGACCGGCCGGTGCGCCGGCGGCAGTTGGTCGCCTAGGATGGCGTCCATGCACAGGAGGACCCTGACCCGGCGCCGCGCGGTGGACTTCTGCCGTGTGTGCAGCTGCGTGTGTCCGGCTTGCTGACGTTCCGTCAACGCTGAGCCGTCCGACTCCTCCTTCCTCCGCTTTCCGCCCGTCGCCGTGTCGAGGCGCGGGCTTCCGATCCACGCCGGGCCGACTGCCGTGCCGCGGGCGTACGCACGCCTCCGCGCGTGCCGCCGCGGCGCGTGCCCGCTCGGCGTACCCGAAGGGACACCGACCCATGACGCACGCACTCCCCGCCACCCGGTCCGCCTTCTCCGCCGCCGGGGCCCCGGCCGCCGCGGCCCCGGTGCTCGCGCTCCCCGCGCGCACACTGCACGTCGTCCCCGACCTCGCCGATCCGGCCGACACCGTGCTGGAGGACGACGGCCTCCATCTCGACTTGGCCGGGCGCACCGCCACCGTCGACGACCGCATCCTCCAGCTCACGTTCCTCGAATTCGGGCTGCTGGCCCACCTGTTGGGCAATCCGCGGCGCGTATTCACACGGCGCCAGCTCATGGACGCGGTGTGGGGCTACCCGGACTCAGGCGAGGGCCGGACCGTGGACGTGCACGTCGCGCGGCTGCGGCGCAAGGTCGGCGGGCGGCACAGGCGGCGGCTGTCCACGGTGCACCGGGTGGGCTACAAGTACCTTCCCGCAGTGTGACGTTCCGCTTCGCGGAACTGGCGAGGCGCCCGAACTCCGTTGCTGCGGCGGCCGGTTCGGGCGCCCCTCGGGCACTCCGGGAGGCCGGTCGCCGGTGCGGGCTGTGCGGGCGACGTCGGGCGGACGGCGTCACGCGGTGCGCTTGCCGGACTCCCACAGCTGCTCGAACTCCTCCTGGAACAAGGCAAACAGCCCGCGCCGGGGGTCGACAGCCTCGTTCCCCGAGCGCAGCACGAACGACGGCGACTCGACGCCGCGCGAGCGCCGCAGGTAGGGCTGCACGACGGCGGCGTCCCCGTCGACGAGGTACGAGTTGAAGCGCGGCGTCTCCTCGTACAGCCGGATCTCGATGCGGCCCGGCTCGGCGAGCTTCGCGCGGATCTTGCGGGTGTGCAGGATGTTGAGGGTGGTCAGCCGCGACAGTATGCCGCGCTTGACGCCCTCGTCCTTCTCGCGCTGCCGCATGGCGTCGCCCGCGGGGTTGAGGAACAGCAGCCGCATGCGGCATCCGGCCGCGGCCAGCCGGTGCAGTTCGCGGCCCGAGTAGTTCTGGCACAGCAGGTTGAGAGAGACTCCCATGGCGTCGATCGCGGTGGCCTCGCCGACCAGGTCGGCGAAGGGCAACTTCCTTTGCAGCGACGACCGGTCGGGGAAGACCGCGACCATGTCCCCGTAGCGGCCGGAGAAAAGCTCCTCGACGGCGTCGAGCGCGAGGCGTTCGCCCGCGTGGCGGCCGAGGCGGCCGTCGAGTTCGCCGAGGACGCGGGTGCAGGCACGCTCGACCTGGCGCAGCACGTCCGGCGACAGGACGCGGTTGCGCGCCACGATGTGGCGGCCGATCTCCACTTCCTCCAGGGCCCGTTCGAGCGAGCGGCGGTCGGAGAGGTAGGGCGCGAAGCACCACCAGTTGCGCACCAGCAGTTCGCGCAGCTGCGGCAGCGTCAGGAAGGCCACGAGGTCGTCGTCGGCCGGGTCCACGATGTAGCCGCGGCGGCGGCTCATCTCGCGTACCGCCTCGGCGCGTTCGACCCATTCGCTCTGCGTGGGGCCGGCCGCGGCCACGACCCAGGCGCCGTCGTCGTGGGCCGTGCTCTCGACGGTCCCGTAGACAGGTTGCAGGACTTCGCGGACGACCGCGCGCAGGCGTTGTTCGACGAGGTTGAGGTAGACGTACGCCCGACCCGCGCGGCGGGCCCGCATGAGCGCGTCGCTCCAGTCGTCCTCGGCCCACGACAGGTCGCCGGGGTCTGCCGGGTCGGGAGTGGTCGGGCCAGGGCCCTCGGGCGGCGGCGGGCCGCTGCCGTCCAGCAGCGGGAGGTGGCCGTCGTCCGCCGCGCTGCGCGGCGACGGGAAGGGGACGCGCGAGCCGTTGCCCTGGCCGGGACGGCTGCCGCCGGGATCTCCGGCGCCGCCGCTCATCGCGGTGCCGGGGCCGAGGTCGACCGCCCGGGCCGTGCGGCCGCCGCTCGGCCGGCCCGGGCCGCCGGGGGTTCCCGGGCCGGTGTCGCCGGGGGTGGCGGCATCCTCGGCGCCGCCGGGCACGGGGTCCTCGGGCGCCGTCGGGTCCGGCAGGTCGTCCGCCGGTCCGTGCGGCCGGTCCGCTCCCTCCCGCCCGGAGTCCGGCAGGTCGTCCGGCTCCGGGGCAGGCGGGTTCGGGCCCAGGTCGGTCATCAGCGTCCCCAATCGCATGGTCGGGCCGGACCGCCCGCCGCGTCGCGCCCGAGCCGGCGCGGACCTCGCGGCAGGCGATCACCCGGAACCGGTCGAGCGTACTTCAGGCGCACGGGCCGACCCGCCGTATACGCGCGTCAACGGTACGCGCAGTTACGGCAGTCCGGGTTGCGCCCAGTGGACTTAATCCGCGCGACACGGCCTTGCCATGGCGTATCAAAACGATGATTGTTGGTCTCTCTCGGCAATCATTGCCAGCAGTCCACCGACCGGCAGGGAGCCGGTGAGGGTGCTCCCTCAACTCGCGGCTCCGGCACGCCCGGACAGAACCGGGGACGCCCTCCGTGCGTATGTAAGTTCAGGAAACCGTGGCACCAGGAGGTCGCCATGATCGCCACACCCAGCGGGACTGCCCACAAGACGGGCATCGACGAAGAGTTCGACAGGTACCGGCACGTCGTCGCCGAGATCTTCGACTGCCACCACCGCACCACCGACCCGGCCGGCGGCCCGGACACCTGCACCTGCGGCTCGGCCTGGCCGTGCCCGCAGGAGATGCTCGCCGCCGAACTGCTCGACTGGATCTGACAAACCGTCCGACCGGGGCCGGGAGCCCTCCGCAGCCACCCATCCGGGGGAATGGCCGCCCGCCATGCGCGCGTCGACCGGGCAAGGTAGGCGAGGATGCCTTTTGCCCGCGCTCGCGCGGCGGTGGTCCACCCGCCCCCGGTCCACCGACGTCCGCCGAGCCCTCCGACTCGACACGACAGGTTCCCCATGCAGGTCTGGCCTGGACGCTCGTATCCGCTGGGCGCCACCTACGACGGCGCCGGCACGAACTTCGCGGTCTTCTCGGAGGCCGCCGAGCGCGTGTGGTTGTGCCTGATCGACGAGGACGGCTCGGAGAGCCGGGTCGAGCTGCGCGAGGCCGACGCCTTCGTGCGGCACGCGTACCTGCCCGGCGTGCAGCCCGGGCAGCGGTACGGCTACCGCGTCGAGGGCCCCTTCTCACCGGTCGACGGCAACCGCTGCAACCCGCACAAGTTCCTGCTGGACCCGTACGCCAAGGCGATGTCGGGCGAGGTGAAGTGGCACGAGGCGGTGTACGGCTACTCGTTCGACCACCCCGACCTGCCCAACGAGGGCGACTCCGGCCCGTACATGATGACCTCGGTCGTGGTGAACCCCTACTTCGACTGGGGCAACGACCGGCCGCCGCGCATCGAGTACCACGACACGGTGATCTACGAGGCGCACGTCAAGGGCCTCACGCAGCTCCACCCGGGGCTGCCGGAGGAGATCCGCGGGACGTACGCGGCGCTGGGCCATCCGGTGATCATCGACCACCTGCGCGACCTCGGGGTGACCGCGATCGAGCTGATGCCGGTGCACCAGTTCGTGCACGACCACCGGCTCACCCGCCTGGGCATGCGCAACTACTGGGGCTACAACACGATCGGCTTCTTCGCGCCGCACAACGCGTACTCCTCGACGGGGGAGCGCGGACAGCAGGTGCAGGAGTTCCGGTCGATGGTCAAGGCCCTGCACGCGGCCGGCATCGAGGTCATCCTCGACGTGGTCTACAACCACACGGCCGAGGGCAACCACCTGGGGCCGACGCTGTCCTTCCGGGGCCTGGACAACCAGTCGTACTACCGGCTCGCCGACGACAAGCGGTACTACCTCGACACCACGGGCACCGGGAACTCACTGCTGATGCGCAGCCCGCACGTGCTGCAACTCATCATGGACTCGCTGCGGTACTGGGTCACCGACATGCACGTCGACGGCTTCCGCTTCGACCTGGCCGCCACTCTCGCGCGGCAGTTCCACGAGGTGGACCGGCTGTCGTCCTTCTTCGACGTGGTGCAGCAGGACCCGGTCGTTTCGCAGGTCAAGCTGATCGCCGAGCCGTGGGACCTGGGCGAGGGCGGCTACCAGATCGGCAACTTCCCGCCGCTGTGGACCGAGTGGAACGGCAAGTACCGCGACACGGTGCGGGACTTCTGGCGGGGCGAGGAGCGTACGCTCGCCGAGCTGGGCTCGCGGCTGACCGGCTCGTCCGACCTGTACCAGGACGACGGGCGCCGGCCGATCGCCTCCATCAACTTCGTGACCTGCCACGACGGCTTCACGATGCGCGACCTGGTGTCGTACAACGACAAGCACAACGAGGCCAACGCCGAGGACAACCGGGACGGCGAGAGCTACAACCGGTCGTGGAACTGCGGTGCCGAGGGCGACACCGACGACGCGGCGGTGCTGACGCTGCGCGCCCGGCAGCAGCGCAACATGATGGCCACGCTGCTGCTGTCGCAGGGCGTGCCGATGATCTCGCACGGCGACGAGTTCGGGCGCTCGCAGGGCGGCAACAACAACGCCTACTGCCAGGACAGCGAGCTGGCGTGGGTGCACTGGCCGGACAAGGGCGCGCAGGAGGAGCAGCCGGGCGACCTGCACGAGTTCACCCGGATGCTGACCCGGCTGCGGCACCGGCACCCGGTCTTCCGGCGCCGCCGGTTCTTCCACGGGCGCCCGGTGCAGGGCACGCACGACGACCTCTCGGACATCGCGTGGTTCACCCCTTCGGGTGATGAGATGACGGACGCCGACTGGCGCGAGGCGACCGCCAAGTCGCTGGCGGTCTTCCTGAACGGCCAGGCGATCAGCGAGCCGGACCCGCGCGGCCAGCCGATCTCCGACGACTCGTTCCTGCTGCTGCTGAACGCGTCGCACGAGGACCTGTCGTTCCACATCCCGCTCAACCACGGGACGGAGTGGCGGGTCCTCATCGACACCGCCGACGCGGGCTGCGCGCAGCGCGACCCCAAGGACCTGCCGACCGTGCGCGCGGGTGAGCAGTGGCCCGTCCCGGCGCGCGCGATGGCGGTGTTGCAGCGCCCCAAGTCCTGAAGCCCGAACCGCGCTCCCCCGGTCGGTCTCCGACCGGGGGTCGAGGCCGCCTGCCGGGCTACTTCGCGCCGTCGAGGATCTCCCGGAAGCCGTACTGCGTGTGCGGGCCGAAGATGATCTGCTCCAGGAATCCGACGCCCTCACGGTCACCGATCCGGGCCTTGACGATGTGGTGCACGTGCTGGGCGGTCGGGTCGCGCGGGTCGGCCTCGTCCAGCTTCCAGGTCTCGCGGCCGACCGTGCCCTCGCCCTTCCACCCGCCGTGCGCCCATTCGGGTGACGTGTAGCCCAGGCCCTTCATCATGATGTGGCGCAGCGGCTCCAGCTCCATGGTCTGGGTGGTGCCGTCGGGCATCCGTACGTCGAACTCGGCGTGCGTGACGCGGCGCGTGCCGGGCGCGAACGTCAGCCGGTCGCCGAGCGGTTCGGCACGGACCACGTCGCCGTGCCCGACCACCTGCGGCACCGGGTCGACGACGGGGATCACGAACGCGTCGCCGCGCCACATCTCCCCGCCGGGCCGCTGGAAGTAGCCGAGCGTGCGGCAGGAGTCCTCGAAGTGGACCGGGGCCCAGAGCCAGGCGTTGGGCGCGCTGGGGGCGGGCTTGCCCTGCGGCTGCTGCCCGACCGGGCGCACGCCCCACGAGCGGTCTCGTACGCCGATCACGTCCTCATGCGCCAGCTCTGTCGTCTCGCCGTCGACCGTGACCTGCCCGGCCCAGGTGCCGAACTGGAGGAACCGGCACATGTCGACCATGACGCGCCCCACCCCGTCGTGCATGACGGTGTGGTCCTCCTCCAGCGCCCCGACGCGCGCCCGCCACTCCAGGTCGGCGGTGATGCCGGTCTCGTTGTCGGCGACGGTTATCGACAGCCGACGCATCGGCTCGACCACGCGCAGCCGGAAGGGCCCGACCGAGGTCGCCCCGGGATCGGCGGGCGCGCTGCCGGACACGTGGAGCGCGTCCTGGACCCCGCCGCGCGAGATGGAGAGGTGTGCGTCGGCCACCCCCAGATTCGCGTACCGCCCGAACGCGGCCTCGACCATGAACCGCCCGCCGCGCTCCCCCGCGCCGAACCAGTAGCGCCCATAAGCGTTGCGGTCACTCGTCCCCGGAACCGCCACGGGCAGCGGCGTCTGGTGGACGGGGTAGTCGTCGAAGCTGGTGAGCACGGCAGAACCTCCGGTCCTCGGCACGGAACACCGAGATTGTTAACCGAGGCAATCAAAAAGACCAGGCTCAGAGCGGCCTGGCGGTCGCCGGGTTCTCGGCCGGCCCCGGCGAATCGACCGGATCGCCGCGGGTGATGCGGGGCATAGTCAGGCAGATGGGCTAATGCGGCGTGTCGTTGCCGGGGTCGGGGCACTCGGTCTGCATGACGCCTCCTGTGGTCCCCACCGGGACGTACCGCCTCCAGCTCCAGCCGGGGTTCGGCTTCGCCGAGGCCGCCGCCGCCGTGCCGTATCTGGCCTCGTTGGGGGTGTCGCACCTGTATCTGTCGCCGATCCTGCGCGCGGTGCCCGGGTCGGGGCACGGGTACGACGTGATCGACCACGGGCAGGTCTCGCCCGAGCTCGGCGGCGAGGCGGGCTTCCGGGAGCTGGCCGCCGCGGCGCGGGGCCACGGGCTCGGGATCGTGGTCGACATCGTGCCCAACCACATGGCGGTCCCCGCGCCCGAGTCGCTGAACCGGCAGTTCTGGTCGGTGCTGGAGCGCGGCCGGGAGTCGGCGTACGCCGCATGGTTCGACATCGACTGGGACGCGGGAGGCGGACGCATACTGCTGCCCGTCCTCGGTGCCCCGCTCGACCGGGCCCTGGGCGACATAAGGGTGGAGGACGGGGTGGTGCGCTACCACGAGCACGCCTTCCCGCTCCGGCACGGCACCGCGGACCTGCCGCTGCGCGAGGCGCTGGACGCGCAGCACTACCGGCTCGCCGACTGGCACGAGGGCGACCTGCGCGGGAACTACCGGCGCTTCTTCACCATCACCTCGCTGATAGGGCTGCGCCAGGAGGACGAGGCGGTCTTCGCCGCCACGCACGCGGTGATCCTGCGCCTGGTCCGCGAGGGGCTGGTGCAGGGGCTGCGCGTCGACCACCCCGACGGGCTCGCCGATCCGCGCGGCTATCTGCGCCGGCTGCGCGCGGCGACCTCGTCCGACACCTGGATCGTCGTCGAGAAGATCCTGAACGGCGAGGAGCGGCTGCCGGAGGACTGGGACTGCGCGGGCACCACGGGGTACGACGCGCTGCGCCGGGTCGACGGGGTGTTCATCGATCCGGGCGGCGCGGAGGCGCTGCGCGCGCTGCACCACGACATGACCGGGGCCTCGGACCCCGGCTTCGCGCCGGTGGCCCGGGCCGGGAAGCTGGAGGTGCTGCGGACCGGCCTCGCCACCGAAGTGGCACGGCTGGAAAGGGTGTTGGAGCACATCGGGGTACGCGACCCGGACCGCGGTGACGCGCTGCGGGAGTTGCTGGCGTCGCTGCCGGTCTACCGGCCCTACGTGGTCGCCGGGGAGCCCGCGGGTGCGGAGGCCGCGAGCGTGGTCGGCGAGGCGCTGACCGGCGTGCCCGGTCGGCTCGCGGCTACCGCGCGGCGGATCGCGGACGCGGCGCTCGGGCACGACGCGGAGTTCGCCGTACGGTTCGCCCAGGTGGCCTCGGCGGTGGCCGCGAAGGGGGTCGAGGACCGCGCGTTCTACCGCTGGTACGAGCTGAGTTCGCGCAACGAGGTGGGCGGCGAGCCGGACGCGCCGGGCCTGGCGCCCGAGGAGTTCCACGCCTACGCACGGTCGATGCACGCCACATGGCCGGACACCATGACCGCGCTGTCGACGCACGACACCAAGCGGAGCGAGGATGCGCGGGCCCGCATCGCGGTGCTGGCGGAGATCCCCGACGAGTGGGCGGCGGCGGTGCGCGGGTGGGAGAAGGCCGCGCAGCGCCACCGGCCGGGCCCCGGGCCGGACCGGTACGACGCGTACCTGTTCTGGCAGACGCTGGTCGGCGCCTGGCCGATCGGACCCGATCGGATGAAGGCGTACCTGCGCAAGGCGATGCGCGAGGCGGACCGCTCGACCTCCTGGACGAGCCCCGACACGCCGTACGAGCAGGCGACGGACGCATTTCTGGAGGCCGTGCTGAACGACCGCGAACTTCTGGCTTCCGTACAGGAGTTCGTCGAACGTCTGGCTGAACCCGCCCGCACGGTCGCGCTGGGGGCGAAACTGGTTCAACTGGCGATGCCGGGGGTGCCGGACGTGTACCAGGGAGGTGAGGCGGTCTTGCGGACGCTCGTGGATCCGGACAACCGCGCGCCGGTGGACTTCGGCGCGGCGGCGGCGCGGCTGGACCGCCTGGACACCGGCGGTGCGCCGCGTGGCCTCGACGACGAGAAGGTGCTCGTGACCGCGGCGGTGCTGCGGTGGCGGCGCGGTGATCCGGCGGCGTTCGGTCGCGACGGCGAGTACGCGGCGGTGCACGTGCGCGGCGAGGCGGCCCCGCACGTGCTGGGCATGCGCCGCGGTTCCGCGGTCGCGCTGGCGACGAGGCTCCCGGTCGGCCTCGCGGCGCGCGGCGGCTGGGGTGACACGCGCCTGGACCTGTGGGGTGGCTCGTGGACGGACCTGCTGACCGGGCGCGGGACGGCACGCGACGCGCCGCTGACCGAGGTGTTCGCACACCTTCCGGTGGCGCTACTGGAGGACGGGGCACGTTGACTCTTCGGACCACGGCATTACGCGTCGGGGAAGCGGGACTTCGACTCGACAACACGGGCGGGGGTGACGGGCGATGACGCAGTTCTCGGTGTGGGCGCCGGCCGCGTCCACGGTGGAGCTGGTCGCGGGCGGTTCCCGGCGGGCGATGCGGCATGGGGGCGAGCCGGGGTGGTGGCGTATCGACGTCCCGGCGCTCAAACACGGCGACGACTACTCCTTCTCCCTCGACGGCGGCCAGGCGCTGCCGGACCCGCGCTCGGTGTGGCAGCCGGGCGGGCCCGACGAGCCGTCGCGGGTCTACGAGCACGACCGGTTCGTGTGGACCGACGACGGCTGGCGAGGCCGGGCGCTGCCGGGCGGAGTCGTCTACGAGCTGCACATCGGCACGTTCACCGACGCGGGGACCTTCGACGCGGCGGTGGAACGCCTGGGCCATCTGGTCGACCTGGGCGTCACCCACGTCGAGGTCATGCCGGTCGCCGCGTTCCCGGGGCGGCACGGGTGGGGCTACGACGGCGTGTGCCTGTGGGCGGCGCACGAGCCGTACGGCGGGCCCGACGGGCTGAAACGCTTCGTCGACGCCGCCCACGCGCACGGCCTCGCGGTGGTCCTCGACGTCGTGCACAACCACCTCGGCCCGTCCGGCAACTACTTGCCGCGTTTCGGCCCGTACTTCACCGACCGCTACCACACGCCGTGGGGCAGCGCGGTCAACCTGGACGGCCCTGGGTCGGACGAGGTACGCGCGTTCCTGCGCACGAGCGCGCTCGCCTGGCTGCGCGACTTCCACATCGACGGCCTTCGCCTGGACGCCGTGCACGAGTTGGAGGACCGGCGCGCCGTACCGTTCCTGGAGGAACTGTCCGACGCCGTCGACCGGTTGGGGGTCGCGCTCGGCAAACCGCTGTTCCTGGTCGCCGAATCGGACCTCAACGACCCCCGGGTGGTCACACCCCGCGAGAACGGCGGGCTGGGGATCCACGCCCAGTGGAGCGACGACTTCCACCACGCGCTGCACGCCCTGCTGACCGGCGAACGCCAGGGCTACTACGCCGACTTCGGGTCGATGGGCACGCTCGCCAAGACGCTGCGCCGGGTGTGGCTGCACGACGGCGGCTGGTCCTCGTTCCGGGGGCGCGGCCACGGTCGTCCCGTCGACCCGTCGCGCATGCCCGGGCACCGTTTCATGGGGTACCTCCAGGACCACGACCAGGTCGGCAACAGGGCCGTGGGCGACCGTATTTCCGCGCTGCTGCCGCCGGGGCTGTCGGCCGCCGCAGCTGCGCTGCTGCTGACGTCCCCCTTCACGCCGATGCTGTTCATGGGCGAGGAGTGGGGCGCGTCCACGCCGTGGCAGTACTTCACCGACCACACCGACCCGCTGCTCGCCGAGGCGGTGCGCCGGGGCCGCCGGGCCGAGTTCGCGGCGCACGGGTGGGACGCCGGGCAGGTGCCCGACCCGCAGTCGCCGGACACGGTGCGCGCCTCGCGGCTCGACTGGTCCGAGCCCTACCGCGAGCCGCACGCCGCGCTGCTGGCGTGGTACCGCGAGCTGATGCGGCTGCGCCGCACGCACGCGGAGCTCGCGGACCCCGACCTGCGGGCCGTGCACCTGACGTACGACGAGGCGGCGGGCTGGATGATGCTGCACCGCGGCGCGTTCCGGACCGCGGTGAACCTGGCGGAGGAGGAGGCGACGCTGCCGGTGGGCACCGGCGGCGCCGAGGTGGTCGCGGCGTGGGACCGGGCGCGGGTCGAACGCGGCCTGGCCGGCACGACGCTGACCCTCGCCCCGCGCTCCGCCGCGGTGGTGCGGTTGACCGGCTGATGCCCGTGGCGCGGCACCCGCGGGGCGACCGGCCGGGTACTACCGGGCCATGGAGCGACCGGCCGTGG
>NZ_JBPKBH010000026.1:16230-39700 GCF_051388915.1 Yinghuangia sp. YIM S09857 | reverse complement strand
CCCCCCCCCCCCCCCCCCCCCCCCCCCCCCCCCCCCCCCCCCCCCCCCCCCCCCCCCCCCCCCCCCCCCCCCCCCCCCCCCCCCCCCCCCCCCCCCCCGGGCCCGGCGCCGACGGCCTGACGGCCCGGCTGCTCAACGGCGGAACGGCCGGTCAGCACTCAGCCGGTCAGCCGGTCAGCCGGTCAGCCGGTCAGACCAGCAGGCCGTCGAGGAAACCGTTCGAGAAGATCTTGTGCGGGTCGTACTGGTTCAGGAGCGACACGGCGCTGTCCCAGTTGTTGCCGGCCGGGACTCCGGTCCGGTACTGGTTCGGCACCGTGGTGGTCAGCATCGTGGCGTCGGCCCAGGCCGCCGATCCGCTGTAGCCCCACCCCTTGGACCACTCGGGGCGCACCTGCGCGTATGTGCCCGAGTAGTTCGCGAAGACCCACTGCTCGGTCTCGCGGTAGAACTGCTGGCTGTACGGCGTGCCGGGGACCGTCAGGATGTCCAGCCACACGGCGACGTCCCACTCCGGGTGGTCCGCGCGGTTGCGGATCGCCGAGAGGGTCGGGTGCACGGCCCCGGCGAACTGCGCGTCGGCCGGGTTGTCGAGTCCCGTGACGCGGATCTCCAGCGGGCCGTTCATCGGGTAACGGCCTTGCCCGGCATACGCGTTGAGGGCGTTCTTGTAGTACGTGTAGAACTCGCTGACGACCTTCTGGATGTTGGCGCGCTTGGTGAGGATCGCGTACCCGTTGGCGGTGACGCGCATCGTGGTGGGCTTGATGTAGAGCATGGTGTTCTTCGACCAGCCCCACAGGTCCCACGAGCCGGTCACGATGAGGCCCGAACCGACCACGCCCATCTGGGTGTTGCAGAACGTCGGGGTCAGGTCGGCGGCGCCCGCGGTGATCTGTCCGAGGAGGTCGGCGGCCTCCTCGGAGAGGAAGTCGCTGAAGGGGTAGTTGTAGGGCTGGTTGGCGGTCTTCGCGAAGAACGGCTTGTTCGGCGAGACTGACCACACCTTGAGCCACGGGACGAGCGTGAACGGGAACCAGATCGCCTCGACGCGTCCGGTCTGGTTGACGTGGCTGGCGAACGAGTTGCCCGTCGCGGAGGCGGGCGGCGCGAACATCTCGTCGACGTTGATGTTGAACCAACTCTGGCAGCGCAGGCGCTTGTTGGCGCCGACGCGCAGGGTCACCTCGGTGACGAAGGCGCGTCCGAGGTTGACCAGGAGCGGCCCGATGGCCAGGTCGTTGCGCTGGAACGTGCGCAGCTTGTACTGGCTGGTGCCAGGGTCCCAGACGACCGCGGTGAGCGACAGGATCAGGTTGCTGAGCGACCCGAACGTGTGTCCCGGGGTGAGGGTCTCGCCGTTCTTCGGGACGGCGGTGCCGTGTCCGTCGATGGCCAGGACGCCGCCGAGGCTGAGGTCGCCGGGCGCGGGGGTGGCGGTGACACCGTAGCCGGCGTTCTCCAGCGAGGTGAGCAGCGAGACCATGGACACGCCGGTCTGCGCGGTGACGCTGGCGGGCGAGCCGGAGTTGACGGTCACCGCGGTCAGGTGCTGCGTGGTGTCGACGAGGAGGATGCCGGTCGGCGTCCCCGGCTGGATCATCAGCGGCGACCAGTTGTGGCTGTAGCCCTTGGCGCGGAGCTTCCAGCCTTGTGCGCGGGCCCAGTTGGCGAGCGCGACGACCTGGGCGGGCGACGTGGGCGCGCACGTCCAGACCTCGTCGACGCGGATCTCGCCGGACCAGTTGCGGTACGCCTGGAGGTACGCCGAGATACCGGCGGGCAGGCCCGGCGGGGCGGGGACGGCGGCGTCGGCGGATTCCACGCGGAACGCCGGCGTCCAGTGCAGCGCGGTCAGCGCGGCGGCCCCGGCCAGGCCGCCGATGACCGCCCTGCGGCCGGGCTCCGGTGCGGCGGTCCCACTGGTCTGTTCGGACATGGGGTTCCCTTCCCGTGCTGGTGACCGGACCGGATCGTCGGAGGACGCCGCGACGATCGAGCGACGACGATCAAGCGGAATGACAAGATCCGGTTCCGGTTCGTACGGCAGGACGGACCGCCCCGCGGCGCGGGGTCGGGCGGTACTGAGGAACGCAGTACGGAGGAACTGCGGAACGGAAGAACGTCAGATCGGCAGAACGCAGAACGCGGAACGGCGGAACGGCGGAACGGCGGAACGGCGGAACGGATGAGCGAAGGAACTCGCGTGCGGCGGACGGCATGGAAAACCGCCGATGGCACGTGTCGATCACCGTGCGGGAGCCGCGGCCGGGAGATCGCCTCGGAACCGTGTGCTCCGGATCGCCAGGGTGGATCGGCCCCCCGGGCAAGTCAACCGGGCGGGCGGGCATTCTTTGGTGACACGTGTCGGAATTTGCCCCGTGCACGCAAATGCGGACGGGTTACCTTACCAGTCCGCGCGGCCTTTGGGGCCCCTGTGACTCCGGCCGCCGGACGAGTCGCGAGTGACAGATCTGACGAACCGTCAAATCAGGTCTCCAGCAAGCGCTTCCGCTCCGCCTCGACGTCGAAGTGGCCCTGCGGGTAATGCGGGTCCATCTCCTCCAGGTGCTCCAAGAGGAGGCGGCTGATCGCCCAGTTTCGGTACCACTTGCGGTCGGCGGGCACGACGTACCACGGCGCGGTGTCGGTGGTGCACTTCTGCAACACGGCCTCGTACGCGTCCTGGTACGCCGGCCACAGCGCGCGCTCGTCGATGTCGCCCGGGTTGAACTTCCAGTGCTTGTCCGGGTTGTCGAGGCGCTCCAGCAGCCGTTCGCGTTGCTCGTCGTAGGAGATGTGCAGGAACACCTTGACGACGGTGACCTCTTCGTCGTGCAGCGACTTCTCGAAGCGGTTGATGGTCGCGTACCGCCGGGACCACACGCCGCGCGCGACCAACTCGCGCACCCGCACGATCAGCACGTCCTCGTAGTGCGACCGGTCGAAGATGCCGATCATGCCCGGCGCCGGGAGCTGCTGCCGAATCCGCCACAGGAACGGGTGCCCCGACTCCTCGCGGGTGGGCGCCTTGAACGCGTGGATGTGGCAGCCCGACGGGTTGAACTGGCCGATCACGTGCTTGACCACGCCGCCCTTGCCGGACGTGTCCATCCCCTGGAGCACCAGCAGCAGCCGCTTGCGGGAGCCGCCCGCGACGGCCTGCGCGTACAACCGCTCCTGCAACTCGGCGAGCCGCGGCTCCATCGCGGCGATGTCGGCCAGCGCCTCGGACTTGCCGCCCGGCGCGTGCGGCGTGGCCCGGGCGTCCGCGCTGGCGAGATCGACGGCGCCGCCGTGCAGGCGCAGGACGTCGCGAACCGACGGAACGCTCGCGGGGGCGGGCGGCACCGCTCCGTGCACCACGCGCAGCAGCGGCGAGGCGGGCGGAGACGTCCGGCCGCCTTCTCCGGCGTGCTTGGCCTTGTGCTTCTTCCCGGACTTGCTGGATTTGCTGGATTTGCTGGATTTGCTGGAACTGTCGAGCCTGTCGGAGTTCTTCGCGGCCTTGTCGGCCTTCCCCGCTTTCCCGGCCTTGGCCGACTTACCCGACTTACCAGACTTGCCCGACTTTCCCGCGCCGACGTCCGAGGCGAGGGGCCGGGCCGGACGCTCCCCCTCGGACTCGGCGCGGCGCTTCCCGCCCTCCGAGCGCCCACCCGACACCCGGCCCGACCCGCCGCGTTCGTCCGCCCGGCCGCCCGGGACCGCCCGCAGGCTCGCCCGCACCAGCGCCTCGTCCGCCGCCTTGTCCGCCTTCTTCGCCACGCCTCGGCCCTCCACGGGAATCGGGTACGTCGAACCGCAGTCCTCCAGCGATCCTCCCCGAGGAACACCGCCGCCGCAGTTCGACCGCACCGAAGGAGGGGCCCGGAAAACCACGGCCCGGAAGGGAACGGCCCCGAACCGCACGGCCGGTCAGCCGGACGCCGCGAGGGCGCCGGAGCTGAGGCGGCCGACGATCGCCGGGGCCTCCTGGACCAAGGTGTCGTCGGTCAGCGCCTCGACCATGAACAGCGCGAAGTCCACCCGCCGCGTCAGATTTCCGGCCAGCACCGGGTCCCCCACGTGCCGCCGCCACACGGGCAGTCCCTGGCTCTCGCCCTCCTCCAGGTCGCTGCCGCGCACCACGGTCCAGCGGGTGTCGCTCGCGAAGACGCGGCGGCAGGCCTCGACCTGGTCGTCGATCTCGACGGCCCGCACAAGCTTGCCCGCCCACGTGGCGATGCGGAGCAGGGTCGTGAACGTACGCGAGTACTTGTCCTTGCCGTCGCGCGTGATGTGCCAGCCGCAGGAGAACACGAGCCGCGCACCGGGCTCAGCGTGGTCGAGGACCGCCTGCGCGGTGCCGGACGAGTACTGTCGCACGCCCCACGGGACCAGGACCACGAGCACTCCGTCGCAGCCTTCGACGGCCCGCCGGATCACCTCGCGGTCGTTCGTCCGACCGGGGACGACGGTGATCCGGTCGGCGAACTCGGTCAGCTTGGGCACGCTGCCCTCGCGGCAGACGCCCACCACCTCGTATCCGCGGTCCAGCGCGTGCCGGACCATGTACCGCCCGAGCTTCCCCGAGGCACCCACGACGCAGACCCTCTTGATCCGCCCGTCCGTGATCCGCCCGTACCCAGCATCCGCGTCCATCGCGCAGCCCTCCGCCGTCGCCGACCGTCAGCCTTATGATGTAAGGCACGGTAATCTTATGGTGTAAGGCCGTCAAGGAGTGCAGGTCGGCACACCGCGCAGGGCGCCCAAAAGCACCGCGATCACCCGGACAGGAGAAGCCGATGCCCGAAGGAGGCAAGGCAGGCAAGAGCCCACACAAAACGGCAGGGCGCACCCCGCTCAGCCGCGAGCGCGTGATCCGCACGGCGATGGAGGTGGCGGACGAGAAGGGCTCGGCCGCGCTGACCATGCGGTCCATCGCCCAGCCGCTGGGCGTCGAGGCGATGTCGCTCTACCACCACGTCGCGGGCCGCGAGGACATCCTGGACGGCATGGTGGACGCGGTCTTCGCGGAGATCGACCTGCCGCCGCGCGACACCGACTGGAAGAGCGCCATGTGGCACCGCACGGCGTCCGCCCGCACCTCCCTGCTCCGCCACCCGTGGGCGGTCGGCCTGATGGACTCCCGTTCACAGCCCGGCCCCGCGACGCTGCGCCACCACGACGCCGTCCTCGGCACGCTGCGCGCCTCGGGCTTCTCGGTGCCCATGGCCGCGCACGCGTTCTCGCTGATCGACAGCTACCTGTACGGCTTCGTGCTCCAGGAGCTGAGCCTGCCGTTCAGCGGCTCGGAGGAGTTGGAGGAGGTCGCGGGCGCGATCCTGAGCGACATGCCCGCCGACGCGTACCCGCACCTGACCGAGCTCGCCGTCGAGCACGCCCTCAAGCCGGGATACGACTACGCCGACGAGTTCGCGTTCGGCCTCCGGCTCATCCTGGACGCCCTGCACCCGGACGAGGCCCCGACCGCATCCGGCTGAGGCCGTGGGGTCGGCCGGGCTGTGCGTGCCGCCGTCAGCCGATCGACGGCACCCGCTCGGCCCCGTCGCGCGCCATGGCGACCAGCCGCGACACCGCGCGCAGGTACTTCTTCTTGTAGCCGCCGGCCAGCATCTCGTCGGAGAACAGCACGTCGAAGGGCACGCCGGAGGCCACGACGGGGATCTCGCGGTCGTACATCCGGTCCGCGAGCACCACCAGGCGCAGGGCCGTGGACTGGTCGTGCACCGGCACCACGCCGCGCCAGAAGACGGCGTGCACGCCTTCCAGGAGAGCCCCGTACCGGCTCGGGTGCACGGAGGCGAGATGCCGCAGCAACTCGGGGAAGTCGTCGAGCGCGGCGCCCGTCACGCCGGGGGCGACGGCCGTCTTGCTCACCACGTCGTCGTCCGCGGCGGGTGCGGGCGCCTCGGGCAGGCCGCGGTGGCGGTAGTCGTCGCCGTCGATGCGCAGCGACTGGAAGTGCGCGGACAGCCCCTGGATCTCGCGCATGAAGTCGACGGCGGCGAAGCGGCCCTCACCGAGTTTGTCCGGCAGCGTGTTGGAGGTGGCGGCGAGCTTGACGCCCGCGTCGACCAGCTTGCCCAGCAGCGTCGAGACCAGGACGGTGTCGCCCGGGTCGTCCAACTCGAACTCGTCGATGCACAGGAGGCGGTGGCCGGAAAGCGCCCGCACCGTCTCCTGGAAGCCCAGCGCGCCCACCAGATTGGTCAGCTCGACGAAGGTGCACAACGACTTCGGCCCGGGGGCCGCGTGCCACAGTGAGGCCAGCAGGTGCGTCTTGCCGACGCCGTAGCCGCCGTCGAGGTAGATGCCGCTGTACGCCGGTGCCGCGGGCGCCTTGTCGCGCCGGAACCAGCGCTTGCGGGACGCACCGCCCCCGCCCCCGCCTGCGGCGTTCAGCGACGCCGCGAACTCCTCCAGCCGGCTCACCGCGGCAGCCTGGCTCGGCTGCGTGGGGTCCGGTATGTACGTGGCGAAGCGCACCCCGTCGAAGCGGGGCGGCGGGACCATTTCGGCCACCATGCGGTCCGCGGGGACCACGGGGAGGCGCGATGCGAGGGACACCGGCTGGGCGACCGGACTCGCCGGGGACACGTTGGGCACGATCATCAAGCCTACGGTGCGTGCGAAACTCGACCGCATGCGACGTCTGCTTCCCGCGACCGACGTCCCGGGCGCTCCGCCCTCCGGGACTCTCCCCGAGACGGCTGCCGAGGTCGATCTCGACCTCCTGTACGCGTACCCGCCCGAGGTGGTCGACGCGGGCCGCCCGTGGCTGCGCGCCAACATGGTCTCCAGCCTCGACGGCGCCGCCCAGGCCGACGACGGGCTCTCGGCGGGGCTGTCCTCCCCCGCCGACAAGCGCATCTTCGGCGTACTGCGCGCGCTCGCCGACGTAGTGCTGGTGGGAGCGTCGACGGTGCGCGCCGAGGGGTACCGCCCGGCGAAGCCGCAGGCCGCGTACGCCGCCGCCCGTACCGCCGCCGGGCGCCCTCCGGTCCCGGTGATCGCGATCGTCACGCGCAGCCTGGAGCTGGACTTCACCACCCCGCTCTTCACCGAGGCCGAGGTGCCCACGGTGGTGCTGACCGGCCCCGAGTGCGACCCCGACCGGCTGGCCGCGGCCCGCAAGACAGCCGACGTGGTCATCGCGGGCGAGCCCGGCGCGACCGGCGTGGACATGGGCGCGGCGGTCGACGCACTGGCCGCGCGCGGCTGGACGCGGCTGCTCACGGAGGGCGGCCCGCACCTGCTCGGCCAGCTGCTCGCCGCGGACCGTCTGGACGAACTGTGCCTCGCACTCGGCCCGCTGATGCTCGGCGGCGCGGCGACGAGGATCACCAACGGCCCCTCCCCCGACGTGCCGCGGAGGATGGAGTTGCGCACGCTGCTGGAGGAGGACGGGTTCCTCTTCGCCCGATACGTCCGCAACCCCACCGGTTGAGCGGCAATCAGCCCCAACTACCCGTCCGGGTGGCATCGTGTTGCGGGTACGGCGCAGCGAGGACCCGAGGGAGACAACGCGTGTACACGATCGTGCTGCTCATCGAGAAGGTCATGGACGAGGGGGACGTACACCTGGTCACCGGTCTCCACGAGGACGTCGAGACCTCGTTCGTCGTGGTGCTGCCCGGCAAGACGGACCACCACCGCCTGGTGCGCGCGCTGGACGACGTCGCGCTGGGCCACCTGGAAGAGGCGGCCGAGGAGGTCGAGCGCCCGAAGGACGAGCCCGCCGACGAGGCGGCCGACGCGACCCGGCGCACCCTCAACGCCTCGGTGGCCGCGCTGGAGGCGGCCGGCGTGCGGGCGGCGGGCGAGACCGCCCCGGGCGACGACCCGCTCCAGATCCTCAAGGACGTCGTTGAGCGGCACTCCGCCGACGAGGTGATCGTGCTCACCGACCCGCACTTCATCGAGGAGTTCTTCCACCGCGACTGGGCCTCGCGCGCCCGGCACAAGGTGGGGGTCCCGGTGCTCAAGCTGTTCGCGCACAGCACGGCGTAGCCCCGCACACAGCACCGCGGAGTTTCTCCGCGGTACCGCGGAGGTGTCGCGCTCGGCACGGCGTAGCCGCCGCGTGGTGCAGAATCGTCCCCGGTGCGCCCGGTCGCGGACCACCCTGTTCCCGGTTCACGCGTTCTTCCTCTAGGAGCCTGCATGGCAACGCCCGCCTCGCCCGCGGAGCAGTCCGCGACCGCCCCCACGGTCGACCTCGGCGCTCCGCACTTCATCGGCATCGGCGGGGCCGGGATGTCGGGGCTCGCGAAGATCCTCGCGATCCGCGGCGCGAAGGTCGCGGGCAGCGACGCGAAGGACTCCACCGCGCTGCTCGCCCTGCGCCAGCTCGGCTGCACGGTGCACGTGGGCCACGCGGCCGACAACCTCGGCGAGGCCACCTGCGTCGTGGTCTCCAGCGCGATCCGCCCCGACAACCCCGAGCTGGTCGCGGCCCAGGAGCGCGGCATCCCGGTGGTGCACCGCGCCGACGCGCTGGCCCGGCTCATGGACGGCCGCCGCTCGGTCGCGATCGCGGGCACGCACGGCAAGACCACCACGACCAGCATGCTCGCGGTGAGCCTGACGTCCCTCAGCCTGGACCCGTCGTTCGCGATCGGTGCGGACCTCAACGAGGCCGGCAGCAACGCCCACCACGGCGACGGCGACGTCTTCGTCGCGGAGGCGGATGAAAGCGACCGCAGCTTCCTCAAGTACGCCCCGGAGGTCGCGGTCGTCCTCAACGTCGAGCTGGACCACCACGCGAACTACGCCTCGCTCGACGAGGTGCTCGACTCGTTCGAGCAGTTCGCGCACCGCATCGTCGCGGGCGGCACGCTGGTCGTGTCCGCAGACGACTCCGGCGCCGGGGCGCTGCGCGAGCGCCTGGCGGTGTCCGCCCCCGATTTGCGGATCGTCACGGTCGGCGAGGGCGACGCGGCGGACCTCCAGATCGTCAAGGTCGAGCCGCAGGGCCTCGCGAGCAAGGTGACGGTGCGCGGCAAGGCGGGCGCCGAGCACGTCTTCGCGGTGTCCGTCCCCGGCCGGGTGAACGCCTCCAACGCGGTCATGGCACTGGCCGTCGGCCTCGCCCTCGGCATCGACGCCGCCGACATGGGCGCCGCGCTCGGCAGGTACCAGGGGGTCCGGCGCCGCTTCCAGCTGAAGGGCGAGGCGGGCGGGGTGCGGGTCGTCGACTCGTACGCCCACCACCCCACCGAGATCGCCGCCGACCTGGAGACCGCGCGCGGCGCGGTGGGCGCGGGCCGCGTGATCGCGGTGTTCCAGCCCCACCTGTTCAGCCGCACGCAGCAGCTCGGCACGGAGATGGGCCGGGCCCTGGCCGCGGCCGACATCGCCCTGGTGATGGACATCTACGCGTCCCGTGAGGACCCGCAGCCGGGCATCACGAGCCACATCATCGCGCACAGCGCGCTCGACAACGGCGGCCTGGTGCGGATGGAGCACAGCTGGTCGGAGGTGCCCGCGGTGGTGGCCGAGCTGGCCCGCCCGCTGGACCTGGTGCTGACCATGGGCGCGGGGGACGTGACACTGCTCGGACCGGAGATCCTTGAGGCCATCAACCGCCGCTGAGGCGCCGGTGGCACCTGTACGGCCCCGCCCCGGGAACGGACATGGGACCGTACGTGTTGGATACCGGTATGACTGACACCCCGAAGTACAACGTGGTCAGGTCCGTGGACGAGTGGCTGGCGAAGCTGACGCCGGAGGAGTACCACGTCCTCCGCGAGGCCGGCACCGAGCGCGCGTTCACCGGCGAGTACACCGACACGAAGACGGTCGGCGTCTACCGGTGCCGCGCGTGTGACGCCGAATTGTTCCGGTCGCAGGACAAGTTCGACTCGCACTGCGGATGGCCTTCCTTCGACTACGTCGACGAGGAGCGCGTCGAGCTGCGCGAGGACCGCGGGTACGGCATGGTCCGCACCGAGGTCCGCTGCCGCAATTGCGGGTCCCACCTGGGCCATGTCTTCGACGGCGAGGGCTACACGCCGCGCAACCAGCGGTACTGCATCAACTCGATCAGCCTGACGCTGGAACCCGCCGAGGACGCGTGAGCACGCGGGGCGGACCGTGATCGCGGGGTGAGGGAGCCCCATCGATTTCGGCGCCGGAGGCGTGGGAGCGGGTACCCGGCAGGTACACACGGAGTATGAATGCGAACACCGCTCCGACTCCGATCACGCAACTCGACCCGTACGAGACCGCGTTCCTCACCGGCGGCCCCGCGCGCGCCGCGGACGTCGCGGTGCTCGTCCTGAACAGCTCCGGCGCCCTGCACATCAGCCGCGACGGCACCGTCACCGCGACCGGACACGCGCCGACCGATCCGGTGACGGCCGGCGTGCTGCGCGGCGTCCAAGTGGCGGGAGGCACCGCCCCCCTGTCCGTGGTACGCCACGAAGGCGCGCGCTGCCCCGAGATCCAGGCCGTCGGGGACCGACTGCTCGCGGGGGGCCTGCTGCGGCCGCCCGGATCGGACCCGCAACGCCCGCCCTCTTTCGTGGCCCTCCTCCTCGGAGGCACCGCCGTCGCCGTGGCCTTGTCCCTCGTCGCCGTCGCCGCCAACTCCCTTGCGATGGCGTTGGTCTTGCTGGTCCTCTTCAGCGCTTTCGTCCTGGTGCTGAGCCTGAGCGCCCACCTGCTGGTGCGACAGGCACAGCACACCCACCTCGGTACGCGTACCGTCGCCCAACTGCGCGGCGACCTGGTCCGGGGGCGCCGGGACGGCAGACTCGTGGGAGGCACCGACCTCGCCGAGATCGCGATATTCGGCGTCCACTGCATGCGGGACTACGACCTGCTGGACGTGTTCCGGCGGCAGCGGATCCCGCAGGGCGGGTTCGGCACCACGGAGGCGCGCGCGGAGGTCGCCGCGCAGGCCGGGCACCTCGCGGCCGCGGCCGCGGAGTCCGCGGCGACGTGGTGCGGAAACGCCTCGTGCGCGGACAGCAGCTTCCGGGGCAGCGCGTGCTCGTCCTCGGATCCCGGGGGCGGGTGGTCCTGCGGGGGCGGCGGGGGTTCCTCGTGCGGCGGCGGAGGGGGCGGCTCGTCCTGCGGCGGAGGCGGCGGAGGCGGGGGCTGCGGAGGAGGAGGCGGGGGTTCCTCTTGACCGAGGTCCGCTGCCGCAAAAACTGCGGGTCCCACCTGGGACATGTCTTCGACGGCGAGGGCTGCACGCCGCGCAGCCGGCGGGACTGCGTCAACTCGATCAGTCTGACGCGGGAACCCCTTGATGCCACTTGGTCGTTCGTGCCCGACAGGGACCGGATCATGAGGGAATCCCATCGACTTGGTTCCCGGGTGGGTGGGAGTGCGTCCAGGACAGGTACATACGGACTATGAGTCTTCACACACACCCGAACGCACCTCCCGACGTATCGCGGCTCGACCTCTACTCCGCCGCGTTCCTCGCCGGCGGACCCGCGCGCGTCGCGGATGTCGCCGTCCTCGCGATGCGCGCCACCGGCGTCCTGCACATCGGCCGGGACGGCACGGCCACCGCCACCGGGCGCGAGCCCGTCGACCCGGTGACCGCGGGCGTGCTGCGCGCGGTCCGCGACGCGGGCGGCGGCACGTCCCTCGCCGCCGTACGCCACCAAGGCGCCCGGTGCCCCGAAGTCCAGGGAATCGGCCACCAGTTGTACGCCTGGGGTCTGCTTCGCGCGCCCGGAACCGCCGCACGGGCCAGGTCCTCGTGGAAGCGCCTGCTCACGGGCTTCGGCGCGGCATCGGCGGCCTTGCTCGTCCTGGCCATCGTCCTCCAAGAGCCCGCCGTCCTTCTCGGCATGGTCATCGTCGTGATGACGTTCGTCTTCGTGGTGGCCGGGCGGGCCGGAGAACTGCTCGTGGGCGCCGGGCAGCACGAGCAGCTCGCGCCCAGCGGCCACACCCGCACGGGCATGCGATACGTCGTCCAGTTGCGCCGTCAGGTGGCGCTGCGCAGACGCCTCGACGGCACGGTCGCCGGGGGCTCCGGGCTCGGCGAGATCGCGGTGCTGGGCCTGGCCCGGCTCACCGACTACGAACTGCTCGACGTATTCCGGCAACAGCAGGTCGCGGCCACGATGCTGCCCCAGAACACCGCAACGACGAGCGGGAGTTCCTCGTGCGCGGCGTACTACGTCGCGGCGGCGCCGTCGTGGTGCGGATCCGCGTCCTGCGCGGACGGCAGCTTCCGGGGGACCTCGTGCTCGGGGCCGAATTCGGGCGGCTCGTCGTGCGGCGGCGCCGGCGGTTCGTCGTGCGGCAGCGGTGGGTCGTCCTGCGGGGGCGGCTCGTCCTGCGGCGGAGGCGGCGGCGGGGGCTGCGGAGGAGGAGGCGGCTCATGACCGGCATCGATGACCTTTCGGGCGGCGGCCCGTCCGGCAGCCTGTCCGGCGGCTCGTCCGGCAGCCCGTCCCGTGCCTTGTTCGGCTCCGCGCCGGGGGCGGTCGGCATCGGCTGGCGGCCCGAGATCGACCTCACCGTGGAGCGCCTGTCGGGCGTCGACTTCGTCGAGGTGATCGCCGAGAACGTCTGCGCCGACCACCCCGAGCACCTGCCGACGTCGCTGCGCGTGCTGCGCGAGCGCGGCACCGCGGTCGTGCCGCACGGCGTCGCGCTCGGCCTCGGCGGCGCGGACCGCCCGGACCCCGCGCGGCTGGTCCGGCTGGCGGGGCTGGCCGCGGCGGTCGACGCCCCGCTGGTCAGCGAACACCTCGCGTTCGTCCGGGCGGGCGGCATGGAGGCCGGTCACCTGCTGCCGGTCCCCCGCACGCGGGCGGCGCTGCGGGTGATCGCGGAGAACGTACGCGTGGCCCAGGACTCGCTGCCCGTACCGCTCGCCCTGGAGAACCCGGCAACGCTGTTCGCATGGCCCGACAACGAGCTGACCGAGGCGCAGTTCCTCACCGAACTGGTGGCCATGACCGGCGTGTTGCTTCTGGTCGACGTCGCCAACCTGCACACCGAACGGGTCAACCACGGCCTGGACGTCGGCGCGGCGCTGGACGCCCTGCCGCTGGAGGCCGTGGCGTACGTCCACGTTGCGGGCGGGATGCTGACCGACGGGATCTGGCACGACACGCACGCGCACCCGGTGTCCGACGAAGTCCTGGAGATCCTCGGCATGTTGTGCGCACGGCGGGTGCCGCCGGGAGTGCTGCTGGAGCGTGACGCGGCGTTCCCGCCCGCGGACGAATTGCAGGGCGAACTGACCGCGATCCGGGCGCGGTTGGCCGGAGTACCGGCGCGGACGGAGAGCCTTGGTGGATCAACCCGGTTCAGCACGACGGGGGTTCTGGCAGGAGGCAGCCGATGAGCACCGCGGCGGATCGGAACGCGGCGGTCGCAACGGTGGCCGCTGACGCGACGGCCGCGAATGCGCCGACGGGGGATTCGACGGTCTTGGAACCAACGGGAGTTCACGCGGAATCAGCGGGTCCGACGGGGTTGGATCCGACGGCCGTGGCCCCGGCGGCACCGGACGCCGCGCTTGTGGACCCGACCGCCGCGCGTGCCGAACTCGCGCGCAGACAGACGGACTTGCTCGCCGCACTCGTAGCGGGCGGACCGGTCCCCGCCGGATTCGATCCCGAGCGCATCCGCGTGCAGTCGGTGGCGTTGGCCGCCAAGCGGCGCGAGGGCGTGCTGCGGACCTTGCCGATGCTCGCGACGGCGTTCGGCGACCGCTGGCCACGCGTGTTCATGGAGTGGGCGCGCACGCACCCCAAGCCCGCGGTCGGCGGCAGCCGGGCCGACGCGGCGGCGTTCGCCGAGTACTTGGCCGCGCAGGACGAGCTTCCCGAGGCGGTGGCGGCCGCGCTGTCGCCCGTCCCCCCGGAGCCGCCGCGCCGACCGGGGATCGCCGAGCGCGTACGTTCCCGCCTGCGCCGCAACCGCGAGAACTGGGACCCGGACGCCCGGTACTGCTCGGAATGAGGAACTCTCGGGGGTAGTCATGTCCGTCGCTGCGATGGTGCTCACCCAGGGCTTGGGCATTCTGCTGGTCAACGCACTTGCGTGGGGCGTGGTCACGTGGATCGCGCCCAAATTCCGCCACGAGGCCGATCCTGACCGCGACCTCGATCCGTACGAGACCGCCTACATCGAAGGCGGGCCCGATCGGGTCGTCGACGTCGCGCTGCGGCGGATGACCGCGGTGGGGCACGCGCGCGTCGTCTCAGACAAGCTGGTGGAGTTCCCGCCGCCCACCACCGCTCTCGACCCCGTGCAGGCAGCGATGCGTGCCGCGGCGGCCGCATCGGACGGACGCAGCAGGACGACCCGGTCGCCCTGCTCCACCGGAGGATGGCCGACCAGGCGTCGGTGCGGCGCGTACGCGAGCGGCTTGCCGCGGACGGCCTCGCCACCGGGCCCGGCTATCCGGCGCGGAAGGTCACGCGGATCATGGCCGGACCCGTGTGCGTGATCGGTGCGGTCACGAGCCCGATTCCGCTGCTCGCGTTCCCCACGCCGCTCGCGGTGGCTGTGGTGGCCTCCGAAGTAGTGGGCGGTGGACTGTTGTTCTGGGTCGCGGGCCGCGGCCGCCTCACCCGGCACGGCCGGGCCCGGCGTCGGATGCTGCGCGACCGCGCGCTCACCCGTACCGCCTCGGCCGTCGTGTCGCCGTGCGCCGCGACCCGCCCGCCGACCGCCTGACGCAGCGTGAACCGACCCCGGCACGTACCGACCCTGCGCGCCGACCCTGCATGATCCGACCAACGCGAACGACCCAGCCGACCCACCCCAGCGCGAACCGACCCCAGCGCGACCCACCTCAGCGCGAACCGACCCCAGGGGGAGCCATGTTCCTCGCCGTCCTGCTTGTCTCCGTCATGGCGGTCGCCTTCGTGGTCGCGATCGCCGTGCTGCCTGCCTCCCGGCGCGGCCCCGGGCCGCTCGACGGCGGCTCCCCGGACCGCGAACTCGACCTGTACGACGTCGCGTTCCTTGCCGAAGGCCCGGAACGGGTGGTCAATGTCGCCCTCGTGCGCATGTACGAGTCGGGCCTGGTGCACATCAGCTCGACCGGCGAAGTCACCTGGTGCGGCGGCGAGTCCGACGACATTTCCGGCATCGGGTACCACCACGACGACGTGCGCGCCGCCATTCACGCCTTCCTCCACGAACGGGGCCGCCGCGGAACCGCGCACATCACCAGGGTGCGCGACGAGGTCAAGCGGACCCCGGCGGTCCAGGGCGTCGGCGACCGGCTGGCCCGCGACGGGCTGGTGCTGCCCGCCGACCATCGACCGCGCGAGGTGCTGGGGACGGCGACCACCACGCTGTTCTTCCTCGCCGTCCCCACTGGCATTGTGGCGCTGGTGGCGCTC
Source organism: Yinghuangia sp. YIM S09857 (assembly GCF_051388915.1). Classification (NCBI taxonomy): domain Bacteria; kingdom Bacillati; phylum Actinomycetota; class Actinomycetes; order Kitasatosporales; family Streptomycetaceae; genus Yinghuangia; species Yinghuangia sp. YIM S09857. Next base: position 24,356 of record NZ_JBPKBH010000026.1, on the reverse strand, counting down.
CCGAGCCCGCAGGGCTGGCTGGTGGCGGTCGGCGGCATCGTCGCGATCCTGATCCCGTTCTTCGGCGCCGGCTCCACACGCCTCAGCCCGGCCGGGCGCACCCGCCTCAAGCGGGCTCGCGAGCACAACCCTTGGGACGCCTCTCCGGAGACCCTGCTGCTGGGCGCCGTCGCGCTCGGCGGGCTGGCGGCGATCGAATCGGAGTTGCTGCGCGACGCCATGACCCAGCAGCAGGCGCACTCGGCCACCGCCTCGACCTCCACCACCTCGGCGACGTGGTGCTCCTCCGACGCGGGCGGGGACTCCGGCGGCGGTGGGGGCGGAGGCGGTGACAGCGGTTGCGGTGGCGGGAGCGGATGCGGCGGCGGGTGCGGCGGCTGCGGCGGTTGACGTACGCCCGTACGCGGCTAGCGGCCCTCGTCGACGCCGATCCGCCGGGCGATCGCGGCGGGGACCGGGTACACCTTCTCCCCCGGCAGCAGCGCCTTCGCCCGGTCCGCGCGCCCGGACCGGACCAGCTCGACGATGCGGTGCGCGGTGGGCGTCAGATCGGTGATGCCGACGACCCAGTCCTCCGCGAACTCGCGTACCAGCGCCCGGCCGACGCCGACCTGGATGCTGTAGTGGTTGAGCGCGGCCCCGCGTGGCGACCGCTCCGGGTCCCACTGCACGTGCACGTCGGCCTGGGCCACGGCGTCCGGGTCCGCCGTCGTCAACACCGCGCGCGCCAGGGCCTTTTCCCATCCTTCCCGGGTTACGCGCACCGCGAGGATCCGCTGTTGGCCGGGCTTGCGCGCCCAGTTGCTGCGGTGCATCAGCCACAGGAACGACGGCTTGATCCACGTCATGCGCCCGTAGGAGAACGGCGGGACGAAACGCTGCGCGCGCAGCGCGGCGTCGGCGATCGACGGCGAGTACGCCTGGTACACGACGATCGAACGGGCGTCGAAGTCCGCGCGAATCCGGTACAGAGCCGACCCGGCGTGCAGGGTGGACCCGTCCGAACGGGCGAACTGCCGTGCAGACTGGGCGTGTCGGGCCCGCGGGGCGGACCTGGTGCCCTGGACCTGCCGAGTGCGCTGCGCTGACATGCCCCGCACCCTCGCACCGGCGGCGGCCGGGACGCGAGCGGATTTCCGCCCGCCGCCCGGCGGCCCGGCCTCGCGTCACGCCGCGCGCGAACCGCGCTCCAGCGCCAGCAGCCGCCGCTTCTTGTCGAGGCCCCCCGCGTACCCGGTGAGCGCGCCGGTGGACGCGATGACGCGGTGGCACGGCACGATGATCGAGATCGGGTTGCGCCCGTTCGCGGCGCCCACCGCGCGCGAGGCGGTCGGCGACCCGAGCGCGTCGGCCATCGCGCCGTACGAGGTCGTGCGGCCGTACGGGATCGTGGTCAGCTCGCGCCACACCCGGCGCTGGAAGTCGGTGCCGCGCGGGGCCAGGCGCAGGTCGAACTCCCGGCGCTCACCCGCGAAGTACTCGTCCAACTGCCGTGTGACGTCGTCGAACGCCGAGTCGTCGCGCACCCAGTCGGCGGCGATCTCCGGGACGTACTTGGCGTCGGGCAGCATGAACAGCCCGCTCAGCGCCTCGCCGTCGCCGACCAGCAGCAGTTCGCCGACCGGCGAGCCGATGACGGTGTGACGCGGCGGGCCGTCGAGGGGGCGTACGAACTCCATCGCCTGCCAGGCCCGGTTCTCGGCGCCGTCCACGGTCATCGGGAGGGCGTCCTGCACGAGGGCGGTCGCGGTGCCGGCCGTTTCGACGGTCGCGGTCACGGTGGCGGTGGCAGTGCTCATGGCGGCGGACCTTCCTGGGGTGTTCGCGGCGGTCGTCTGGCGGTTCTCGGTCTTTCCCACACGACAATGCTGCCGCCGCGACGCCCGGTTGACCGGCGGATTTCGGACATCGCTGTCCCGGTCCCGAGACCGAGACAGCCCGCGTCGCGCTGCCGACCACCGCGGGCGGCACCGCCGATCAAGCCCAGGTCGAGCCCAGACCGAGCCCAGGCCGAGCTCGGATCGAGCTCGGATCGAACTCAACCCGGGCTCAGCCCCGGCCTCAGGCCAGACCTGCCAGCAGCTCACCGACCGGGCGCCGACGGCCCGTGTAGAACGGGACCTCCTCGCGCACATGCCGCCGCGTCTCCGAGCCGCGCAGATGCCGCATGAGGTCGACGATGCGGTGCAGATCGTCGGCCTCGAAGGCCAGGATCCACTCATAGTCGCCCAGCGCGAACGACGGCACCGTGTTGGCCCGCACATCCGGGTAGCCGCGTGCCATCTGGCCGTGCTCGGCGAGCAGGCGGCGGCGCTCGGCGTCCTCCAGCAGGTACCACTCGTACGACCGCACGAAGGGGTACACCGCCACATACGCGCGCGGCGTCTCCTCGGCGAGGAACGCCGGGATGTGACTCTTGTTGAACTCGGCCGGGCGGTGCAGCGCCATGTTGGACCACACCGGGTCGAGCTGACGGCCCAGCGCGGTGCGGCGGAAGAGGTTGTACGCCTCCTGCAACGCGTCCGACGACTCCGCGTGCCACCAGATCATCAGGTCGGCGTCGGCGCGCAGCCCGGACACGTCGTAGGTGCCGCGCACCACGACGTCCTTGTCGAGAAGCTGCTCGAACAGCGCCTCGACCTCGCCGGCCAGCGCCGACCGGTCCTCGGGCAGGGGACCGCGCAGCCGGAAGACCGACCACAGCGTGTAGCGGACGACCTCGTTGAGGTCGCGGGCCTTGCGGCGCGGCGGCACCGTCTCGACGGCCGTCTGGGGGATGTCGGGGTCCTGCGTGGTGGCGTCAGTCATACGCCGATTGTCCCTCGCCCCGACCGGTCCCCCGCACCCCGGTGGGGGTGACGGGCGCGGACCGCCCGAACAGGCTTGCGAGCACCGATGCCGCGGCCCGCCGTCCGCTCGCGATGCAGGCCGGAATGCCGACACCGTCGTACGCCGCGCCGCACACCGCGAGGCCCGGCAGCCGCTCGACCGCGTCCTCGACGCAGGCCACGCGTCCGCGGTGCCCGACCGCGTACTGTGGCAGTCCGCCGCCCCACCGGGTCACGCGCGTCTCGACCGGCACGGCCGCGAGGCCCACCGCCTCGTGCAGGTCGGCGAGCGAGTCCGCGACCAGGTCGGCGTCGTCGCGCTGGAGCGCGGCCTGCTCGCCCGCCCGGCCGAGCGACGTGCGCAGCACGAACGTGTCCGGGTCGGCCTCGGCGATCCAGCCCCACTTGTTGCTCGCGAAGGTGCTCGCCTTGATGCGGCGGCCGTCGACGGGCGGCACGAGGAAGCCGCTGCCCGGCAGTTCGGTGCCCAGGTCGGCGCGGCGGAAGGCCAGCGTCACGATGGCCATCCCCGCGTACTCGATCGAGCCCAGCTCGACGGCGGCGACGTGCGAGTGCGGGGCGAGCAGGCGCGACGCGGGGGCGGCCGGGACGGCGAGCACGACCGCGTCGGCGTCGACTGTCTCGGGCGTGCGGGTGTCGCCGACGACGAGCTGCCAGCCGGTCGGGGTGCGGCGGAGCGCGCGTACGGTCGCGCCGGTGCGTACCGTGCCCCGGCCGCTCGTGGTGATCGCGTCGGCCACCGCCTGCGGGAGGCGCCCGATGCCGCCGCGGATGCCCGCGAAGACCGGTCCGGCGGTGGCGGGGTCGGGCGCGCGGTCGAGCAGGTCGCGTACGGCGGTGAGCAGCGAACCGCCGCCGCGCGCGACGGGCAGCAGTTGCGGCACCGCGGACTCCAGCGAGATCGCGTACGCGTCGCCCGCGTACACGCCGCCCAGCAGCGGTTCCACCAGCCGGTCGACCACTTCGTGCCCGAGGCGCGAGGCGACGAACTTGCCCACGGTGACGTCGTCTTCGTAGGGGTGCGGGGGTAGCGCGTGGTCCATCGGCAGGCGGGCGAGACCCGCGGGCGAGAGCACTCCGGAGGCCGCCAGCGAGGTCAGGTCGCCGGGGACGCCCATGATGTGGCCGCGTGGCATGGGCCGCAGCGCGCCGCGGGTCCACAGCGTCGCACTGGCGGTCGCGGGCGGCTGAAGGTCCTCGCCGAGCCCGACCTCGCGGGCGAGGCCGGTGCCCTCGGGGCGGCGGGCGAGCATCGACTCGGCGCCCTCGTCGACGGGTACGCCGGCGATCTCGACCGCCGACAATTTGCCGCCGATGCGGGGGGACCCCTCCAGCACCGTCACGCGGGTGCCCGGTGCGGCGTCCCGGCACAGCGTGTGTGCCGCGGCGAGCCCGGCGATCCCTCCGCCGACGACCACAATGTGGCGTCCCGCGCGCTGCTCGGTCCCGTCAGCCGCCGCGGACGTCGCGGAGGTCATGCCCGCCCCCGCGCACCGTCCGGGGACCGCCTTCGCGAAGCGCTTCCCCGGCCGATTCGTTCGCCTCGCTTGCTCATGGAGCCACCCTCTCATGCGTGGCCGAAAGGACCCGCAGGTCACGGCGCGCGGTCGGAGCGGTCACGGGAGACGGTCGGTCAGGACACGGTTGCGTCGCGGGACTCCCCGAGAGGGAACCCGGCGCGGACAGTCTCCGTCACAAGGCCGTCAACGCCACAACGTCCTTCGGGGGGAACCGTGTTCAGACGACGAACCGCAGCGGTCGGGACGATCCTGGGGGCCGTGCTCCTGCTCGGCGCGTGTTCGAGTTCGAGCGACCGCGACTCCGCGAGCAACAAGGCGGAGGCACCGGGCGCCGCGGCGCCGACGGCGCGAGCCGCGGCACCCACCGGCCCGCAGGCCGTGCCGTCCCCGGCCGGAACCGGGCAGGCGGGCGCCGGTTCGGGATCCAAGGCCCCGGCAGCCGCGCCGACCGGCGCACCGGGCGCCGCCAACACCCCGCCTGTGCAGGACCGCAAACTGGTCCTGACCGCCGACGTACGCCTGGAGGCGGACGATCCCGAGGTCGTCGCCGCGAACGCGCGGTCGATCACGATCGGCATGGGCGGGCTGGTCGCGGGCGAGCAGACCACGCGCTCGACGCGTACCGTCTCCGTGCCGCCCCCGCCGGGGTCGACGGAGCCGGTCCGCCAGGAGGTCGTGTACGTCACCTCGTCGGTGCTGACGCTCAAGGTGCCGCCCGCGCAGTTCGACAAGGCGCTCGACCAGTTGAGCGCCCTGGGCACCGTGGTCGGCCGCAACCGTACGGCCACCGACATCACCGAGCAGGTCGTGGACGTCGAGAGCCGCATCGAGACGCAGCGGCGCAGCGTCGAGCGGGTCCGGGACCTGCTGGCCAAGGCGACGTCGCTGAGCGAGATCGTGTCGATCGAGGCGGAGGTGACGCGGCGCGAAGCGGATCTGGAGTCGCTGATGAAACGTCAGCAGACGCTTACTGCGCAGGCGGATCTGGCCACGATCGCGCTCGCGGTGAACGCGCGTCCGGAACCGGCTCCGAAGGTCGACCCGCCGAAGCCGCCTCCGCCGCCGAAGGAAAAGGGCGACAAGAGCTTCGCCGGAGCGGTCGGCGACGCCCTGGGCGGCGGCTGGCACGCGTTCTACGTGACGGTACGCGGGATCCTGGTCGTGCTGGCCGCGATCCTGCCCTTCCTGGTGGTCTTCCTCGTGCTCCTGTGGCTGCTGCGCCAGTACCGGGAGCCGATCAGGGCATCGATCGCCAGGCGCCGCGCCGCTCGCGCGGAGCCGTTCGCCGGCCGGGAGGAGCGCAGGGCCGAACGGACCGCACAGTCACCGCCCGTGCCGGTGGGCGCGCCCCCGCCGGCCCCGCGGAAGCCCACCACCGCCCCGGCCGGTCGACCCGACACTCCACCGAGCAGTCCGCCCGACACGGATTGACGCACGTCGGCGCCCGCGACGCGTCGTCGCCGAGGCGACGTCGACGGGAAAACGTGTGTGGGGCCGGACACAGGCTCCGGCCCCACACACGGCTCAAGCAAGCACAAAGATCGACACGTTGGCGGCCGGACGGCCGTCCCGCCGCGACGTCCCGGATACGGGCGGTCCGTCTCGCTCGTCGGCAGGCGGCGGCACTTCGGCCAGCGCGCGGAGTCGTCAGCGAGCAGAGACGTCAGCGGCGGAGACGTCAGCGGGCGGACGCCTCATGCACGTGCTCCACCAGGGCGGTGAGCGTTTCCGGGTCCGTGTTCGGCAGGACGCCGTGGCCCAGGTTGAAGATGTGGCCCTCCGCGGCGCGTCCGGCCGCGAGGACTTCGTCGGCCTTGGCGCGCAGCGTGTCGCGCGGCGTGAACAGCACGGCCGGGTCGAGGTTGCCCTGCACGGCCTTGCCCGGGCCGATGCGCCGGACCGCGTCGTCGAGCGGGATCCGCCAGTCGACGCCGACGACGTCCGCCCCCGCCTCGCCCATCAGCCCCAGCAACTCGCCGGTGCCGACGCCGAAGTGGATGCGCGGGACGCCGTACGACGCCACCGACGACAGCACCTTGGCACTCGCCGGCATCACCGACGCGCGGTAGTCCGCCGCGGACAGCGCCCCGGCCCACGAGTCGAACAACTGGACGGCGGACGCGCCCGCCTCGATCTGCACGGTGAGGAACTGCGTGGTGATCTCGGCCAGTCGGTCCAGGAGCGCAGCCCACAAATCCGGCTCGCCGTACATCATCGCCTTGGTGAACTCGTGGTTCTTCGACGGCCCGCCCTCGACGAGGTAGCTCGCCAGGGTGAACGGCGCGCCGGCGAAGCCGATCAGCGGCGTGCCGCCCAGCTCGCGGGTCAACTGGCCGACCGCCTCGGTGACGTACGGGACGTCGTCGGGGGTGAGGTCGCGCAGTTGCGCGAGATCGGCCCTGGAGCGGATCGGGTGGGCGACGACGGGGCCCACACCCGGCTTGATGTCCAGGTCGACGCCGATCGCCTTGAGCGGCACCACGATGTCGCTGAAGAAGATGGCCGCGTCGACCTTGTGGCGGCGCACGGGCTGGAGCGTGATCTCGGTGATCAGGTCCGGCATCATGCACGAGTCGAGCATGGCGATGCCCTCGCGCACCTTGCGGTACTCGGGGAGCGAGCGCCCGGCCTGGCGCATGAACCACACCGGTGTGTGCGGCACGGATTCGCGTCGGCAGGCGCGCAGGAACGCCGAGTCTCGGACGTCGGCGGTCGGGGCGGCGGGTGGCGGCGAGCCAGGGGTACGCGGGTCAGTCACATGGCCCATCCTCGCAGACCCGGACGAGTGTCCCGTTCGCCCGCGGCGAAGGCCCGCGCGCCTCCTCGGCTGGCCGCTGCCCCGCACATACGCTGCCCGTCATGGCACCAGCAGTCGGCGAAACCGAGGAGCCCGCGGAGTTCCGCCGCGCGGTGGAGCAGATGCGGGCGGCGGCGCTGCGTCCCGAGATCGAGCTGGAGGACATGCCGCGCCCGCGCAACCTGGCGCCGTTCTCCGCCGCGTTCTCGGCGGAGGTCGTGGTCGAGGACGAGGAGTTGGGCGGCGGCCGCATCGTGCTGCTGTACGACCCGGACGGCCACGAGGCGTGGGAGGGCACGTTCCGCTTCGTGACGCTCTCGCGCGCCGAGTTGGAACCGGAGATGGCGACCGACCCCCTGCTGCCGGAGGTCGGCTGGACCTGGCTGACCGAGGCACTGCATCTGCGCGGCGCGCACTATGTCGCGCCGAGCGGCACCGTCAGTCGCGCGACCTCGCAGGGGTTCGGCGGTCTCGAAGGGCAGATCGCCCGCACCGAGATCGAGATCCGGGCGTCGTGGACCCCGTCCGGCGACGACTTGGCTCCGCATATGCAGGCGTGGCTGGATCTGTTGTGCACGTGTGCGGGTCTGCCGCCGCTGCCGCCCGCGGGGTCGGGGGGCGAGGGCGTGGTCCCGATGCCGTCGCGGTCCGCGCTGCGCGACCGCTGAGCAGGGCGTACGGTGCGCGGTCCAGGCCGCGGCGAGGCGGTCCGCGCCTGCCCGGGAGGGGTACGCGCGGCCGCACACACGCGGCGGATTCCAGCCACCGGGGCGCTTTGCGCCACCCACGTACAAAGCGTTCGATAACGGATGTGGATCTTCCGCTAAAGGCGGGGCGCCGATCTGCCGAAGGACACAGTGACCACCCCGATGGAGCAAGCACCGAGAGGCTTCGTCGGGAATCGCGATCACTGCGCAGGAGGCCCGGTGTCGGTACTTCTCGATCACCCCGCAAACCTGC